>JBEENS010000021.1:0-44007 GCA_041192105.1 Pseudomonadota bacterium | reverse complement strand
CGACGGCAAATTGGCCTACATGCTCAAGGGCTGCACGCCGCTGGCGCGCGAACTGCTCACAGCAATGTTCGAGACAGAATATGAGCGCAAGAAATTCCTAGAGAACACCAGGGGCAAGGCTATCCAGGGCGTCATTTACGGCAAGCGCCTTTCGATCTCACAGGCCCTCGGCCGCGGTGCCCGCCTTGGGGCCAAAAGGAGTGTCCATCGTGTGCGACGGGAAGTGCCGTGCGTGGCCGCTTGAATGACCGCTTTTGACGGCGGGTTCAACGGACATTCACAGGGGCCAATCGATCACGGCCACAAGCTCCTTCACCAGCGGCTCGGGAACTTTCATCCGCTAAACCGTAACAATGACCGCCAACAACCCACGGCAATTCCTTGCCGTTTTTCCATCACGGTCTTATATTTCGTGTACGGATCATTATCGCTATTAATACAGCGCAAAGACAGCATGGCTCGGCTCACCAAGAAATGCGGCGCTTCCCTCGGCTCGGACGGCGCTGCCTGCACCAAGACGGCGTTGGCGAATGGCCGCTGCCGATTGCATGGCGGGAAATCCACCGGCCCCAAGACGGCGGAAGGCCGCGCACGGATCGCAGCTGCCCAACGCCTTCGCTGGCAGCGAGTCGCCGTGGCCCTGGCACACTTCGGCGCTCTGGCCTGATCGCTAAAGTAGACCCAAGTAGACCGCCCGCCTTCTAAGACCCTACCCGACCAGTCAGCTCGGTAAGCCCTTGATCTTTCAAGCGGTTAGCCATTGAGAACAATAGGTTTTTCAATGGGTTATCAATTCAACTTGGGGGGATTCGTGACCAGTACGCGCACACGCGCGAAGGGTCTTATGGGGGCTATGCCTCATAAGCCATTGTATATTTGAGGCTTTATATGGCTGTTCGCGCCATAGCCGCAGCACTGCGAACAGCGAGCAAGGCCCTCTGGCGGTCACCAGCAAGGCTGTTCCCGCATCAAACGGGAGCTTGGCCCCGATTAAACAACCCCCACAGGGCGGGCGCACGGGATAGTCGTCGCGCCGCAATCAATGGGGATGACGATCAGTCCCGATATTGTGACAGCGCCAGTTTGAGGTGACGGCGCGCAAGGCGGGCTGCCCGGCGCTCAAACCTGCCACTGGCCGCCATCGGCTAGCAGCAGAAATCCCGGCACCGCCTCCTGTCCCGTAAAATACTGGTCCGCGCCGATTGCGTTGCCCGTGCCCGCCCGTATGGTCGATGACATCGTCGTCCGTCACTTTTCAGACATGACCATTTCCACGCCGCCGATTCCCTTATCGAGCCGCTCCGCATACATCCGCACCAGTGAATCGGAAGGATAATCACGCCTGAGCGCCGTAAAGAGCGATGCGGCATCCCCATTGCCCTGCTGGAGCCGATCATAAGCCAGGCGATAGCTGCTGAGAAAATCGCTGCTCGCATCGTCTTGCAGTGGCTCCCAAAGATCGAGCGCCTCGCTTTTGCCTTTCAAAACTACCGAGGCGGCCGGGCGGAAAGCGATACCATCACATTGCTGCCGCGCTGCTTCGCTGACGCACAGACGGGTACCGAGATACTTGTTTACGCCTTCAATCCGCGCCGCGGTGTTCACCGCGTCACCGGAGGCCGTGTAGGTGAAGCGCGCATGGCTGCCGAAATTTCCTATCACCGCCACACCGCTATGCACACCGATGCGGGTAACCCCCAGATCTATCCCGGCGGCCTTCTGTGCGGCGCGATAGCTTTGTGCAAAGTCGTCCAGCTCCAGCATGCAGCGAACCGCCTTGGTGGCGTGGTCGGGCAGATCGATGGGCGCATTGAAGATCGCGAAAACAGCATCGCCGATGAACTTGTCCACCATCCCGCCATGCTTCAGCACGATATTGGTCATGCCATCGAGATAGCCGTTAAGCAGCTTGGCCAATTCGCGCGACTCGATTTTCTCGGACATGGTCGTAAAGTCGGCGATATCGGTGAACATGAAGGTCATCTCCCGCCGCTCGCCTTCCAGCGACATGCGCGAAGGATCTTCCACCATTTTCTCCACCACTTTGGGCGAAACATAGCGGGAGAAGGCGCCCTGTATGAAGGCGCGCTGGCGCCGCGCCTCGCGCCCCCCGAGGGAATCGAGGGTTGCAAAAGAGGTGATCAACGCCAAAGACGGCGCGATCACGCCCACAATCGTGTTGGCATAATGAAAAAGCGCCACACCGGCCGCCCAGGAAAGCGGAATGAGAAGAAGGATGGCGGCGGCGCGCGCCACCAACGGAAGATTGGCGACGCCAAGACTTGCCCCCAGCATCGCCAGCGCCAAGGTCACGGCGAAATTGAGCCACCAGCCCACCACCGGTGACGGCTTGTTATGCAGCAGCTGTGAAAGCGCGTGGGCCTGAATCACAATGCCAGGCAGCTGTCCTTCATTGCCGGAAAAAATGACCGAATAGGGTGTGCGGTGACGGTCCACCAGGGTGACGTCCGAGCCGATCAGCACAATCTTGTTGCGATACCAGCTGTCGGGCATGAAGCCCGCCACCGTGGCGGAAATCTGCTTGAAAGGCCTGGGCGACGGATCCAGTTTGGTCGGAAGCGGGCGGCCGTGCCACACGATCGGCTTGAGGACCTGCGCTGTCTGGACTCCGGCCTTTGCCGCCAGAAGATAAGCCAGGCCGGGAATATGACGGCCATCCACTGTCGCGCCGGGAAAAACGTCTCGCGCGGTGTCGAACTGATCGGTGGGCAGATCGGCAAGACCGCGCAGTTCCACTGGCACCATGGCGTCTTCGAATGCCTTTTGCTCGGGCGTCACCGTGTCGGGCGATGCGATATAGGAAACAACCAGCGGCGTTTTCAGTTCGCGCAGCGTTTTGTGCAGCATCGCGTCCTTTTCCGGCTCGGTGGGCTGATCGAGCAGGAAGTCCAATGCGATCGCCTTGGGTTCATGGACGCTGAGCTGGCGCAAAAGCGTGCTGAGAAAGGCGCGATCCGCCGGTGAGCGATAGGAGAATCGGCTAAGGGTCGCTTCGTCCACTGCCACAATGACAATTTCGGAATCCTGCGCTTCACGCGGCGCAAACACCGAGGCAATTTCCCAGTCTTGCACGAACTGGTCGAGTCGGTTGAGAATCGAAAAATTGGCGACCAGAAAGACCGATATCCAGGAACAGATCAGCGCCACCACAATCAGCGCGGCCGCCGACCGCAACCTACCGCGTCCAGGGCCGGAGAAAAACGGCTTCACTTAACCGGCTTTAGAAGGGCCTGGGCTTGCTGTTCGCAACGGCGGTTGGCCATCCATGCCGCGCGCATATCGTCATTGGTGAGACTGGCAGGCACCAGAAGCGTCGTGATCGCCGACTCCGTGCCATTGAAAGTCACGATATAGGTTTTGCCGCCACGCATCGGCACTTCGGTGGTGATGGTGAGGCGATCCTGTCCGGAGGGCCAGCGCGCCTGGGCTTTCCAGCTATGGTCCACCGGCGCCACCGCAAGCGAAGCGGCAGCCTTGCTGTCGGGCCGCCAGAAAGTGGGCGTGCTGTTTTCCAGCAAACAGCCCGCGCCGCTATGGGTGGCGTCCAATACCCAAGGTTCCGGCAGATCCGCCAGCAAGGTGCCCCGGGTGACGCCGAATTCGCCGGCGCGCGCTTCGCGCTGGGTGACCAGCGCGCCCAAGGTCCGCTGCAGGGTGACGCCGCTGGTGCCGGCGGAGGCGGGCGGCTGATTGTACGGCCCACTCAGTTTGAGGGTCGAGCCGGTCTCGGAAATCAAAGTCACATGCTGGCCCTGCTTGAGGACCAGGGGCCTGGTGGAATCCAGCACCGTGCCAGGTTTCAGGGCGATGCCGCGCGCTTCCGCCACCACCAGCGGAGCGGTGGCAGCCGCCCCCGTCATCAGGGTCTGGGCCATCATGCCGCCAAGCAGAGCCAGAAAAAGCCTTGAGTTCATCAATGCCTCCATCCGTTCATCCTATGGCTCACGCGCCGTCGCCGATCAATGTGAATGCCGCCCAGGCAAAGGGATGCGCCGTGCCTTCCCGCACGATCAGGGAAAGCTGCGCCTGCCGCAAAGCCTCGGCCGCGTCGCGATTGGGGTCCTGCGCCAGACGTGAGAAAAGCTCGGTCATCAAGGCCCGGGTCGCGGCAGAGGGAACTTCCCAATGGCTGGCCAGCACCGCATGCGCCCCAGCATTAAAGAAAGAGTCGGCCAGGCCCTGCAGGGCGCTGCCGCCGAAGCTCTTGCCGCCGCCCGCGGCGGTGTTGCAGGCCGACAGCACCACCAGGTCGGCATTCAGGCGCAGGCCGGCAATTTCGCTGGCGGTGAGCAATCCATCGCTGCCGGAGGGTTGCGCGGTCCCGGGCGGAGTCAGGACCAGCCCCGGCTGCGCCTGACAATGCAGCTCGCCTGGCAGCAGCCCATGGGTAGCAAAATACAGCACCGCATACTGATCCAGTGGTTTGGCGCGCAGGGCACTTTCGTTTGCCGCAGCGCCCAAAAGCATGTCATCGGGTGACGCACCCAGACCCAAGCCCACCGCCTGAATTTCCGCCGCCGTATCGGGCAGCGGCTGCAATGCGCGCAAAAGCGCCGGATCGGCGGTGCCGCCCTGCTGGCAGGATGAGGCAAGGGCGTTGAGCGCCAGCGCCGAGCCGCTCGCGCCCTGGAAAACCGGATTACCGATGCCCAGGAAGGGGCGCGGCTGCGGCACGGACGGCGTATTGCGCAGCGCCAGGAAGGCGCGCGCCGACGGGATCTGCGTCACCGCCGTCGTGCGGATTAGCCAGGCGGCATTGGCATAGTCGCGCGGGCGGGTTGGCGTACTGGTCACCAGCAATGCAAAGGGCAGACTGGCAAGATCGCCGCTGGCCGCAACCACCAGACGATCCACCCCCGCCAGCTGCGGCGCCACCGGACCCAGCGTGCTGCGATAGAGCCCTTCGGCATTGGCCAGGCTGAAGGCCGGCAACCTGCCGAGCTGGGGAACAAAGGCGCTGCGCAGATCGGCGATGTCCGCCGCCAGTTCGGTACGGCTTATCCCCAGCGGCTTTACGGTCAAGCCGTCGCGCGTCACCAGCAGAACATAAGAGCCGCGCACGCCCAGTACGAAACTGGCAAAAGCCTCGCGCGGACGCAGCGCGCGCTGAATCGATTCCAGCGACGCCATGCCGGGATCGGCCAGACCGGCATAAGCGGGGAAATCAGCCCTCAGCTTGTCCTGCAACCCGGAAACCCTGGAAACCGCAGCGGCCAAGTCGGTAGAAAGACGCTGCTCGCGCGCCGCGTCGCGGCTGCCATCCGGCTTGGCACGTTCCGCCGCCAGCTGCATGCGGAGCTCGTCGCGCGCGCGTGCCGCATCATCGCTGACACGGATTCTTTCCGCCAGCGCAGGATTTTCCGCCGCACGCCGCGCCGCCATGCGGGCGATGGTCTGACCGGCGACGCCAGAGTCCGCCAGCTGGCTGGCGGCGAACATTTCCTGTTCCAGGCGCGCGCGCTCGGCCCCGCCCAACGACGCCGTTGCCGCGGCCATAAACGGCACAATCTGGTCCGCCACGACCTGCCCGCGTATCAGCGGGTCCTTGGCCAGCGCCGCAAAGGCTTCGCGATAGGCGGTGATGGACGAGCCATAGACCTGTTCATCGGAATAGAAGCGGCCCAGCGCAAACTGCGCCATGATGGCGCCGCCGCCCTCGCCATAAAGCTTTCGGCTCATCGCCAGTGCATCGGTGAGATTGCGCTCGGCGGGAACGACGCGTCCCTGCCGGGCATTGAACTCGCCCATCAACAAGACAATGTCCGCCCGCCAGGCCAAAGGCAGGTCGGGATGTTCCGTAATAATAAGCAAAGCGCGCTCGGCGGCGACCTGCGCACCCGCCAGGTCACCCGTCCGCATCGCCATTTCCGCCTGGATGCGCAGGGCGTGGGCCAACTCCCCTTGCAGCAGGGTCGGCACCCGCGGCGGATTGCCGTTCAGGTCCAATCCGCCCGATCGTACGGCTTCCACGGCGGCCAGGCGCGCGGCGACGTCCTCGCGCGCGTATTTGAGGGCATCTTCATAGTTGCGCTGGTTGGCGGCATCCAGCCCGCGATAGGACGCCAGCCGCGCGCGGATTTCCGGACTTGGGGCACTCTCGATGATCGGCGTGGCGCGGCGGAACAGTGCCGCCGCCTCGTCGAAACGCTGCTGGTTGCTCACCTGCAGCGCCAGTTCCATCAAAGTGGCACCGATCACGGCCGAATTGGGTCCGACCAGGCGGGACTCAACGTCCAGCGCCTCGCGATAGGCGGCTTCCGCGGCAGCGAAATTGCGGCCCGCCGCGGCGCGGCTGCCGGCCTGCAGCAACTGCTGATAGCCGGAAAAAGCCCCGGCGCCGGCAGTCAGGACCTGCGGGGAAAAAGCAGCGCGCACCGCCGCGACCGCTGCAGAGCCGGACATGGACGTCCCCGACCGTTCCGTGATGGCCGCAACCATCACCCCTATGGTGCCCGGCAGGCCGCTGGCGAGGAAAAGCCCGCGCGGCGTGACCGAAGCCAGGACGATATGGGGCGTGGCGCTCGCGCCCGCATTGCAGGAGAAAAGCAGCGTTACGGCATCAAGGCTTCTGCCGCCGCCGCAGCGAAGGCCTGCTTCGGTATCATTGCCGGGAAGCTGGCGGATGGCGGCACCCACCGCGCCCCGCCGTGCCGCTTCACCCGGCGGAAACGTGCTGGCTGCGATACGATGCACCGCGCCCATTTTTAACGCCGACGCGCCGCAAAGAATATCGGCCGCCTCGCCCCTTGCCGGCCCCAGGCGGCAGGCCTCGCCCGCCATGTTCGTGCCCAGGTCCCCCGGCGCCGCATGGGCGAACAGGCCCATCGTCGCCAGCAGGCCACCCGTCACAAGCGCATGTCTGAGATATCGCATGGCGGCCCTCAGAATCTTTTTCCCGCGGTGACGAAGAATTTCGTCGCGCGCTTGCCGGCATCGCTGCCGGTCACGGCATTCAGCGTGTGGGCCACTTCCAGGCCCAATGTCGCATCATAGGGAAGACGCATCCTGATGCCTCCGCCCAGCGACGTGATATGTTGATCGGTCAGCGCGGGGTCAATCGCCGCGCCGCGCTGGATATACCAGGTCTTGCCGCCATCGACATATGCATAGGGCTGCAGCGCCAACAGATAGGAATTGGCGAACGGAACGTCATACCGCAGCTCGGCCGATCCGCCCAGGCCGTGATCGCCCACGATCCCGCCCGGATCATAACCGCGTCCAATCCCCACACCGCCCAAGGAAATCAATTCGCCAATGATCAGCGGCGCGAAAGAGAATTGCCCCTGCCCCGCCAGTTGCAGGGAAAATCCGTCCGACAGAATACTCGAATAGCGCAGCTGACCGGTAGTCTTGGTGAAGTCGGTATAGCCGCCGCGCCGCGACAGTTGCGCCGAGCCATTGGACGTCGCGCCCAGTACCGGCAAACCTTGCGCCACGCCGCCGGTCGCCAGCCAGGCGCCCCCCAGCCAGTTGCTGAAAAGATAGGTGGCGCTGAGATCGAACACCCGCCATTCGTCATGGCTGAGTCTGCTGCCCAGGATGTCGATGTCCGCCTGCTGGGCCGTGAAGCCTGCTTCCAGCTGCAAGGTTTTCGCGCGCGTGCGGATCACCGGCCAGGCCAGGCGCGGGCCAACTGCCCAGCTGTCGGTGATGACGCCAAAGGCCGACAGGGTTGAACCCGGTTGGCCATGGGTGACCGCGCCCATCAGGCTGCCGACCAGGCCACTATTTCCAATGGCGCTGCGATAACGCAGCTGTCCCGCGATCTGCTGGGAGGCGTCCGGTGAAGTCGTCACTATCGCGCCAAGCTGGTCGGCACCGAAGATGGAATTGAACTGGATGTCGCCGTTCAATGTCCACAGGCCGGAATAGCGCGAGCCACGATTGTCCACGCCCAGCCCGCCCTGCACGCGGGGCTGATCCACCGCGACCACAATGTCAGACGCGCCGGAAATATTCTCGGATGGTTTGAGAACACCAGTGGCATTTCCTATGCCGGGCATGTCGTTGGAGAGCAGCAGGCTGCGCTCCATGGCGGCGAGCGGCAGCGGCGCGACATCAAGGCTGGGCTTGAGATAAGCCTTTATCTTTTCCTGGGTCGCACGCGTGCCGCCCTCGACGCTGGCATTGGCGACCTTGCCTTCGACGACATTGATGGTGAAGACGCCATCGCGCACCCGCTGCGGGGGAACATAGGCCCTGACCAGGATGTAACCGTAATTGCGATAGGTCTGCTCGATGGCGTCGGCGACATCCAGTACGTCCCTGAGGCGGACTTGCTTGCCCAAAAGCTTTTCGTACAGCGGCCGCAGACTTTGCGGCGGCAAGGTGCGCGCGCCGGACACCTGAATATCCTTGAGCGTAAACTGGACCTGGTCCACTGCCCGGGTCACCGGCGAGCGCGACGGCGCTTCTATGCTGAAATCAAAATCAGGCTGCACCGGCGCTTGCGGCACAGGACGGTCGCGGCCAGGCTGCACGGCGCCTGGCAAGACAGGCAATGTCACGCTCTGGGCAAAGGCCGCGACCGGTGCGAAACAAAAAAGAGCAGCGGCCGCCGCACGGGTCAACAGGGCGCAGTGCCCGGCAGGCAAGCAGCCCCGTTGTACCGAAATCCTCAGCGCGATTGGCCTCACCCCAGTCTGTCCCACGGGCTACTGCCAGAGTGCGGAATTGCCCCAGGCGGAAAGCGCCGTGGGGTCGGTGAAAGTGCTGACGGGTTGCGGCGGCAGAGCGGTCAGATAGCCCGGAATGACAGTGCCGCCGGCACCGCCACCATTCACCGACGGAGCGGCGCCATCCATGCTGGCCACGACATAAGCTGCGGCTTCATCCGAAGAAGATGGCGGCTCGGAATCATTGCCGTTGCCCGGTGTGGAAAGCTCGGCGAGAGGGCGACTGCCGGGCGGGGGAGGTGGTGGTGGTGGCCGAAGCGGCAACGCCTGCCCGGCAGCAAGAAGGATGCTGTCCGCCTGCAGCGGTTGCGGCGGCGGGGGCGGAGGAACGCGGCTGTTCTGGGTTGATGCCGCGAAAGCCAGCAGCGGCGGCGATGCCGTTATTGTGCCGACAGCGCCGGAAATGGCATTGCTGATCGCATAGTTCGCAGCGCTGGCGCCGATCAATGCGATCCCCGACACCGTGACAATCTTGCCGGTGCCGACATCAGCCGTGTTGTAAACGCCGATGGCCGGATAGTTCGGCGTGACATCATCCGTGCCCAGCACGCCCATCAGCGCCGCATAGTTGGCCTGGGAAAGAGTGGCCAGCGTGGTTCCGTCAAAGGACTTGGAAACAACACCCGTCAGCGCCAGTGTCAGGGGCGCCGGATTGATGGTCAGAGCGGTCACATTGCCAGGGGCCTGGGTGAACAGATAATTGCCGGCTGCGAGCCCCGAGCCGCTGATCGCGTAGGTTCCAACATTGCTGCCCGCAATAGCCGGTGTCGTGAAGGCGAGGACGCCGGTGGTGGCGGACGCCTGGATGTCGCCATTGACGAAGCCGTTCACCGCGCCATCGAACACCGGATTCGCCGCGCCATAGAGGCGGACCTTGCTGTTAGCTGTATAGGTGAGCAACGCCGGATTGATGGTCAGCAATCCGTTTTGCAGGCTGAGACCATAGCCGTTGCCGGCCACAAAACTGCCGGCCACAACATTGATCGCATAGGGGCTGCCGCCCACGCCCGCACCAGCCGCCGCGCCAACGCTCGTCACGGACGGCACGCCGCTATAGACCGATGCGGCTGTGTCGCCCAAAAAGGCGTTGGCGATGCCAGGCTGGAGTCCCGAAATCACATATTGGCCCGCCAGGCCGGCGGAAATATCAGTGCCATAGGTTTTGGCAAGCGTGTTCGCCTGCACGGTGATGATGGGCTGGCTCGAGAAAATGTAACGATTCCCGCCTGCTGCCACCGCAGTCGGATAAGTGGTGTTCCAGATCGCGGTATTGCCGCTGTTGAGCCCGCCAAAGACGCCGCTGGCAGGTGACGCGGAATAGATCAGGAACCGTCCGCCATTGGGCAATTGGAGCGCGGCAGCGCCGGCATTGTTCAGGAAATTTGCCGGTGTCGCGAGCACCACGCCATCGCCGCCGATAGCGTTTGACCTCAGGGACGCACCGGCAACAATCTCGAGATCACCGAATGTTGTTTGAACCGTCAATTTGCCGCCGATCACCGATGTGCCCAGGCGGGTCGTGAGGGTGTTGGTGAAATCGGCAGCGCCCGCGCTGGTAAGCAGCACGTTTCCAGAGACTTTATTGCCGATATCGGCCGGGCAGATGCCTCCGGGGCAAGTCGCCCCGGTTCCGGCCGCATGGCCGGCATCGACCAGATTGATCACGCCATTGTCGCTGGTCGCGGTCAGCCCTGCTGCCGTGGTGATATGGACATCCCGGGAAAGCGCGAATTGTTGCCGTATGTCGCCCGCGGCACGCAGGCTGGCGGCACCCGTCACGGTTACTGGACCAAAAATATCGATCCCGTTGAAAAATGTCGCGGTGGTGCCATCGGCTTTGGTCAGCGTGTAGGTACCCGTCGTGGTGAGCGACAACACGCCGCCGACATCGGCTTTGTAGAGGCCGATATTTGTGGCCAGATTAACCGTCGTCGCGCCCGTGCTGTTCACTTTCAGCTGGCCGACAGAATTCAGGGCTGTTGCTCCGCCGATACCCGTGCCGCCGATGACCGGCTCGATAAGATTGTTGGCGCTCGTCAGCGCTATCGAACCGCCATTGGCGGACAAGCTGACATTGCCTGCAACAGTGTTGGCCGCGTGGGAATAGAGCCTGCCGCCGGTCTGCGTGATGCTGCCCGCGGACTTGAGCGTGGCTGCGCTCACATCGATGTTGCCTGTCAGGGTTATGTTTCCGTTACGGGTTTCTACAAACAGGCGGCCACGATCGACATTGCCGGCACCAGTATTCGGCGTGGCCGTGATGGTGCCGAGGGTCAGTGCTTGCGAGTTCACAAAAACGATATGGTCGAGGCCGGTCGCCGTGCCGCCCAGCACGTCGACATTCAGGGTGCCGGTTAGGAGATTCGCGGTATTGTTCAGGAGAACCGGATTGCCGCTGTTGATGCCCGCCGGCTGGGAAATGGTGAGGTTGTTCAGCAAGACCGGTGCGGTGGCCTGGACGCCACCAACGGTAAAGACAGCGCTTCCCGTGCCCAGATCCATGGCGTTTGCATTTGCGGCGTTGCCCAGCCTGAAGACGCCATTGTTGCCGGCGCCCGCGGTGAGAAAAACATTGGCCCCGGATGTCTTGACATAGGTTGGGCTACCGCCCAGCACGGTGAAGGGCGAGGCAGCGGTGCCGATGGAGCTGCCATCCAGGCCATTCGAATTGAGAATAAGGTCAACCCGCGCAGCCGTGACCCCACCGCCCGGCCCATTCCCAATCGTAGCCAGGCCCGCGAGGCGGTCTGACGGCACCGCGCCCGGATCATTGGCGGAAAGAACAAGATTGCCATTGGCATACGTAATCTGCCTGCCGGTGGTCGGATCGCCCAGCAATATTGAACGACCGGCTTGAAGGGTCAGCGTGTTTCCAGTCGCGCCGGTGACTGTGAGGTTCGAATTAAACTTGATGTCTGTGTTGGCCTGAAGCGTGAGATTGCCGAGCTGGATTGCGGTATCGATGCTGGCGGGATCTATAGTGATGATGCCGCCGGTGGCAGCAAACGTCTGGCCGGTGGCCGGAGAGCCGTTACCTCCCTGAATGGTAATGGTTTGGGGGTCGAGCAGCCAGTTGCCCGCCGTACCTTGCGGCGCCAGTGTACTGACGGACGCGCCGTAACTCACATTCAGGGTGTGGCCGGAGGTTTCAACCAGGCCGCCATTGCCGCCCTGCGCGCCGCCGCGCGCAGTGATGGCGCCACCGAACATCGTTTCGCCATCGGACCACACCACCACCTTGCCGCCATTGCCCTTGGAAATGGCGTCGGCCTTGACTATGGCCTTGCCGACCGTGGCGGTCATGGCACGGCGCTGCGGGCCGCGCCCCTGATAATTTCCACCGACCAGCACTTCGCCGCCGCCTGCATCGCCGGACACATTGATCACCGCATTGTCGGCGACCCCGACCGTCTTTCCCAAAATCTGGATGGAGCCGCCCGCCTCACCGGCATTTTTGCCGGAGGCTTCCAGCGTGCCGCTGTTGCCGGCAAAGCCGTCTTCCGCATCCAGGATGATTTCGCCATTTTGCTCGCGTACCGAAACGGCTTCCACCATTCCCGTGTTGTTGATAACGCCGCCGGCCACATCGGCGGCGGCGCGCGCGGTCATCAGCACCTTGCCGCCCGCAGCGCGGATTGTACCGGCATTGAGGACTTCGCCTTTTCCGGACGCGCCCACCGCATACGTTAGAAGACGGTCGCCGTCGAAATCTACGGCAAAGGCTTCCGTGCCACCTAGCACAACCTTGCCGGCACTCGCTTCAATCAAACCATGATTGGCGACATTGGGGGCCGACAGCACAACCGAGCCGCCGGGCGCGGCCTTGATCGTGCCGCGATTGACCACGGCGCCGCGTCCACCGGAAAAACTGTAGCGTCCCTGCTGGAAATCGCCGTCGGCGATATCAGCGCTGGTGGCCAGCAGGCCGCCGACATTGATGCTCGCGCCATTGCCGAATAGCACGCCATTGGGATTGAGCAGCCAGACCTGGCCATTGGCGCGCATGGCGCCGTCGATCGTGGACAACGTGCTGCCGGTGACGCGGTTGAGCGTGATGGCGGACGAACTGGGCTGGTTGAACTGGACGGCGGCGCCTTGGCCGACCGAAAAATTCTGCCAGTTGATAATCGCTTTGGAGGTGGCCTGATCGATGAAGGTGGTGGCGCCGGAAGCCGAGATCTGGGCCTGACCCGAGACCACGGAGCCGCCGACCGGTTGCGCCTCGGCCCCCAGAATTCCAATCATCAAAAAAGGCAAAATACTCGCGGATTCAAGCGCGCATCTGCGAATCCGCAAACACAAATGATGACGATGCAGATTTCTAGAACGCAAACCCAACTCCCCACCAGTGCCAGGCCGGGGTTACCGCCCATTTATAGACATGCCGGACCCCAACCCGCTTGCAGCCAGCAGTAAAGGATATGCGGCCAATGCAAGCAATCTTCTACGTATGTCCAAGCCCGGCGAGTCACCAAACGCAGTGAATTTTCCCCCGTTTTTATCTCTCCTAGCTGATTCGCAACTTCGCACCGGCTGGATTATCCTTTTTCCAGTTTCGGGGACCGGGCGGGTGAAATTCAATATTTTCCAATTAAATCAGTGCTTTAAAAAGCATCTGGTTCTCGCCCTCTGTTTGGGGGTGCCAGTCTTCACGGCCCAGGCCCAAGTGATGGATATTCGCCCCGACGGCACGGTCGCAACCTATGCCGGGCCGGTGATCGCCGCGCCGGAGGGTATCCGCCCCCTGTCCGTCAAAACGGCACCCGCGATTGCGGCACTGCCGGTGCGAAACGCCATCGCCATTGCCGCCAATCGCCACCAATTGAGCCCCAGGCTGGTCGAAGCGGTGGCGTGGCAGGAATCGCGCATGAACCAGAGCGCCGTATCGCCCAAAGGCGCGCGCGGGGTGATGCAATTGATGCCCGACACCGCACAGACCCTTCGGGTTCAAGCCAGCGACATGGAACAGAATATTGAAGGCGGCACGACTTATCTGGCGCGCATGCTGGAGCGGTTTGACGGCGACATCATCAAAACTCTTGCCGCCTACAATGCCGGGCCGGAAGCTGTGACACGCCATCGCGGCGTGCCGCCCTATCCCGAAACACAAAACTATGTTGCATCCATTCTCGATCACCTTGCTGCGGACGCAGCCAGAGAGATTCATCCATGAAAAAAATCCTCGCGAGAACAATTCCCGCATTACTTGCCGTCACCTCCGCAGCGCACGCGCAGGTCATGGCGCAGGATCCCGCCGGCTCCTCGCCATTGGTCGCCGCCCTGCAATGGGTCGAAGGCACTTTGCTGGGCAACCTAGCGACGGCGGCAGCCGTCATTGCCGTGGCGGTCGTCGGCTTCATGATGCTGACAGGGCGCATCGAATGGCGGCGCGGCCTGACCGTGGTGATCGGGTGCTTCATCATCTTCGGCGCGGTCGCCATCGTATCGGGCATCCGCTCGATTGCCGGGGGATTGCACTGATACAATGGCCAGGCTGGTTTCCGATCCGGTATTCAGCGCCCTGACCCGCCCCCAAATGCTGGGCGGCGTCACCTACGGCTATGCCATCTTCAACCTGATCGTCACGCTTGAGGTTTTCCTGCTGACCCGGTCCTTCTGGTCCTTCGCCATAGCAGGCGTGCTGCACATGGCTGGTTATCTCGGTTGCCTGCGCGATTCGCGCTTCTTCGACATCTGGGGCGTCAAGCTGCGTCACTGTCCCCGCGTCCGCAATCACTGGTACTGGCGCATGAACTCCTACCGGCCATGAAAAACTTCTTCACCAACCGCGCGGCCAGGATGCTGGCGCCCCGCGAGGCGGCGATCGGCGGCCGGCTGCCCTATGCCGGACATCTGGACGAAGTCACGATCCGGACCCGCGATGGTTTGCTGGTGCAGACCATCCATCTGCGCGGCTTTCCGTTCGAGACCGCTTCGGACGACGAGCTGAGTTACCGCAAGGCGGTACGCGAAACCCTGCTGCGCGGCGTCGCCAGTTCACGGCTGGCGATCTATCATCATGTGGTGCGCCGCCGGGTCAGCACCGAAGCCGATTCTGCGCCCGACAATGACTTCTGCCGCCGGCTGGACGGCGCCTGGAAGGCCCGGCTGGCGCGCCGCCAGCTTTTTGTGAACGAGATTTTCCTGACCCTAGTGCGCCGCCCGTTGCAGGGCGGCGCCGGATTTGTCGAAAGACTGCTGAAAAAGCCCGGCGAAGACCCCGCTCTGATGGCGCGCGAACTGCGCCAGCTGCACGCCACCCGTGAAACCTTTCTTGCGACCCTGGCGCCGTATGGCCCGCGCACCCTGTCGCTCTACAAGAGCCGCACCGGACTTTGCTCCGAACCGGCAGAATTTCTGTCCCTGCTGACCAATGGCGCACCGCGGCGGGTGCTGGCGCCATCCGGCGACCTGGGTGAAGCCCTGGCGACCCGGCGGCTCAGCTTCGGTTATGAAGCGATGGAGTTCGGCGCCGCGGGCGCGGAACCCGCCGCCTATGGCGCGATGATCGCGCTGAAAGATTACCCCCTGCGCTCGGTGCCGGGGATGCTGGACGGGGTACTGCGCCTGCCCTATGAGATGGTGCTGACCGAAAGCTTTGCCTTTGTCGAACAGCAGGGCGCCCTGACGCGCATGGGCCAGGCGCTGCGCCGGCTGCGCGCCGCCGATCATGACGCCATCAGCCTGCGCGGCGAACTGGCCGCCGCCAAGGACGATGTGGCAGCGGGACGCACCGCCTATGGCGAGCATCATCTCTCCATCCTGGCCAAGACCGACACGCTGGAAGGGCTGGATCATGCCGTGGCCGATGTGCAGTCGGCGCTGGCGGAAACCGGCGCCATCGCGGTGCGCGAGGACGCCAATCTGGAGCCGTCTTTCTGGGCGCAGTTCCCCGGCAATTTCGGCTTGATCGCGCGCAAGGCGCTGATCTCCACCGCCAACTTCGCCAGCCTGGCCAGCTTCCACAATCATCCCACCGGCCAGGCCAATGACACCCATTGGGGCGGACCGATCACCGTGCTGGAAACCACCGCCTTCGGCCCCTATCACTTCAACTTCCACAGCGGTGACCTGGGCAACTTCACCATCATCGGCCCCAGCGGCTCGGGCAAGACGGCGCTGCTGGCGTTCCTGCTGGCGCAGGCCGAGCGGCTGCAGCCGCGCATCGCCTATTTCGACAAGGATCGCGGCGCGGAAGGATTCCTGCGCGCCATCGGCGGACGCTATGACGTGATCTCGCCGGGCACGCCGACGGGTTTCAACCCGCTCGCCTTGCCTGACACGGGCGAGAACCGCGCCTTCCTCAGCGAATGGATCGCGCGGCTATTGTCAGCCTATGGCACGCCGTTGACGTCCGAAGACCATGCCAGCATCGCCGATGCCATTGATGCCAATTATGCCCAGAGCCCAAACCACCGCCGCCTGCGTTATCTGCGCGAGCTGTTCCGCGGCGGACGCCGCCCCAGCGCCGGCGACCTGTCGGCGCGGCTGGGGGCCTGGTGCGAAAACGGCGAACATGCCTGGCTTTTCGACAACGAAAATGACGGGCTGGACGAAAGCGCGCGCATTCTCGGTTTTGACATGACCCGGCTGCTGGCCTCGCCCGTCACCCGCACACCCACCATGATGTATCTGTTTCATCGCATCGAGCAGCGGCTGGACGGCACGCCCGCCATCATCGTGGTGGACGAAGGCTGGAAGGCGCTGGATGACGATATCTTCGTCAAGAAGATCAAGGACTGGGAAAAAACCATCCGCAAGCGCAACGGGCTGGTGGGCTTCTGCACCCAGAATGCTGACGACGCACTGCAAAGCCGCGTCGGCCCCGCCATTATCGAACAGTCGGCGACCCAGATTTTCTTCCCCAACCCCAAGGCCAAGCCTGCCGACTATATCGACGGTTTCGGCCTGTCGGAGCATGAGTTCGAGCTGGTAAGAAGCCTGCCCGACACGTCGCGCTGCTTCCTGGTCAAGCAGGCCGATCACAGCGTGGTGGCGCGGCTGGACCTGACCGGGCTGACCGGCGAGCTGAAAGTGCTGGCAGGCACCGAGACCAGCGTGCGCCAGCTCGATGCCTTGCGCGAGCGGCTGGGCGATGAGCCGAAGCTGTGGTTGGAAACCTTCATGAAGGGCCGGAGCGCGGCATGAGAAGCTGCGCCGCCGTCACCGACCTGGGTTTGGTGCGAGATGTCCTCACCGCAGTGGATTGCAACACCAGCCACTTTGCGCGGCTGGGCTATGAATCCCTGACTGCCTCGGGCTCGCCCTTCCAGGCCGCACTGACCTTGTTCCTGACCATCTATGTCGCGGTGATCGGCTACCGGCTGCTGTTCGCAACCGGTGGCGCGCGCCTGTCGCAAAGTCCGGGAATCGCCCTCAAGATCGGCGCTGTGCTCGCGTTGGTGACAAGCTGGAGCCTGTTCCAGACCCTGGTGTTTGACATGGCCCAGCGCGCGCCGGTGGAGATCGCGGGCGTGATTTCCGCGCCCCTGCGCGCGACGGATGGTTTCGCTGCCAGCCCGGTCGCCGGATTGCAAAGCGCCTATGACCAGTTGACCGAAGCCGCCGCCTTCTTCGCCGCGCCGCCCAAAAGTATCGCGCCGGAACAGCAGGCCAAGTTCGCCAGCGCGTCGCAGGCGCTGGCGCTCGCAGCCAAGGCGATGTTTGTCGCCAGCGCCGGGCTGATCTCCGCCATCACCATCGCCATCGGCCTTTTGACCGCGACGGGGCCGCTGTTCATCACCCTGTTCTTGTTTTTCGAAACGCGAGGCTTTTTCGCCGGCTGGGTGCGGGCGCTGGCCGCCGCCGCCTTCGGCCTGCTCAGCACCTGGACCCTGACGGTCCTGATGCTGCATGCGGTGCGGCCCTGGCTGGAAGCCCTGTCGCCCGGCGGCATTCCCGACGCGAGGACCGGCATCACCACCGCCATCATCGTGCTGATCTTCGCGGCCAGCCAGTTCGGCGCGCTTCTGGCCGGCATTGCCATCGCCCGCGGCTTTCGCATTGGCGCGCAACGCCCGGACGCACCCGCCGCCATCATGGAAACACAGTCTCAGCCTTCGCCGCTGGATATGATCTCCCGCCCGGCGCGGCTGGCCGAACAGCTGGCGCGGCCCGCCACGCCTGGGGCCTGGATGGACCGGGCCGGCGCCACGGCGGCAGCCACGCATATGGCCCGCCGCGATTCCTCGGGCGGCGGCGCCACCGCCGCATCCGCCCCCCTGGGCGATCTCTATCGCCGGCCCGCGGTCACGCGCGGCGCAACCCGGCATGACGGACGATGAGAAAACAGATCGCCATCCTTTTGTCTTCGGCGCTGCTGTTCGCGGCCTCGCCCTCGCACGGCGCGCTGGAGCCGCGTCCCGGCTCCGGAGATCCGCGCATCTATGTGGTGGACTATGATCCCGCCGAAGTGGTGCAGCTGCGCGCCACCCTCGGCTATCAGACTTTTGTCGAGTTCGCGGCCGACGAGCATATCGAGAATGTCGCGGTCGGCGACGCCACCGGCTGGCAGGTCACGCCCAACCGCGCCGCCAACCTGCTTTTCGTCAAGCCGATGAGCGAAACGCCGCCCACCAACATGACGGTGGTGACCAACCTGCGCCACTATGCCTTCGATCTCAGCGTGCGGCCGCGCACCGCCGCCAATGACCGCAGCATCATCTACACCCTGCGCTTCCAGTATCCGGCCGTGGCGCTGGCCACCGTGGCGCCGAAATCGGCGGCGCCCCTGCCGCCGCCAATGCCAAGAATCGCGAACTCCGCCTATTCCTATGACGGGTCCGCCAAGATCGTGCCGGCGAAGATTTTCGACGATGGCCGCGCCACCTATTTCCAGTTTCCGGAAGGCGGCGCCTATCCCGCCATCACTGCGATGGATGCCGACCGCAGCGAGGTGGTGGTGAATTCCTATACCCGCGATGGCTATGTCGTGGCCGATGTGGTGGCGCGGGGCTTTGTGCTGCGCCAGGGCAATGACATGACCCGCATTTACAATGACGGCTTTCGCGATGTGCGTCCCGGGCCGCAAAGCCCGAGGCGACGCGTCAAACGCTGCTGGATCTGCCTATGAGCCATATCCCTCCTGAACTCGCCCGCAGTCCGGTGTTCGATCATGCCCGGCCCCATCCCGGCCTGGTGCGCCCCGGATCGTCCTGGAGCATGCTGCTAGCGACGGCGGGCGCCTGTGTCCTGGGCGCTGTGGTGTTCTTCTCGATGAGCGGCGCGCGCCAGGAGCAGCAACAACCTGTCCCGCCGCCGCCCGCCGCGGCACCGGCGCCCGCACCCATTGTCGCTCCGCCGCCGGAGCCGATCGTGATCCGCGCCGACCTTCCCCCGCCGCAACCGGTTCAATTGGCTCAGGCCGCGCCCACCGCGCACGCGCCCGCCATGGTGGTGGATTTCAGCCAGGCGCCAGGTACCACCGCCACCGCAGCGCCGCTGGCGCCCGGTGCTCCAGCCGGCGCCACGGCCGATGAACGGCTTTCGGCGGATGAGCGTTTTTCGGCGCGGGTGAGCGGCTCCAATGTCGATGTCGCGCACGCCTCGCAGATTCGCGACAAGGCGCGCACCGCGCCGCAGGGCACCGTGATACCGGCGATCCTGGAGACCGCCATCAATTCCGATCTGCCGGGCTTCACCCGCGCCGTGGTCAGCCGCGATGTACGCGGCTTCGACGGCAGTACCGTGCTGATTCCGCGCGGCTCCAAACTGGTGGGCCAGTATCGCAGCGGCGTGGCGCTGAGCCAGACCCGCGCCTTTGTGGTGTGGTCGCGCATCCTGACGCCGGATGGCGTCTCCATTGATATTGCCTCGCCCGGCACCGACCAGCTGGGGCGCGGCGGCCTCGAAGGCGAAACCAACACGCATTTCTTTGAACGCTTCGGCAGCGCCATCCTTCTGTCGGTGATGGGCGCGGGCCTCAATGCGCTCAGCGAACGTAGCGCCAACACCGCCATCATCATCGGCTCGTCGCAGCAGGCCAGCCAGGTGGCCAGCATCGCATTGCAGAAGCAGATCGACATACCCGTCACCATCACAGTGCCGCAGGGCACGCCGCTGCAGGTTTTCATCACCCGTGATCTGGATTTCTCCAATGTCGCATCGGTGAAGCCGTGACGGCCGGGATTTATCTCGACACCTATCTGTCGGCGCTGGCACCATGGCTAACGCGCGATGACGTCACCGACCTGTTGATCAACCGCCCCGGCGAGGTCTGGATCGAGACCACCAGCGGCATGCTGACCCGCATTGCCGCGCCGCAGGTCACCGAACTCGTGCTCAGTCGCCTTGCCCGCCAGATCGCCGCCGCCAGCCACCAGGGCGTCAATCGCGAAACGCCCCTGCTGTCGGCAAGCCTGCCTGATGGCGGGCGGGTGCAGATCATTGCGCCGCCCGCCACCCGCGAGGGAACGGTTCTGGCCATCCGCAAGCATGTGGTTTCCGACCTGTCGCTAGACGATCTGGCCGCGACAGGATTGTTCGGCGATGCGCCGTCACAGCGCCGTGTCGCACGCGACGACGAACTGGCGGCGATGCTGAAAAGCGGCAACAAGGCCGGCTTCCTCAAGGAAGCGGCACGCGCCAAGAAGACCATTGTCATCAGCGGCGGCACCTCGACCGGCAAGACCACCCTGCTCAACGCCTTGGTGCAGGAAATCGACACCAATGAAAGATTGATTGTGATCGAGGATGCGCCGGAAATCCGCCTCAGCCATCCCAATGCGGTGGGCCTGATTGCCGTGCGCGGCGAACAGGGCGAGGCTAGGGTCGATGCCGACGATCTGCTGCGCGCATCTTTGCGGATGCGACCTGACCGCATTCTGCTGGGCGAATTGCGCGGCAAGGAAGCCTTTGCCTTCCTGCGCGCGGTCAATAGCGGCCATCCCGGCTCCATCACCACCGTGCATGCCGACAGCCCGGAAGGGACGATCGACCAGATCGCACTTCTGGCCATGACAGCCGGGCTGGATCTGGACTGGGCGAAAATCCAGACCTATGTGCGCCGGGTGATCGATGTGATCGTGCAGCTCGATCGCCCCAACGGAAAACGCCGGGTGGGAGAGATACGATTCCTACCGATGGAAAGCGCCGCGCCCCAGGCCGCCAACGACTAGGCGCCCGGAACCCCAAGCGATACAGCCGCCTGCTGCAACGCCGCCTGATCGGCGGCCGCGCCCGCGAACGCCTTGCGCGCATCGCGATAGGCAGCAGCGGCAGCGTCTTTTTCGCCAAGCACCATACGCGCCCGCATCAGCCGCACCCAGCCGCTGACGTCGCGCGGATTCGCCTTCAATTGGCCGTCCAGCCGTTCAACCATGGAACGGATCATCGACTGGCGGTCGGCATCCGACATTTGTCCTGCGGCGGCGATCTGCGCGGCGGTGGGACCTGGGGCATTGGCGGCGGGCGGCGGCAGTTGCCGGGAAAGGTCGATTCCCTGTTCGCGCGCCTTTTTCTCTGCATAACCGCGGACCTGGGCAACCCAGGGCGCGTCCGGCGGGGCACTCTTTATAAGGGCGATCAGGTCAGCCATCGCCCCCGCACGATCCCCCTGCTGGTCCCGGAAGATGGCGAGAAAGTAACGCGCGCGCGGATCGGCGGGGTCAATCGCCCGGACGCGGCGAAAAACCGCCACCGCCTCGGCCGAAACCCTGCCCTCGGCCTGCACCATCGCCTCGCCTTGCGCAGAGAGATATTCGCCATTGCCCGGATCGAGTGACGCCGCGCGGCCATAGGCCTTGGCTGCGTCGGCCGGACGATCGAGGCGCATATAAGACCAGCCCAGCATCTGCCAGCCCTGGCGATCGTTGGGCGATTGCTGCAGCCGGCTTTCCAATCCCGCCACCATGCGATCGACATCGCCGTCCGGATGCTGCGATGGAGTGGCAGCCCGGTCGCCGGCAGGCGCCGCTTTGCTGGTGAACTCCGGACGTCCCATGGTGGCGTACAGGGCGGCGGCGGACAGGGCGACAATTCCAACCAGCCCCAGCGCCACCCATGGCAGCGCACCTGCCGGAAGGGGCCGCGATACTGGCTTTGCTGCCGGTGCCTCGGACAGTATGCGGCGCTTGATTTCGGCGCGCAGCCCCTCCGCCTCGCTCTCGCCAATCTGCCCGGCGCCCAATTGCGCATCCACATCTTTAAGCTGCGTCTTCAGGATTTCTATCGCAGTGCCGCGCATAGGACGCGCCTCATAGCGGCGCACCAGCGGAATGGTCAGCCCTGCCGCCGCCAGTGCGATCATGGCCGTCAGGACAATCCAGAGCATCATGCCGCGTCTTCCTTCATCAGTCTGTCCAGCCGCGCCACTTCGTCCGCCGTCAGGGTTACGGGCGGTCCATTGCGCCGCCGCCAATAGATACCCACGCCGATCCCGCCGACCGCCAGCACCAGCAAGGGTCCCAACCACAGCAGCAAAGTCGAGGATTTGAAGGGCGGCTTCAGCAATACATAGTCGCCGTAGCGGTTGTGGATATAGGCTAGGGCCTGTTCATCACTGTCACCTGCCTGCAACCGCTCGCGCAGCAGAACGCGCAGATCATGCGCCAACCCTGAGTCGGAATCGTCAATTGTCTGGTTCCGGCAGACCAGGCAGCGCAACTGCGCGCTGAGGATACGGGCGCGGGCTTCCAGTTTCCCATCCGCCAGCTGCTCGCCGGGCAGTACCGCGCCGGCCGGAAAAATCAGCAATAGCAGCGTGAAAATCCATGCCAGATGCCTCATGCCGCCGCCGCCAGCATATCGCGCGCCATGGCAGGGCTACCGACCCGGAAGCGCCGGTCACTGAGGGACGCCGCGCCGCCCAGCACCATCAAAAATCCACCGAACCAGATCCAGTTCACCAGAGGGTGGTCCCACATCCGCACCACCAGCTTGCCGTCGGCGGATCGCTCGCCGATCGCAATATAGACATTACCGAGAAATCCGGTGCCGATGCCGGCCTGGGTAGTGTCGGTGCCGCTTGCCGGATACAGCCGGCGTTCCGATGCCAGGATGCGCGATCCTGCATGCGACACGACAGTAAAGCGCGCCTGACTGGCCCGGTAATTGGGGCCATTGGCGGGTGCAATGGAATTGAGGGTGATCCGGGCGGCGGCAAGCTCCACCGTCTGGCCGATCGACATTTCGAGAATCTTGTCGCTCTGCCATGCGGTGACGCCGGTAACGCCGATCGCGGTGACGCCCAGACCGGCATGAGCCAAAGTCAGACCCCAGATTGCCAGCGGCATGGCGCGCAGAAAACGACGAAGGTCGTGTCCCAAACCGGCGCCGGTTTTCCAGTAGCGCGCAGGCACCGCGATGGCGCCCGCGATCAGCAGCAGGCCCAGGGCGAGACCGCAAACCGTAATCATCTGGCCCCAGCCCAGGGCCAGCGTACCCAGGAGCAGTGCCAGCAGAAAAAGCAGGATTGGCCAACGCAAACGGAAAAGAACTTCGCGCGCCGCGTTGCGCTTCCAGTCGAGCATCGGGCCGAAGCTGACGAGCAGCAGAAGGGGGATCATGAGCGGAACGAAAGTGAGTTCATAATAGGGACGACCCACCGAGATCGAGCGACCGCCCGCGATGTCGACAAACACCGGATAAAAAGTACCCAGAAACACGGTGGCGGTCGCCGCCAGCAGAAAAAGGTTATTGATCGTGATGCCGCCCTCACGCGACAGCGGCGCAAACATGGCGCCGGTGCGCATGGCCGGCGCCCGCCAAGCGAAAAGCCCCAGCGCGCCACCCGTAACGACGGCGATGATCGCCAGAATATAGATGCCACGGCGCGGATCGACCGCGAAGGCATGCACGCTGGTCAGCACGCCGGAGCGAACCAGGAAGGTACCGATCAGGCTGAGCGAGAACGCCAAAATCGCCAGCAGAATGGTCCAGCTGATCAGCGCGCCGCGCCGCTCCAGCACCAGGCTGGAGTGGAGCAGCGCCGTGCCCAGCAGCCATGGCATCAGCGATGCATTTTCCACCGGATCCCAGAACCACCAGCCACCCCAGCCCAATGTGTAATAGGCCCAGATGCTGCCGAGCGTGATGCCGGCGGTAAGACATATCCAGGACATCAGCACAAAGGGCCGCAGCCAGCGCGCCCAGCTTGCGTCCACCCGTCCCTCAATCAGCCCGCCCATGGCGAAGGAGAAAGCGGAAGAAAATCCGACATACCCCAGATATAGCAGTGGGGGGTGCATCACCAATCCGGGGTCCTGCAGCAGGGGATTGAGTTCGCTGCCGTCCAATGGCGCCGGAAACAGACGGAGAAACGGGTTGGAGGTGAACAGAGAAAAGCCCAGAAAGGCTGCGCCGATCACGCCTTGCACCGCCAGCACCCGCGCCTGCAGACTCTCGCGCAGCCGGTTGCCGAACAGGGCGATGGCTGCTCCCTGTATTGCCAGGATCAGCACCCATAGAAGCATCGAGCCTTCATGGTTGCCCCAGGTGGCAGCGAAACGGTAGATCGCGGGCTGCGCCAGGTTGCTGTGGCGGGAAACCAGCGCGATGGAAAAATCATTTTGCAGGAATCCTGCCGCCAGACAGGCGAAGGCAACGCCAACAAACAGAAACTGGAGGAAGGCTGCGGCCCGACCCAGCGCCATCAACGCCGGATCATTCCGGGCGGCACCCCAAAAAGGGGCGGTGGATTGCACGATCGCCAGCACGAACGCCAGAACCAACGCCAATTGCCCGATTTCAGCGCCCATCACCCGTCTTTGCCCATTCCATCCCGCTCGCAACCCTAGCGCACCTGTCAGTGCTGTGAAACAATCAAAAAATCCAATATCCGCAGGGGCGGAAATGGGGCGGGGTTCTCATTGGCAGATATTTTTCAGATCGCCATTCTCGGCTCTGGGCCGGCGGGGATGAGTGCCGCAGCGCGCGCCGCAGCACTCGGGCTGCGCCATGTGTTGCTGGAAAAGACCGATCACCTCTCCGACACGATTTTCCGCTATCAGCGCGGCAAGCACATCATGGCCACGCCCAGCCAGCTGGTGCTGCGCTCCGATTGCAGCTTCGCAGCCGGCAAGCGCGAAACGGTTCTGGAAACCTGGAGCCGCGAAGCGGCCAAGCACAGCATCAATGTCCGCTACCAGGCGGACGTCAAATCCATCACCGGCACCAAGGGCGACTTCACCATCACCCTGACGAATGGTGAAGCGATCAAAGCCAAAACGGTTGTTCTGGCCATCGGGACCCAGGGCAATCCGAACATGCTGCGCTGTGACGGCGCCCGCCTGCCGCATGTTCAATATCAGCTTGACGATCCGGGGGAGTATATTGACGAGCATATTTTCGTGATCGGCGGCGGCGATGCCGGGATCGAGAATGCGCGCGGCCTTGCCGCCGATCCGGCACAGGGCAACGTCGTTACCCTGATTAACAATTCCAAGGACTTTTCCAAGGCCAAGGGCCCCAATGTCGAAGCCCTGATGGAGGCGCAAAAGGCAGGACGCATCTCCATCATCACCGAAGCCGCCACGGCGAAAATCGAAGAGGGCTGGATCACCATCGAGACGCCGGAGGGCGAAACCCGGCAGCCCTGCAACCGAATCATCGCACGCATTGGATCGTCGCCGCCGCGCGCCTTTGTGGAATCGGTGGGCGCGGTGCCCGATCCGTCAGGCGCCATGGATGACAAAGGCAGGCCCAAGATGGTGGGCGGGGTGAAATTCACCGGCCCCGAGCGGGATGCCTTTCCCCAGCTCAGCCCCACTTTCGAAACCACCGTGCCGGGAATCTATGTTATCGGCGCGTTGGCGGGCTACCCGCTGATCAAGCACTGCATGAACCAGGGATATGACGTCGCCGAATTCATCGCCGGCAATGTCGACCTCAAGCCGGCGGATGAACCGTTGCTGGAAGCCAAGCTGGCGGGCCTCCCCGTCCGCAAAAGCGTCAGCGAATGGATCGGCTTTCTCAACAAGGGCGTGGAAATCCTGCGCGGCCTGTCACCCTTGCAGATGCGCGAATTCCTTCTCGACTGCGATGTCCGGGCGTATCGGGAAAATGACGTGATCTTCCAGCGCAATGCCATCGGATCGTCGCTGTTCGGCATTGCCGCGGGTTCGGTGAAGGTTGAAATTGATCCCAAGAATTCGTCGGTAACGGTCCCGATCGCCCAGGGTTCTATTTTCGGTGAGGTTGGCCTGATCTCCGGCCGCCGTCGCGGCGCCACGGTCCGCGCCGGGCAGGACTGCCTGGTGGTGGAAATTCCCCGCACCGCGGCGCTCAAGCTGATGGGTTCGGTGCAGGACGCCAGGGATACCGTCAACCGCATCACGACCGAACGGCAGCTGTTGCAGATTTTCGGCTCGGGCCTGTCGCGCACCGACATCCAGGATGTGCTGGCCAGCGCGGTGGTGGAAGAAATCAAGCCAGGCCAGACCGTCATCAAGGAAGGCGACGAGAGCTACGATATTTTCGTGGTGCGTTCCGGCTCCATGACGGTCGAAAAGGAGCTCGGCGGCAAGCAAGTGTTTCTCTCCTATATTCCCGCCGGGTCCTATTTTGGCGAGATGGCGCTGATCGATGGCGGGCGGCGCACCGCCACCGTCCGCGCCACAGTCCGGTCCCATGTCATCCGGCTAAATGGCGATCTGTTCCGCAAGCTGCTGTCGGCCAAGCCCATACTGATGGCAAAGCTGGAAACCGACATGCGCGTGCGCCGCGAGGTTAACAGCTTTATCGAGGAAAAGAAGAGAAAGTTCAGCGGCGCGGTCGACATGTACAGCGAGGTGGCGGATTTCCTGGTCAAGCAGGGCATCGGCGAAGCCACCGATGCGCTCCTGATAGATGAAACGCTCTGCATTGGCTGTGACAATTGCGAAAAGGCCTGCGCCGACAGCCATGACGGTTTGTCACGCCTGAACCGCGAGGCGGGAAGGACCTATGCCCGCCTGCATGTGCCGACATCCTGCCGTCATTGCGAGCATCCCTATTGCATGACGGACTGTCCGCCCAACGCGATCAGACGGGGCGTCGATGGCGAAGTCTTCATCGCCGACACTTGCATCGGATGCGGAAACTGCCAACGCTTCTGTCCCTACGGGGTGATCCGCATGGATTCGGTACCGCCGGCAAAGCCCAGCCTGTTGCAATGGCTGTTGTTTGGAACAGGCCCAGGACCGGGCGAGCCGGATGCGGAATGGCGCAAGAAGAATGCCGATCCGAATGTGCCCAAGCCCAAGGTTGCCGTGAAATGCGATATGTGTGCCGGCAAGAGCGGCGGGCCAGCTTGCGTCCGCGCCTGTCCCACGGGCGCGGCGATTCGGGTTTCACCCGAGCAGTTCCTTTCGGCGGTCAAGGCGGGGCGCTGAACCGTGGCGCGGCAGCAGCAGGGACGCGGATCGAGGGTCATAGCAATCCATGAAAGCTTCCTGCGCTATGCCCATTTCCGCTGGCTGAAGATCGCGCTGGTCATCGGCCTGATCGCGATCGCCTGCTTCCTGGCGCGCATCTTCTTCACGGACTTCGACTTGCGCCACAGTGGCAGCGGCTGGTTTGGCTACACCACCGGCACAATGGGTGCGGGCCTTATCGTCTGGCTGGCGGCACTGGGCGTGCGAAAACGACTGATGACCGATGGCGCATGGTCGCTCAAGGCCTGGGTCTCGGCGCATGTCTATCTCGGCCTGTCGCTTGTCGTGATCGTCTCGCTGCACAGCGGATTCCAGTTCGGATGGAACATCCATACCCTGGCCTATGCCCTGATGATGCTGGTGATCCTGTCGGGGATATTCGGCATCATCACCTATGTTCGCCTGCCGCAGAAGCTAAGCGACAA
This sequence comes from Pseudomonadota bacterium, assembly GCA_041192105.1. Lineage (GTDB taxonomy): Bacteria > Pseudomonadota > Alphaproteobacteria > Micropepsales > Micropepsaceae > Rhizomicrobium. The sequence goes on along the minus strand of JBEENS010000021.1, from coordinate 16,536 downwards.
TCGCGGCGAGACCACCCAGAAGCAGATGCTCGAAATCATCCGCACGCTGGATGGACGGTTGCTGGAGATCGCCCGCCCGCTGGAGCATACACAGGCCGTGCTGGTAAGGCGTTCGGTGCATCGCACCCGCATCGGCGGCAGTTTCTGGCGGCGCCTGTCCGGCAATCACAGCAACTGCGCCACACTTGAAGCCACCACCCAATTGTCCGTTGCCCGCATGTCCATGCCCAAGGGTGCGCAAGCACAAGCAGTGGACCACATATTGGGCCTGCTGGCGGAGAAGCGCACGACACTCGCCAAGGCGCGCCGTCACATCCAGCTTCGCAGCCTGTTGGAAGTTTGGCTTTATGTGCATATCCCTACGACCTTGGCGCTGATCGCCGCGCTTGCGGCGCATATCGTCAGCGTCTTTTTCTTCTGGTGAGGTCGGCTTGAACTTTATCCTGCGCCAGATTTCACGCCGCACTGGAGCGCCCGACTTCGTGCGCACCCGGCCGCTGGCGGCAACCGAGCCCGTTATCGGCCGGGGCAGCGACTGCGACATCCAGCTGACCGACCTGGCCGTCAGCCTGCGTCATGCGGTGCTGCGCCCCGGCCTGCCCGGACGCGTGCTGGTCGAAGCGCTGGGCACGGAACACTTCGAGGCCAATGACATATTCGTCTCCGGGGCGGAATTGAACCTGGAGCAATCGCCGCGGCTGAATTTCGGCCATCATGTCCTGACACTCGAAAAGGGCGAGAAGGACGGCGACGTCCTTGTCGTGCTGACGGAACAGGACAATCCCGCCAGCCAAGCGGCGGCCAGTGACCAGAAGGCCGCCTTCTCGCTGAAAGGCGCATTGTTCAGCGAGCGGCGCACCGCCTGGATCATATCGCTGGTGATCTTGGCCCTTTGCCTGGCGCTGCCGATCGGCGAATACCTCCTGGCCCGCAACCAGCAGCGCACGGTTGCGACCGTCGCCGTCGGACAATGGTCCAGCGGCCCGCTATCGCCCGGCCATCATTTCCTGGAGAACAACTGCGCCGCCTGCCACCAGCAGGCCTTTGTACCGGTGCGCGACACCGCCTGCCTTTCCTGCCACCAGGCAGGCTTGAACAGAGTCGAAACCGCCAGCCTGTCATTGGCTACCAAAAAGCTGGGCAGCCTCTTCGCCCCCGACCCGGCGCCGGATCATGCGCCACGCGACCGGCTGGAACGGGCGATGCCGCCCGATCCCAATCTCGCGCGCCGGATCAACACGTGGATCGCCACCGCCTTCTCGCATCCCAGCAATGGTTGCGCCAGTTGTCACACCGAGCATGTCGGCAACGGCAAGCCCAGCGTGGAAAAACAGCCGGTCACACCAGACCAGATCACGCGCAACGACTGCGCCGACTGCCATACCGGACTGAAGCAGCGCCTGCCGGACACCATGATTCCGGATGCACCTGATTGGGGCCGCCACCCCGATTTTCGCGCCCTGGTGGTTGCCGGATTCGACGGCGCCAAGCCACGCATGGCGCGCGTTTCCCTGCCTGGATCGGAAAAATCCGGCCTCAAATTCACCCATGCCCTGCATCTGAAGGCTGATGGCGGGGTCCAACGCATGGCGCAGGACCTGGGCAAGGCACAGCGCTATGGCGCACAGTTGACTTGCGCGAACTGTCACCGCACCGACGAGCAGGGCGGCTTTGTCCCCGTCCAGATGGAGCGCGACTGCGCCGCCTGCCATTCGCTGGCCTTCGCACGCAACAACGGCGTGGTGCAGACGCTGCCGCACGGCCATCCCGACAAGGTGGTAGCTGCTCTCAAAACCTTCTACGGCGCCCAACCCGCTTCCGGTGCGCCTGAGATGTTCTCCCGCCGTCCCGGTTTGCGGGGCGTTTCCCGGGCCGTACCCACGGCGGACCGGGTTGCCGGTAGCGTACGCGCCGCCTTCTCGTCCGGCGGCACCTGCTTCACCTGCCACAGCGTGGTGCCGCCCGCCATGCCCGGCACGCTGTCGTTTGACATTGCGCCCGTGAAGCTCACCAACCGCTACCTCCCCGCCGGCAGCTTCAACCACAACGTGCCCGAGCATCGCCAGAATTCGAAAGGCGCGCCCAGCTGCGCGACCTGTCACAAGGCCAACACTTCAACCAACGCCGAAGACCTCATGCTGCCGCGCATTGCCACCTGCAGCGCCTGCCACGGCAAGACCAAGGCGCTGTCCGCCACGCCAGCCAGCGCCGCCTGCGCCGGATGCCACGGCTTTCACAGCCCCGGCGAACCGGTCACCGGCCGGCGCAAGGAATTGGCCCGCGACACGCTGATCCGGACCCGCTGATGGCACTCTTGCCATGCCCGCCCCGCCTTGTATCGTCCGGTCACGAGGGAGAGAGCGCCTGCTGACCATCGCGCAGATTACCGACCTGCACATCACGACGTCTGCCCATCCGGTGGACCAGGTGCGCAATGAGGTGCGGCTGCGCGCCGTGCTGAAAGCCATCCACGCCCTGAAGCCGCGCCCCTCCGCCATACTGCTGACGGGCGATCTGGCCGATCACGGCGAAGCGCAGGAATATGCCGGACTGCAGGCGATCCTGCGCGAGGCAGAAATTCCGCTTCATTACGGGGTGGGCAATCACGATCGGCGGCAGGCGTTCCGCAAGGCCTTTCCCGCCACCCCGGTGGACGAAAACGGCTTTGTCCAGTACGCGGTGACCGTCGGCGATTTGCGTATCGTGATGTGCGACACACTGGAAGAAGGCGCCAATGGCGGCGGCTTCTGCGAAGCCCGCGCTGCCTGGCTGGCGCGCACCCTGGCGGCGGCACCGGACACGCCCACCATCCTGGCGCTGCATCATCCGCCGATTGCCAGCGGCATCGCCTGGATGGATGAACCGGAGGGCGCCCCTTGGCTGTCGCGTCTCGCCGCCGTCATCCATGAGCAAAAACAGATTCTGACAATCTCCTGCGGCCATATGCACCGCGCCTATCACGGCATGTTCGCCGGCAGGATGGTCTCGGTATCGCCCGCCACCTCCATACAGCTCACACTGGACCTGCGCCCCGTCGACATGCGCACGCCGGATGGGCGCGAAATCCTGACGGAGGAACCGCCGGGCTTTACGTTATTTTCCTGGGATCGCCGCGCGCTGGGTGTTCATGTCTGCGTTGCGGGCGAGTTTGCGCCCGCCGTCCATTTCACCGTGCCGTTCATTCGGAGCTGACGTTTTGTCGCCGGCACGCTTGATGGGCCTTGGCGCCCCCGCGAAATCGCCATTCACCGCCGTATCCGTCACGCTATAGGGCGTACCTTTCCAGTCGATGAAGAAGCGTTCCATCTGCTTGCGATCAAAGGGACGCGAGCCCAGCCGTCCGAACACCGCGATCTGGTTGCCGCCTTCGTCCACGGCGCGGTCCCGATCCATGCCCTTGGAAAGCGCCAGCACCGGAGCGGATGTGCGGGCCCAGGCGATCAGTTCCGGCTTGGGTGCGGGCGAGAAGCCATAGAAATTGCGCTGGCTGTCCGGGCTGGTCAGTTGCAAAACCTTCAGGCCATTGCGCCCGTCGGCGACATAGGCAAACAGCGAGGCATTTGTCGAACCGACAATCACATCCTGGCTGTCGGCATTGTCGAACGGCTTATGCCAATAGCTTTTGGGCTTCTCCGGATTTTTCACGTCGGCAATCACCAGCCCGTCCTTGCCTGCGGCGATATACGCATAGGTACGCGCGACATAGACCCGCCTGGCATCCGCCAAAGGCAGGCGGGCGCCTTCCACCAGCTTGGGCTTGCCCGGCTGGGTGACATCCACCACCTCCAACCCATGCGCATCGGTGACAAAGAGATAGCGGAATTGCAGCGCCGAGGCGCGCATGTCGGGCAGCGCAACCTTTGCCGCCAGCTTCGGCTTTAGGGGATCAGCAAGGTCCACCACCACCAGTCCGTCCGGGGTGGCGATATAGGCATAGGCGCCGCCCAGTGTGATGTGCCGCGCACCATTGAGCACGCCATCCGGATTCCAGGTCACGGCGCGCTTCAGATTGTTGTTGCGCGGCTCGCCGTCGGCCAGGGTGTTGATGTCCACAAGGATCAACCCCTCCTCCGCATCCGTGATCACCGCGTAATTGTAGATTGGATGGAATGGCTGTTCCTCATTCATCTCCCGCATCGCCTGCGTATTGCGCAATGGCGCGATGGACTGGTTGGTGGGCAGCACCATGCAGGTCGCATTCCGCGAGCGGACCCGCATGTTCTGGCCCAGAGGCGAGAAGGGCGCGGTGATGACTTTCTGGGAAATTCCCTTGTTGGCAATGCTGGCGGCGTCGACCACCCGGAAGCCGCCCCGGCCCGCTACAGTGTAGAGATACTCGCCGCGCATCTGCAGGCAGCGGACCGGCCCATCCGCAGACTGCCTGACGTTGATGATTTCCTCGACATTGGCGTCGCCCTTGCCAAAGACGGCGCCACGCCGCCAATTCACCAGTTCGCGCTTATTGCGCTCGACATGCGCCTTGTAATAATCGGGATAGGCATACTTCTGAAGATAGGATCCGAAGACGGCCTGGGGTTCATCCCATTCGGTGACCCGCACCGCTTCGATGCCGCCTTCAAGTCCGGTCCAGGCATGCAGGCCGACAAAATTCACGAAATTGGTGCCCAGCAGCAGCAACTGCGCCATGATCGCATTGTTGTCGTTGGCAGCAGAGACATGGCAGTCGCTGCAGGTCTTTGTCTCGGTGGTACGCACCGTGTGAGGGAAGTGCGGCGCAAAGGCCTGGCTGGAAAAGCCGATGGATGAAATCGGGGGCTGCTGCGCGTAGATGCGCTCGCGGTTGATGTTGGTCGACGACAGGACCAGTGCGGAGGATGATCGTACGGGCGCGATCTGGTTGCCCTTGATGGTGGAATGCCAGCCCAGCTGGAACATGTCGTCGCGCGCCACCTGCGGATTGTAGGTGGCGTAATTGCGCGTCGTCTGGCCTTCATACTTGTGCGAGGCCGTCTTCCAGTTCGCCTCAATCGGAAGGTGGCAGCCGCCGCAGGAGGTGGTCCAGGACGTGTGGCAGGAGAAACAGGCCAACTCGCTGTCCTTGTGGGCGAGGTTTTTGGCTTCAATCCCCGGACCCCATTGAAACTGCTTTCCGTCCGCGGTGGTACGCGACATCAGCTTGGCGCGGGCAGCGCGCTCGTTATAGACAGGGCTGGCGGGATCCATCGTGTCCTTGACCAGCGAAACTTTCCACTTCAGGTCGGAATCGATCGAGGAACGCTGGTAGAGCGTGCGGCGGCCATTTTCCTCCGTCCATTCAAACCGGCGGCTGCCGTCCTGGTTGCGCAGCAGTCCGATATTGGTGCCGCCCGGTGGCGCCGCCGGCCCCGACGTCTTGAGCGTGGGGTAGGCGGTGGCTGTGCCGTGACAGTCTTTGCAGCCGATCTCCACCGCATTGGCGACCTCGCCCATGATCAATCCGCTGCCATGGCTGTCCTGCGAAAAATGGCAATCCGAGCATTGCAGGCCCTTTTCGGCGTGAATATCCATCATATGGACCGCCTTGCCGGGGTTGACGCCGACCGGCGCAAATTTTTCCACGCCTTTCTTGCGCCATTTTTCCGGATCGTCGGGGGAAACGATCTTGCCTTTCGCGTCCAGAAGATTGCCCTCGCGATCACGCTTGAACACGGCGCGGAAATTCCAGCCATGGCCGTGATAGTCGGCGAACTGGGTGTCTTTCAGCTTGGGATTCAGGTCAAAGACATTGCGCAGAAAATCCAGGTCACCCCATTTCCCGCGCGGCGCGGCGCCTTCGGGGTTGCGCTCCAGCACTTCGCGCATCTCGGCTGCCGTCGGATATTTCTGTTTCTCCGGCCACAGAGACGGCGCGTCTGCCTCATAATCCCACATCGTGTAGCCGAGATAGGTGTTCATGAACATGTTGGGCTGATGCATGTGGCAGTTCATGCATTGCGCCGTGGGAATGGCGCGGGTGAATTCGTGCTTGATCGGATGACCGGGCTCATCCTTGTTGATGGTGGGATCGACGGTGGCGCTTTTCCCATCGCGGCCATGCTTGGCGTAAGTCAGGCTGTGGCGCGGCTCGCGGTCGTTGGCATAGACGACATGGCAGCCGGCGCAGCCGGACTGGCGGTAGTCGCCGGGCTGATCGTTTGTGCCCATGAACCACATGAAGGGATCATTGAGCCGTGTCTTGTGGATATTGAGGATCGGGATCGCCACGCGCAACCCCGTGCCCGGACCCCGGTTGGACTGGCGGATATCGGGACGGCCGGGTTCCTCCAGCCGCTGGATGGCACCGAGGGAATTGGGCAGACCGATTTCCGGAAACACCGTGCCGATGTTGCGGCCGCCGCGCTCGAACACGCGGAAAATGTCGCCGGGAGGCGTCACCTGCCAGGTCGGCAGCGGTATCAAGTCCGGCAATGCGCCGCGCTTCTTTTCCGCCTCCGTCACCGTTCCCGGTGGCGATCCCGGCGACACGATGCGGGCAGGCTTGCCGTCACGGGTATAGGCTTCGCCGATGATGTAGTTTTTGTAGGGCAAGATGCCGTTATTGTAGGAGGCGCCGCCATAGAACATGGCGCCCGTCGCCATCAGGGATCGCTCCGCCGCCTGGATCTGTTCCATATGACAGGCGCCGCAGGATTCCCGCGCCACCCGGTAATCCGACGGATTGACGAAGCGGATGAATTCCGGCGCCTCGCGATTGAGCAGCGTGTAGCTTTGCTTGGGATTGGCCGATTTCGGGTAATGCCAGGATTCGGGATAGCGCGGCAGCACATGCGCCTTGTCGCGCAGGCCCGCATACTGGGAATCCGTCTTGTCCATGCCGGGTGGCGCCATCACCGCAGCATTGCCGCCATGGCAGTCGGCGCAGCCCAAATTGACTGCAGCATTGTTGTGCATGGTCTTGGCGTCTGACGCGGTGTGGCAGGAGACGCAACCTGTGCTCTTGGCCTCGGCCTCCCCTTCGCTCTGCGTACGCGGCGCATCGGGCGCGACAGCATAGTGCCGCTCGACGGGGACCTCGTCTTCGGCGGCCAGCAAATGCGAGCCCCCGGCCAGCAGCAGCAGCAGCACCGGCAGCAGGGGGTATTTTTTCCAACCTGCTGACATGCTGCCTAGAAACTCGCGATGGCGTTGAGTAGCACCGAGTAATACTGCCCGTCGCGGCCGGAGTTGTTGAACAGGTGGTTGAAGCCGGCGCCCGGCGACAGGACCGCGCCCGAGGCGCGCAGAACGATGTTCTGCGTCATCCAGGGCCGCCAGGTCGTGGCCAGCGACATGTCCCAGCCCAGGTCCTGGCCAATCCCGCCCTGCTGGCGCAGCGCCTGAATCGCGGTGGTATCGGCGAACCAGATGTGATTGACGTTGGCGGACACGCGCAGTTCCGGCAACACGTCAAAATCACCGCCCGCGCCCAGCAGTATGGTCCCGGGATTGTTGAAATTGGCCTGGCCCTCTTCCTTGGAGGACCGCAGATTGTTCAGCACGCCATTGCGGCTGTTGAGGGAGACGGCGCGGCCGCCGCCGGCAAAGGGAATGGACTGGCGGATCCAGTAGCTGGTGTCAGCGCCAGCGAATTGCGGATTTTCGAAGATCGCATCAAAGCCGGTTTCGGTATCGTCGTAGGGGTCTGCGTCCCCTGACGCATACAGCGCCGACAGCCTGAGGCGTATCCAGTCCAGGTCGATCGAAGGCTCGGCGGCGAGAAACCAGCTGGCAATGTCAGCCGGCCGGCCCGTGAAGATGCTGTTGCGGTCCTCGCCCACCGCACCATAGCCGGTAATGGTGAGATTGATGTCGCCGAAATGGCCATCGCCGCTATAGCCCAGATAGACGACGTCATACTCCCGGGGCCGCAGATTGCCGATCAGGGCCGGGCGGGCGGGAAAGCCGTTGAAATCGATGTGAATGTCATCGCTCTCCCGGTTCATGTTGTACGCAGCGATCAGTTCGGAGGTGAAGCCCGGAACCGGCAAGTCCTGGGCATAGACATTGGCCACCGCGATATAATCCTTGCGGATCGCCTGGGTTACGTCATTAAGACCCGAATTGGTGTCCTTCTCCAGCCGCGCGAAGAACCCGATATTGTACTGGTAGCGGTTGTTGGCGCGGTCGCCGAACAGGCGGATGCCCAGTTGATTGTCCTGGAACAGGAAACCGCGAAAGTCCGATGAAAAGGGCTGGATGCCGATACGGATGGAATCGAAATCATAACGGTCGGATACGTTGCGAAGGTGATAGTCGACGAACGCCTCCTGCAATCCCACCAGACCGTCGAAACGATGGGTGGGTGCGGTCGGCTTGACCGATAGAATACGGCGCTCCGAGACTTCAACATAGTTGACGTTCAGCGCCACCGCGAAACGGAATTCGATTTCCGGCGGCATGAAGGCGGTCGATCCCTTGTAGATCGACGCGCCGGCAAGGAAGGTCTGGGTGTAGAGCGTGCTGTCGGCCTTGCCGAACACATCAAGGCTGCCGGGCAGTGCCGTGGTCTGCACGCCCACCGGCGTTGGGAAAGACCGGACTTCAGCGACTGTGTCGGAAATCCCGATCAGATCGAGGAACCAGTCATTCGTGCCCAGGATCGGACGGTCACCCTGGATGACGTTCTGGTTGTAGGGATCCCACCATCGGCCGCCCACGCCCAGCGCGTCCACGAGGCGCCAACGGTCGGGAAGCGGAATCTGATCGGCCGGAAAGGCCTCGGGCGGCGGCACCATGATCGCACCCAGATTGTCCTGCAGCACCGGCCGCTCATAATTGCGCATCCGCCCGGGAATGGCGCGTTCCGGCGCAGCGTCTTGCGCCACAGGACCGCTTTCCTTGCCGTCCTGGGCATGGGCCGGCATGGCGGCGACCAATGTGACCAGAAAGAGCGTGCGGAAAGAAAAGCTCGTCATTTGCCCTGGCACACGTTGGACTCGTTGCTGTCGAGGAACGGCGAGAACGGACAGTTCACATAGCGCAGCCGGACAGGCGATCCGCCGACCGAAATGCTGATCTGGTCGGCACGGATGCCGGTCGCGGCTTCACCGATACCGCCCACCCGGACACCCGCATTGTAGAGGCCGAGAAACGAAATCATGTCGTCCTGGTCGATGCCGTCACCCGAGACGCCGATGCCCCCTACCATTGTGCCCGCACGGTAGATCGGCACGCCGCCCGGGAATATCTGCAGGCCATTCTGCAGCCGGCTCTGTCCGGGCACAGCGTCGGGAAGAAAGGTGCAACGCGCCGTGGTATCGGCGCCCCCGCCGGTCGAGACGAAAGTGAGATGCTGGGAGATATTGGTGAGGACCAGCGCCGATTGCAGGCCGGTGGAGAACGGGCTGAATTGCGCGATGGGCCGTGACAGCGGGCCATTGGGCTTGCCGTCCTGACCGTCCGGAAAGAATGGCCGCGCCAGATTGCCGATGGATCGCACCGCAAAGGCACTGGCGCCGGTCAGGGCGGTGGAATTGCCCAGGAACGTGCGGGTTGCCGGCAGGAAGCTGCGGACATCGGCGCTGGGATCGCCGCCAAGGTCTGACGCTGCCTTGGGGCCGGAGATAAAAGCCGCGCTCCGCGCCTTCTGCAGCGAAACGTCAATGCCAAAGATGGGAGCGTCAGGCGAGCGCACCACGCCCAGAATCTTGCCGCGGCTGTCCACCACGGAAATCGTGACTTCCGCCCGGCTGTTGAGCGGCTGGCGAATCTGCGCACGCGCGCGCGCCATCACTTTGAAAGCTTCCTCCAGCAGGGCGGTAACTTCGCCGGCCGTCAGCGGCGCGGAGACATCACCGCTATCACTGCCTGCGATCGCGGGATAGCGCGGCGCGCCTGCGCCGTTGGTGAGAATGAAGGCGTCGATATTGCTGAACTCGGCAGTGGTCGCTTTGCGCACGCCGGATGCTTCCGCGCCATAGGCCTGGCCTGCCACGACGGTGCCGGCGAAATAGCCCGTCACCGCCGTCAATCCGCCAACACCCGCACCCAGTGCGGAAAAGGCCGGGGCAGCCGTCGGGTTGACCTTCAGGGTCGCGCTGGTCGCGTCGCTGAATCGCAGGGTTGTGCCGTCAACCGAAACCCTGTCGGCTGTGATGCTGGACGATGCCGCATAATCGGTGGTGGCCGCGAAGGCGATGTTCTCATCCACATCGGCGTCGATATCCAGGACATTGGTGTCCAAGCCATAGTCGCCGTCGGACATTACGCCGACGCCGCCGACCAGCACGCCATTCTTGTAAAGCGGGAAGCCGCCGGGATCGGCGGCCAGCCCCAGAGGGGAGCGCTTCGGGCCAATAAAGGTGGTCGCGCCGCGGGTGGAAAGATCGGAGCAAGGAAGCTGGCTGAACTGCACGCCAAACAGGGGCCCCGCTTCCAGGCCCGATGTGGCGGGGCTGGGCGGAAAATGCGATTGAACGATCATGCTGGCGGTACGGGTGGAAAATGCGTTACCGCCCGACGACAGATATGCGCCAGTGATCGCCTTGGAAATGGCGGCGGCGGCGGCGGGCGCCACCACACCTTGCGCATCGGTATTGGGTCCGGACGTCGCGGCCCGCAGCGTGGCGGTCGAAGGCGCGCCGGTCATGGTATAGACCGCCAGGACATTGCCGACACGGTCGGTAACGGCGATCACTGCCGGCTTGCTGCGCGACTGCGCCTCGGCGACCGCGCGCGCGATGATTTTCTGCACATCGGCTGCGGCAAGGGCCTCGGATGCCGGCACGGCGTACAGGCTTACCGGTGTCGCAACGACGGGACTCGGGCTGGGGCTGGGGCTGGAGCTGCTACCGCCCGAGCCGCCGGATGAACTTGGCGCGCCGCCGCTGTCGCAGGCGCTGAGCAGCAGCGCCGTGCTTAGTGCGATACTCAAGACGGAACGCCCACCCGACATTACTTCAGTCCCCTCACCGCGCCCGCCAGCTGACGCACCCCGTCGCGAAACTCTGCCGGACGCCAGCTGTTTGTATCACGCACGGCGGAATAAAGTCGGTTGATTTGAGGCCGCACCGACTGGGCGGCTTTGCGCTCAACCTGCGAGGCGGCGACCAGCGAATTGAGCAGCGCATCGGCGGCCATCACGGCCTGCGCCCCGCCCACATAATCGGTGTAACGCGCTGCCGCGCCGCTCAATACCGAATCCAATGCCCCGAACGTGTCGGCGCGGGTAAAATTGTGTTCGGCGAATCTGGCGCCAAGAACGCGCGCAGCGCCAGCCAATGCGGCGGCGGCCGTCACCGCACCACTTGAGTCCTGCGCCAGGGCGACATGAAAGGCGCGCGCGGCCGCATCGAACCGCTCGCCGGCGTCTGGCGCGACAACGCGGGCGACCGCCGACAGCATGATCATGTTTTCATCATTGAAGGGCGCCATACCGGGTGGGATGGGACGGGCGGGGTTGGCTTCCGCCGTCAAGGATGCAATCGGTTCATCCGAAATCCGGCGATGGCAGCTCTGGCAGTCGAAAAAATAGAACTGGGGAAAGGCGCCCTGCTGGCCCCGGCTGCCATACAAGCTTGTGGCGCGCTCCACCGCCATCGCCTGGCCCACCGCCCAGAATTTAATCCCACTGGAAAGAGGCTTGCGCTTCACATAATCGGCGTCGAAATCGTAGTGCCGCTGGAGCGTGCTGAACAGGTCCAGTTCGAAGGAAAGCCGCGGATGGCCCGCCGCCATCATGCTGTGACTGACGAACTGGCCCTGTTTGCTGCTGCCGAAATGACAATCCAGGCACAGGCCGGCGCGGGTGCGGGGATCTTCCAGTGCGGTCATGCCACGCGCGACATTGTCGGCATGGGGAGCGTTCACGGCATAGTGGCTCGAAAGCCAGCCGCCCGCGCCGCCATGACAGCCCTCGCAGCCGACGCCATCGGAAATCTGGAACTGCTTGCCGCGCTGCGCTGCCGGTGTGGCATGACAGCCCAGACATTCCTTCGCGTTCTGGGCCGGGCCAAGACCCAGGCGCGAAGCGATGGCCTGGCCCCGCGCGCGCATCAGGACCTGCCAGGCCTGGCTGTGGGTGCCGGCGGCGGAGGTCGTGTCCTGCCAGGTGATGAGTTCGTTCTGGCGCACCGTTTTTCCCGTCGGCGCCAAGCGCCCATGACAGGTCGATCCACTGCAGGAAGCAACACCCTGATGTTCACCGACAGGCGCGGCGGTGGAGGCAATGGAGGCCAGCGCGGAGAGGAGGCATAAGGCGCCCGCCCGCAAAATACTGGTGCCCCTCACAGATTTACCCCGCCCCGAAAAAAGCCCGCCCGGACACTAACTATCGTTCTCTTTTATCTATCCGAATTTAAGCGGTTTTTCAAAGCAACGGGGCGCATGGACCGCTCCCGGCGCCCGGATCGCCGGGGGCGGCTTCCGGCATGGTCCTGATCAAAATATGTTCAGCAAATCCGGCCATTTACCACCGGCCTGTCCGTCATCTCGCCGTCCGCTGCCCGGTGCAGATTGACCCCCGGAAAACCGCGTGTCTAAGCTGCGGAATCGTCTCGTCGCTGAGCAATCGTGAAAGGTGGACCGTGTCTACAATCCTGGATTTGTGCCGAGATGTTCCGGTGAAGGGTTTTGAACCGGGCACGACTTTGCTCCTCGAAAGCAAAAAGTCAGGCCTTCTCTACATCCTGATCGAAGGTGAAGTCGAAATCCTGAAAGGGGAGATGCAAGTCAGCACCGTCTCCGATCCGGGCGCCATTTTCGGCGAGATGTCCGTGCTGCTCGACAGTCCGCACACGGCAACGGTACGCGCTCGCACCTCATGCCGCGTCCACCAGGTCGATGATGCCGCCGCGTTTCTGCAGGCGAACAAGGAGATCGCTTACAAGCTGTCCCAGCTTCTCGCCGAGCGGCTGCAAGGCGTTACCACCTATCTGGCCGATCTCAATCGGTATGTACGCTCCATGTAAAATCGCCGCTTGGCCGTAGGCCACGCCGCGCGGCAGTGGGTCCAGCATTCCATTGGGTGCGGATGTGCAGATGAAATGGCGGGCCCTCTAGCAATAGAAAAATCAGCCAGTGCGGAATTTTCGCGACAATGCCACGAGGTGCATTTGGACTCAGAACGTCCTGTGTGGATGGCTCCCGCATTGCAAGGGTTGGTTTGATGGTTTGGCGTGGTGGGCAGGAGTAATCGAGTGACCTCAACAGTTTAATTCTCGTGGTCCGAGTGGGCGGCTTCATGATCGACGGAAGAACCGCGGCCAGCGAGGATTTTACCTCAAAGGCCATTGCGTTTTTGCCCGCAGCGGAAATCCCAACCACCCGGGTCTGCCGACTTGTCCGTCTTACAGCCGGGGAGGCGCAAACATGTTTTTCGATAACAAGTGTGAAGTTCGCGTCGGGTTGGGGACGAATGGATTGGCGCTTCTTGCGCGAAGCCTCGTGACAGTAATTGGGGCTGTGAATAACTATTTTCGGATCACTCGAACGTTCGCCTTGTGTTCCCGCGAAATCAGAACCGTAGAAGCGTAAAATCACAAGCGAGCAGTTTGACACGCGTTGATGCCAACCAGGATGACGCACTTGTTTCAGTTTGAATTGATCGCCTTCTATTGCGTGCGGACGGTGCCGAGCTAATGGCTCGCGGACCCTGCACCTTCAAACAGCGTGATGTTACGCAGGCCCTCAAGGCCGCAATGGCCGTAGGCATGAAAGTTACCCGCTATGAAATCGACCGGCAGGGCAAGATTAGTGTTTTTGCAGAGAATGATGACGCACTCAAAATGCCAACGGATGCCGAAGAAGTTGGCACAGCCAAAAGGATCGTGCTTTGATCCCCGAGATGCCTCGCCCTCGACCGCCCTATCTGCACCTACAGATCACCCGCCACGGTAAGCGCGTCTGGTATGTCCGCAAAGCTATGGGACCGCGCACTAGAATCCGTGCGGAGTACGGAACGTCGGAGTTCGATACGGAATATCGGGCCGCCCTATCTGGCGAGCAACCACAGTCTCACAGGAGCACCAAGGCAGTGTCGGGATCGCTGGCGTGGCTGTGGGAGAGATACCACGAGGTTGGTGCCTGGACAGCCCTCAGCCCTGCTACGCGCAAGGCCCGCGAAAACATCATGGGCTGCGTGCTCAAGGCGAGTGGCGCAGTTCCGTGTAGAAAGATCAAAGGCAGCGACATCGCAGCCGGACGCGATTCCAGATCGCCAACGCCCGCACAGGCCCGCAGTTTTTTGGACACGATGCGCGGCCTATTCCGCTGGGCGGTTGAAGCTGGGCACGTCACGACCGATCCGACCATTGGCGTCAAGAATCCGCGCGAGGCGGCCGGCGAGGGTTTCCCAATCTGGACCGAGGCCGACATTGATGCCTATCAGGAGCGCTGGCCGGTAGGAACCAGGGAGCGAGTCTGGCTGGACGTACTGCTCTACACCGGCTTGCGCCGCGGTGACGCCGTGACGCTTGGCCGCCAGCATGTGCGCGGTGGCATCGCCACGCTGCGCACCGAAAAGAGCCAACACACAATCACTGTCTCTCTGCCGATCCTGCCGGTGCTGGCAAAGACTCTGAACGCGGGTCCCACCGCGGAGCTAGCCTTCATTTGCGGTGCCAACGGGAAACCTTTGGCCAAAGAGACCTTCGGCAACGTCTTCCGCAAGGCCTGCAACAGCGCCGGCGTGGTCGGAAAGTCCGCCCATGGCGTGCGCAAGGCTGGTGCTACCAGAGCAGCCGACAATGGAGCCACGGTCCATGAGCTTGAAGCGATCTTCGGATGGCAGGGCGGCGGCATGGCCGCGCTCTACACCAAAACCGCCGACCGCAAACGCGCGTCGCAACGTGCCATGACGATGATGGAGAGAACGGCTAATGAACATTCTATTCCCTCACCTGATCAAAAGGTGAGGACGCCATGACAAAAACATCAATGAATATAGCCGCTTATTTTTTAAGTGGTGCCCAGGGACAGAATCGAACTGCCGACACGTGGATTTTCAATCCACTGCTCTACCGACTGAGCTACCTGGGCACAGGGGCGCCGCACGCAGGCGGGACGGGCTTATTAGGCGATGGTCCCTGCCCTGTCCAGCACCCTTCGCTTAATCCTCGTCCGCGTCCTTTTCCGAAGGGTTTGAAGGGCTTGCCGGGTCCACCGGAGCGCCGGGAATGGCATAGCCCCCTTTAAGCCACTGGCCCAGATCGAGGTCGGCGCAGCGCCGGGAACAGAAGGGCTTGAAGCGGTCGGCGGTGGGCTTGCCGCAGAGCGGGCACTTAGCCATGCCCGGCCCCCGCCAGCAGCGACACGGTCAGCGCCAGCGGCAGGCCGACCACATTGGAATAGCTGCCGGAAATGTCCTTAATGAAGCTTTCGGCGCGGCCCTGGATGGCATAGCCCCCCGCCTTGCCCTCGCCCTCGCGGCTTTCGACATAGCGCGCAATCTGCGCGTCTGTCAGGCGCAGCATCGAGACCCGCGTCAGCGCTAGGCGGGTTCGCAGCTTTCCGTCGGGCGCGATCAGCGCCACAGCCGTCATCACCTGATGGCGGCGGCCCGCCAGCAGTTTGAGGCAGGCGCGCACCTGGGCCTCGTTCTCGGCCTTGGGCAAGATGCGCCGTCCGGCCGCCACCACCGTGTCGGCGGCGAGAACGAAGGCCGGCGCGCCGGTCCATTTTTCCCGCGCGGCACGGGCTTTTTCCGTCGCCAGCCGCAAGGCATGGATGCGCGGCTCCTCGCCCTTGCGGACCGATTCATCGATGGCGGCGGGAAGAATATGATCGGGAACGATGCCCACCTGCGCCAGCAGCGCGGCGCGGCGCGGGCTTTCGCTGGCAAGGACCAGCACAGATTTACCGGAAACGGTAAGTGATACGGCCCTTGGTCAGGTCGTAGGGCGTCATCTCGATCATCA
Source organism: Pseudomonadota bacterium (assembly GCA_041192105.1). Lineage (GTDB taxonomy): Bacteria > Pseudomonadota > Alphaproteobacteria > Micropepsales > Micropepsaceae > Rhizomicrobium. Next base: position 703 of record JBEENS010000021.1, on the reverse strand, counting down.
CCTTGTCGCCGGTCAGCACGCGGATGCGGTTCTTGCGCATCTTGCCGGCGGTATGGGCGATGATGATGTGTTCATTGGCGATCAGCTTCACGCGGAAGGTCGCATTGGGCAGCAGTTCGGTTACCACTCCGGGAAATTCCAGTACTTGCTTTCCTGAACCGGCACCAAATTGCGTTTCATCAGCTTTTTGGTGTACGAGATGTAGTTCAGGTTCACCGACTTGAACTGACTTCCCCAATTCGTGAAGCACTCTCTCAGCAAGTAATGAAATCGGGACGACGCGGCCAAGTCCACCTGACTGTTGTATACTGCCAGACAATTCTGACCTTCCTTCGCCACTGCCAACCTGTACAGTCTTTTCAGTAGTTTGTAGTCCATGTAGTTGATCAACGACATGTCTTTGCTTTTCGCGATTTCTTTCAGAAGAACCAGCGACATGAACTTCAAGTGCCCGTTTATTTGACCGTTCTTGATGACAGCCTTGGTGTAATCAGTTAGATACCGGAAACACATTATTGTTATGCAACGGGTGCTTCGAAACAATGTACGATGTTACTTTGGCAGTGTTCTCTCTGAATACGGCAAATGGTTCAGTGTCTCTGATTGCATCTTCGAAAACATTCATATTGAAGAATACATTGACCTAAATGATTCTCATTTCGAAAATGTCACTTGGAAAAATGTGACCAAGGGGCCAAAAATT
>JBEENS010000020.1:0-74886 GCA_041192105.1 Pseudomonadota bacterium | reverse complement strand
TCTATGCCGAAAGCATCGCCAATCCCGGCGGGCTGATCACCGACATCGAGGCGCTGGCGAAAATCGCCCATGACGCCGGAGTGCCGCTGGTGATCGACAACACCCTGGCCTCGCCCTACCTGATCCGGCCCATTGAATGGGGCGCCGACATTGTCACCCATTCCGCCACCAAATTTTTGGGCGGCCATGGCAACTCCATGGCGGGGGTGATCGTGGATGGCGGCAAGTTCGACTGGGGCAGCGGCAAATTCCCGACCCTGTCCGAACCCAATCCCTCCTATCACGGCATGCGAATGTGGGAGACCTTTGGCGACATGGCCTTCGCCATCACCACCCGCGTCTTCGGCTTGCGCGACCTGGGCCCGTCGCTGTCGCCGATGAATGCATTTCTCGTTCTCACCGGCACCGAGACATTGCCGCTGCGCATGCAGCGCCACTGCGACAACGCCCTGACGGTCGCCAAATGGCTGAAGGCCAATCCCAAGGTGGAATGGGTCAACTATGCCGGCCTGCCCGACAACCCGTCCTACACGCTGCACCAGAAATACTGTCCCAAGGGCGCGGGCAGCGTCTTCACCTTCGGCCTGAAGGGCGGCTATGAGGCCGGCATCAAGCTGGTCAACAGCGTCAAGCTGTTCAGTCATCTGGCCAATGTCGGCGACACCCGCAGCCTGATCATCCATCCCGCCTCTACCACCCATCGCCAGTTGTCGGATGAAGACCGGGCGAAAGCCGGTGCGGGCAATGATGTGGTGCGTCTGTCCGTCGGCATTGAAGATGCGGCGGATATCATCGCGGACCTGGAGCAGGCGCTAAGTTAGGCGTTTCAGTTCAAAGGCATGCCAGACGGCGGCGCAGAGCAGCGCCGCCGCCGCGACCTGATGCATCGCCGACAGCCAGATCGGGGCCATCAGCACCAGAGTGCAGATTCCAAGGAAGATCTGGAAGGTCGTGAGGATGGCGATGGCCTTGGCGCTTTTCTTCACCAGCCCGGTTAGCTTGATGCCGCGCGCATAGATCAGCGCCGCGAAGCCGGCGACGACATAGGCGCCGATGCGATGATTGAATTGCACCAGGCCCTGATTCTCGAAGAAATTGATCCACCAGGGCGAATGGTAAAACGGGCTTTCCGGGAAAACCCCGCCATTCATGTCCGGCCAGGTGTTGTAGATCAGGCCGGCATCCAGGCCCGCCACCAGCGCGCCCAGCAGCATCTGCAGGTACACCAGCGCGACGAAGCCATAGCCGCGCCTTGCATCGCCCTTGCCTTCGCCGCCCCTCAAATATTGAAGTGCGATCCAGAGGATCGCCACCAGCAGAACCAGCGCCGCGCCGAGATGAATCGCCAGCCGGTACTGGCTGACGGAAACGCGCGCCTCCAGCCCGCTCTGCACCATCCACCAGCCGATCAGGCCCTGCAGGCCACCCAGCACGAACAGCAGCAACATGCCCGGCCATTCGCTGCGCCGGATCGCGCCCACGGCTGCGAAGTATAAAAATGGCACCAGGAACATCAGGCCCAGAAAGCGGCCCAGGAAGCGGTGCGACCATTCCCACCAGAAGATGCCCTTGAACGCCTCAAGGCCCATGCCGCGATTTTCGAGGAGATACTGCGGAATGCGCTGGTATTTGGCGAAGGCGTCGGCCCAGGCTGCGTCGCTCATCGGCGGCAGCGCCCCCATGATCGGCTTCCATTCGGTGATGGAAAGACCCGATCCGGTCAGGCGCGTCAGCCCGCCGATGGTGATCATGGCCAGGATGACCAGCGCCACCGACAGCAACCACAGGCCCACTGCCCGCCGACTTTTCCAGAATTTTTCGGACGCTTCCATGACAGCCTTCTGATACCGTCCCACCCTGTACCCGTCCACACCTTTTCGAAGAAGACGCCAAAATGTCCCGCCGCGCCAAGACGCTGATTTCCGCCATCGTCATCATCTTCTTCTGGCTACCGGTGTATGCCTGGTTCATTGCCGGGTTGCAGTGGCGCATCCTGCCGGGCGCGGCCTGGTATGTCTCCATGCTGTTCTATGCCTTGGCCGGGACGGCATGGATCGTCCCCATCGGACTGTCGTTACCCTGGATGTACCGCGAGCCGGCTCCCAAAAACTGACGGGACGACATGATCGACAACCCGGATGAGCAGCGCTTCGAGCTAACTGAGAATGGCTTTCTGGCTTGGGCCGAGTACCGCGTCCACGACGGCAAATACGTCATTCCCCATGTCGAGGCGGAGCCGCCGTTGCGCGGCACCGGCGCCGCGGATCGCCTGATGGCTGCCATTGTTGCCCATGCGCGCGCCAACAAGCTGGTAATCGAACCACGATGCTCCTATGCGCGCATCTGGTTCATGCGCCATCCCGACGCAGCCGACGTTCTGCCTTGACCGCCACGCCCGCACCCATGTGAGTATGGCGGGGGATCGAGGGAATCGGGGACCAGCATGTGGCGTGTGAAATCCCTGAACGCGATCCTGGCGACCGCGGAAAAGAAAAGCCTGCACCGCAGCCTCGGCCTGTTCCAGTTGACGCTGCTGGGGATCGGCGGCGTCATCGGGACCGGCATCTTTGTGCTGACGGCGGAAGCGGCGCAGAAGGCCGGTCCCGGCATGATGATGGCCTTCGTGATCGCGGGCGCGGTCAGCGCCGTGGCGGCCCTGTGCTATGCCGAACTGGCCTCGATGGTGCCGGTATCCGGCTCTGCCTACACCTATTCCTATGCCGTGCTGGGCGAGCTGGTGGCCTGGCTGGTGGGCTGGGCGCTGATCCTGGAATATGCCGTCGCGGCCAGCGCCGTGTCGGTGGGATGGTCCGGCTATATCGTCGGCCTGTTGGCGCACCTGCCCCATCCCATCATCATTCCGCCGGAGCTGGCGGCCGGGCCATATGCCGGCGGGGTGTTCAACCTGCTGGCCGTTTTGATCGCCTTCGCTGTCACCGGACTTCTTGTTATTGGTACCCGCGAAAGCGCCACCGTGAATGCCGTGCTGGTCGCCATCAAGCTGGTGGCGCTGGGCGCCTTCATCTGGCTGGCCCTGCCGGTGATGAACAGCGAGAATTTCCATCCCTTCGCGCCACTCGGCACCACCGGCATTGTTGCGGCGGCGGCCTCCATATTCTTCGCCTATGTCGGCTTTGACGCGGTTTCCACCGCCGCCGAGGAGACCAAGAACCCGCAGCGCAATCTGCCGCTGGCACTGATCCTGTCGCTGTCGATCTGTACCGTCATCTATCTTCTGGTGGCGGCGGCGGCCATCGGCTCCTATGGCGCACAACCGGTTTTTGGCCCCAATGGCGAAGCCCTGAGCCCCGGCAGCCCCGCCCTGGCCCAGGCCTGCACCGCGCTGGCCACCGAGCCACTGGTCTGTTCGCGCGAGGCCTTAGCGCATGTGCTGCGCTCCATCGGCCATCCGATGGCGGGCAATCTGCTGGGCCTGGCGGCGGGCATCGCCCTGCCCACCGTGATCCTGATGATGATGTTCGGCCAGACCCGCATCTTCTTTGTGATGTCGCGCGATGGGCTGCTGCCGGAAATATTGAGCAGGGTGCATGCGCGCTTCCGCACCCCGCATGTCGTGACCTGGATTACCGGCGTCGCGGTGGCCTTCGCTGCGGCGTTTCTGCCCGTCGGGCGGCTGGCCGATATTTCCAATTCCGGCACCCTGTTCGCCTTCGCCGTGGTGTCGCTGGCAGTGCTGGTGCTGCGCCGGACCCAGCCGGACCGCAAGCGGCCGTTCCGTGCGCCGCTGATCTGGCTGTTCGCGCCGCTGTCGATTGGGGGATGCACGATCCTGTTCTTTTTCCTGCCCTGGCAGGCGCAGCTGCTGTTTCCCGTCTGGTCGGCGATCGGGCTGGGCTTCTATTACGCCTATGGCTATCGCCACAGCCATGTCGGGCACGGAGAGACCAAAGTGCCCGATGTGGAAATGCCTGGGCCGATCTCCGGCTAGGGTGCGCGCAGGCGTTCCAGCAATTGCCGGGGCTGCGTAATGCGCAGCAACACGCCATGCCCGATCAACGCGTCCGCTCGCCCCCGATCCTCAATGGCAATGCGCTGGCGGTAAAAAGCCAGCGCGGCGTCCCGGTCGCCCGTTGCAACTACGTCCCGCGCATCCAGATGCAGCGGGCCAATCGCCTGGCGAATATCATCGCGTCCCAGCCAGCGGTCGGCAAAGCGGCCCAGCGTGCGGTATTTCTGCCAGAAGCTTTCGAAGCCGCTACAGGCATAGTGCAGGATATAGGCGTCGCAATTGCGCGCCGTGACGGTTTCGCGCGTCCCATGGCAAAAGTGATGCACGCCATTGGGCCGCGCCGCAGCAGCGCCAAGGCGCACTGCGGACTTGCCATTGGAATAGAAATGGAAAAACAGGCCTTGCGGCAATTGCGGCGTGGCGCGCAACAGCTCCACGCCTTCGGCCGTGAACGGGCCAGGATTGAGCGCCGGCGGAATCTTGAACAGGTCAACCTCCCGGAACGCGTCTGCGATATCGGCCTTCTCGGGCACGGCTTCGAAATTGGGATACTGCGCCGTGTCGGCGCGTTCGGCACCGGCGCCGGCGAAATGCTCCGCCACGGACTGGTTAGGCGAAAAAAACAGTTCGTCAGCATCGATGTGCAAAAGCCAATCCAGCCCCATATCGCGAGCCCGTTTCATGGCGATGCCAGCATTCAGCACCTGGCGGGCCATCACTTCGCTGTCGAGAAAGGCCCGATGCTCGGCATATTCCGGCAGGGTCTCCCATTCCCGCCGCAAGGCACCGTCATGCGCGATCGCGGTTATCTGGGGATGCGCAGCCAGGCGCGGCAGGTCGGGATCGGCCGGGTCGTCGAAAAAGAAAAACAGCCGCACAAAGCCGATGGCCAGATGGTACGCGACGAAAGAATCGATCATCGCGCCGGCATTGCGCGCGGTGGTGACGATGGCCGCATTGGCGGACGGCGGCGCGAATGTTCCGGTCTGCATCGAAACGCCAGCCCCCGGCATTCGGCAAAAAAATGGTCGGAGCGACAGGATTTGAACCTGCGACCCTTCGCCCCCCAGGCGAATGCTCTACCAGGCTGAGCCACGCTCCGACTTAGATTTTTGAGGACTTTTTTACCTCGGGGGCGCGGAACATAGCGGCGACACAACCCGCCAGCAAGCCTCTATCTGGAAAGCTTTTATCCGGTACTTTGGGCGGGGTTTAGCCCTGGCGCACGGCCTGGAGACGGGCTTTCAGGCCGTGGAGTTCGTCCAGCAACCCTTCCAGCCGTTCGCGCTCCTCGTCTGCAATGCCCAGTTCTTCGGCCACAGCTTCTTCCGCCAAAGGCGCCTCGACGATATCCAGCGCCTGGAATGTCTCCACCACGCTTTCAACCACCGGCTCGGCCCGCACGGGCTGGGCAGGCACATCGAAGAACGGCAGCGAAATGTCGGGCACGGCGCGCAGATGAGTCGGGCGGGGCTTCTTCGCCGGCGCTGCCTTTTCGATATAAACCAGTTTCTCGATCACCAGCGGCGCGGGCGCCGGAACGCCGCCACGGCCGATTTCCGCCACATGGCGCAAACCGCGATCCTTCAGGACTTTCTGCACGCCCTTGATGGTGAAACCGTCACTGTAGAGCAGCGCGCGGATGCCCTTGAGCAGATCGATATCGTCGGGGCGGTAATAGCGCCGTCCGCCGGCGCGCTTCACCGGCTTGACCTGCGCAAAGCGGCTTTCCCAGAAGCGCAGCACATGCTGCGGCACATCCAGTTCGACCGCGACTTCACTGATGGTACGGAAAGCTTCCGCCGATTTGCCGGGATATGCGAGGGCCGCGGAGGACAATTAGTCTTCACCTTCCGGGGATGGCGTCTGGCCGTTGATCACGGCTTTCAGCACATGGCTGGGGCGGAACACCAGCACGCGGCGCGGCGCGATCGGCACTTCATCGCCGGTCTTGGGATTGCGGCCCATGCGCTGCGACTTCTGACGCACCGCAAACGTTCCGAAGGAAGAAAGCTTCACCGTCTCGCCCTTGGCGAGCGCGCCGCAGACTTCTTCGAGCATGTCCTCGACCATCTGCGCCGAGTCGGTACGCGATAGCCCGACGGCCTGAAACACCGCTTCGGTGAGATTGGCCCTGGTCAAAGTTTCGGTGGTCATGTTGACGACTCTCTTTTATCCACAGCACGTTAGGCCTGCGGCGAATATCCGTCAATATCAGTAACTTGGCCCAGCGCGCTTAAGTTATATGTTGCCTGCGCGAGGGATTTTGGGGCCTGAGCAGGAGTGAGGAGAGATGTGGGCCAAAGGCCCATGAGCGACGAAGCGACGCCCTCAGGACCCAAAAGACCCGCGCCGGCTACCAGCGCAGCAGGGCGGCGCCCCAAGTGAAGCCCCCACCCATGGCCTCCAGCAGGACCAGGTCCCCGCGCTGGATGCGCCCATCCCTGACCGCCGCGACCAGCGCCAGAGGGACCGAGGCGGCAGAGGTATTGCCGTGCAGGGCCACGGTCGAGATCACCTTGGCGGGATCAATGCCCAGCTTCTTGGCGGTGCCGTCCAGGATGCGCTGGTTGGCCTGGTGGGGCACGAACCAGTCGATGTCGGCGATTGCAAGCCCCGCCGCCTCCGACGAGGCGACAATGGCGGCCGCGATATTGGTGATGGCGTGCTTGAAGACTTCCTTGCCCTGCATCCGCAGCTTGCCCGCCGTCCCCGTCGAGGAGACGCCGCCATCGGCATAGAGCATGTCATGCAGACGTCCGTCCGAGAACAGCCTGGTGTTCAGGATGCCCTGGTCGGAATTGTCGCCGATCCCGGTATGTGCCTGCAGCACCATCGCGCCCGCGCCGTCCCCGAACAGCACGCAGGTGGAACGGTCGGTCCAGTCCAGCAGGCGAGACATGGTCTCGGCCCCGATCAACAAGATGGTGCGCGCCGAGCCGGTGCGGATCAGGCTGTCGGCCACAGACATGCCATAGATGAAGCCCGAGCAGACCGCCTGCACGTCGAAGGCGGCGCCGCGCGTCATGCCCAGTCGCGACTGGACGATGGTGGCGGTGGCGGGAAAGCTTTCATCCGGCGTGGTGGTGGCACAGATGATCATGTCCAGTTCGCCGGCATCAATGCCGGCGTCAATCAGCGCCGCCCGCGCCGCGCCCAGCGCAAGATCCGAGGTCTTTTCGCCTTCGAGGGCGATATGGCGCTGGGTGATGCCGGTGCGCTCGCGAATCCACGTATCCGACGTGTCCACGCGCTTGGCCAGATCGTCATTGGTGACGATGTTGGACGGCAGGTAGCTGCCGCTGCCGATGACTCTGGCGCGGATCATGGCGCGACTGCCTCGACGCGTTCCGCGCGCATGGCGCGGCGGTCGGCGGTGATACGCGCATTGATGTCGGTCCTGGCCATGTCGATGGCCATGTCCAGTGCGCTGGCAAAGCCCACCGCATCGGCGCCGCCATGGCTTTTCACCACCACGCCGTTCAGCCCCAGAAAAATGCCGCCATTGCTGGCGCGCGGATCGAGCTTGCGGCGCAAGGTTCTGAGCGCGCCAGACGCCACCATCGCGCCGATACGGCTGAGCAGCGAGCGTTTCAGCGACTGGCGCAGATAGGTGCCGACCAGTCGGGCGGTACCTTCGGCGGTCTTCAGGGCGATATTGCCGGTAAATCCGTCCGTCACCACGACATCCACGGTGCCCTTGGCGATGTCATCGCCTTCGACAAATCCGTGGAACGCCATCGGCAGGCTGGAATTGCGCAGGATCTGGGCGGCGCCTTTGACGGCGTCATTGCCCTTCTGCTCTTCCGACCCGACATTGAGAATGCCGACGGTGGGACGCTCCAGGCCGAAAATCACATGGGCGAAGGCTTCACCCATCACCGCGAAGTCGACTAGCTGCTCGTCCGTGGCCACGACATTGGCGCCGACATCCAGAACGATGGTCTGTCCCTTGAATGTCGGCCAGATAGTGGCGATGGCCGGGCGTGAGATGCCGTCCACGATGCCAAGTCCGAACATCGAGACCGCCATCAGCGCGCCGGTATTGCCGGCGCTGACCGCGACATCGGCTTCACCCTGCTTCAGGCTTTCGATGGCGTGCCACATGGAGGTGTCGCGGCCCCGGCGCAGCACATGGCTGGGCTTGTCTTCCATGGCAACGCGGCTGGTGGTGTGCCGGACGGTGACGCGGCCCTTGAGCTTGGCGTGTCGGGCCAGCAGCGGGTTCAGCTGTGCCTCATCGCCGTGCAGAAGGAACTGTACGCTGGAATGGCGCTGAAGGGTCCGCAGCAAGGCAGCAACAACAATGCCGGGACCGGCATCGCCGCCCATGGCATCGATCGAGACTGTCAGGGCGCGGGTCACGGCCACCTTTCGAAGGTGAAAGGTTTTAGCTCTTGGCCTTCACGACTTCGCGGTCGGCATAATGGCCGCACGAACCGCAGACATGATGGGGACGCTTGGGCTCACCACAATTGGAGCAGTCGCCATGGTTGACCGCCGTAAGGGCGTGGTGCGAGCGGCGCATATTGCGACGCGACGGCGAGGTTTTTCGTTTCGGGACCGCCATGGCGGAAAACTCCTAAAAGCCGCGCCCGACTGGACCGGCAAAACAGGCGGGGTGGGTAGCAGGAAAACCGGCCCCCTTTCAAGCGAAAAGCCGGCTCGCGGAGGGGTTTAAACCCCGGATTTCAGGCCTTTCAGCACGGCAAAGGGGCTTTCGGGAGGCTGGAAGCCGTCCCAGGGGGGCTCAAACGCAACGCCGGGGCGGCGGGGGTAGGGCTCCAGGGCCAGGACAAACTCCTCCAGAAGCGGCCCCGCCAGGTCGTAATGCAGGCTTTCGATCTCCTCCGGCCCCTCCTCCTCAAGCGACTCCAGCACCACTTCCGGCACCGATTCGGACGCGGGAGCCTTGCGCCGGGCCTGTCCGGTAAAATGCAGTTCGCGGCTGAAGCTGTGTTTCAGATGCGCCGGCACGGGGTCCAGGGTCACCACACAGACCTGGGTGACATCGGCATGCATCACGAACGCCAGCGCGAAGCGGTTGAGTTCCGATTTGCGGATTTCGACCTTTGCCGAGAAATTTTCCAGCGACAGGACCTCGGCCCAGAGGGCAATCGCGGCACGCTGCGCCTCATCAGTGGCAATGGCAAGCGTATCGCCCGCATGGCCGAGGCGGGCGAGGTTGTAGATCTGGCTGAGCGGTAAAGTTTCGGTCATGGCTTTTATATAGTCGTCTCTCACGCCTGCGGAAGTGGCCCAAAATCGAGGCTGTCGGGAACCCCGTTTTTCAGGCTCTCCCGGGCGTGCCAGGCATAGGCCGCCAATGTGCGGGCACGTTCGTCCACTTCCGCGCCGCGCCACAGGTTCCGCGCCAGCGCCATCGCCAGTTCGCTTTCATCCTTGGCCTGCCCATAGACACTCAACCTGCCATAAAAAGCGTTCGCGAAAGCCTTCATTTTTCGGCTCAGGCCCATATCGCCTGCCCCCTGTTCGCGCATTGCTTCGTCGAAACCGATGAAAATGGTGTCGGTCAGGCCCTGCGCTGCCTCATCGTGACCCGAGGTCTTCAGGGCCGTCAGCGCCAGCCAGGCATGCAGCACCACCATGTCGAAGCGGCCGTCGATAGTATCCGCCACCGCGAAATCGCGGAAAAACACGGTTTTGCGCGCCCGGGTTACCAAGCCGTCATACAGGCGCTGGCCTTTCTGCTTGCGCGCCCCGGGTTTCCTGAGCAAATTCAGCATGAAACTATCCCTATGGATGGTGGGGACTTGCAACGCCCCGTCCTAAGACGGTAGCACATCCGCGAAGGCCCTAAAAAAGACAGATCCGCACGTCAAGGTTGAAGTCATGAAACTTGCCCTCATTCCCCTGCCTGTTCTCGCCCTCCTGATTGCCTGCGCCCCGGTCATCAGCCAGCGCGGCTATCTGCCAGACCCTGCCGGCGAAGCCAGCATAAAGCCGGGCACCGATACCAAGACCACGATCCAGTCGCGGATGGGCTACGCCTCCACCACCGCCACCTTCGGCAATGACAGCTGGTATTATATTTCCGCCACCGAGAAGCAGGTCGCCTTCTTCTCGCCGACTGTGCTGAAGCGCCAGATCCTGGCGGTCTATTTCGACAAGGCCAACAAGGTGACGGGCGTGCGCCGGTTCGGATTGCAGGACGGCAATGTGATCTCGTTCGAAAAGCGCGAGACCCCGGCCCGCGGCCGCGAACTGACATTTCTTCAGCAACTGCTGAACGCCACCCCCGGCACCTCGGCCACACAGATTCGGGAAACCAATCCGGGCAACGGCGGCGGACCCGTTCCTTAAGCGCCTGCGCTGATCCGAAAAGGACGTTACACTCGCCCCAATAACAAACTGGGGCGGGACATGAAATTTGCGGCATTTGGCTTTGCGCTTTCTTGGGCGCTTCTGGCGGCAACGCCGGCCGTGGCCACGCCCTTCCTCCATCCCATGTTCCAGGACCATGCGGTTCTGCAGCGCGATCAGCCGATCCGCGTCTATGGCCAAGCGCCGCGCGGCAGCGAGATCAGCGTGCGGCTGGGCGAATCCCGCACCACGGCGCGCACCGCGACCAACGGCCAATGGAGCGCGCTGCTGCCGGCGATGCCGGCCGGCGGCCCCTATACACTGGAGGTAAGCGGCGCGGGCGAAAGCCAAACTGTGAGCGATTTGCTGCTCGGCGATGTATTCCTGTGCACCGGCCAGTCGAACATGGCGCTCAGCGTGCGCCGCGCCACCAATCCGGACGCCGAGATCGCCGCCGCCACCGATAGCGCGGTGCGCTTGCTGCTGGTGGACCGCATCGCCAGCCCTGTGGTGCTGGACAGCTTCTCCACGCCGGTCAGCTGGAAGGTGGCGTCGCCGCAGACGGTAGGGGATTTTTCCGCCAGCTGCTTCTTCACAGCGCGCGAGCTGCGCAAGCATGTGAAGGTGCCCATCGGCCTGGTGACGGCGGCCTGGGGCGGCACGCGGGACCGTGGCTGGGTGAGCGAACCCAGCATGCGCGCGCTGGGTTTCCTCAACGACGATCTCGACATGCTGGCGCTCTATCGCCGCAACCCGGATAGCGCATCGCGGCGCTGGGATGCGGCCTGGGAATTCTGGTGGCGCGCCAATGGTGCGGGCGAACCCTGGAAAGACGACACATCGTCCTGGCCGGTCGCGCCGGAGCCGCTGGGTGCCTGGAATGAATGGCCCGGCCTGTCCCTGCCCGAAGGCACGGCCGAAAGCGGCGTCGGCTTTGTCGGGCAGGTCTGGCTGTCCACCCATGTGACGCTGACTGCGGCCCAGGCGGCCCAACCCGCCACACTGGAATTCGGCCGCGCCAACGAGGAAGAGAAAAGCTGGGTCAATGGCTTTGGCATCGGCGGCAGTTCGCAACAGCCCAATGCCGTTCACACGCTTCCACGCGGTCTGCTGCGGCCCGGCGACAACGCCATCATGCTCAACATCTTTTGCAGCTGGCGCAATTACGGCCTGACCGGACCGGCCTCGTCCCGCCTGCTGCGCTTTGCCGATGGCAGCAGCGTGCCGCTGGATCGGCTCTGGCGTTACAAGCCGGTGGAGACGCTGATCGCACCGCAACTGCCCTGGGGGCCGATGCATGGGGTAGGATTGCAGTTCAACGGCATGATCGCGCCCATTGGTCCTTACGGCTTCAAGGCCGCCATCTGGTATCAGGGCGAATCCAATCTCTATTTCGCCAAGACCTATCAGGTGACGCTTGCCGCCATGATGCGCGACTGGCGCAAGCAGTTTGGCGCCGACCTGCCCTTCCTGATCGTGCAGATTCCCCAATATGGCCCCACGCCCACCCAGCCGGGAGAGTCGCTGTGGTCGGATGTGCGCGAGGCGCAGCGCAAGACGGCGGAGGCCGACGCCAAGGCCGCGCTGGTGGTCACATTTGATGTCGGCGATGCCAAAAACCTGCATCCGCCCAACAAGCAGGAGATCGGCCGCAGGCTTTCCATTGCGGCGCGACATCTTGTCTATGGCGAGGCCCTGGCGCCGTCGGGCGCGCGTGCAACAGTGGCGCGGCGCAGCGGCGACAGTGTGACGGTATCGTTTGCGGACGTGACCGGATCGCTGGCGGCTTATAACGGCGAGCCCAATGCCTTTGAACTGTGTGATGCCAAATCCTGCCGCGCGGCCCGCGCCACGCTGGGGCGCGATCAGGTGACGCTTTCGGGTGCGGGGACGCGGGTGCGCTATTGCTGGGGCGACACGCCAATTTGCACCCTGTCGGATGCCACCGGCCTTCCCGCCGGTCCGTTCGAAATCAGCATTGCGCCGCAGTGACGACTGTCAAACATAGTGGAGTAACAGATGCGCTATTCAATTCTTGCGGGCCTTGGCACCCTGATGCTGGTGCTTGAATCCGGCACGGGTCAGGCCCATTTCCAGATGCTGGAGCGTGCCGGCTGGCCGGTTGAAGACCGGCCGGGCGACCCGCAGAGGCTTGCATCCTGCGGAGGCACATCCGCCAATCCCGGTATCCCGACCAACAGCGTAACCGAGGTTCGCGGCGGCGACATGCTCCACATCAAGTTGCGGGAGACGATTTTCCATCCAGGCCATTACCGGATTGCGCTGGCAAGATCGCCAGCCGCGCTGCCGCCGGATCCCGAAGTCGTCACGCGCGACACGCCAAAAGGCCCCTATTCCGTTTCCGCCAAAATTGCGGACGCCAAACCGCCCATTCTCGCCGATGGCCTGTTCGCCCACACGGAAAAACCGGCGCCCGACGCGCTCTGGGAAACAGATGTTAGGATACCCAACATCAATTGCGACGGCTGCACGTTACAAGTCGTGCAGTTCATGTCTGAACACGGGCACAACAAGGACGGCGATTATTCCTATCATCATTGCGCCGTCCTGCGCGTTACGATGAACCCTGTCCTGCCTGCGGACAAAGCCTGGCTGGGCCAATAAGAGGCGAGCCCTCTTACGGAGATTCCGGAACCGGTTTCCAATAGTCGGGCAGACCGGCCTTGGTGGCTGCGGCGATATTGATGTCCGCCTAAGGACGTTACGGCCACTTAGCCGCCGCATCCATGGCATGGGGCAGCTTGGGGATGCCCGCACCCGCCCAATTCTGGCGCGGCGCTTTCGGAAAGATCATCTTGTTGATCTCGGTCGTCCAGGGATCCATGAAGCTGCGGCTCGCCCATATGTTCCATTGCGCGGCAAGGCTGAAGACTAGGTCCGGCCGGGATGCCGCGATATCCTTGGTCTCGCTCCTGTCGGTCGTCATGTCGTAAAGGCACCATTGCTGGCCCCAGTTCTGGACCAGCTTCCATTGCCCGCTGCGTATCGCGCGGTTGCCTTCATGTTCGAAAAACAGGGGTCCGGACCTGTTCCAGGACGTCATGCGAAAGGTGGGCGCAAAGCTTTGGCCTTGCAGCGGCACCAGCTCCTGCCCCTTGTAGCTTTTTGGATATTGCACGCCGGTGACTTCCAGCAGCGTGGGCATCACGTCAACCAGATGTCCCATTTCCTTCACATAGCTGCCATTGCGTGACCGATCGATCCCGTTTGGCCAATGCACGACCAGCGGCGTGGAAATGCCGCCCTCTCCGACGAAGTGCTTGAAATAGCGGAACGGCGTGTTCTGCAGCGTGGCCCATTCCATCCCCGCCGCGACATAGGAGTCCGGGCTTCCCGGTATCTTGCCTTCCAGTTCGCCATCCGGCCCGGCTTCCGCATTTCCGCCATTGTCGGACATGAAGAGGATCAATGTATTGTCCAGCTCCCCCATGGAATTGAGCGCGGAGACCAGAGTGCCGATCGCCTTGTCCATGCGCGCGACATTCGCGGCATAGATCGCCATGATGGTGTCGAAATCGTCCTTCTCCTTGGGCGTGAGCTTGTACCAATTGTAGGTATTGGGTTCGCGCGGCGGCAGAATCTGGTCCGGCCCGAGAATGCCAAGCGTTTTTTGACGTTCAAATCGCGCCTGCCGCACCGCATCCCAGCCGGCCATGTAACGGCCCTTGAAGCGGGCAATGTCTTCCTTAGGCGCCATCAGCGGCGCATGCGCGTTGACGAAGGGCAGATAGAAGACGAACGGTTTCATCTGCCGTCGGGCTTCCTGGATGTAGCGAATGCCGTAATCGACAAACAGGTCGGCGGAATACCACTGGCCCTTGCCGATCTGCGGCGCGCTGATGTCGAAATGCTTGCCGTCGATATAGATGTCCTTGTTGACAGGATTGTTCGCCGTCATGTCGGGGAAATACATGCGTCCTTGCGGCGAGGCGCAAGACCGATCGAAGCCGCGATTCCACGGACCCACGCCACGCGAGATGCCCAGATGCCACTTGCCGGCCATGGCGGTGAAATAGCCCGCGTCTTTCAGCAGCTCGGCGAAAGTGACAACCCGATTCATCAACGCCCCGCGAATGCCGGCGGACTCTGGAATGGCGAACTGTTCCAGATGTCCCAATCCCGCCTGATGTGGCCAGGCGCCGGTGAGAAGCGAGGCGCGCGATGGGCTGCAGCGGGCGCAATTGTAGAACTGGGTGAATTTGAGGCCGCCCGCGCCAAGCGCATCAATGTTGGGCGTGGGTATTTCGCCGCCGTAAGAGCTGAAATCCGAATAGCCCACGTCATCCGCCAGAATAACGACGATATTGGGTCTCTTGGCATGTGCGATGGCGCTTCCTGCGGCCCCTAATAAGGCTATCGCCGCTGAACTTACCAGAAGCGCCCTGCGTGTCATTCCCATGATGCTTCCTTTTTTTGTTATGCGGATTCGCGCAGCACGCAGCGAAACCCGATATGGCTTGTTGAACTGTCAATCATCTGTGGCGACCGCGCCGCGGGCCGGTACCTCCGGCAATAGGTTGGGGCACAAAGATGCGAGCCGCCTTTAATGACTTTCCGGCCGATCCGCACCTGCGGCATGGCTGGATCGAGGCTGCCGCCAGAGGTACCGCCGCGCGGATTGTCCATGACACAGCAGGGACTGGACGGCGCGACATGCAAGTCCCACCAATCATCCGTCCACTCCCATACATTTCCGATCATGTCGTAGAGACCGTGGCCATTGGACGGGAAGGACCGCACCGGAACGGTCCTGTAGCCGCCGTCCTCGCGCAGGTTGCTGTAGGGGAAATGCCCGCGCCAATAATTCGCCAGAACGCGCCCATCGGGATTGAGTTCGTCGCCCCAGCCATAGTCCACGCCCGACAGCCCTCCCCGCGCCGCATACTCCCACTCCGCTTCCGTGGGCAGAGATTTCCCGGCCCAGTTCGCGTAGGCCAGCGCATCGGCTTGAGCGACATGAACCACGGGATGATCCATCAACGCATCGAGGGAACTGCCCGCGCCGGTGGGATGCCGCCAATCGGCGCCAGCACGGAAAAACCACCAGCGCGCGGGATCGTTCAACGGCACAGCACCCGCCGTCCGCTCGAAAACCAGCGAGCCCGCGCGCACCAGATCAGGATTGAGGCCGGGGTAGTCGGCAGGATCGGGCGGGATTTCCGCCAGCGTGCGGTGCCCCGTGGCGTCCACGAATTGGGAGAATTCGCGGTTCGTCACCGGACAGGCATCAATCCAGAAGGCAGAGACGCGAACCTTCCGCGCGGGCCGCTCCTCGGGATAAAAACGGTCCGATCCCATCAGGAACGCGCCGCCTACCATCGGCCGCATCCCCTGCGTTCGGCTTGTGTCTTCTTGGGTTGCGGGCATGGCGGCGGCCTGACCAGAGTTTTCAACAGCGGTACAGCGAGCCTATAGCATTTCCCAACATGAAAAAAGGCGCAGTCGCCCGCGCCTTTCCTTTGCGTGTGTTGAGATCAGGCCAGGTCGAAGCGGTCCAGGTTCATCACCTTGGTCCAGGCGGCGGCAAAGTCCTTGACGAACTTTTCCCGCGCATCATTGGCGGCATAGACCTCGGCCAGTGCGCGCAGCTGGGCGTGAGACCCGAAGATCAGGTCGGCGCGGGTGGCGGTCCACCGCACCTGCCCGCTCTTGCGGTCGCGGCCTTCGAACACGCCTTCGCGGCCATCGATGCCTTTCCACTTGGTGCCCATGTCGAGCAGGTTGACGAAGTAGTCGTTGGTCAGCGTTTCCGGCTTGCTGGTCAGCACACCATGTTCAGGCTGGCCGACCTTCATGACCCGCAAGCCGCCCACCAGCACGGTCATTTCCGGCCCGGTCAGGCTGAGGAGCTGCGCCCGGTCCACCAGATGCTCCTCCGGCGTCATGATGGGGCCGCGCAGATAGTTGCGGAAACCATCGGCCTTGGGTTCGAGATGCGCGAAGGATTCTATTTCGGTCTCGTCCTGCGACGCATCCATCCGACCCGGGGTGAACGGCACCTTCACCTCGACGCCGCCGGCCCTGGCGGCGCTTTCCACAGCCACAGCTCCCGCCAACACGATCAGGTCGGCAAACGAGACTTTCTTGCCACCGCTGGCCGAGGCGTTGAACGCCGCCTGGATGCCTTCCAGCGCCTGGAGAACCTTGGCCAGCACAGCGGGATTGTTGACCGGCCAGTCCTTTTGCGGACTGAGGCGGATGCGCGCGCCATTGGCGCCGCCCCGCTTGTCGGATTCCCGAAAGGTAGAGGCCGAGGCCCAGGCCACCGAGGCTAGGTCCGATACCGAAAGGCCGGATGCTAGGATCTTCGCCTTGAGCGCGGCAACATCCTTGTCGTCCACCAGCGGATGGTTCACTGGCGCAATGGGGTCCTGCCAGATCAGCGGCTGCTTTGGCACCAGCTTGCCGAGATAGAGGCGGATCGGCCCCATGTCGCGATGGGTGAGCTTGAACCAGGCCTTGGCGAAAGCCTGGGCCAATTCCTGCGGGTTCTTTTGGAAGCGGCGCGAGATTTTGTCATAGGCCGGGTCCATGCGCAGAGCCAGGTCCGTGGTGAGCATCATGGGCGCATGGCGCTTCTTGCCCTCATGCGCGTCCGGCACCGCATCGGACGACACGCCGCCCTTGGGCTTCCACTGATGCGCACCGGCGGGGCTTTTGGTCAGTTCCCATTCATGGCCATACAGCGTGTCGAAGAAGCTGTTGTCCCATTGGATCGGCGTCGGCGTCCAGGCGCCTTCCAGTCCGCTGGTGATGGTGTGGCCGGCCATGCCGCTTTCAAAGCTGCTGGCCCAGCCAAGACCCTGATGCTCGATGTCGGCGCCTTCCGGCTCCGTGCCCACATGGTTGGCGGGGCCTGCGCCATGCGCCTTGCCGAAGGTATGGCCACCGGCGATCAGCGCAACGGTCTCTTCATCGTCCATCGCCATTCGCCCGAACGTGTCCCGGATGTCGCGCGCGGATGCCAGGGGATCGGGCTTGCCGTTGGGGCCTTCCGGATTGACATAGATCAGCCCCATCTGCACCGCGCCCAGATCGCCATGCAGGTCGCGTTCGCCGCTATAGCGGGCGTCGCCCAGCCAGGCGTCCTCGGTGCCCCAGTTCACATGTTCTTCCGGCTCCCACACATCGGCGCGACCGCCGCCAAAGCCGTAGGTCTTGAAGCCCATGGATTCCAGCGCGACATTGCCGGTGAGGATCATCAGGTCGGCCCAGGAGATCTTGCGGCCATATTTCTGCTTGATCGGCCAGAGCAGCCGGCGCGCCTTGTCGAGATTGCCATTGTCCGGCCAGCTGTTGAGTGGCGCGAAGCGCTGCTGCCCGCGTCCGGCGCCGCCGCGCCCGTCGCCCACGCGATAAGTGCCGGCGCTGTGCCACGCCATGCGGATGAAGAAAGGACCATAATGGCCATAGTCCGCCGGCCACCAGTCCTGCGAATCCGTCATCAGGGCATGGAGATCCTTGATCACGGCGTCCAGGTCGAGGCTTTCAAATTCCCTGGCATAATCGAACCCCGGTTCCATCGGATCGGATTTGGCAGAGTTCTGATGCAGACCGCCGATATTGAGCTGGTTGGGCCACCAGTCGCGGTTCATGCGTCCGCGTGAATGGGCCACGGGACATTTGCGTTCGCTTTCCATGCTACCTCCGTCGGGTTTTTTGCGTTCTGACCGGAGGCTACCCAGCAATAATGGATGCGTCAATTAGTTTAGAATTATTCTAATATATAGAAGCTAACGAAAAAGGCGCGGGATTTGAACCCCGCGCCCTCTTCATTACCACGCGTTCAGATCACAGATGGGCGAGAACCGCGAGCAGCAGCAGCGCCACGATATTGGTGATCTTGATCATCGGATTGACCGCCGGACCGGCGGTGTCCTTGTAGGGATCGCCGACCGTGTCGCCCGTCACCGCGGCCTTATGGGCTTCCGAGCCCTTGCCGCCATGATGGCCGTCCTCGATGTACTTCTTGGCATTGTCCCATGCGCCACCACCGGAGGTCATTGAGATTGCCACGAAGAGACCGGTGACAATCACACCCATCAGCATGGCGCCCAGCGCGTTGAACGCCTGCGTCTTGCCCGCGATGAGGTTCACCAGCACGAACAGGACGATGGGGGAGAACACAGGCAGCATGGACGGGATCACCATTTCCTTGATGGCGGCCTTGGTCAGCAGGTCCACGGCCCGGGCATAGTCGGGCTTCTGCGTGCCTTGCATGATGCCCGGCATCTCGCGGAACTGCTTGCGCACTTCCTCGACCACCGCGCCGGCCGCGCGGCCCACCGCCGTCATGGCCATGCCGCCGAACAGGTAGGGCAGCAGGCCGCCGAAGAACAGGCCCACCACCACCCACGGATCAGCAAGGCTGAAGGTCGGTGGCGTGAAGTCCGCGAAGAAGCCGGTCCCCTGGGCCGCAAAGTGCTTCAGGTCCTCGGTATAGGCCGCGAACAGCACCAGCGCGCCCAGACCGGCGGACCCGATGGCATAGCCCTTGGTTACTGCCTTGGTGGTGTTGCCCACCGCGTCCAGCGCGTCGGTGGTCTTGCGGACATCGCCCTCAAGACCGGCCATTTCGGCGATGCCGCCGGCATTGTCGGTGACAGGACCGAATGCATCCAGCGCCACGACCATGCCCGCCAGCGACAGCATGGTCGAAACCGCGATGGCGATGCCGAACAGGCCTGCCAGCATATAGGTCACGACGATGCCGGCACAGATCACCAGCGCCGGAAGGGCGGTGGATTCCATGCTGATTGCCAGGCCCTGGATCACGTTGGTGCCGTGACCGGTGACCGAGGATTTCGCGATGGACTGCACCGGGCGGAAATTGGTGCCGGTATAGTATTCGGTGATCCAGATCAGCAGACCCGTGACGGCCAGCCCAACGATGCCGCAGTAGAATAGCGTCACGCCGGTATAGGT
This sequence comes from Pseudomonadota bacterium, assembly GCA_041192105.1. Classification (GTDB taxonomy): domain Bacteria; phylum Pseudomonadota; class Alphaproteobacteria; order Micropepsales; family Micropepsaceae; genus Rhizomicrobium. The sequence continues at coordinate 55,646 of JBEENS010000020.1, read as the reverse complement.
CATCCCGCCGCTGCTGATCTCGTTGTTCAGCCCGATCATCCAGTCGGTGAGCGGCCACAGGCCAATCAGCGACAGGACCACGGTGGCGATCACACCCTTGTAGAGCGCGCCCATGATGTTGTTGGACTTGCCCAGACGCACGAAGAAGGTGCCGATGATCGAGGTCACGATGCTCATGCCCGCAATGGCCAGCGGATAGATCATCAGCTGGGCCTTGAGGTCGCCTGTGAAATAGATCGAGGCCAGCACCATGGTCGCCACGGTGGTCACGGCGAAGGTTTCGAACAGGTCGGCCGCCATGCCGGCGCAGTCGCCGACATTGTCGCCCACATTATCGGCGATGGTGGCGGGATTGCGGGGGTCATCTTCGGGAATGCCCGCTTCGACCTTGCCCACCATGTCGCCGCCGACATCCGCACCCTTGGTGAAGATGCCGCCGCCAAGACGCGCAAATATCGAGATCAGCGAAGCGCCGAAGCCCAGGCCCACCAGGCTGTCCACGATGATGCGGTTCTGTTCCGGAACGTCCAGCGCCAGGCCCAGTCCCATGGTCAGAAGCGTGTAATAGCCCGCCACCGCCAGCAGGCCGAGGCCCACCACCAGCATGCCGGTCACCGCGCCGGCGCGGAACGCAACCGAAAGACCGGCCGCCAGGCCGGTGCGTGCGGCTTCCGCGGTGCGCACATTGGCGCGCACCGACACATACATGCCGACATAACCGGCTGCGCCCGACAGCGCCGCGCCGATCAGGAAGCCCAGGGCGACCTGCCAGCCCAGAACGATCCAGGCCAAGACAAAGATCACCGCGCCGACAATGGCGATGGTGGTGTACTGGCGATTGAGGTATGCGCGCGCGCCTTCCTGGATGGCGGCGGCGATTTCCTGCATCCGGGCATTGCCGGCCGGAAGGGCCAGCACCGCGCGGATCGTCCAGAGGCCATACAGCAGCGCCAGCACGCCGCAGCCCAATATGAGTTGTAATTCCATGATTATCCCCTTCGAGTTTCGTATGCGGGTCGGACAAGCCTTCCCCATCGAATGTGAGGATGGGCTGCAAGCCGATCCCCATGGCCGGGATCCCATCTGTAAGGCTGATGGGACTCGCCGCTTCAAGGGCGGGCAAAGACTGCCAAAAGCCAACTACCGAGGCAACCGCCTGGCTTGATGAAAAATCAGCTTTCGCAGCGCGATTTCACGGGATTCTTTGGCAGGGGCGCCCCGTGGGGGGCGGCCGCGTCCGCCGGGCTGTGCAGCGCCGGGGTCTGGACCGGCCGCAGCTCGGCGATCTGGACGGTGCAGACGATGATCTGTTTTACCTTGCCCGCGCCCATCACCTTGCGGGCGTCGGCCAGCAGCCGCGCCTCGATGCCGACAATGTCCACCTTCTCCCGATCATCGGCGGTGGTGACGCTGGCGCTGTTCACGTCGCGCACCATGATGTCCTGGATGAAGGGCAGTTTCTCGCGCACATCGGTGACGACGCCTTCCGACGTCGCGGTCAGGCGGGACGAAATATAGGCATAGCCGGTGAGCTTGCCCGCTTCATTGGTCAACGGCGCCATCAGGAACGGCATGTCGACATTGGTGCCGGGCCTGCCGCCCTTCTTGGCTTCGTGGCCGGCGTCCTTCTTGTCGGCTGCGGGCGCGCCATGCTCCGCCGCCATGGCAGGAACAGCCATTACCAGAAATGCAAGAATTGCCGTCTTGCGCATGGCCTGCAATCTGACAAAACAGGGTTAGCGAATGATTAAAAATGCCGATAACCCGGCTTGGGCACGGCAATCTCCTTGCCGTGCAGGGTCAGGCTGACGCCCAAACCCGCTTCGACTTGTCCAATAGGGGTGAACGGTCCATCCAGGCCGGGCGGCCCCGTAAAGGCGATTTGGTAATCGTCGCCTGCGGCGACCGCGCGGAGCAGGGTGTTTTCACCCCATAAAGCTCTTAGCGGCGCAGACAGCGGCACGCGCTCGCCTTCCACGATAATGCGAACCCCGGAGGCCGACGCGACATGGCCGAGATCGGCGATCAATCCATCGGACACATCCACGCTGGCATGGGCGATATCGCGCAAGGCGGAGGCGAAGGGCACCGGCGGCTCCGGCACCCGATAGCGCGCGATCAGGGAGTCACGATCCGCTTCCGGTAAACTGTGGGTCTCGCGGCGGAAGATCGCCAGCCCACCGCCGGATTCGCCGATGCTGCCGGTGACATAGACATGATCGCCAACGCGTGCACCGCTGCGACGGATCATCTTGCCGTGCGGCACAAAGCCGAAGGCGGTCACCGTAATGCAAAGCGGCCCGTCGGTGGCGCCGGTGTCGCCGCCCAGCAAGCTGACACCGTACTGTTTCTGGTCTGCCGCCAGGCCTTCGGCAAAGCCCGCCAGCCAGTCGGGCGTCACGGTATGCGGCAGCGACAGGCCCAGCAGATAGTGCGCCGGCACCGCCCCCTTGGCGGCGAGGTCGGACAGGCTCACCCGTAGCGCCTTGCGCGCAATGGTGGACGACGGATCGAAGCCGAAGAAATCCACTCCTTCGGTGATGGTATCGGCGGTCACCAACAGATCGTCGCCGGTTTGCCGCGGCAACAGAGCGACGTCATCGGTCAGGCCGAAGGCGCCCTCACCGGCCAGCGGCGCGAAGTATTTTGCGATAAGGCCGAATTCATCCATCGCCGCAGACTAAAGCAAAGAGCGCGGCAGCTAAAGCCGCCGCGCCCTGTACCTGCAATACCACGATCAGACCGGCATTTTGCGTTTGCTATGCTCGCGGCCCTGAATGGCGGCGGCCTCGTTACCGGAAATTACCATCGCGCCATCCTTGATCTGCTGGACGATGTTGTTGTGACCCGGCTCGGCATCGGCGGCGTTGAGGAACTTGACATTGTTCTTCTTGCACGCCGCCAGAACCTGCTGACGCACCGCTTCCATGTTGGGCAGGGCCGAAATGTCTTCCACCACCTTGCCCTGGGCGTCGCGCACCACGGGATGGCCGGAAAGCCCGCCATCGGCAACGCCGTTATAGCCGTTGAGCCAGAGATTGTGATCGCCCGGACCCCATTCCGCCATCGCCATGCCCGGAATGGCCAATGTCATGGCCATAGTCTTGTCGGCATAGGTGTCCTCGATCTTGACGCCGAAGATGAGTTCGCCGCGCGGATTGAGCGGCCAGAGATCAGCGATGTGCTGATAGGTGCCACCCGAAACGCCCCAGATATTGGCGGCATAGCTGGCGCTGTTGCCGCGCAGGCCCTGCATGCGGACTTTGCCGGTCAGGCCGGGCGTATCCAGGAAAGGATAACGGCAGCCCATATGCATATAGGTCTCGATCGCGCGCGGGTCGCGGGCGTGGCAGATGTGAATACCCATCACGCCGGTGCAGAGAATTTGTTCCAGCACCCAGGTGTTGGCGCGGGCATAGGCTTCGTCCAGGCCAATAATCGGCGGGCAGACAAAGACAGTGGGAAATTTGTGACCCGAAGCGGTGCCGCCGCCATCCTTGAGGCCGCGCATGAATTCGCGCAATTCCTTCAGGTCGAAGCAGCCATGCTCCATTTCGTAATTGACCGCGTCCGCCCAGGTCTTGCACATCCGCTTGCCCTGTTCGTAGGGGTCCACGCCGGGGCCGACACCGGCGCCGGTGTAATAGATGGGCTGGCCGTCTTCCCACAGTTCGATGCACTTGTTGAGACGGCGCGGCTTGTAGGTGCGGTCAACCGACGATGGCTGCTTGCCGGAATTGACCGGGCGCGGCTGCGCCACGGCGGCGGTGGCGGCAACGCCGATGCCAATGGCGGCGCCCGCCAGCAGAAAATCGCGCTTCTTGATGTCCATGTGCGTCCCCTCAGCGTTTGATTTTGACGGATGCTCGCATGGCCCTGAGAGCGCTCGCAAGCCACGAGCCGTCACTTCGCAAATGCGAAGTGCTAAAAGTCCAATTCGCCTTCAGGACGGAGCATCTGGCAGCCGAGCGAAGCGAAGGCGTCGCCCGTGCGACCATTAAAAATCCAATTCCCCTTCGGGAATTGGAAGGCCGAATTCCGCCGCCCGTTTGCGGCGCGCAATATTATCGAGCGCGCCATTGACGAAGCCCGGCTCGTCGCCGCCGAAAAAGGCGCCCGACACCGCGACATACTCATCGATGATGACCTTGGCAGGAACGTCGCGCCGCGCCACCAGTTCGAACACGCCGCAGCGGAGAATCGCGCGCAGGATCGAGTCCACCCTTTCCAGTCGCCATTTTTCCGACAGGGAAGCGACAATGGCGCGATCGATCTCCACCTGATGCTGCGGCACGCCGTTCACGATGGCGGCGAAGAATTCCTCATCCGGTGGTACAGGCAGTTCTGCGAAACGATGCTCGGCAAACTCCTGCGCCACTTCCTCAGCGCCGCTGCCCGACATTTCCATCTGGTACAACGCCTGCACCGCGCCTAGGCGCGAAGCGTGGCGGGCGTCCGCCCTGCCCTCGCTCATGGCAGGTATCCCGCACGCTGGGCGAAGGTGACCAGGGTCAGGCTTGCGCGGGCCGCGTCACCGCCGACATCCAGCGTTCCGGACTGATCCAGCGCGGCGCGCTCATCGGCCGCCAGCACGATGCCGTTGCCGATGGCCAGGCCCTGGGTGCCGAGCTGCATGAGGCCGCGCACCGTTTCTTTATAAAGTGTGTCGGCAATCCTGCTGTCCGCCAGCACACAGCCCAATGCAACATAGCCGTCAAATTTCTTTTCGCCGCGCGCGGCAATGGCGATGGCGACCGGAATCTCCAGCACGCCAGGCAGGGAAACACGCTCGAACCGCGCCCCGCCCTTTTCCAGCGCGCCGGTGGCACCGTCCACCAGCGCGTCAGCGACGGCCGGGTGGTAGCGCGCGTCAATAATCAGGATGTTCAAGCTCAAACCTTGTCGTCGCCTTCGAGCTCGCCGATCAGCGCCTCGAAATCGCGCGTCTCGCGGAAATTGCGATAGACCGAGGCGAAGCGCACATAGGCGACCTTGTCCAGCGACGCCAGCGCCTGCATCACCAGTTCGCCGATCACATTGGCGGGAATCTCATTCTCGCCCATGGATTCCAGGCGGCGAACGATGCCGGTGATGGTGCGCTCGACCCGTTCGCGTTCGACGGGGCGCTTGCGCAGCGCGTGGGTGATGGAGCGTTCCAGCTTGTCGCGGTCGAAGGATTCGCGTCGGCCATTCTTCTTGACCACGATCAGCTCGCGCAGCTGCACCCGCTCGAAAGTGGTGAAGCGGCCGCCGCATTCCGGGCAATGCCGACGGCGGCGAATGGCGGAATTGTCCTCGGAAGGACGCGAGTCCTTTACCTGGCTGTCGTCATGTCCGCAGAAGGGGCAACGCATGGCTGGTCCTTATCGATAGATCGGGAAGCGGGCGCAGAGTTCGCTCACACGGCGGGCGACGCTCTGCTCGGTCTGCGCGTCTCCCGCTTCATTCTTGGCGACGGCATCCACCACTTCCACGATCAGCTTGCCGATTTCGCGGAATTCGGTGACGCCGAATCCACGCGCGGTCCCGGCGGGCGAGCCCAGGCGAATGCCCGAGGTGATGACGGCTTTTTCCGTGTCGAACGGCACCGCATTCTTGTTGCAGGTGATGCCGGCGCGGTCGAGTGCGTGTTCGGTGGGACGGCCCTTGGCGCCCTTGGGACGCAGGTCCACCAGCATCAGATGGGTGTCGGTGCCGCCGGTGACGATGTCGAGACCGCTGCCCTTGAGAACTTCGGCCAGCGCCTTGGCATTCTCGACCACGTTCTTCGCATAGACTTTGAATTCCGGCTTCAGCGCCTCGCCGAAAGCCACGGCCTTGGCGGCGATGACATGCATCAGCGGGCCGCCCTGCAGGCCCGGGAAGACGGCCGAGTTGATCTTCTTGCCGAGGTCCGCATCGTTAGAAAGGATCATGCCGCCGCGCGGTCCGCGCAGCGTCTTGTGGGTGGTGGTGGTCACCACATGGGCGTGCGGGATGGGGCTAGGATGCACGCCGCCCGCCACCAGGCCGGCGAAATGCGCCATGTCGACCATGAACAGGGCACCCACTTCATCGGCGATCTTGCGGAAGGCCGCGAAATTGATAATGCGGGCATAGGCGCTGCCGCCAGCCAGGATCAGTTTGGGCTTGTGCTCGCGCGCCAGGACGGCAACCTGGTCCATGTCGATGCGCTGGTCGTCACGGCGCACGGTGTACGGCACAGGCTTGAACCACTTGCCGGAATAATTGGCGGGATGGCCGTGGGTGAGATGCCCGCCCGCCGCCAGATCGAAACCCATGAAAGTGTCGCCCGGTTGCAGCAGGGCATAAAACACCGCCTGGTTGGCATTGGCGCCGGAATGGGGCTGCACATTGGCGAAGCTGGCGCCGAACAGCTGACAGGCGCGATCGATCGCAAGCTGTTCGGTGACGTCGACATATTCGCAGCCGCCATAATAGCGCTTGCCGGGATAGCCTTCCGCATACTTGTTGGTCAGCACCGAGCCCTGCGCTTCCAGCACCGCTTTGGAGACGATATTCTCGCTGGCGATCAGTTCGATCTTGTCGCGCTGGCGGTTCAGTTCGTCCTGGATGCTGGAAAAAACAGCCGGGTCAGCGGTCTGCAGATCATTCGTGAAAAAGCCGGGATTGCGGTCCACGGGGTTGGCGACATCCGACATGCTCATTTCCCTCAAGGGGCCCCTTTGCAACTGAAACGTGTATGGGGCCGCTTCTAGCGCCCCCGCGCAGGAATGGCGGATTTACCCCTTCCCCGGCACCAAATCTAGCGTTTCCGCCCCGAAATTAAGACCTTCGCGCAAAATGCCGGAAATCCTGAGCTTTCCGCTGTTGCCCCCTGCCCTTACAGTGGCCGGCAGGGAGGGCCGCAGCCGCAATTACGCCGCGATCCTTCCCGACAACGGGTGAAACGCGGCAAATGGCAGGGTTATGGGCAAGGAAAGCGACGAGGACCTCCTCAAGCTGGTGACGGAAATCGTCGCCGCCTATGTCAGCAAGAATCCGGTGGCGGCCAGCGAGCTGCCGGCCCTCATCAAGAATGTCCACGCCACCCTGGGCGGTTTTTCCGGCCGCACCCCCGAAGGTGGCACCGCGACGCGCCCGCCGGCCGTGCCGGTGAAGAAATCGGTGACCCCCGATCACATCATCTGCCTGGAAGACGGCAAGAAACTGAAGATGCTGAAGCGCTACCTGCGCTCGCGCTACAAGATGTCGCCCGACGAATACCGCGCCCGCTGGAACCTGCCGCCCGACTATCCGATGGTGGCGCCCAACTATGCGGCGCGGCGCAGCGAGTTCGCCAAGAAGATCGGCCTGGGCAAGGGCGGCACGTCCAAGGGCAAGCGCAAGAAAAGCTAGGCGCGCAGCAGCGGCGGCAACACATCCGCCGTCCAGTTCTTCGCCTGCTCATAGGCATGAGCGAGTTTCAGGCAATCCATGTCGTGATGGATGGGCGCGATGATCTGCAGCCCCATTGCCTGGCCCTGCGCGCCAAACCCGGCTGGCACCGCCAGGGACGGACACCCCGCCAGGCTGATCAGGCAAACCGCCTTCATCCATTCGTGATAGGTCCGCATGGCCTGACCGGCGATCTGGTGCGGCCAGTCTTGCGCGATGTCGAACGCGAAGACCTGTGCGGTCGGCATCACCAGGAAATCATGATCGCGGAACAAGTGCTGCACGGCATTCGACCACCGCGTGCGCGCCGCCGACGCGTTGGCGACATCGAAGGCTGACAGCTTCATGCTTTCTTCGACCTCCCAGATGGCTTCGGGCTTGAGCAGGGCGCGGCGGGCTGGGTTGTTGTAGTGAATCTGGAAGTTGGGACCCTGCTGCCACTGGCGAATCTTGATGAAGGCTTTCCACCCCTGTTCCGGTGGGGCATCCGGCATGACGGCCTCGACGCGCGCGCCCAGGCTTTTAAATGTTCTGAGCGCCTGTTGGCAAACCTCCAGCACGCCTTGCTCATACGGCGCCCAGCCGTTCAGGTCGCCCAGCCAGCCGATCCGTGCGCCCTTGAAATCGCCGTCCAGGGCGGTGAGGAAACGCGCGCCCGAACCCGGCAAGGACTGAGGCGCGCGCGGATCATGACCGGCCTGCACCGACAGCAGCAGCGCCAAGTCGGAAACCGTGCGCGCCATGGGACCGGCGACACTGATGCTGGGCAACCAGACATCCTCGCCCATCATCGGCACCAGTCCGGCGCTGGTGCGAAAGCCCAGGACATTGTTCCAGCCGGCGGGATTGCGCAGGCTGCCGCCATAATCGGTGCCGTCAGCCAGGGGTAGCATGCGCAGCGCCAGGGCCACCGCCGCGCCGCCGCTGCTGCCACCGGCGGATTTGTCCAGATCGTAAGCGTTATGGGTGGCGCCATGGAGCGAATTGACGGTGTGCGAGCCCAAGCCGAATTCCGGCGTGTTGGTCTTGCCGATGAAAATGGCGCCTGCCGCGCGCATGCGTTCGACCGGCAAGGAATCCTGACTCGGTACGAAATCCTTGAAGATCGGCGAGCCATAGGTCATGGGCAGGCCCTTGACCGCCAGGATATCCTTCACCGCATGGGGCAGTCCATGCAGCGGCCCCATGATTTCGCCGCGCGCGACTTGTTCGTCACGCGCGCGCGCCTGCGCCAGAAGGCCGCCACGCTCCTGCAGCGCGACAATGGCGCCCACCTGCGGATTGAAGCGTTCGATGTGATCCAGATAGGCGGTCATCACTTCGGCGCAGGACAATTTTCGCGCCGCGATGGCAACCGCCAGACTGCGCGCATCCATCATCACAATGTCAGAAATCGGCATCACTTTTTCCTGAGCACGTATTCCAGCTTCCTGCGCGCCGACTGCGCCATGACGGCCTGCGGCGCGTTTGCGGGTCCGACCACACTGGCTTCGACGCCCGTAGCCGGATCAATCGCAGTCGCCTTGATGGAATTTCCGAGGATAATGAATTCGACGTAGATATCGTGGTTCATTTTATTGGTTGCACGATCTTACGGCTTCGCCTGATCGCGCTCCCGGGGGCATTACGCCGCGCGGGCGATCTTGTGCGCGTCCCACACCAGGACCAGCGCCTCGACCAGCGACTCCATCATGGCGTCGGTATGGGCGGGCGACGGCGTGAAGCGCAGCCGTTCGGTGCCGCGCGGCACGGTTGGATAGTTGATCGGCTGCACATAGACGCCATGGTCTTTCAGCAGCGAGTCCGACACCGACTTGCACAGCGCGGCATCGCCCACCATCAGGGGTACGATATGGCTGGGGCTTTCCATCAGCGGCAGCCCGGCGGCGGCGAATTTCTTCTTCAGGGTCGCGGCGCGTTCGGCCAGATTATTGCGTTCCACGTCGCTGGACTTGAGATGGCGGATGCTCGCCAGGGTGCCCGCCGCAATGGCCGGGGCTAGCGAGGTGGTGAAAATGAAGCCGGGCGCGAAGCTGCGGATACAGTCCACCAGCTCGGCGCTGGCGGCGATATAGCCGCCCATCACCCCGAACGCCTTGGCCAGAGTGCCCTCGATAATGTCGATGCGATGCATGGTGCCGTCGCGCGCCGCAACACCGGCGCCGCGCGGACCGTACATGCCGACGCTGTGAACTTCGTCGATATAAGTCAGGGCGCCATACTTCTCAGCCAGGTCGCAGATCGCGGCGGTGGGCGAAAATTCGCCCTCCATGGAATAGACGCTCTCGAATGCGATCAGCTTGGGCACGGCGGGGTTGGCCGCCGCCAACAATTCTTCCAGATGCGCCATGTCGTTGTGGCGGAAAACATACTTGGCGGTGCCACCATGGCGGATGCCTTCGATCATCGAGGCATGGTTGAGTTCGTCGGAGAAGATGATCAGGCCCGGCAGAACCTTGGACAGGGTCGACAGCGTGGCATCGTTGGAGACGAAGCCGCTGGTGAACAGCAGCGCCGCGTACTTGCCGTGCAGGTCGGCAAGTTCCCGCTCAAGCTCGACATGATAGTGGGTGGTACCGGAGATATTGCGGGTGCCGCCGCTGCCGGCGCCCACCGCATCCACGGCCTCATGCATCGCCGCCAGCACCTTGGGATGCTGGCCCATGTTCAGGTAGTCGTTGGAGCACCAGACGGTGATCGGCTTGCCGCCGGCGTCCGTATGCAATCCTGCCTTGGGATAGGCACCGCGTTCACGCAGGATGTCGGCGAAGACGCGATAGCGGCCTTCGCGCTTGAGGGCGGACAGGGCATTCTGGAAGCTGGATTTGTATTTGTCACATGACAGCGCCACTCTGGGGCCTGGTTTTCGTGGGTGTTTGTGCGGTCCTTTTGTGGCTAGTTTCACTGCGGATCCGCGACGTCAGCATCATCGATATCTTCTGGGGACCCGGGATCGCCGGGGTAGTGGATATCGCCGCAATCCTGGGCCAGGCCAGCGGCCCACGAGTTTCAGCCGCGCTTTTTCTGGTGAATCTGTGGGCTGTCCGGCTGGCCCTGCACATATTTGCCCGACATCACGGAGAGGATCACCGCTACGCCGCCATGCGCCGCCAGTTCGGCCCGCGCTGGTGGTGGTGGAGCCTGGTGCAGGTATTTTTGTTGCAAGCGATTCTCATCTGGTTCATCGCCGCTCCGCTGGTCGCCGCGATGCTGTCCGGGCCGAGCCCGCTGAGGATGCTGGACTATCTGGGCATCGCCATGGCCATGGCCGGGTTGCTCTGCGAGGTGCTGGCGGATTTCCAGCTGGCGCGGTTCCGCCTGAATCCGGCCAACAAGGAAAAGGTTATGGACAAGGGCCTGTGGGGCTGGTCGCGGCACCCCAACTATTTCGGCGAGGCCATGCTGTGGTGGGGATTTTTCCTGGTCGGTTTTTCCGCCAGCCATGCTTTGTGGCTGGTGCTGATCCCGCTGGTCGTTACCGTGCTGCTGCTGAAGGTGTCAGGCGTGAGTTTGATGGAAGACAAGATCGAAGACCGCCGTCCGGGCTATGCCGATTATAAGCGCCGGGTCAGCGCCTTTGTGCCGATGCCGCCGCGAAGTTGATCTAGCCAGCGAGGCTGACGCCTGCGTTGACCGCCATCGCGATGAACACCGTGTTGAAAAAGAACGAGACGATGCCGTGCAGCAGGACGGTGCGGCGCATGCCGCACTGCTTGACCTGCACGTCTGAAACCTGGGCCGTCATGCCGATGACGAACGAGAAATAGAGAAAATCCCAGGGGCCGGGATCGCCGCGTCCGGGAAACTGCAGGTCCGGGCCTTCATGCCCGTCGGAATCCTCGAAATAGTGCAGGTCGGCATAGTGGAACGCCATCACGGTGTGCAGCACCAGCCAGCCCAGCGGCGCGCCGATGGTGGCGAGCGCCAGTGGAAGCATCTGCGCATCCTGTTTTTGATTCAGCGCCATGAAGACGGCGGCGCAGAAGAACGCCATGGTCGCCAGCGAGATGAGGATGACGATAGCGATCCCCTCGTCTTCGCTTTTTGCACGCTTCTTGAGGTCAGCAGGCTTCTGGCGCACCAGCGCAATGCAGAATGCCAGAAAGACGAGGTAAAAAACCACACCGCCCGCCAGAGGGGCGACGGCGAGATGGAACGCGCGCAGAATTCCCCAGGCGGCCAGCCCACAGGCCAGCGCAGTGTAAAAACGGAAATGGCGGATGAACGCGGCGTGCAGGCCCTTCATGGGGCCAGACTAGCCGAATTAGAGGCGGAAACGAACCTGGTCGATCCAAAAACGTTCGAGGCGCTTCAGGGTGACGTTGAGGCTGTCCAGATTGTCAGCGTCGACATTGCCCACTGCTTCCAGAGAGGCCAGGTGGCGGTCGAACAATTCGCGCAGCATGTCACGGACGGCCTCGCCCTTGCGGGTCAGGCGCACCAGCACTGAGCGGCGGTCGGCTTCCGAGCGTTCATGGTGGATGTATCCGCCCTTAACCAGCTTCTTGAGATTGTAGGAGACATTGGAGCCGAGATAGTGGCCGCGCGTGCGCAGCTCGCCCGCCGTCAGTTCCTGGTCGCCGACATTGAACAGCAGCAGCGCCTGAACCGAATTGATCTCGCGTTCGTCGCGCCGATCGAGTTCATCCTTGATCACATCGAGAAGCTGACGATGCAGCCGCTCCACGAGATTGAGAGTCTCGAGATAATATTTGCGAGCCGAGGAAGCGCTACCCAGCGCCTCCGCGACTTGCGGTTTGGCCATCGCCGTCATTTGCTTTCCCCGCGTTTTGCGGGGCCCACCTTGTTGTTAGGATCAGACTAGGCGGGATGTCTTAAAGACGCGTAAAACGCGATGGCTGCGCAGCAACACTTCCCTAGTTGGCACGGTCATGTCGTGTAATGGCAAACAAAGCGTAAATGGCTTTGTGAAAATCAGAAAAGTTCTGCGTCGCCCAGCGGCGCGAAGAAAGCGCTGATATCACCGATCGCCGCCAGCGAAGAAGGCTGCCATTTGGGCGCGCGATCCTTGTCAATCAGTGCCGCGCGCACGCCTTCGCGGAAATCAGGACTGTGCAGCACCCGCACCGCCAGGCGGCATTCCATCGCCAAGCACTGTTTCAAATCGAGATTCGCAGCGGTGCGGATTTGCCGGAAGACGAGTTTGACAGAGGTGGGAGAGCGGGTGCGGATGGTCTGTGCGGTTTCCTGCGCGAAAGCGCCGCCGTCGCGATCCAGCCGTTCCAGGATGGCTTCCACCGACGACACCGAGAAAATCGTCTCGATGCGGCGGCGATGCGGCGCCAGCAGACCGGATTCCACCTTGCGGATATAGGGCTTCAGCGTCTCTGCAACAGTTTCGTCGCGCGCCAGACCGTCGATCACACTTTCAAAATCCTCGCGGTTCACCGCATGGGTGACCAGGCCGGCGTCCCGCGCATCGGCCAGCCCGATGCGTGCGCCGGTGAGGGCCAGGTACATCCCGAATTCACCCGGACAGCGGGAGAGAAAATAGCTGCTGCCGACATCGGGAATGAATCCGATCACGGTCTCCGGCATGGCGAAATCCAGCGACTTGTCGGCAAGACGATAGCGGCCATGCACCGAAACGCCCGCGCCGCCGCCCATGGCGATGCCGTGCAGCAGCGCGACATAGGGTTTGGGATACCCGCCGATCAGCGCATTGAGATGATACTCGTCGCGCAGCAGGCGCATCCCCTCGTCCGTTCCCGCCACCACCGACTGTTGCACAGCGCGGATATCGCCGCCGGCGCAGAAGGCGCGCGTCCCCGCGCCGCGGATGGCCACACAGCGGATCGCATCGTCCCCGGCCCAGGCGGACAGCTGCGCCGCCAGCGCGTTAATCATGCCATGGGTCAGCGCGTTCAGCGCGGCGGGCCGGTCCAGGGTCAGCAAGCCCAAATGGCCGCGTTTTTCGACCTTTATATGCGGGTCAGAGGCATCCATCAGGCCCAACCCTTGCGCGGCATCCTGTGAATTGGCAAGACGGAGCGTCGGCGAGAGCCGGAGCGACCTAAAAAAAGAGTGAGATGAGCACCTATCCCGCCACCCGGATGCGCCGCCTGCGCCGTCATGACTGGACGCGCCGGCTGGTCGCCGAGACCACGCTATCGCCGGCCGATTTCATCTGGCCGATCTTCGTGATCGAGGGCGAGAACAAGCGCGAGTCCATCGCCTCGATGCCGGGCGTCGAACGCCTGTCGGTCGACCTGGCCGTGGCGGCGGCGAAGGAAGCCTCCGCGCTGGGCATCCCGGTAATCGCGCTATTCCCCCAGACACCGGCTTCCCTGAAAACCGAAGACGGACGCGAAGCGGTCAATCCCGACAATCTGGTCTGCCGCGCGGTGCGCGCCATCAAATCGGCGGTTCCCGAGATCGGCGTGCTCTGCGATGTGGCGCTGGACCCCTATACCAGCCACGGCCATGACGGGCTGCTGCGCGACGGCGACGTGCACAATGACACCACCGTGGACATGCTGGTGCAGCAGACGCTGGTGCAGGTCACCGCCGGTTGCGACATCATCGCCCCGTCCGACATGATGGATGGGCGCATCGGCGCCATCCGCACCGGACTGGAGAAGGCTGGGCACCCCAACATCCTGCTGATGGCCTATGCCGCAAAATATGCCAGCGCCTTTTATGGTCCGTTTCGTGATGCCGTGGGATCGGGCAAACTCCTGACCGGCGACAAGCGCACCTATCAGATCGATCCCGCCAATGGCGACGAAGCCATGCGGGAAGTGGCGCTCGATCTTGCCGAAGGCGCCGACATGGTGATGGTCAAGCCGGGCATGCCCTATCTCGATCTGGTGCGGCGGGTGAAGGAGCGTTTCGGCGTGCCGACCTTCGCCTATCAGGTGTCGGGCGAATACGCGATGTTGTCAGCGGCGTTTGAAAAAGGCTGGCTGGACCGCGACCGCGCCGTGCTGGAAACCCTGCTCGGCTTCAAGCGCGCCGGCGCCAGCGGCATCCTCACCTATTTCGCCGTCGAAGCTGCCAGGCTTTTGAAGAAGTAACTCCCATCTGTCGCAGCTCGGGTTTGCAAGCAAACACATCGCTACGACATCTTTCCCCCTCCCATGGCTTCGCCATGAGGGGGAAGAAAGCCGGAGTTTTCTATCAATCGCGGTTAGTGGCGAACAGGCTGCGCAGGATAATTTCCGCGCGGGCCGGCAGCACATGCAGACCCGAACGGCGCTGACCCAGGTCGATCACATTCTCCAGCACCAGCATGGCCAGGCCATGAACGCTGGCCCACACCGCCAGCCCCAGCGCGCTGTCATGCAGCGCCGCGCCGATTTCCTCGCCGATGGAATCCGCCTTCAGTCCCAGCGCGGGAAACTGGTCGCGGTTGGGCAGCTGCCCGCCGAACATCAGCCGCGCCAGCGCCGGACGCTGGGCTACAAAGCGCATATAGGCCGCGCCGATATGGGCGATCTTGTCGGATTCCGGACCCGGTGCCTTGGCCGCTTCGGCGATGGCCCTGCGCAGCTCCTCGAACCCTTCGACGGACAGCTCAACGAGCAGTGCTTCGTGATTGGGAAAATGCCGGTAGGGCGCGGCATGGCTGACACCCGCCTTGCGCGCAACGGCGCGCAAGGTCAGAGCCGCAAGCGACTCTTCTTCCAGTATCGTGCGCGCCGCCTCCAGGAGACCGTTGCGCAAATCGCCGTGATGGTAGCCGCGTCCGACCTTCCCGGACGACGGGGCGGCCGGTCCGGAGGAGGAATCCTGCTCTGTCATGTCATGCCTCGTACTTTATCCCTTGTTGCCTTTTCGTGCGGTCTCCTGGCGCACGAACAGGCTGGAAGTATCCCAACGCTTGCCCCCAAGGTTTTCGACTTCGGCGTAAAACTGATCCACCATCGCGGTCATGGGCAGGCTGACTTCTTGCTTGCGCCCCTCGTCCAGCCCGATCGCCAGATCCTTGCGCATCCATTCCACCGCGAAGCCGTGATTGTACTCATTGGCATTCATGGTCTTGTAGCGATTGTCCATCTGCCAGCTCTGCGCCGCACCCTTGGAAATCACTTCCACCACCGCTTCGACATCCAGTCCGGCGGCGCGCGCCAGGCTGAAGGCTTCCGCCATACCCTGCACGATTCCCGCGATGCATATCTGGTTGGCCATCTTGGTGAGTTGGCCCGAACCTGCCGGGCCCAGCCGCTTGGCCACCTTGGTATAGACCGCCATCACCGGCTCGGCACGGGCAAAGGCAGCTTCGCTGCCGCCGCACATGATGCCCAGCTTGCCATTGACCGCGCCCGCCTGCCCGCCAGAGACCGGCGCATCGACGAAATCAAAACCGCGCTTTTGCGCTTCGGCATCAAGCTCGCGCGCGATGCTGGCCGAGGCGGTGGTGTGATCGACGAACAGCCCGCCCTTCTTCATGGCGCCGAAGGCGCCATTCTCGCCCAGGGTCACCTGGCGCAGGTCGGAATCGCGGCCGACACAGCAGAACACGATGTCGGCCTTGGACGCGGCTTCTGCCGGAGTCGGGGCGGTGTCGCCACCATACTCGTCCTTCCACTGCTTGGCCTTGGCGGGATTGCGGTTATAGACCACCACATCATGGCCGCCCTTTTTCAGATGGCCCGCCATCGGATAGCCCATCACGCCCAGGCCAATGAATGCTGTTTTCATTTTAGTTCACCATCTTAGGGGTTGCGCCGGCGGCAAAAGACGGCCGCTTCAAATGCAGGCGGGAGAAAATCAGAACCATGAAAAGGAATCGTTGGAATAGACCTGCGCTTGCGCGCGGCATTCTATGAAAGAAATCCGGTTTGCCAACCCTGCGTGCCCCTTGATCACCGACATCTATTCGCCCGCCGCCGCGATCCTGGTCACGGGTTCGGTGGTCAGGCGCGCCTTCATGTGCAACAGCGCGTGGGTCACGACCGCGATCGCCTCTTCGTCCAGCCCCACTGTCAGTTCGCGCAGCAGATCGTCCTTGTAACGCTGAATTTCCGCCAGAATAGGCTGCGCCGCCGGCAGCAGATGCAAGCGGCGGATGCGGCGGTCGGTGGGATCGAGACGCCGCTCCAGCAAGCCGCGCGCTTCCAGCCGGTCCACCAGCCGTCCCACCGTGATGGGTTCAACTTCGCAGATGCCGGCCATTTCGTTCTGAGTCATGCCGGGCTGGCGGGACAGGCGCGCCAGGATGACCCCTTGGGCGCGGGTCATGCCATAGGTGCGCGCCCAGCGGTCAAAACGGGTGCGCATCAGCCTGGCGACATCGTACAGTTCGACCAGAAGTTCCGCTTTCATGGCACGAAGTCATAAGCAGCGTTATAATAACGCGCAAGACCATAACGCGGCTTTTCCGGCAACCCGGCCATACAATCGCGGCAGAAGATAAGAAAAAGGCCGGCACAGTCGCCTGTGCCGGCCTGAGTTGGGGAAAAGATACTGAAACTTACATTCCTGAGCCCTGGATGGCTTTCCAGCTGGCGGTGATGGCGGTGATGGCGGTATCCGGCAGCGGGACATAGTCCAGACCCAGCGCCAGCTGGTCGCCCTTCTCGAAGCTCCATTTGAAGAACTTCAGGGTGTCGGCGGTGGCGGCCTGGTCCGGCGGATTCTTGTAGACCAGGATGTAGGTGGTGGCGGTGATCGGCCAGCTCTCCGCGCCCGGCTGGTTCGTCAGGATCACATAGAAGTTGTTCTTGGCGGCAGCCACCCAGTCGGCGCCCGCAGCGGCAGCCTGGAAGGCTGCAACGGTCGGGGCCACGGTCTGGCCGGCACGGTTGATCATCTTCACATGCGCCAGGCGGTTCTGCTTGGCATAGGCATATTCGACATAGCCGATCGAACCGCCGATCTGCGCCACATTGCCGGCGACGCCTTCATTGCCCTTGGCGCCGATGCCGGTGGGCCAGTCAATCGCGGTGTCCGCGCCAACGTCATTCTTCCAGTCGGCGTTGATCTGGCTCAGATAGGTCGCGAAGATGAAGGTCGTGCCCGAGCCGTCCGAGCGATGCACCACGGTGATGGCGCGGTTCGGCAGGTTGACGCCCGGGTTCAGCTTGGCGATGGCCGGGTCGTTCCAGCGAGCCACCTTGCCCATGAAGATGTTGGCCATGGTGGTGCCGTCCAGGGTGAGCTGGCCCGGGGCGATGCCCGGCACGTTGATCACCGGCACGACGCCGCCGATCACGGTGGGGAACTGGGTCAGGCCGGCGGCATTGAGTTCCTTGGGCGTCAGCGGCTTGTCGGTGGCGCCGAACGCAACCGTCTTGGCCTTGATCTGGGCGATACCGCCGCCCGAACCGATGGACTGGTAGTTCAGGCTGGTGCCCGACTGGCCCTTATAGACCGCCGCCCATTTGGCGTAGATCGGGAAGGGAAAGCTGGCGCCCGCGCCGGTGATTTCGGCGGCGAAGGTCGCGGTAGCGGCCAGCGCCAGACCGGCAACGGCGCCCACCAAGGCCTTGTAGTTCATTTTCATCGTGTCTTCTCCATGTGGGAGCGACGCTCCCGTTTCAGATTAGTTCGCGAATTGCAGACGGACGCCCAGGATGTTGAGATCCTGGCTCGAGTTGGTTGGGAGCAGGGCGGTGCCCTTGTCGACCGAGACGAAGCTGTTGTGGACCTGCAACTTCACGTTGCGATTCATGTACCAGTTGACGCCGATGTCGAAGATGCGCTGCCGGCCGCCGACAATGCCCGCCAGTTCGGTCGTGCTCTGAACCCGGCGGGGATTCCAGTCCAGATCCATGTCGCTGTAACGCGCCACCAGTTCCCAGGCGCCCCAGCTGTCGCCACGCAGCGAGAAGGGACGCGACGGAACCGGCTGCTGGAAGCCGCCGATTTCGTTGTTGAGCGCGGCGACGGTGTAGGGCTTGGTTTCGCCGGTGATGATCCACGAGGCGTGCATATACCAGCCGCCAAAGGTGGGATTATCGGCAATGGCGCGGAAGGGCTGGCCGGCGCAGACGCCACCGTTGAAGGTGGCGGTGGCGGTGCCGCAGCGGCGGTCCACAGTGAACTGGGTCCATTCGCCGCCCATGTAGAAGTTCTGGTAGTTGCCGGCCAAGTCGAATGACAGCAGATCGCCGCTCTGGGCATTGATGGCGCCCGTCGAGATCAGACGGGTGCCGTCAACCCGGATGTGCGGGCGATCCTGAAGGTTGATGGTCGCCGAGCCGCCGCCGGCATCGGTGCCGCTGTTGAAAGCATGCGCGACGCTCATGCCCCAGGCAAGATTGGACGGGCCGTCGGACCAGACGCGGTTGCCCAGGCGGAACAAAAGCTGGGACTGCTCGTCGCCGCCATTGCCGTGACCGAGCGCGGAATGGGACTTGCCGCCGGTGAAGTAAACGGTGGCGTTGACTGCATCGCCCGGCCAGAACACGTCGGCCTTGGCCCAGCCGATTTCAGCGCCGCGGCGCGCATCATTGCCGCCGAAAATGTCGGCGCCGATATTCACGGTTTCCGGGCGTTCCAGGAACATCAGGTTACCCGACGAGGTGGTGCCTTCGAGCTGGAAGGCCGGCTCGATGACGCCCAGGCTGAAATGCCAGTTGGGAATGCCGATGTAATGGACAACGGCCTTGGAGAGTTCGAGGCCTTCAACGCCGCTGCCGCCGACATTGATGCGGAATTCATAGGCGAAGTCGTTATAGGCCTTGCCTTCGATGCCCAGATAGGCGCGGCGGATGCCCATGCCGCTGGCAAGGTCGCGCGGGCCCGCGAAGCTGGCGGGCTTCTGGTCCTGCGAGAAACCGGCAAAGTCGGTCTGGAAGCGGGTGCGCAGCGACATGGTGAAACGGCCGTCGCCGGTCTGGAAGGTCGGGCGGCCATTGTCATAAAGCAGGTTGGCGTAGCTGTACTGCTGTTCCAGGGTGGAAAGGCGGGTGCGGTCGGTCTGGATGCGCTCGTCGCGGGCGGCCAGCGCGTCTTCCAGCGCCTGCACGCGCATCGCCAGCTCGCTGGTCGAGGAATAGTTGGGGGAAGACTGCGGCGTGTTTTGCGCCAACACCAAGTTTGGACGCACGACCTGTTCGGCCTGCGCGTCTTTCTTGGTTTCGGCGGCGAAAGCCCCCGTGGCTGCCATTGCGAAGGCTGCAACGCCTGTCATCAAAGTCAGTTTCCCAATTTTCATTACCCTCAGTCCCTCTGTAATTCCCACGCATGTTTGCGCGTGGGTTCAATCGCAGGGGGCCGCTACAGTGTTATGATGGTTCCGTGACGGTTGCGTGACAGGCCGCGCCTGGGCCGCGCGGCGCGGGCTTTTGCTTGTGAATAAGCCGGGCGTGGCGAACGGTCGCGCTAACTCTGCGCCAGCGCGCCGTATTTGCCCCGGAAATAGACCAGCGGGGCGCCTGCCCCGTCATGCTGCGCGAAACGCAGCACGCGCCCGATCAGAATCGCATGATCGCCCGCATCCTGTACGCTTTCGCGGGCGCATTCGAAGATCGCCAGCGCGTCGGCCAGGGCGGGCGGGCCCAGCGCGGTGGGAATCAGCGCGATGCCGTCCAGATTGTGCTCGCCCGCGCCGGCGAGGCGCGACGACACGGCCTGATGGTTGGAGGCGAGGATGGAAACGGTGAAACCCGTGGCATTGGCGAAAGCGGGATAGCGCCGCGAGCGACGGTCTATGCACCACAGCACCAGCGGCGGGTCGAGCGACACGGATGTGAAGGAATTGACCGTTATCCCAATATGGGACGCCTCGTCGGAGGATGCGGTCATCACGGCGATGCCGGTGGGAAAACAGCCCAGCGCGTTGCGAAAGCCGCGGATATCAAAGGTCATAACTGTCCCAATCAGCCCCGCTTCACACTCGGTTAAGAGGGGTTATGCATGATCGCCAAAGGTTAGGCGACCCGGCGAAAAGACCGCAAGCCAAAACCGGGTGATTAAGTCATTGATCTTTGGCAGGTGGGCGTATCATGGCCGGCAATAATGCGGTCGTTATCAAGCGCATAAAGAAGGGCGGACATGGCGGCCATCACGGCGGCGCCTGGAAAGTCGCCTATGCGGACTTCGTCACCGCGATGATGGCCTTCTTCCTGCTGATGTGGCTGATCAACACCACCACCCCCGAACAGAAACGCGGCATTGCCGACTATTTCGCGCCCCAGTCCATCGCCCAGACCATGTCCGGTTCGGGCGGCGTCCTGGGCGGCAAGGTGATGGGCGAAGACAGCGCCCATGCCGGCGGCGCCCAGTCGGTGATGCAGAAACAGTCGCCGCCCGCGCCCTCCTCCACCCAGAAGGCGCTGGCCGCCGGCGCGACCGAAGGCGGCGCCAATTCCAGCGCAGACAGCAATTCGCAGGCCCGCTCGACACAGGATGGCGAATTCGCCCATGCCGCCGAAGCCATTCGCCAGGCCATGCAGGACAATCCCGACATCGCCAATCTGTCCCATCAGGTGATCCTGGAGAACACGCCGCAGGGTATGCGCATCCAGCTGGTGGACCAGGATGGCCGCCCGATGTTCCAGCAGGGCTCCAACCAGCCGATGCCCTACACGCGCAAATTGCTGGCGGCGGTGGGCGGCATCGTCTCGCAGCTTCCCAACCGGGTTTCGATCAGCGGCCATACCGGCGGCAACGATGTGAATGCCACCGGCGGCGCCTGGGAGCTGTCGGCCTCCCGCGCCAACCAGGCGCGTGCCCTGTTGCAGGCCGGCGGGCTTGGCTCGGACCGGATCTACGATATCGCGGGCAAGGCCGGCTCCGAGCCGCTGCTGCCCGAAGACCCCAATGCCAGCGCCACCCGGCGTCTTTCGATCCTGCTGATGCGCGAATCCCCGCCTGTACCCGCAAATACGGGGCTTAATTGAAGGCCCCCACCGGCTTTCGCTGACCCGAGGGCCAGCTACAGCCACCTCCCCCGCAAAAGCGCTTCGCGCGCGGGGGAGGCATTAACTTCTTTTCGTCAAAAAGCCGCCCTGCCCGCGAATAATAAAGCTGCGCTCCGCCGCCCCGCTTGTCATAATTGAGTCGGGAGCGGGCAGGTTTTCGAGACGTGACAGACCAGCGCAACACACGCATACCGCAGTTTTTCCTGACGCCCGGCGGGCCATGTCCCTATTTGCCGGGCCGCACGGAACGCAAGGTCTTTGCCCGGCTGGGCGGCAACCTGGCCCAGCCTTTGTCCGAAGCCCTCACCCATTCCGGTTTCCGCCGCAGCCAGTCCATCGCCTATCGCCCGGCCTGCGAGGGCTGTTCGGCTTGCGTCTCGGTGCGGATCAAGGCCAGCCAGTTCGAGTCCAGTCGCAGCCAGAAACGAATCCTGAAGCGTAGCGACGATCTGATGCGCGCCGAAGTGACGGCGGAAGCCACCCGCGAACAGTTCGCCCTGCTGCGCACCTATCTGGATTCGCGCCATCCCGGCGGCGGCATGAGCGACATGGGCCTGTTCGACTATGTCGCCATGGTCGAGGAAACGCCCGTGGACACCCGCATTGTCGAATATCGCGGCGCCGGCGGCACACTGATCGCCTGCGCCCTCACTGACAAGCTGAAAGACGGCCTCTCCATGGTCTACAGCTTCTTCCATCCCGGCGAGGAAGCCCGCAGCCTTGGCACCTACATGATCCTGGATCATGTCCGCGCGGCGCAGGCGCAAGGCCTGCCTTACGTGTATCTGGGCTATTGGGTGCGCGGCAGCGAGAAGATGGATTACAAAATCCGCTTCACGCCCCTGGAAGCCCTTGGCCAGAATGGCTGGGAGCCGCTGGCGGTCTGACAGTCCGGCGCTCAACATTACCCCTACAGGCTGCCGCACCAATGTCGTTCATTCAAATTCTCACACTGGCCGGCGTCGCGGTCTTTGCGGCCAGCGGCGCGCTCGCGGCCGGGCGCAGATCGCTCGACCCGATCGGGGTCATGGTGCTGGCGATTGTCACGGCCACGGGTGGCGGAACGCTGCGCGACGTTCTGATGGATCGCCATCCCGTCTTCTGGATTTCCGATCCCTCGATCATCGGCGTATCCATTGTGGCGGCGGCGGTGACTTGGCTTTGGGTTCGCCGTTTTCCGCCGCCGGACAAGGCGCTGCAGTATGCCGATGCGCTCGGCCTCGCCTTTTTCAGCATCGCCGGCACACGCATTGCGGCGGTCGCCGACCTTTCCCCGTTCATCTGCATCATCATGGGGGCGCTTACGGGGTGCGCCGGTGGCCTCATCCGCGATGTTCTGGTGGCAGAAGTGCCGCTGATCTTCCGGCAGTCGGAATTGTATGTGACGGCTTGCCTTGCGGGCATCGGCGCCTATCTCGCGCTCGCCGCCCTGGCCGTGCCGCCGGAACTTGCCAGCATGACGGGCATTGCGACCATCGCGCTGATCCGGATCGCTTCCATCCGCTGGCGGATCACCCTGCCCGTCCTGCAGATTCCGCCCCAGCCGGACGCCTGACCTCTGGTCAGTTTGCGGCGTTAACCGCAGAGGCATTGGCCGGACCCAGGCGATCCAGGTCGAGACCGCGCTGCTTGAGCTGGGCGTTATAGAATTCCCGGATGTTTTCCTGGACGGAATCGGAAGGCGTGCGCCCCCTCTTGTCCTTGGCGTCCAGCTTTGCGCCCTTGTCCGCGAGATACGCGATAACGGCTTCGGCTTCCGGCGATTGCGGGTTTGACACCGCCATGTGCATGACGCCCTTGCCGCTCTGATCCTGGACGTTCACATCGGGATTGAGCTCCAGCGCGTATTTCACGGCGTCCAGCTTGCCGCCATAGGCCGCGGCCATGCTGAGGTTCATGCCGTCCTGCGCCCGGACGTCCGGCTTGGCGCCGCCCGTGACAAGCGCCTTCATGACATCGGCCGAACCCGCCTTTGCCGCGAACAGCAACGGCGGCGTGGGATAGAGCACGACCGGCGGCGCCTTGATCGCGCCATCCGCAATCGCGAGGCCCTTGGCGTTCGTACCGCCGCTGCCACCACCAGCACCGGCCACCTGGACCGGTGCGGTTCGGCGCGGCGGGGCAGGAGCCGGCTGGCTCAGCACATTGGGGTCCGCGCCCTTGGAAAGCAGGAAGGTCACAAGCTCCGGGCTGCCGCTCGCCGCCGCAACATGGATCAGTTGCCGCCCCTCACCATCACGCTGGATCATATCCGCGCCCATGGTGACGACACGCCTGGCGAAATCAATGTCATTTTTCAGCACGGCGGCCTCGGCCACGGTTGTGCCGTCCGGCAGCCTGGCATTGAAATCAGCGCCCGCATCCAGCAGAGCCACCGGCGCCTTTGGGTCCGTGCTTTTCAGCGCAAAGAACAGCGGGGTAAAGCCCTTGGCCGCGACCGCGTTCACATTGGCGCCGTGCTTGGCGAGGAACGCGATATTGTCGGCATTGCCCATTGCGGCGGCCCACATCAAAGGCGTCAGTCCCTGCGCATCGGCTTCATTTACCTTGGCGCCCTTTGCGATCAGCGCGCCGACAGCCGCCGGCCTGGATGCTCCCGCGCACAAGGCGAGAGCAGTGGTACCGTCGAGGCGCACCGTCCCGGCGTTGGCGCCGGCCTTGAGCAGGCTGACAACAATATCGGGATTTCCCAGCTCGCAGGCCACCGCCAGAGGCGTAGCGCCCTGGATATCGGCCACGTTGGGTTTCGCGCCGGCCGCCAGCAGCAATCGCACCGACAGCGCGTCCTGGCGATCAACCGCCCAGAGCAGCGGCGAGGATTTGTCCGCCAGCGGCGCGTTGGGATTGGCCTTGCCCGCCAGCAGGCTCTTTACGAGCGCATGCTCGTTTGCCCGCACCGCCTGCGCCAACCGTTCCTCCGGAACGCCAGCCGCCGCCGGGACGGCGCCCAGGACAAGCACAGCAAATCCAAGCGCTGTTTTCATGGCTAAGCCGTCAACCCGGCGAGACGGCCGGTGCTGTCGCCCAGTCGGTCCTGCTTCACGCCCAGCGTATCCATCATCGAAAGCATCAGATTGGTCATGGGCGTATCGTCCGACACCACCATGTGGCGATTGCCCTTGATCAGCCCACCCGCAACGATGACCGGCAGATTGGTGTGCTGGTGGGTGTTGGAATCCGCCAGGCTGGCGCCGGCCAGCAGCATGGAATGATCCAGCAGCGTGCCCTCGCCGTCCTTGGTTTCGCTCATCCGCTTCAGATAATAGGCGACCTGCTCCATGTGCAGGACATTGATCTTTGTCAGCTTGGCGATCTTCTCGGGATCGTTGCCATGATGGCTCAACGGATGGTGCGCATCCGCAACACCGATTTCGGGATAGCTACGACCACTGACTTCGCGGCCGACCATGAAGGTTCCGACCCGGGTCATGTCCGCCTGATAGGCCAGGACCTGAAGATCGATCATCATGCGCGCATATTCTTCGAAGGAATCCGGGATACCGGACGGCCGTGCATAGACCGGCAGCGCAACGGAACTCGGGCCGCCCTGTTCCATCTTCTGGATGCGCCGCTCGATGTCGCGGATGGACTGCATATATTCTTCGATCTTTTTCTTGTCGTCAGCGCCCATGGAGCCCGACAGATGCCGCGCATCCTCCGCCACGGAATCCAGAATGCTGGCCTGGCGCCTCAGCCGCACAAGACGGGTCTTGGCGTCTAGGCTGTCGCCATCGCCGAATATGCGCTCGAAGACTTCGCGCGGATTGATGGTGACTGGCAGCGGCGTAGAGGCCGTCCGCCAGGACAGGGTGTTCGTGTAGGCGCAGCTGTAGCCGGTGTCGCAGCTTCCCACCAGGCTCGGCGGATCAAGGCCCAGTTCCAGTGACGGAATCTGGGTCTGTTCGCTGAATTGCCGGGCAACGATCTGGTCCAGCGAAGGACCCGAGGTGATGTCGGCGCCTTCGGTCTTCTTGACATGGACGCCCGTCAGATACGAGCCGCAGGAACGCCCGTGATCGCCACCGCCGTCACCCAGCGCCTCGGCTTGCTTGTGCGCAAGCCCGCTGATGACCGTGAATTTTTCCCGGTAAGGCTCAAGCGGCTTGAGGATCGGGGTCAATGCATACCCCTCGCCCTTCTGGGCGGGCGTGAAGTTCGGCATCATCATGCCGTTGGGCATGTAGATGACCTGCAGCCGCATCCGCGCTTTGGCCGCGGCTTCCGCCGCGCTGGCGCTGGTCATCATGGCTTCCAGCAAAGGAAGCGCCAGCGTGGCGCCCATGCCGCGCAATACGGTGCGGCGTCCCATGGGTTTGCTTCGAATGATCATCTTTCCGGGGTCCTTCTCATAGCAAAGGGCACGCTTTGGACAATTTCCATGATGATCGTGTTCATCCGGAAATCATCCTTGGCGGCCGCGTAACGTACCTTGCGCACAGCGGGCATGTCATAGCCTTCCAGGCCTCGACCCAGCCCATAGGTCATCAGGCGTTCGGTAAAGGCCTCGACGAACTGATCCTTGCGGGCCAGCAGAATGCCTTGCAGGCCCTTGGGGCCCTCGAACTTTGTTCCGTCCGGCAACACCGCCGTGACGTCCAGTTTCTGGCCGGCATAACCGGTCCGCCAGGCGCCGACCGCATCGTAATTTTCCAGACTGAAGCCCAGCGGGTCCATTTTGGAGTGGCAGGAGGCACAGATCGCATTGCTCCGATGCAAATCCATCTGCTCGCGCACGCTCAGCAGCTTGCCATTCTTGGCTTCGTTCAGGGCGGGAATGTTCGGCGGCGGCGGCGGCGGCGGCGCGGCCAGCAAGTTGTCCAAAATCCACTTGCCGCGCAGAACCACGGAGGTGCGGTCGTTGTAGGAGGTGACGGTCAGGATGGCGCCCTGGCCCAGCAGCCCGCCGCGATGGAGCGCCGGGTCCAGCGTCACCTTGCGGAACGATGTGCCATAGATGCCGGGAATGCCGTAATGCTCGGCCAGACGCTGGTTCACATAGGTATAGTCGGCATCGAGGAAATCCAGCGCACTGCGATTGCCCCGGACCACGCCGTCAAAAAACATCTGCGTTTCCGTCAACATCGCTGCGCGCAGACGCTCGTCAAAGCCCGGGAAATTACGACGGTCCGGCCTCTGATATTCCAGCCGGCGCAGATGCAGCCATTGACCGGCGAAATTCTGCGTCAGTGCCCTGGCCTTGGGGTCCGCAAGCATGCGCACAACCTGCTGCTTCAGAACTGCGGGCTTGGACAACTGCCCCCGCTCCGCGAGCTTGAGCAGCTGATTGTCGGGCATGCTGCTCCACAGGAAGAAAGAGAGCCGGGTGGCAAATTCGAAATCATTGATCCGGTGGACGCTGCCCGGCGCGCTGTTCTGCGGACCGGTTTCGCGCATGAAAAGGAAATTCGGCGAAACGAGAATTTCTTCCAGCGCCGCCTCGATGCCGTGCTCAAAACCGCCATCCTGGCGGCCGGCATCATAGGTCTTCATCAGCCGGCCGATATCCCTCGCCGTCACGGGGCGGCGATAGGCGCGGCGGGCCAGCGATGTCAGAATCCTCGTGGCGCAGGTGGATTCGGCCAGTTCCGCGGACGGGCGACAGATGAAGATGGTGCGGCGGCTGGCGGTATTGCCTGGGCCCTTCACGTCATACGGGCCGGCGACGGAAATCTGCATGATGTCGCGCATGTAGAAGTCCTGCGCGACATTGGGACCCTGTGCGACCGACGGGACCGTAATCTGCTTCACCAGGGCGCCATCGACTTGCACGTCGAGCGGAAGCTGCACCACCGTTGCCGAAGTGCCGACGCGCGGGCCCTTGGTGGTTCTGGGAATAAGGACCTGCTCCAAGGTCAGTTTCCGGGGAAAGGACGCCCCGATGACGCGGGGGCCGGCCTTCATGAAAGCTTTCACCTCATGCCGGTTGTTGGCGTCGATCTCCGACTCCGTTTGCGTGCCGGCGTTCAGATACAGCTGGATCGTGTAGGTCGCGTCATAGGGGGCGTAGAATTTGAATGAGCCGCCGCCGCGCGAATCCACCGGCAGATCGTCGCTGGCGCGCTCGTTATAGGCCGCAATACCGAAGGCATTCTCGAACAGGTCCTTGGTGACTTTATAATCCGTGGTGACCGGGGTGCGCGACGCCAGCCCTGTGGCAAGACGGCTGATCTTGCCGGCGACATTGATGTAGCGGTCCATCAATGTCGGCGAGACAGTCAGAACATCCGCAATGTTGTCGAAACCATAGCCCATGTCATCGACCGGCAAATCCTTGCTCAGGTCGATATCGAGCCCCAGAAGATCACGCACGGCATTGCCGTATTCGGTGCGGTTCAGGCGCCGCAAGGTGGCGCGGCCCGGATTGGGGGCGGCAGCAGACATGCCGTCCATCGAGGTTGCCAGCCAATGGGTGAAATCAGCGATCTCTTCCCTGGAGGGGCGCTTCGCGCCGCGAGGCGGCATCTCGCCCAGGCTGAGGCGGCGCAGAATTTTTTCCCATGCGTCGTTGTGCGCGCCCAGATGATCGGCATCGAGCGGCAGAACCGACATGCCCGCAGTTTTCAGCTTGTCGTTGTGACAGCCCGAGCAATATTGCACGAGCATGGCTTTACGGTCGGCCGTCGTGGTCGTGGCTGACGCCAGCTGCGGTGCGACTTGGGCGACCCGGGTTGCGGGCGGCAGGGTATCGGCGGTGGCGTTTCCAAACAGCGCAACGCCGGCAAGGCCCGCACAGGCAACAATGCCCATGGCAAATCCGCTGCGCTTGATCATCGGTGACATAGTGTCAGTCCAGCCCCTTGATATTGTAGCGATATTTTTTCGAACTTACGCTGTGAATCAGATTCGGTCCAGCGCATTGGCGGCGGGAAAAATTTGGGGTTTCTGGCCGCCTGCCCAGGCTCGCGGCGTTAGTTTAGCCCGAGTTTTTGGCCGTCCGGCCGCTCGCCCAAGCTCGCGGCGTCGGCTTCCTCTCGCAGGTCCACTGGACCTGCTCGCGCTTACGCACCGGAAGCCGACCCACCGAATCTGGCTTTCCACTCCTCAATCTGCTCGTCGGTGATCTTGGCGATCAGGATTTCCGGCGCCTTGATCGGCTGGCCATGCGTCAGGTCGTCGAGCAAGGTCGCCATCCCTTCCGACGGAAAGGGAATAATGCCACCGCGATAGCCCACCGGCTGGATGCATTCATGGATGGTCTTGGCGAAGGACGGCATGATCGGCCAGAGCAGATGGGCGAACTGGTGGATCAGGTTCAGGCCCACCCGCACGCCCACCGCCGCCCTGGCGCGGTCGGTCTTGATATGGGTCCAGGGCGCGGTCTTGGTCATATACTCGTTGCCCGCCACCCAGATGGCGCGCATTTCCCCCATCGCCTTGCGGAATTCCGCATTCTCCATGTAGTCGGCATATTGCGCGATGCGCTTGTCGAGCTCGGCGATCAGCGCCTTTTCCGCGTCGCCATATTCGCCCTCGCCCGGCACCTGGCCGTCGAAGCGCGCAACGCAGAACTTGGTCACCCGGTTGACGAAGTTGCCCAGCACGTCGGCCAGGTCCTTGTTGATGATGCCGGCGAACTGTTCCCAGGTGAAATTGCTGTCCGAGCCTTCGGGTGCATTGGCGATCAGGTAATAGCGCCAGTAATCGGCGGGCGCGACTTCCAGCGCCGCGTCCATGAAGATGCCGCGCTTGCCCGAGGTGGAGAATTTTCCGCCGTCATAGTTCAGCCAGTTGAAGCCCTTCAGCCGGTCCACCAGCTTCCAGGGCTCGCCCGAAGCCATGATGGTGACGGGAAAGCCCACCGTATGGAAAGGCACATTATCCTTGCCCATGAACTCCCAATAAGTGACGTCCTTGGCCGCCTCGCCGTACCACCAGTCTTTCCAGGCATCGCCCTTGCTGTTCTTGTCGGCCCACTCCTTGGTGGCGGCGATATATTCGATGGGCGCGTCGAACCAGACGTAGAAGACTTTTCCCTTCAACTGGCCGTCGGCGATGTCGTCCGGCACCGGAATGCCCCATTCCAGGTCGCGGGTAATGCCGCGATCCTGCAAGCCTTCGTCGAGCCACTTGTAGGCGATGGATGTCACCAGCGACGGCCAGTCATTCTTGTGGCTGTCGATCCACGTGCGCAGCCGGTCAGAAAATTGCGACTGTTTCAGGAACAGATGGGTGGAATCGCGGATCTCGATATCGGCGGCGCCCGACACCGCCGAGCGCGGATTGATCAGGTCGATGGGATCGAGCACCCGGGTGCAATTCTCGCACTGGTCGCCGCGCGCCCGGTCATAGCCGCAATGGGGGCAAGTGCCGATGACATAACGGTCGGGCAGGAAGCGTTTGTCGGTAGGCGAATAGGCCTGCTTGGTGACGCGGATTTCCAGGAAGCCGTTCTTCCACAGGGCCCGCGCGAAATGCAGGGTCAGTTCATGGTTCTGGGGCGAGGAGGAACGGCCGAAATTGTCCCAGCTGAGAGCAAAGCGGTCACCCAACTCCTTCTGCACGCCATGCCACTTGGCGGCATATTCGGCCACCGGGGTACCCTCTTCCAGCGCCGCCAGTTCCACCGGCGCGCCATGTTCGTCGGTGGCGCAGATCGCCAATGTTTCATAGCCACGGCTGCGGCAATAGCGGGCGAAAATGTCCGCCGGCAGCATCGAGCCGACCAGATTGCCCAGATGCTTGACCCCGGCGACATAGGGGATGGCGGACGTGATAAGGACGCGTTTCATATCTGCTATATAAGTGCCAAAATAAGAGAAAAGGACCAGCCCTCATACTAGGGGTTGGCCGGGGAAGCGAGGGGCCAAAAATGACAAAACCAATGAGCAGCAAAATGCGGAATTTCACCATGGCGGCAATGGGATCGGCGGCCATTTTCACAGGGGTAGCCATGGCCCAGAATCGCGCGCCAGCGCCGCCCGCCGCCAGCGTCATTCCCGCCAGCGTGCTGGACAACCTGCCCCACCGGGACATCTCCAACGGCATTGTCTCGGCCAAGGCCTATCTGCCGGGTCCGGGCGGCTTCTATCGCGGCACGCGCTTCGACCGCGCCGGTGTAATCGCCCACACCACCTACAAGGGCACCGATTACGGCCAGTACTGGTTCTCCAGCTATTCGCCCCATGTGCGCGACTTCATCTGGCAGGATGCCCAGGTGACGGTGCATCCCGCCAGCGCCGCGCCCGGCCCGGTGGAAGAATTCGGCGCGGTCGGATTCGACGCAGCCGGCATGGACGGGAGCTTTCTCAAGATCGGCACCGGCATTCTGAAACGCGATACCGCCACCTACGACTATGTCCATAACTATCCGGTGATGAACGAAGGCAAGCGCGGCTTCAGTTCGACCAAGACCAGCGCCCGCTACACCCAGAATGTCAGCGGCGATGCGTCGGGCTACGGCTATTCCTATGTGAAGACGGTGCGGCTGACACAAGGCAAACCGCAGATGACAATCGCGCATGTGCTGACCAACACCGGCAAGAAGGACATTGTCACCAAAGTCTATTGCCACAACTTCCTGACGCTGGGCACCGGCAACGAGAATGTCACCATCACCGCGCCCTTCGACATCAAGGCGGAGCGGCCTTTCGCGCCCGGCGCCGCGGCAGTTGACGGCAAGACCTTTCGCTATCTGCGCGCCGTCAAGGAAGGCGAAAGCGTCACGTCGCCCATCACCGGATTTGGCGATCATGTAAGCGATTACGACTTCAAGATCGTCAACACCCAGACCGGCTTTGGCCAGCGCATCCGCGCCGACCAGCCGGTGTCGCAGATCAATTTCTGGTCGATCCGCACCAATGTGAGCTGGGAGCCGTATATCGCCATCTCGCTCAAGCCCGGCGAGACAAAGCGCTGGACTTATACTTACGATTTCTTCGGCCCGGGTGAGAACTGAAATGCGGCGTCCGGCGCTTGCAGCTTTGCTGTTGGCGCTGAGCGTGCCAGCGACCGCGCAGGCTCCTACTGTGTCTGGCACCCTGCCCGCCCGCGCGCTCGATGATGCGCCGCATGTGGTGATCGACAACGGCAAGGTCTCGGCCCTGCTTTATCCGCCGGGCGAGAAATCCTTGTACAAGGGCACCCGCTTCGACCATGCCGGGGTGGTGCTGCACATCACCTATAAGGGCCAGGATTACAGCGATTACTGGTTCGACCGTTTTGTCGTCGATCCGCGCGACACCAGCCGCCATCCCGACGGCACGCAGACAGCCTGCTGCGCCGTCAGCGGGCCGGTGGAGGAATTCGGCGTTGTCGGTTTTGAAGAGGCTGGCATGGGCGGGCGGTTTCTCAAGCCCGGCGTCGGCATCTTCAAGCGCGACAGCGATAATGCGAACCAGCATCCCACCCTGCCCCTGCTGAATGCCGGGACGCGCAGCTTCAAATCCACCAAGGCAGGCGCCGATTTCACCCACGACCTGCACGACAGAGAAAGCGGCTATGGCTACCGCTATCGCAAGAGCGTGGCGCTGATGCCGGGCAAGCCGCAGATGACAATGGCCCATGAGATGACGAACACCGGCAGCAAACCGATCGTCACCACGGTCTATAATCACAATTTCCTCACCCTCAGCCCCGGCAATGAACATCTGGTCGTCACCGCGCCCTTTGCGCTGAAGGCGGAAGACAAGCTGCAACCGGCGTTGGCGAAAGTGGACGGCAAGACGGTGCGTTATCTGGCGTCGATCCCGGCGGGTGAATCGGTGAAAAGCACCATTACCGGCTTCGGCAGCACCCCCACCGATTATGATTTCACCGTCACCAACAGCAAGACCGGCTTCGGCCAGCGCATTCGCGGCGACCAGCCCATCACGCGCATCTTCATGTGGTCGGTGCCCACCACTTTCAGCTGGGAACCTTATATCGCCATTTCCCTCAAGCCCGGCGAGACCAAACGCTGGACCTACACCTATAATTTTTATGGACCTGGAGAAAAATGATGCGCAATAAAATCATCACGGCTGGTCTTGTTCTTGCGGCGGCTGGCGCAGCTATCGGCACCGTCTATGCGCAGGGCAATGCGCCCTTTGTGCCGCCGCCGGCCAACAGCACGTCGCCGGCCAGCCTGCTGGACGACATGCCGTCGAAAACCATTTCCAACGGCATCATCAGCGCCAAGGTTTATGTGCCCAGCAAGTTCGGCTTCTATCGCGCCACCCGCTTTGACCATGCCGGCATGATCACCCACCTGACCTACAAGGGGCACGATTATGGGCGCTACTGGTTCGCCAAGACCTCGCCCAATGTGCGCAACTTCACCTATGACAATGACGGCCTGGTGGCGCACAGCAACAATATCGCCGCCGGCCCCGTCGAGGAGTTCGGCGAGAATGGTTTTGACGCGGCGGCCCCCTGCCCCGAAGGGGCAAAAGAAACAAAGTGCGGGCGCTTTCTCAAGATCGGCGTCGGCATATTGAAGCGCGATAACGATGTCTATAACCGCTTCCACACTTATCCCATCCTGAATGAAGGCAAGCGCACCACCCGCGCCACCGGCAACAGCATCCGTTTCAATCAGGACATTTCCGGCGATCCATCGGGCTATGGCTATAGCTATACCAAGACGGTGACGATGGTGCCGGGCAAGGCGCAGATGCTGATCGAGGACCGGCTGAAGAACACCGGCAGCAAGCCGATCGACACCACGGTCTACAACCATCATTTCACCACCCTCAGCCCCGGCAATGAAGCGATTGAGCTGACCGCGCCGTTCAAGCTGACCAATGTCCGCCCAATGCCATCGGATGTGATCAAGTTCGAAGGCCCGCGCATGACCTATCTGCGCGCGATCACCGGCCAGGAACAGGTGGCCAGCGACCTGACGGGTTTCGGCGCCAGCGCCAGCGACAATGATTTTCGCATCACCAACACCAAGACCGGGTTCGGCGTGCGCCTGCGCGCCGACCAGCCGGTGGCGCGGCTGCTATGGTGGTCGGTGCCCAGCACATTGAGCCTGGAACCGTATATGGCGATCAAGCTGGCGCCGGGCGAAGAAAAGCGCTGGACCCACACGCTGGACTATTACGGTCCCGGTGATAATTGATGAAACGGGCACTGATCGCCTGCGCCACGCTGATGGGTGGCGCAGCGATGGCCCAGCCTGTCCAGCCGCCGCCGCCGCGCAGCTATCCGGTGGAGCGCGCGCTGGCCGCCGCGCCCTTCATCACCTTGCGCAGTGAACGCATCACCGCGCGGGTAACGCCGCCCGATCTCAAGCGCGGTTTTTTTCGCGGCACACGCTTTGACCAGGCCGGGGTCATCACCAGTCTGAAACTGGGCGGCAAGGAGTTTTACGGTCCCTGGTTCAGCCGCACCGCGCCCGAGGTGCTGGACTATACCTATACCGAGGACGGGCTTGTCGCCGGACCCGACAGCGCCGCCACCGGCCCGGTGGAGGAATTCGCAGCCATCGGCTTTGACGACGCAAAACCGGGCGGCACATTCCACAAGATCGGTGTCGGCGTGCTGCGGCGGCATGACGACAAGCCCTACGACAAATACTGGCATTACGAGATCGTGGACTGGGGCAAGCGCAGCATGCGCCGGACCAGCAACAGCGTCACCTTCACCCAGCGCATCGCCGACCCTGCATCAGGTTATGGTTATGACTATGAGAAGACGCTGCGGCTGGTGCCCGGGACCACCCAGCTGGTGATCGAGCATGTGCTGAAGAATACCGGCACCAGGGCGATCAGCTCCAATGTCTATGACCACAACTTCCTGCGGCTGACGCCGGGCAATGACGGCATCCAGGTGACGTTTCCCTTTAAGGTTGCAGCCGCCACGCCGCCCGCCGCCGACCTGATCCGCATCGAGGGCAATTCGATGACCTATCTGCGCCCGATGGCGTACAAAGAGCGGGTCTCGTTTCCGGTCACCGGCTTCGGCCCGTCCGCCAGCGATTACGACATCAGTATCGTAGACATGAAGAGCAAGGCCGGCGTGCGGATGGAGGGCGACACACCCATGACCCGGATCAATATTTTCTCCATCGACACGACCCAGTCGGTCGAACCCTTTATCGCCATCGAACTGGCGCCGGGGGCGGAAAAACGCTGGACTTACACCTACACTTTCACAGCGCCGCAATAGGAACTTGCCATTAACGGGGGCTGTGGCTATCTCAAGGGACGGCCGGCTTAGCTCAGTTGGTAGAGCACCTGATTTGTAATCAGGGGGTCACAGGTTCGAGTCCTGTAGCCGGCACCAATCTCAACCCTCTGCAAATCAAGGAAGAAGCATGCACCCTCTCTTTGCAGCGGTCACCGAATCCCTACATCCCTCGTTTGAAAAGCTAATTCTCCAAGCGCCACTGCGTGAAGCTAGATTTCCAAAGGAATTCCCAAAACGGGGCGTTTATTTGTTCTCAGAATCTGACCGTCATCTTTATGTCGGAAGGAGCAATACTCTTCGGGGAAGATACGGTCGCCATTGCAATCCCGGCGCATCCCACAGAATGGCAGCATTTGCATTCAAGCTGGCGCGCGAGAAAACCGGCAAAATTAAAGCTTCCTATAAAGCTGGTGCAGAGAGTCGTGCAGGCCTCATGGAAAATCTCGAATTTAAAGATGCTTTTGTAACTGCAAAACGCAGGATACGATTAATGGACTACCGATGGGTGGAAGAAACCGATCCAGTTAAGCAGTGTTTACTCGAAGTGTACTGCGCGGTTGTTCTGCAAACTAAATATAACGACTTTGACAATCATTGAGCTCATCTCAGATGGGCCGCCAGCAGGCTGGCGACATGCACCGCCTTGCGGTTCGCGCCGTCTTCGATCTGGTGGCGGCAGGAAGTGCCGTCAGCCACCAGCACCGTATCGGCATCCGCCGCGCGTGCCGCCGGCAGCAGAGACAGTTCGCCCATCGCGCGGCTGACATCCGCGGTTTCCGCCTGATAGCCGAAGGCGCCCGCCATGCCGCAGCAGCTGGACTCGATCTTTTCCAGCTTCAGATCGGGAATCAGGCGTAGCGCCTCTTCCACCGCGCCCATGGCGCCGAAGGCTTTCTGGTGGCAATGGCCGTGCAGCAAAGCGGGCCGGGTCGCGGGTTTGAGATTAGTTTTGAAGCGACCGGCTTTGGCTTCGCGCACGATGAATTCCTCGAACAATAACGCATGGGCGGCGGCGCGTTTGCTTTGCGCGCCCGGCAGCATCGCCAGCGATTCGTCGCGGAAAGAGAACAGACAGCTCGGCTCGAGGCCCACCAGCGGCACGCCGCGCGCGAAGAAAGGCTCCAGCGCCGCCAAGGTGCGGGTCATTTCCGCCTTGGCGGCCTCGACATTCCCCACTGCCAGATAGGTGCGGCCGCAGCAGAGCGGGCGCGAGCCGCCATCGGCGGGCGCGGCAAGGTGGACGCGATAGCCCGCAGCTATGAGAACTTTCAGCGCATCGCGCAGAATTTCCGGCTCGAAGGCGGCGTTGAAACTGTCGGCCCACAGCACGACCTCATGGCCGCCCTCCGGTCCCATGCTTGTGCCTGGCATGGCGAAACGGTCAGAGCGCCAGACCGGCAGGTCGCGGCTGGCACTGAAGCCGGCGACCTTCTCGGACAACCAGCGCAGCGCGCCAATACGGTTGCGCAAGTTAAGCAGCGGCGCGAACTTGGCCGCCAGCGGCGCATAGTGCGGCAGATTGGCGACCAGCTGGTCGCGCAGGCTGTAACCGCGTTCCTTCGCCCGCGCCGATAACACTTCGATCTTCATCCGCGCCATGTCCACACCGGTGGGACATTCGCGCTTGCACGCCTTGCAGGAGACACAGAGCTTCATCGTCTCCATCATCTCGTCGGACGTGAAGGCGCCTGCCCCCAACTGTCCCGACAGCGCCAGCCGCAGTGAATTGGCGCGGCCGCGCGTGACATGCTCTTCGTCACGGGTGACACGATAGGAGGGGCACATCGCCCCGCCTTCGGATTTGCGGCAGGCGCCATTGTTGTTGCATTGCTCGGCCGCGCCCTGGAATCCGCCGATGGCGCCGGGATATTCCGACCAGTCCAGCGCGGGCGCGAAATCGCGCACCTTGTAATCGGGCGCATAGCGGAACAGGGTGCGGGTATCGAATTTCGGGCTGCGCACGATCTTGCCGGGATTCATCACGCCGTCCGGATCGAACGTATCCTTGACCTCTTCAAAGGCCGCAACCAGCCGCGGCCCGAACATCTCCTGATGGAATTCGCTGCGCACCAGGCCGTCGCCATGCTCGCCGGAATGCGAGCCTTTGTACTGGCGCACCAGTTCGAAGGCCTCCTCGGCAATGGCGCGCATCACTTTCACATCTTTTTCCAGCCGCAGGTTCAGAACCGGGCGCACATGCAGGCAGCCTTCGCTGGCATGGGCATACCAGGTGCCGCGCGTGCCATTGCGCTCAAAACATTCCGTCAGCTTCGCCGTGTACTCAGCCAGGTGCGCCAGCGGCACGGCGCAATCCTCCACGAAAGAGATCGGCTTGGCCTGTTCCTTCATCGACATCATGATGTTAAGGCCGGATTTGCGCAGTTCGGTGATGGCGTTCTGCAGCGCCGGATCATAGACCTCGACCACCCCGCCCCACTTGGCGCCGCTGTGCGAGAAATCCACGCCCAGATCGCCCATCATCTGCGACAGCGCGGCCATGCGGCGGCGGTTCTCCTCCTCGCCGGAATCGAATTCCACCAGCAGGATCGCCCGGGGCGAGCCCTTCAGCATGGCCGCCAGGGTGG
This sequence comes from Pseudomonadota bacterium, assembly GCA_041192105.1. GTDB lineage: Bacteria > Pseudomonadota > Alphaproteobacteria > Micropepsales > Micropepsaceae > Rhizomicrobium. Next base: position 18,721 of record JBEENS010000020.1, on the reverse strand, counting down.
AATGAAACATGGGGATTTCCGCCGCCAGCCCCAGCATGGTGTCGTCCACCAGTTCGACCGCGATGGGCTTGAGCGTCACCAGATGCTGGGCGGCATCCATCGCCGTATAGAAAGAGCCAAAATGGCAGACGCCCAGCGCCCGCTTGCCCAGCACCGGCGACAATTGCAGGGTGATGGCGGTGGAATAGGCCAGCGTGCCTTCCGATCCCACCAGCAGATGCGCCAGGTTGATGCGGTTGTTGCGCGGGTTGAGGCCATCGATGTTATAGCCGCCGACGCGGCGGTGCACCTTGGGGAAACGCGCTTCAACTTCGCCCGCTTCCCGCGCCCCAATCACCAGCAGCTTTTCTGCCAGCGGGCGTTGGGCGGCGCTGACATCCGACAGGTCCGGTGACACCTCCCCGAAATGCATCGCCGTGCCATCGGCCAGCACCGCATCAATCGCCAGCACATTGGCGCGCATGGTGCCGTAGCGGATGGAGCGTCCGCCGCAACTGTTGTTCGCCGTCATGCCGCCGATGGTGGCGCGCGAGGCGGTCGAAACGTCCACCGGAAACCAAAGTCCGTGCGGCTTCAATTGGCGGTTGAGATCATCGAGCACGATGCCCGGCTCCACCGTGACGGTGCGGCCCGCAACGTCCAGCGACAAGATGCGGTTGAGGTATTTCGAGCCGTCGATTATCAGACCGGAATTGACAGTTTGTCCGCACTGGCTGGTGCCGCCGCCCCGCGCCGTTACCGGCAGGCCCTCTTCGCGCGCCAGCGCCAGTGCCGTCACCGCGCCCTCCATGCTGCGGGGCACAACCACGCCCGCCGGGATCATCTGGTAATGGGACGCGTCGGTGGCATAGCGCCCGCGCGAAAAACTATCGAACAGCACGTCGCCCTGGAGATGGGCCTTGAGCCGCCTTTCCAGGCCGGGATGGGCGGCAAATGCCATGAGAAGCGTTCGTCCTAAGCTGATTTTGTTCGGACTTTTTGCCGGTTCCGGGCTAAAAGCAATGCAAATATAAAACGGCCGGTGGAGCCCAAGGAACGACATGACCCAAGGACAGCATTTTCTGCAAATTCCCGGCCCCAGCCCGGTGCCGGAACGCATCCAGCGCGCCATCGACCGCCAGGTGATCGATCATCGCGGGCCCGATTTCCAGAAGCTGGGACACGAGGTGCTGGAAGGCATCAAGCCGATCTTTGGCACCACGCAGCCGGTCATCATCTATCCCGCCTCGGGCACCGGGGCGTGGGAGGCGGCCATCGTCAACACTTTGTCGCCCGGCGACCGGGTGCTGATGGCCGAAACCGGCCAGTTCGCCACCCTGTGGCAGAAGCTGGCGGCGCGCTGGGGCATCAATGTCGATTTCCTGCCCGGCGACTGGCGGCATGGCGTCGACGCCGCCGCTATCGAGGCCAAGCTGGCCGACGACAAGTCACACGCCATCAAGGCGGTGATGGTGGTGCACAACGAGACCTCCACCGGCTGCCTGTCCGACATCGCCGCGGTGCGCAAGGCGATGGACGCTGTGAAACATCCGGCGCTGCTGATGGTCGACACCATCTCCTCGCTTGGCTCCGCACCGGTGATGCATGACGGCTGGGGTGCCGACGTCACCGTGTCGGGCTCGCAAAAGGGCCTGATGCTGCCGCCGGGACTGAGCTTCACTGCCGTCTCGCCAAAAGCGCTGGCGGCTGCCAAGATCAACACGCTGCCGCGCGCCTATTGGGACTGGCAGGAGATGATCGCCTTCAATGCCAAGGGTTTCTTTCCCTACACGCCCGCCAGCACTCTTCTCTATGGCTTGCGCGAAGCGCTGACGATGCTGAACGAAGAAGGGCTGGACAACGTCTTCGCCCGCCACCAGCGCCTGGCCGCTGCCTGCCGCGCCGCCGTGCGCGGCTGGGGTCTGGACGTTTTGTGCACCGATCCGAAAGTCGCGTCGCCCATCCTGACCGGCATCATGATGCCGGCCGGACATGACGCCGACAATTTCCGCAAGATCGCGCTGGAGAATTTCAACATTTCCTATGGTGCGGGTCTGGGCAAGGTCGCGGGCAAAGTGTTCCGCATCGGCCATCTGGGCGACTGCAACGAGCTGACCTTGATGGCGGCGCTGTGCGCCACCGAAATGTCGCTGACCCTGGCGAGCGTGCCGCACAAGGCCGGCGGCGTCGCCGCCGCCATGGCCAGCTTTACAGAAGACAACAAGAAGCTGCGCCTGTCGGCGTAGACGCATCGGAAGAAGCATGGGGTTGGGTATGAAGCGGCTGTTCTGCGTGCCGAACATCGTGCTGGCATTGCTGTGCCTGATGTACTTCATCACCTATGTCGACCGCGTCAATATTTCCACCGCCGCCAGCGAAATCCAGGCCGAGTTCGGCTTCAGCAACACCCAGCTGGGGCTGATCTTCTCCGCCTTCGCCTATCCCTATCTGCTTTTCCAGGTGTTCGGCGGCTGGGTCGGCGACCGGTTCGGGGCGCGCAAGACGCTGTTCTGGTGCGGCATGATCTGGGCGTTGGCCACCATGCTGACCGGCTTTGTGAACGGACTGGTTTCGCTGTTCATCGTGCGGATGCTGGTGGGGCTGGGCGAAGGCGCCACCTTTCCCACCGCGACGCGGGCGATGCAGAACTGGACATCTTCCGCCAGGCGCGGCTTCGCGCAGGGCATCACCCATGCCTTCGCGCGTCTGGGCAACGCCATCACGCCGCCGCTGATCGCGCTTTTGATGGCGGCCTTCACCTGGCGCGGTTCTTTCGTGCTGCTGGGCGCGGTCAGCATGATCTGGGTGCTGGTCTGGGTCCTGTATTTCCGCAACGACCCCAAGGAACACCCGCACATCACCCAGGCCGACCTGGACGAGATCCAGCCCAAACAATATGGCGACCGGCCGAAAGTACCGTGGGGCCCGCTGATGAAGCGGATGTGGCCGGTGACCCTGACTTATTTCTGTTACGGCTGGACCTTGTGGCTGTATCTCAACTGGCTGCCGCTGTTCTTCAAGACCAACTACGACATGGACATCCGCAAGTCGGCGATCTTCGCTTCTGGCGTGTTCTTCGCCGGCGTGGTGGGCGACACGCTGGGCGGCGTGCTGTCCGACTATGTGCTGAAGCGCACCGGCAATCTGAGATTGGCGCGGATCGGCGTCACGGTGTTCGGCTTTTGCGGCGCCTTCCTATCGCTGCTGCCGATCCTCTATGTGCGCGATCCCGTCATCGTTGCCTTGTGCCTGTCCGGCGGCTTCTTCTTCGCCGAACTGGTGATCGGCCCGATGTGGGCGGTGCCGATGGACATTGCGCCGCGCTATGCCGGCACCTCGGCGGGCCTGATGAATACCGGCTCGGCCTTTGCCGCCATCGTCTCGCCGCTGGTCGCGGGCTATGTGATCGACGTGACCGGCAACTGGTACCTGCCCTTCCTGATGTCCATGGGACTGCTCGCACTGGGCGCCATGACCGCCTTCCTGATGCATCCCGAAAAACCGTTCGAGGAGACCGCCCCATGAAACGCCTTGCCCTCATCACTGCCCTCTTGCTCGCCAGCACCGCCGCCCAGGCACAGTTGTCTTCGAAGATCACCCATCACGATCCCGACAAGACCCGGCTTCTCACCTCGGTGCACAAGGGCGCCGGCTCCATGCGCTATGCCGGTTTGATGGATGCCAAAACGCTCTCGACCAATTTCATCTTCCTGCACCGCGGCGTCCTTTTGCCGGGTGGCGGAATCGGCCAGCATTTCCACAATCACTGCGAGGAAATGTTCGTCATCCTGGACGGCGAAGCCGAGTTCACTGTCAACGGCCGCACCTCGACATTGAAGGGCCCGGCGGGCGCTCCCAACCGGATGGGCGCCTCCCACGGCATCTACAATGCGACAGACAAGCCGGTGGAATGGATGAACATCAATGTCGGCACCTCGAAGGTCTATGATGCTTTCGACCTGGGTGACGACCGGGTCGGCGCGCCAAAGGACGCCGTTCCCCAATTCGTCAGCATGAAGCTGGACAAGGCGCTGCTGAAGCCAGCATCGACCGGCACCGGCGTGACCCGCCGCCGGGTGCTGGGCCCGAGCATCTTCTTCTCGCCCTGGGCCTATTACGATCATGTCTTGATCGCGCCGGGCGGCAGCACCGTCTCCACCACCGTGTCGGATATGAGTGAGGCTTATTACGTCATTTCGGGTGACGGCAGCGTCACCGTGAACGGCGAAACCGTCGCCATCAAGAAGGGCGACGCCATTCCGGTGGATATCGGCCAGAGCAAGGGCTTCAAGGCCGGCAGCGCGCCACTGGAGCTGATGATCATCGGCGTCGCCAAGGACATGGAGGCCAAGAAAGCCTTCATGAACGTGGCAGCCAATGCGCAGTAGACTTTTTAATGGTCGCGCCGCGAGGCCCGGGCGGGTTCGCGGTCGCGCCTAGCGGCGATAGTATAGCGGAATCTGGCCGGGGACCTTGGTGCCCAACCGGTAGACGCTGCTAGTGGCGGTGAGATAGACCGTTTTGCCATCGTCAGCGAAGGCCAGATTGGCGACCACTTCGGGCAGCACGATCCGGCCCAAAATCTTGCCCTGCGGCGAAATTATGCTGACGCCGCCCGGTCCCGTGGCCCAGATGTTTCCGATACTGTCCACCTTCAACCCGTCCGGCACGCCCTCGCCCAACGCTTGTGCCCAGCGATACAGGATACGCCGGTTGGAAAGCTTTCCGTCCGCGCCGACATCATAGGCGCGCAGCACCATGTCCGGCGTGGAGTTCGAGACATAAAATGTTTTGCCGTCGGGCGAGAAGCCCAGGCCATTGGGCTGGACCATATCGGTGATCATCGCCGTCAGCTTGCCGCCGGCAAAACGATAGACACCGTTGAACTTGGTTTCCTTCTTGGGGTCGGCGTCCATCTTGGGCAAACCGAAAGATGGATCGGTAAACCACAGCGCGCCGTCCTTGGCGAAGACCAGATCGTTGGGGCTGCTCAGCCGCTTGCCGTCATATTTGGACAGGAGCGGCTTCAGTCCGCCCTTTTCGTCCAGCCTCTCGATGGTGCCGATGCCCATGCGGGTGACCAGGATGGTGCCGTCCTTGTCGGTGATCAGGCCGTTGGAGCCGGAATTGGAACCCTTGGGCGGGTTGGTGAGACCACCGGAGGCTTTCAGCACCACCACCACATTGCCCATCCGGTCGAGGGCGCGGATGTTGTTGTCTGCTACATCCGAGAAATAAAGCCGGCCGTTCTTCCACACCGGCCCTTCGACAAAGCCAAAGCCGCCTGCAACGCGACCCACGCGGGTACCCGGCGTGATCACCGCATCCAGCGCCGGATCAACACGGACGACACGCATTGTGTCGGCCTTCATGGCGTTCTGGGCAAAGGCAGGTGCGGCCAGCAGGTACAGCGCTGGCAGGGCATACTTCAGAATGGTCATGCAAAACTCCCCAATTTGCGCGGGAGCTTAGGTCTCAAGAATGGTGTTGGGCAACCGGTTCTTTGGCGCGCCAGTGGGCGGGAAATGCCGCGCCATCGCCGCCCCGCAAATTTCGATCGCCTTGATGAAGCCGTCGGCTGGCTTGCCGGCTGACATTGCCTCAGTCACCGCTTCGAGCGCCTGATTCCACGGCCCCTCGCCTACGATCTGGTGAATGTTGGCGTGCGCCACCAATTCCACCTTGCGGTCGTGGAAGGACGCGAAGATCAGGACATGCGGTTCGTCCTTGGAAAGCCGCGCCCCCGCCGAAGCAAAGTGGCGGCGCGCCGCCTGGCGCACGCGGTAACGCTTGAGGGCCGGCGGGATCATGGCGCGGCGGACACCGGGCAGCGCCACGATGATGGCGACACACGCGAACACGCCCAGTTGCATCAGGCCGTAGGTCGCCAGCGCGCGCAGGATCAGCCCTTCCATGGCGCGGGCGGAATCGTCCGTCCAGCTTGTGAAAATGCTGGCCAAGGCCAGCCGGTGCAGGCCGGCCAGCACCAGCAACGGCGGCACGACGAACGCCGCCAATGCCGCCCAGAGCAGAGGCACTTCGCGGTAGCGCGACACATCGCGCGCCAGCACGCAGAAAATCTCACCGGATGTTTTGCTTTCGGCCTCAGCGATGGCCGCTTCGATACGGGCAGAATCGGATTTTGTCAGCATCGTTCCCTCACCATCGTCCCGACGCGCCGCCGCCGCCAAAGCCGCCGCCACCGCCGCCAAATCCGCCGCCTCCAAAACCGCCGCCTCCACCGCCCGACCAGCCGCCGCCACCGGACCAACCGCCGCCGCCGCCGCCCCGTCCGGGATTCGCCCAGGACTGGTAGAAAACAAATCCGAAGATGCCCAGGAAGATCAGTAACACCAGCCAGTCCGGCAGGTCCTCCTCGCCGCTGCCCTGCTGGGCGGCTGCGGCGGCGCGCGCCTCGGCCTCCGAGCGTTCCAGCGACAGTTGCTGGATCAGGGCCGTGGCGCCTGCCCTCACCCCGGCGTCGAAATCATTCTTGCGGAAATGGGGCAGCACCTGGGTCTGGATGATCAGCGACGACAGCGCATCGGTCAGGATCGGCTCCATGCCATAGCCGACTTCAATGCGGGTGGCGTGTTCCTTGGGCGCGATCAGGAACAGCACGCCGTTGTTCAGCTTCTTCTGGCCGATGCCCCAGGCGCGGCCTAGCTGATAGCCATAATCGGAAATCTCATAACCCTGCAGCGATGCCAGGGTAACGATCACCAGCTGGCGCGAGGTCTTGGCTTCCAGCGCCGCCAACTTCTGGGTGAGATCGGATTCTGTGGACGGCGACAATATCTGCGCGCCATCCACCACCCGTCCGGTCAGCGCCGGAAAGGTCGGCGCTGCCGTGACTGGTGAAATCAGACACAGAAAGGCAAAGACCGCGGCAAGAAACCGCATTTATCGTTACGGCTTGGTCGTGCCGGGCTGGGCTGCTTCAGGCGCAGCCGCGCCGGGGAAGCTGACCACCGGAGCGGACTGGGCCGCAGCCGAGGCCGTGAACGGCGTCGCCTGCTTGTAGGATTTGTAGAAGGTCGCCGCCCACAGCGAACCGGGGATGGTCACCAGCTCGGTGTTATAGTCCTGCACCGCCGCATTATAGTCGCGGCGCGCGATTTCGATGCGGTTCTCGGTGCCTTCCAGCTGCGACTGCAGCGCCAGGAAGTTCTGGTTGGATTTCAGGTCGGGATAGCGCTCGCTGATCATCATCAACCGGCCCAACACGCCCGATAGCCTGTCCTGCGCCTGCTGGAATTCCGCAAACTTGGCGGGATCGGTAATGGAGGACGCATCGATATTGACGCGCGTCGCGTTGGCGCGCGCTTCGGTCACCGCGATCAGCACGGATTTCTCCTGCGCGGCATAGCCCTGCACGGTGGCGACCAGATTGGGGATCAGGTCGGCGCGGCGCTGATAGGTGCCCTGCACATTGGCCCAGGCGGCTTTCACGGCCTGATCCTTGGTCGGAATGGTGTTGACGCCGCAGCCCGCCAAACCGACGGCAACGCCCATCGCAGCCAAGAATTTCGGCAGATGTCTGAAAATCGTCATGACGCTCCTCCAGGGGCGAATACCCGCGCGAAAGATGAGGCAAGTGCAGCGAACCGCAAGGGTTAAATTGGAAAAACCGCCCTTGATTTCCAATCGGGGCTACTTACGAGGAATGGCGGCGTTGCGCACCGCAGATGCCTTGACTGGCGCGCCCTTGGCCTTGGCGTCCGCCAGCAGCGGCCCGCAATTGGCGTCCTTGGCAAGGCCCGGATCAATGAAGGCAAAGATTGAGGCCAGCGGCGACAGGAAGGCCAGCGCCGCAGCCAGGCCGCCCTGTGCCACCACCTTGCCGGCATCCACGCCCAGCACGGGGTTCGCCAGGGAACCGGTCAGGGTGATGGGGGCGCGCAACCGCACCAGCTGGAAGTTCTTGGGCTTGCCCTGGATCTGCATATTCAGGGTCTCGTTGCGCAGGTTGATGGTGCCGCCGCCATCGATCCGCACCGGGTTGGTATCGATGATGAACCGCTGCGACGTCAGCACACCATTTTTCGCGCCGAACGATGCCACCGCGCAGCGCAGCCGGGTGTTGGAATTGTCGCCGCTGAGATTGAGACTCAGCGCGGTCAACACATCTATCCCGGTCCATTGCGCCAGGCTGTGACGCATGCCGCCACTTGGCACGACGGCCGTCAGGGTGCCGTCGGCGGTGGACGCGGCGGCATGGACTGAATTGCCTGAGCCGGTCAGGATCATACGGGCCTCCAGGACGCCTTGAATCGGCTTGTCAGTACCCTTGATGAAATTCTCGGCGCGGACACCGGTGATGCGCGCATCCAGCGAGGTGACGGGCACATCTTTGCGGGCGTCGATCTTCAGCCAGCCGGAAAGCTTGCCCTGGGTAAAGCCAAAGGCCAGCGGCTTGAGGTTCAGTACCCCGCCCTGCAGGCTGATATGGGTGTCCAGGCTGGTGAGCGGGAAATCCCGCGACCGGATGGCGCTGGCGCTGTAATCCACTTCCACATTGGTCTGGCGCAGCCGCTCGGTGTGAAGCACTGTTTCGGGCAGCAGATATCTGGTCGGCGCGGGGGCATTCTTGCCCGCGCCGATCACGGCGCCCAGATCCTCGAATTGCAGCACCCGCGAGGCCAGCTTGCCGCCCAAGGCGGGAATCTCGCCCGACGCATCGATCGAAAGGTTGCCGGCAATGTCGGTCGAGCCCAACATGCCCTTGATGTCATTGAGGCGATAGAACTCGCCTTCGCGCACGAACGCCAGGGTCAGGCGATAGGTCGGCGTGCGGGGTAGAACCAGTCCGGTCATGAAATAGAGGTCCGACAGAGTCGGGCCGCTGATGTTCATGCTGGCGTTGAAGCGGTCGAGATGGAACGGTTGCGTGATGGTGCCATTGGCGACGACATGGGTTTGACCCACTCGCACATCGGCAGTAAACGGATAAGGCTTGCTGGCGTCCACATTGATCAGTGGGCCGCCCTTCACATCGGCGAGGAATTTGTTTTTGTTCAGTGTGCCGTTGCCGGTCAGGCTGAAGGCAGCGCGCCCACCGTCACGCGTCTCTTCCGAGGAGACGCTGCCGCTGAAACGTATATTTCGAACTGCATCCTCGATCACCACCTTGCCGTCGGTCACCAGGAAGCGCTTGATGGGCGGCAGGTGCCATGAGCGATTGGGATTGAGGCCGCCGCTATCCCAATTGGTGCGGCGCGTGGCATCGCGCACCACCAGCAGGTCCGGCTGGTCGAGTTTCACCAGCGGCAGAATCAGGTTTCCGAAGAGCAGCGGCAGCAGGCGCAATTCGACCCGCGCATGGTTCACCCTCGCGGCCTGCGGCCGGCCGACCCAGGACGGATTGCCGATATAGAGTCCGCCGACATCTATGATGGGCTGAAGCGTAAACAGCGTCACCCCCAGATTGCCGTCGATCCGCACCTCGCGCCCCGTGCGCTCCGACAGATAGCGGCTGAGCGGTCCCCGCATCTGGTTCCAGTCCAGGAAATAGAGGGTGACAAGCGTTGCCACCAGGAACGCCAGCAGGGTGATGCCGCTCCATTTGAAGAAGCCGTTCCAGGTGAACCGAAAGTCCCGGAAATCAGCGATCACGCGCCTGCGCGCGCCCGCAAAGGCGGTTTTCAGCCGGGTTTTCTGGAAATGCTCCGTAACGGACATGATAAATCAATCACTTAAGTAGTGGCTTCCCCATGGCCTAACGCGTGAGCGGGCATAGAGCTTCCCCCAAAAGTGAAACTTTCTGGTGATCTGCTACGTTGGGAACTGCAGGAACTCCAACCGACTGAGTCGTGAAAACGCATGCGTTTCCCTGCATGGGCCCTGTTCCAAGAGGGCATCGAAGCCTTCATTGACGATCATGCGCTGACGCGCGGGGCGGCCATCGCCTTTTATGCCGTCACCGCCATCGCGCCTGTCCTGTTCATCGCCAGCGCCATCGCCGGTCTGGGCCTGGGCCAGGATGCCGCCAGCGGCGCCATCCATTACCAGCTGCGCCGCATCATGAGCGCGGAAAGCGCCGACCTGGTCCAGCTCGCCATCGTGCATGTGCGCGGCGGCGAACATACCCTGGCGGGGAGCATCATCGGCATCACCACCCTGGTGGTGGTGGCATCCGGCTTTTTCACCGAAATCGAAGACGCGCTGAATGTGATCTGGAAGGCGCCGCGCAAGGAGCCTATTTTTACCAGATCCTGCGCGGGCGCGTGATGAGCCTGGCGCTGGTAATCGGGTTGGGATTTCTGCTGCTGCTCTCCATGGTGATCGCCACGGGCGTGCGCATGCTGGGCCGGGTTCTGGAACGGGTCAGCGATATTTCCGACATGGTGATCGGCATTCTTAATATGGGAGTTTCGGTGACCATCGTCTCGCTACTGTTTGCCGGGCTGTACAAGGTGCTGCCCAACAAGAAGCTGGAATGGCGTGACGTGATCGTGGCATCGGTCGGCACCGCCATCCTGTTTGAGGCGGGCCAGACCCTGATCGGCTATTACCTGGCCAATCTTGTCACGGCGACCATCTATGGCGCGGCAGGCGGCATCATCGTGCTGCTGATCTGGGTCTATTACTCGGCGCAGATTTTCCTCTTGGGCGCGGAATTCACCAAGGTCTGGGCCCGCCATTACGGCAGCCAGCAGCGCAGCAGATTGCTAGAGGGCCGGGAGCCGGTTGGCCGAGTCTAGCGCCGGCAGGGGCACAAATTCCAACACCGCCTGTGCGGCCAGCCGCACCTGTGCGGGTGCGATCTGGCTTTTGAGAAAATCGGCACGCGCCCGCGCGGGCGCATCGCCCGCCAGCGCCGCGATGCCGTACCATTTCAGCGCCTGCTTCAGATCCTGCGCCACGCCCAGCCCGCGCTCATGCAGCACCGCCAGGTCGAAGGCGGAGTCGACATAGCCGCGCTCGGCGGCGCGCAGGAACCACTCCGCCGCCTTGGCTTCATCGCGTTGCGTGCCGTTTCCTTGCGCATAAGCAATGGCGAGATTGTGCATGGCCTTGAGATTGCCGCGCGCCGCAGCGGCGGCGAACAGATCGAACGCGCGCACAGGATCGGCCATCACGCCGTCACCCTGCCCGTACAGCGTTCCCAGCACATACTGCGCGATCGGATGACCGTCCCGCGCCGCAGCCGCGCTCCAGCGGGCGGCAGCGGCGGCGTCTCCCGCAACACCCGCGCCGCGCAGATAGGCCAGCGCCAGCGCGGTCATGGCCTGGGCATCGCCGGCATCGGCCCGCGCGATGGTGTGCGGCAAGCCACCGGACGCCAGGCGGCGATGGCTGGTGCCGCTGCCTTGCAGATCGGCGGAGGTGGCGCGGGCGGTGTCACCCAGTGTGAGGCTGGCACAAAGTAACAGCGTTGCCAGCGACAGCGCACCGATCGCCAGCCAGCGCAACCGTGACGTATTCCTGGGTGCGGTCTCTTCCGGCACCGAACGCGCCTTGCTGCGCGCGGCCTGCACCACGCCGGCCATTTCGGCGCGCGACAGAGTGGCCAAGGGCGCCGGATCGAGAACCGGCAGGACCGGTGTGGCCCACACCTCTTGCCGCGCTTGTGCATCTTGCGGTGTAAAGATGGCCTGTGCCGGGCTGTCTTGCGGCGGCACAAATGCTTCCTTCGGCGGTTCGTCCTGCGGCACCGCGCCCCGTATCAGCAGCCGTTCTTCCAGCGCCGCGATGGCGCGGGCCTGGTCGCGCGCGGTCGCGTCCGCCCTGACCTCCAGCGCATTCAGAGCGCGTTCAAAGACTCTGAGGCGACGCTCCAGCCAGGCATCGGGTGCTGAAACACCCGGCTCTTGCGCCGCCCCAGAACCTGCAACCGGCTGCGTCTCGGGCGCCATCAGCGCCGTCAGCAGCGCCGCCTTGCCCGTGAAATGATTGCGGAACGCGGTGCGTTCGACGCCGGCCTCAGCGCAGAGCATGGCGACGGAAAATTTCGCCTCTCCCCGCGTCAGCAGCGCACGCGCCACCGCCAGCAGCTTTGCCTTGTCATCCTGATGGTCCTGATCCATCGCCGCCCCAATTGCCCGGACGCCACGGTACAAGCCGGCTGTTACCAGCGCGGTGCTACAATCGGCGCAATTCAAGGACAAATTTAAACGTCCTTTATGCGGGTTCCCTGAGCCACCCCGGGGTCCTATGCTGGACGTTCAAAAAAGGGGAAACGAACCATGGAAATACTTGTCGAAAAAATGCTGTCGGATTTCGAGCACGGCGTTCTCAGCCGCCGCCAGTTAGCAGCCACCCTAGCCGCCGGATTGGCCACCACCGCCGCGACCATGCCTGCCGCCCTCTCTGCACCAACAAAGGCCGCCCCCAGCCTGAAGGCGATCTCCCTGAACCATGTCACGGTGAAAGTGCCCAACCTGCAAAAGACCTCCAAATTCTATCAGGAGCTTTTCGGCATGAAACTGGCGCAACAGTCCGAGACCATCCACATTCTCAGCGTCGGCAACAGCTTTTTCGGCATCGAGCAGAAGCCCGGCCCGGCGGGCCTGGACCATTTCGATTTCGGGCTTGAAGGCTGGGATGCGGCGGTGATGCACGCCAAGCTCAAGGCCCTGGGCCTCGCGCAAACACCCAATTCCCGCGGCGATGCCGAGTCCTTCAAATTCACCGACCCGGACGGTTTCGTGGTGCAGGTCAATGGCCCGAAATACACCGGCCATGTCGGCGCCGATGCGAAGGGCCGCAAGGGCTAACCCTTCTCCCGCCGGCCATAGAGCAAGGTCACGTTGATGCGGCGGTTCTCATAACCGTCCTTGAAACGGATCGTGTCGGTTTCGTGGAACAGGTCGGAGTCGAAAATCACCGCCCGGTTGGCGCGGTACGGCACCGTCACTGATGTCGCGCCCGCGCTTTCCAGGAAGGCGCGGGGCGAATCCACATCGCCATTGTATTTGTCGAAGTCCCAGTCCAGTGGCGCGGCCTTGTCCCACACCACCAGCCCGCCATGCGCGGGATCGAGATTGGCGTCATCCGGCGTGATCCAGAAATTGACGTTCACCGCCGCCTCGTCGGCATGGATCTTGATGCCGCTCATCTGCGAGTCGTACTTGAACGCCCAGAGATAACGCAGCGGATGGCCGCCGAAGATGGCGGGGAAAATATCGCGGAATTCGTCGGCGATCTGCGCCAGCAGCGGCGCGGCGAAGCCGTGCTCGGGGAACGCGCCCAGATAGCCATCGTTATAAGGCTGCCGCCAGACATTCGAACCCAGACAAAAGCGCCGCAACTGCGCCAGCGCCTCCGGCGTCAGCAGGTTGTCGATCACCACCAGCTGCTGGTTGCTGGCGCGCCATTGGGCCGAGACCTTCTGCGCATTGGCCGGATTGATCGCCGGCCCTTCCAGCCTGTCGCCACCGTCCAGAAACAGCGGTCCGTCCACCCGCGCGCGGCTTCCCAGCCAAGTCTGCTGCTCGGCGTCATGGCGCGCCTTGTGCGCTGGCGCATCGGTATAGGCCGCGCCGCCACTTTGCGCCGCCCGCCGGAAGACGGCAAAACCGGCCGCCACCCGGTCGCTTTCGCACAGGACGTGACCGGAATAATTCAGCACCTCCCGGTCGCCTGGCCGCAGGGCCAGGGCACTGTCGAAACTGGCCAGCGCATCCTCGAAGCGCCCCAGCACCCGCAAAGTGATGCCACGATTTTTCCAGGTCTCGGCATTGTTCGGGTTGCCGGCCAGCGCACGATCAAAACTGGCCAGCGCCTCGTCCTCACGTTTGAGTTCATGCAGCGCATTGCCGCGATTGACCAGCGCCCCTTCATGGTCGGGCCGCAGCGCCAGCACGCGATCATAACTCGCCACGCCTTGCGCGAAGCGCTTCATCTCGCGGCAGGCATTGCCGCGATTGAACAGCGCATCGGCGAAATCCGGACGGGCAACCAGCGCCTTGTCATAGCTGGCCAGCGCCTCTTCAAAGCGGCCCATATTCTTGAGGACGTTTCCGTAATTGAGCAGTGCTTCGGGAACGGCGGGGCTGATCTCAAGGGCGCGTCCGATCAGCGCCAGTGCTTCGGCGTTGCGCCCCTGCTGCGCCCGCACCACGCCCAACAGGTGCCGCGGCGCGAAGGCTTCAGGCGCGGCCTCAAGCAATTGCAGATAGAGCCGTTCGGCTTCCGCCAGCTGGCCGCGCTGATGCGCGCCCACCGCCTGTTCATGAAGGGAAGACAAATCCATGGCGCTTTTTGGGACCTGGCCACGGTGTTGACAAGGCTCAACATTCCGACAGGCGCACAGTTAGACCACGCCCGCGCCAGGCTCAATCCGGCTTCAGCGCCCGGGTGAGGAAACGGGTGAGGTTTTCCACCAGCTGGGCGCGTGAGCGCCCGGCGTGCTGGGCTTCGCGGCTGGTCTGGTGCAGCGCACCCACGATGGCCTGGCCGATGATCGCGGCCTGGTAGGAACTGCAGGCGCTGCCGTCGCGCGCGGCATCGCGGATCATCTCGGCCCATTCCTGGCCCCATTGCATCAGAAGGGACTGGACCTCGACGCCTTCCGCATCAATCACCGCCTCATCGGTCATGGCGGCGCGCAGCACGCCGGGATGATGGTCGGAATAATCATAGATCGCGTTGAGGGTGGCGGCGATGCGCTGTTCCAGCGTCTGGCCCGGGCGGCGATGGGCGCCGACATGGGCATCCAGTTCCTGCCGCGCATCCTCGACGAAGGACAGGAAACAGGCGCGTTTGTCGGGGTAATGCAGATAAAATGTGCCGCGGCCGAGCCCTGCTTCGCGCGCGATGTCCTGCGGCCGTGTCGTGTCATAGCCGCGCTCGACGAACAATTTGCGCGCGGCCTGCTTGAGGCGCGCAAGGCTTTCCGGTTTCCGGCGATTGCTGGTAAGCGGGAAAGACTCGAGAATGATAGCGTTACCGGACATGGGCTGACTTCACGCGCAGCACAGCCGGAAGTCAACGGCTCAAATTCGTTAAGTGTATACAGGGCGCGGGAAAACCTTATTGCACCTGCGTAACGGCGCGCAACCAGCCGCGATGCAGGCGATCGCGTTCGCCCCTTTTCATCGACGGGCGAAAACGCCGGTCCAGCGCCCAGCGGGCGGCAATATCGTGCTGATTGCGGAACAATCCCGCCCCCAATCCCGCCAGATAGGCTGCGCCCAGCGCGGTGGTTTCCGTCACCACGGGCCGATCCACCGGCAACCCGGTCAGGTCGGACAGCCGCTGGCAGAACCAGTCATTGGCCACCATGCCGCCGTCCACCTTCAATGTGCGCAGACGCAAAAGCCCCGCCGCCGCCATGTCGCGGCGCATCGCATCCAGCAGATCGCGGGTCTGGTAGCAGACCGCGTCCAGCGCGGCGCGCACGATCTCGCAGCGCCCGGCATCGCGGGTCAGCCCCAGAATCGCGCCGCGCGCCTGCGGATTCCAGTAGGGTGCGCCCAGACCGGTGAAAGCCGGAACGAAGTAAAGCCCTTCCGCCGGTTTGGCGCGCCTGGCCATCGCCTCGCTGTCCGGCGCGTTGGCCACAATGCCCAGTTCGTCGCGCAGCCATTGCACCACCGCGCCCGCGATGAAGATGCTGCCTTCGATGGCATACTGTTTCTGCGCCAGCGCGGTGGCGAGCAGCCGATTGCGGGATTTCGGCACCGTCTTGCCGGTGTTGACCAGGACAAAGCAGCCGGTGCCATAAGTGGACTTCACGTCACCCGCCTTGAAACAGGCCTGACCGAAACTGGCCGCCTGCTGGTCGCCCGCCACGCCCAGGATGGGAATGGCGGCGCCCAGCAGCATGGGATCGCTCATCCCGAAATCGCCGCGGCTTTCGCGCACTTCCGGAAGCATGGCGCGCGGCACGCCGAACAGCTTGAGCAGGTCGGCATCCCAGTCGCGCGTCTTCAAATTCCACAACATGGTGCGCGAGGCGTTGGTAACATCTGTGGCGTGCACCTTGCCGCGTGTGAGATTCCAGATCAGCCAGCTGTCGATGGTACCGAATGCGAGGTCTTTCTTTTTCAGACCTTTCACATTCTTCAGCAGCCATTCCAGCTTGGTCGCCGAGAAATAGGGATCGAGCAGCAGGCCGGTCTTGCGCGTGATGCCGGGTTCCAGCCCCCGTTTTTTCAGGACGGCGCAGCGCGCGGCGCCGCGACGATCCTGCCAGACAATGGCATTGTGCAGCGGCGCGCCGGTATTGCGATCCCAGATCACCGAGGTTTCGCGCTGGTTGGTGATGCCGATCGCCGCGACATCGCCGGCCTCCACGCCCTTCAGCACGGCGCGACTGCAGGCCAGCACCGCCTGCCAGATCTCGCGCGGGTCATGCTCCACCCAGCCATTGTCGGGATAAATCTGGCGCAGGCCCACGGCATGGCTGCGGACGGGCCTTCCCTGGGCGTCGAACAGGATGGCGCGGGTCGAGGTGGTCCCCTGGTCCAGCGCCAGAATGAACTTTTTGGGCCTGTTCATGGGGGAAAAGGGCACACCAGTTCGGGCCTGAGGCGCAAGAGGGGGCGCAAGACTTAATCGGCTGTTAACAGTAGCCCTGATAAAAAACATGCGGAAAAGGCCGCAAAAACGGCTGTGCAGAACGCATAGGGGATTTTACCGTGGGGCTTACCGCACACGACATGAGTGACATGGGCCGGCTGGCCCAACTCGCCATAAATCCGCAATCGGGAACCAGCCGCGAGGAAATCTACCTCGCCGTTGCTTCGCTGTACCGCATCCAGGGCGCCGGACTGAACGACCGCGAGCGCGAACTGATGCGCGAAATCCTGCGGCGCCTGACCCGCGATGTGGAAATGGCCATCCGTATCGCCCTGGCCGAGCGCCTGGCCGAAGACACCACCGCGCCCCATGACCTGATCCTGCTTCTGGTCGACGACACGATTGAAGTGGCCCGGCCGCTGATCCTCAATTCTCCCCTGCTGAGCGAATCCGACGTGCTGCGGCTGATCGCCGAAGCCGGTATCAGCCATCAGGAAGCCGTGGCGGGCCGCCACAATATCGGCGTTCCGGTCACCGACGCGCTGGCCAGATCGGACGTGGAAACGGTGCTGCTGGCGCTGGTGCGCAACGCCACCGCCAAGATATCGAGCGCCAGCTATGAAACGCTGGTACAGAAATCGCGCGCGCTGTCGGGATTGCAGGAGCCGCTGATCCGCCGACCCGACCTGCCGCCGCAGCTGGCGAACAATATGTGCGAATGGGTGTCGGACGCCCTCAAGACCTACATCAAGACCAACTACAACATGGCGACCAGGGATGTGGACGCCGCAATGACCCGGGCCAATGTGGTGCTCAAGAGCGAGCCGCCGGGACCCAAGGACCCGCCGGCCGACAGCGCCCAGAAGCTGATCGAGAAAATGGCCGCCAGCGGCCAGCTCAAGGCCGGTTTCCTGATGCGCGTGCTGAGCCAGGGCCAGCTCGACCTGTTCGACCTCGCCTTCGCCCGCCTGCTGGAAATTGAACTGACCCGCTTCCGTCCTGCTTTTTACGAAAGCGGCGCGCGCGTGGTGGCGCTGTCCTGCCGCGCCGCCGGCATCGACCGTTCGGTCTTCCCCACCGTATTCAACCTGTCGCGCCAGGCGCGCGGCATGTCGGTCAATCTGGCCGGCGCAGAAATGCAGGCGGCGGATGCGATTTTCTCAGGCTTCACCCGCCAGACCGCCATGGCCGAGCTGCGCGCCGCGCTGCCGCAGTAGTATCCACGCATTTCAGGCCCCTGCCCGGCGCACGGGTCGGTGTGCTAGGGTCAGGGCCTCAAGTAGC
Organism: Pseudomonadota bacterium; assembly: GCA_041192105.1. Classification (GTDB taxonomy): domain Bacteria; phylum Pseudomonadota; class Alphaproteobacteria; order Micropepsales; family Micropepsaceae; genus Rhizomicrobium. Next base: position 991 of record JBEENS010000020.1, on the reverse strand, counting down.
GAAGCGGTAGGCCAATTCAAAAAGTCATGACCAAGCTGCATTTCACCGCCGCGACAGATGCCGCCCAGGCATTGGCCGACATGCGCGCCCGTCACGACGATGCGGGGCCCGAGGCCGCCGACATCGTCGTCGCGCTGGGCGGTGACGGCTTCATGCTGCAGACCCTGCACACCTTCACCGGCAAGGGAAAACCGATCTATGGCATGAACCTGGGCTCGGTCGGTTTCCTGATGAACGAGTACCGCCAGGAAGACCTGCTGGAACGGCTGGCCGCCGCCGAAAAGGCCGAGATCCACCCCCTCAAGATGCAGGCGCACACCGCCAAAGGCATCACCGAGGCCCGCGCCTTCAACGAAGTCTCGCTGCTGCGCCAAACTCGCCAGGCGGCCAAGATCCGCATCATGGTGGACGGCAAGCCGCGCATTTCCGAACTGATCTGCGATGGCGTGCTGGTCTCCACGCCCGCCGGCTCCACCGCCTACAATCTTTCCGCGCACGGCCCCATCCTGCCCATTGATGCGGCACTGCTGGCGCTGACTCCCATTTCGGCCTTTCGCCCCCGCCGCTGGCGCGGGGCGCTGCTGCCCCACCGCGCCAAGGTGCGGTTCGAGATCCTGGAAAACGGCAAGCGGCCGGTCAGCGCCGTGGCCGACGATTTCGAGGTGCGCGACGTGACCGCCGTGGACGTGGCCGAGGACAGGTCCACCGCCATGACCATGCTGTACGATGCCGGACATAACCTGGACGAACGCATCCTATCGGAGCAGTTTTCCGACTGATTGGGGCGAAAGCCTGCGCCAAAATGGTTTATTTCACCAAGCCTTAACGCCCGTTAATGTAACTTGCATGAACAGCGCCCCATCCGGGGCTGTACGGGTATGGGTAATGAGTGTGACCTGCCCGGTTCTTTTTGTACCAAGCGAATTGATAGAAATTGGCTTGGAAAGGAGCTTGGACATGCCGAAGAAGAGACCAACGCCGGAGCAGATAG
>JBEENS010000019.1:0-48654 GCA_041192105.1 Pseudomonadota bacterium | reverse complement strand
GCCATCGCGACCCGTTATGACAAAACCGCCAGAAACTTCCTCGCCGCTATCCAGCTCGCTGCTGCTATCATTTGGCTCAATTGAAGACACGCCCTAGTATGCGCCGCGCTAAAATGGAGCTTTTCCATCATCGCAGGGTCCGGCTATGGCTTTCACGTCGCGAGCCTCGGTTTCCCTCGAAAGCAAGTCGTGGTCACCCACCCGTCCCCGGAAGTCTCGCTCAATCTGTCTCTGGCGCTGGCCCGCCAGCTCGACGCGCGCATCAATGTCGCCAGCAAGGACACCGGCACCAGGGTCTCGATAGTCCATACCTATATACCGGCGATTGTCGGCCAGACCGCCCACGCTGTCAGGGCCGTCTAGGAAGGCAAAAATGACCGACAAGCCACCGCTTTCGATCCCGCAATATGAGCAGATGGAGGCCGAACTGCAGAAAATGTCGGACATGATCCGGGCCAGGCCGGAAATGAACCATCACTTTGCCGAGCGCCTCGCAACCCTTGCCCCGGAAATGCGCGAAGACGAAACCCGCGTCTATCCCAAATCCGTGAAAGCCTGATGGATCGCTGTCTCAATGGGGCGCGCCAAGCATGACCACGCCCTTGGTGATCGAAGTGCAGGTCGAAAAGATCGGCCAGCTGTTCCACACCCTGGACCCGATGCCGTTCCGGGACCGCGATCTCGACCGTGAAGCCGAAGACTATATCGTCAGCTGGGCCCGCGAACTTCCCCGCAAGCATCCGCTGCGCATCCTGGTCCATATGCCTGCATCCGAAGCGGCGGGCGAGCAGGCAGGCCAGCTGGAACAGGCCCTGCACCGCTATTTCGCCTACCGTGCCGACACTATGACGGGCGAGCTGAAAGAACTGTTTCGCATCGGCCGCTATTCGCTTCTGATCGGCATCGTCGTGCTGGGCGCATGCCTCACGCTGGGCCACTTTCTGACTGGCTATTTTACCGCCGGCGATCTCGGGCGCTATCTCAATGAGGGCCTGATTATCCTGGGCTGGGTGGCGAACTGGAAGCCAATCGAGATTTTCTTCTATGACTGGTGGCCCATCCTTCGCCGCCGCGCCCTGTTCCGCCGGCTGGCGGTGGCGGAGGTCGTGCTTTCATCGCGCTAGGGATCGAAGCGCCTTGCTGGGGCGTTGAGGTTCAGGCGCCGGATTTCACACCGGCATTCTCGATGACAATTTGGCCAGCCGGACGCACGCATTTGCGCGTTCCGCAGGACGCACTGGAAAGATCGCCATGAAAGCGCTCGTCTATCACGGTCCCGGCAAGAAGGCGCTGGAGAACCGCCCCATGCCGCGCATCAACCAGCCGACCGACGCCATCGTCAGGATCACCAAGACCACGATCTGCGGCACCGACCTGCACATCTTGAAGGGCGATGTGGCCAGCTGCCAGCCCGGGCGCATCCTGGGGCATGAAGGCGTCGGCGTCATTGCCGAGACCGGCCCGGGCGTGACCGGCTTCGCCAAGGGCGATCCGGTCCTGATCTCCTGCATCTCCTCCTGCGGCAAATGCGAAAATTGCCGGCGCGGCATGTATTCGCATTGCGCCACGGGGGGGTGGATTCTGGGCAACAGCATCGACGGCACCCAGGCGGAATATGTCCGCATCCCGCACGCCGATACCAGCCTGTACAAAATCCCCGCCGGCGCCGACGAGGAAGCTTTGGTGATGTTGAGCGACATCCTACCCACCGGATTCAAATGCGGCGTTCTCAACGGCAAGGTCCAGCCCGGATGCACCGTGGCGATTGTTGGGGCGGGTCCCATCGGGCTGGCCGCGCTTCTCACCGCCCAGTTCTATGCCCCCGCCCAGATCATCATGGTTGACCTGGACGACAACCGCCTGGCCGTCGCCAAACGCCTGGGCGCGACCGCGACCGTCAACAGCGCCGACGGCGCGGCAGCGGCGGCGATCCTGAAACTGACCGGCGGTCTTGGTGCCGATACCGTGATCGAGGCGGTCGGCATTCCGGCCACCTTTGAACTGTGCGAAGAGATCGTCGCGCCGGGCGGCACCATCGCCAATGTCGGCGTCCATGGCACCCATGCGGCGCTGCATCTGGAGCGGCTGTGGGACCGCAACATCACCATCACCACGCGGCTGGTGGATACCGTCTCCACCCCCATGCTGCTGAAGACGGCGCAGTCCGGCAGGATCGATCCCAAACTCCTGATCACGCACCGCTTCAAGCTGGATGAGATCATGCAAGCCTATGAGGTCTTTTCCCATGCCGCCGACACCAAGGCGCTGAAGGTCATCATCGAAGCCGACACTTTCAAGGGGCCGTTATGAACCACCGCTGTCATCCCCGGCGAGGCGCGTCCAGCGCCGAGGGAAGGGGATCCAGGTGTCTCAATTTGCGTTGGTGCAAAAACCTGGTTTCCCTTCCCCTCGCTTCGCTCGGCCGGGAATGACAGATAATATCTTGCCGCGTCAGTGCGGTGCCGCGCGGCGCTGGTGATCCGCGCGCTGCGCGAATGAAGGAAGCCTGCGTTTATTGGGGCATGCGCCGCCTTGTTCCGCTCTCACATTGCGAAGTGTCCATTGCCATAGACACTTAGATGCGGCTGCGGTCCCGGTAATGTTTCGTAAACATGTGAAAATACACATAAAAATGGAACAATCGGCTCGCCCGCGCCTTACCTTTTCATGGGAACAGCGCAGCAGACGATTCTGGTGGTCGAGGATGAAGTGCTGATCCGCATGACCGCCGTGGCGACTTTGAAAGATGCCGGCTTTCAGATCCTGGAGGCAGGCAACAGCGCCCAGGCCCTCGACATGCTGTCGCGTCACGGCGAAGTCAGCATCCTGCTGACCGATGTGCGCATGCCCGGACCCATGGATGGTTTGGACCTGGTGGCACAGGTCCATCACGACCATCCCGCCATTCGTTCGATCGTGATGTCCGCCCATGCCACCGCCATGCAGGCCAGCGATGCGGGCGCCGTGGGTTTCCTGCGCAAGCCCTATATGGAGCAGGCCATGCTTCAGGCCGTCTACGACACCATCAAGCGCCACCTGGTCGACCCGGCACCGCAACACGCATTCCGCTAGGTCGAGGGAACCTTGTGCGATGGTCAGACGTTCCTTGGGCGCCGCATATCGCGATATTTTGTATCGATTTGCTCAAGCCGCCGGCTGAGCCAGAATAGTTCTGGAGACCCCATCATGAAATTGAAAATTGCCTTGATGGCCGCTGCCGCGGCCCTGTGCCTGACCTCGCTGGCTGCTTCGGCCCAGAATTACCCGCGTGACAATACTTCCCCGCGCGACAACCGCACCTATGAACAGCAGCAAGACACCTATGGGCCGCGCGATTCGCGGGACTATTACAGCCAGGCCGACCGCGACGGCTATTATGACCGCAGCGGTGCCTATCGCCGCATGCAGGAGCGTGAGGCTAGGCGCGAACAGCGCCGCGAGGAACGCCGCGAGGCCTATTACCAGCGCGGCGCCTATGAACAGAATTGCCAGCGCGGCAACGCCGCGGCCGGCACCATCTTCGGCGCACTTGCCGGCGGATTGATCGGCTCGGGCGTCAGCCGTGGCAATGGCGGCGCCGTGGTCGGCGGCGCGGTGCTGGGCGAGTTGCTCGGCAATACCATCTCGCGCGACATCGACTGCAATGACCAGCCCTACGCTTTCAGCACCTATTCCAACGGCCTGAACGGCCAGGTCGGCCGCCGCTATGACTGGGATCGCGGCCAGAGCCGCGGCTATTTCACGCCGATCCGTGAATACCGCCGCAGCGGCGTGGTCTGCCGCGACTTCACCACCACCACCTGGCGCCGCGGCCGGGAAGTCACCCGCACCGGCACCGCCTGCCGCGACACCCGTGACGGCAACTGGCGCTTCGACTGATCCGGGTTGATACCGCCCCAAATCGAACCCTTATGGAACCCTGGCGCGCAATCGCCGGGGTTCTTTTTTGACAGGTACGGAACAGCGCCCCAGTTCACACGTTCCTGAGTGCGCCCAAATGAAAGAGCACCGCTCTTTGGCGCCACGACCCAGGAGCCGCACAATGACCTTTGATGCCCGCAACATGACCGTCACCCTCATGGCCGCCGCAAGCGGCCTGGCCCTGACCGTCTTTCTCAGCCCCGCCTTCGCCCAGACCCAGGATTCGCCGGAACGCGGCCGGGTGAATGCGCAAGGCATACCCACCACCCATTCCACCCCGGCCGAAAAGGCCGAGACCGCCCAGATCAACCGCGAAGTTGGTGCGGCCAATGCGGCGGTGGATGCCCAGGCCGGCGCCAACAACGCCCAGTTCCAGGCGCAGCAGCAGCAGTATCAGGGCCAGTTGCAGCAGAACCAGACGCAGCAGTCCGAATATGCCGACAAGAATGCGCGCTACAATGCGCTGCGCACCCGCTATTCCGTCGAGCGCGCCGCCTATCATCGCGGCATCTGGCCGGGCCGCTATAGCAAATGGGTTGTTGCAGCGACCGACGCCAACCTGATCGGCGGCCGCGTGCAGCTGCTGAGCGGCAGCCGCGTCGGCACCGTCACCGACACCGCCCATGCCGCCAATGGCGACGTCACCGCCCTTCTGGTGCGCCTGGACAGCAACAAGATCGTCTGGATCGATACCGCCGATGTCCGCTACAACCGCGCCGATGGCGTGGTGATGACCAACCTCAATCGCACCGATCTTCGCCTCATGGCCGACCAGCGCCTCTAAAACGCATTGCGACCGCTTCTGCGCCAAAGGCCTTTCCCCCGAAAGGCCTTTGGCGTTTGCGGTGATTGCCGGGCTTGTGTGTTATCATTCTGACCGCCCTTGGCACCTTTGTGCCTTACCCGCCCGCCACCAAAGGATTCAAGCAATGCGCGCCTGGTTCGTGCCCCCACGTGTCGTGCCGACAGCGTCGCTTCTCCTGGTCGCCGTATATGTCGCTTGCCGCTGATGGTGATGGACCGCATCCCCAGTGCGCTGGAACTGACAGAGCCGGAACTGGCCTCGCTGGTGCTGACCTGCCGCGGCTTCATCATGCGCACCATCCCGCGCGCGCACGAAGCACGGCTGGTCGAACTGGGCCTGATCCAGTCCATCATGGGCGGGCTGATCGCGACACCCGCGGGCCGCATGGTCGCCCGCGCCTGACGTTTCGCGCCCGCGGCTTTTCGCGCATGCCGGTTGTAACGCGAGGCGCACTCCCCAAGTCAGATGCAGCGGCATCTGATCGCCCTCAAAGGACACCGCCATGGACGTGCAGAAGAACAATCCCACACTCAGCGATTTCCGGGCCAGCCGGATCTATGCCCAGGGCTGGAATGCGGCCCGCGCCGCCTCCCTGGGCAAGGCGGCGCGCAATCCCTACACGCCGGGGCCGGAGCATGCCCGCTGGGACCAGGGCTTCGCTGAAGCCACGGGAAAAGCCCAGTAAAGCGCCAAAAACAGCGCTTTTGACAAATACCCGGTCTTTTGATCAGGAACCATGGAAGCAGATGCGTTCCTGTGTGTTCTGTGTGTGCCCGTAACAGGGCAAAAGTGCAAAAATGCTCTTGCCATACCGGCTGAAAGAGCCGGGCCGCGTTCGCCCGCATCACGGCGAGTGCAGCAAATGGCCGTTATACTGATCGTCGAAGACGATGTCTTCATTCGTCAGACCGCCGAGCTGATGGTACAGGACTGGGGCTACCAGGCAATGGTGGCCGGCGATGTCGAGGAAGCCCTCGCCATCCTGAATTCCGACCAGATCATCATCGATGGGCTTTTCACCGACATCTATCTCAAGAAAGCGGTCTTGGGCGGCTGCGATCTTGCCACCGCCGCCGTCTGCCTGCGGCCGGGCCTGCCCGTGCTCTACACCACCGGCAACCTCATCACCGCCGCCATGACGGCGGCCTTTGTCAAAGGCGCGCACTGCCTGCGCAAGCCCTATGCCGAGGATCAGCTGCGCCAGTCCATCGAAAGTATGCTCGCCGCCTAAGACGCGAAAGGAACAGGACCATGCCCGATCATGCCAGCGACGAAGCCGCATTTTCCGTCATCGCCAGCGATATCGTCGAAACCGTTCCCAGCGCGCTGATCATCCTGAATCGTAACCTGGTCATCACCTCCGCCAATCGCGTCTTCTACCAGATGTTCCGCACCAGCCGCGGCGAGACCGAAGGCTGCCATGTCTTCAAACTGGGAAACGGGCAGTGGAATATTCCCGCGCTCCATGTCCTGCTGGAAGAAGTCATTCCCAACCGCGCCTCGGTCGAGAAATTCGAGGTCGCGCATGATTTTCCCGGCATCGGGCAGCGCACCATGCTGGTCAATGCCCGCAAGATCAGCCGCCCCGGCCAGCACGACGGCTCCATCCTGCTGGCCATCGAGGATGTCAGCGATGAACGCACCGCCCGGGCGGAGAACAAGCGCAACTGGAAACTGACCCAGAGCATCGTTGACACCATCTCCGACCCCCTGGTCGTGCTGGAAAGCGACATGACCATCGTGATGGCGAGCAAGGCCTTCCTCACCATGTTCGGCAGCACCGCCGGCAAGACCCATGGCCGGCGCATGTCGGAACTGGGCGAGCATCAATGAGACGTTCCGGCGCTGCGCCACCTGATGGAAAAAGTGCTGCCGGAAAACAAGCCGATCGAGAATTTTGAGATCGAGGACGACTTTCCCGGCCTGGGCCGGCGCGTCTTCAGCCTGAACGCCCGCAAGATCTCGCAGCCGGGCAACCACTCCCACCGCCTGCTGCTGGTGTTCGAGGACATCACCGACCGCAAGCAGCGCGAACGCGACGCCAGGGCGCTGACCAACGAGATCTCGCACCGGATCAAGAACAATCTGCAGATCATTGTCGGCCTGATCGGCTTCGAGGCCCGCACGATGCCGCAGCCCTGGGTGCAGGGCTATCGCGCCATGCAGGCCCGCATCGCGGCCATTGCCGATCTCTACGACCTGATCTCCCAACACAGCCGCGGCCGCACCATAGCGATTGACGATTATTTGCGGGAAATCGCCAAGAAGATGTCGGCCAGCCTGCTCGGCCCCGGATCGGGCATCACCATCACCGTCGAAGGCGAAACCCTGGAAATCGATCCCGACCATGCCGTGCCGTTCGGCCTGCTGGTCAACGAACTGGCGACCAACGCCGTCAAGCATGCTTTCCCGAACGGTAAGGGACATGTGGTGTTGCGGGTCGCGCGGGCCGGAAGCGAAATCGAACTCACCGTCGCCGATGACGGCATCGGGATGAAGGGCACGGGTGCATCACAGCCCGCCGTGAAACGCGGCTCCGACTATATCGCCATCTTTGTGCGTCAGCTGGGCGGCACCATGAGCATGTCGGGCGGCAAGACTTGCGGAACGGTGGTGCGCGTTCGCATGCCGCTGCTGCTGCTGCCGTCCGACGATGCCGCGCCGCGGCCGCCTAGGCCCGGGAACGCCCTGCTTTCAGCGTGATCCAGGCCGGCGCAGGCGCCCGATCAGGCGTGGCCGGTGATCAGCCACAGGATGATGATGATGGGCAGCGGGATACCGATAAGCCAAAGCAGACCTGAGCGCATATTCGTCTCCCGCGGATGTGCGGGAATAACGCCGTGCTTCCGATTTCGTTGCCTGTTTGCCGGGCAGTCGCGGAACCTGATCCTGTCCTGACCGTTAAGCGGGTACAAACTGGCGGGAAAAGGGACACTCATGACCACCACCACCGTGCTCAGCGAAGACACCGCCACCATTGTCCGCGACGATGCCAGCCGTTTTGAATGGGGCGCCGTTGTGGCGGGCGCCATCCTCGCCACCGCCATCACCTTCTTCCTGGTGAGCGTGGGCGCAGGCCTGGGCCTGTCGCTCAGTTCGGCGCGCAATCCGACGGCGTCGGGCATCAAGACCTTTTTCACCCTAGGCGCCGCCTATTTCCTGGCGGCCCAGGCTTTCGGCGCCGCGGTTGGCGGTTACGTCGCGGGCCGCATGATGCGCGCGGCGGTAGAATCGGAAGAAGAACATTTCCGTGCCGATGCCCATGGCCTTGCGGTCTGGGGTCTTGCCGTGTTGTTCGGCCTGGGCCTGCTGGCGCTGGCCGCCGCCCCGGGCCTGGCCGCCGGCGCGACCGGCGCCAGCGCCGCCCAGCCGGCCAGCTATTGGGCCGACAAGCTGTTCCGCCCGGCGGGATCGCCCCAGGCTTCCCTCGCCTGGCGTCAGTTCGCGCAAGTGGAAGCGCCCAGCGGCAACGATGCCATGGCGCAGGACCAGCCCGTGATCGCCGAGCAGGCCCCGATATCGCCGTCCGGCGTCGGCCCGGAAGCCACGATGACGATGGTCGCGGCCGCGCCCCTGCCCGTTTCGCGCAGCTATGCGGACATCAAGGACGAAGCCACCCGCCTCCTGACCGCACAGGCCGTGGAAGCCACGGCGAATTCCGCCGACAAGGCCGAACTGGTGCGTCTTGTGTCCCTGGCCAATGGCATGTCGGCCTCAACGGCGACCAGCCGTGTCGATACGGTGATCGGCCACATGCGGACCAAGGCCCAGCAGGCTGCGGATACCGCCCGCAAGGCCGCCAGCTATATCAGCATCTGGACGGCGCTTGCCCTGCTCTTCAGTGCAGTGGTCTGTGTCGCCGCAACCGTGGCCGCCCGCTGGAGCAATGACGACGACAAGCTGTTCGCAAGGCGCAAACTCGCCTGAACCGTTACTTCAGCCGGATTTCGCCCCAGGACATGGCTGCACGCTGTGGCGGCGCTCAACCGGGGACACTCACGGTTTGTTAGTGCTTTCGCGACATCTTGCGGCACGTTCTGCTTAAGGTGTAAACATCCCACCATAGAGCGAATCCGAGGCCGGGACGACCTCCCGGCCTCTACCCTATCACGCCGGTTTCGGGGGGCACAGCTTGGCTATTACCAAAGCGGACTTCTCGAATTTGACCATTCTGGTCATTGACGACAGCCAATTCGTGCGCCGCCTGCTGCAGGAAATGCTGATCAGCTTCGGCGTGGGCAAGATCTTCCTGACGGAAACCGCAGAACAGGCATTCCTGCGCATGGACATGAACGTGCCCGACCTGATCATCTGCGACTGGCAGATGCATCCGGTGGACGGGCTTGCGATCCTGCGCAAGCTGCGGCTGCAATCGTCCGGAAAATTTCCCCGCATTCCCTTCATCATGCTGACAGGCCATAGCGCAAACGACGATGTCGCGACCGCCATTGGCGAAGGGGCTGACAGCTATATCGTCAAGCCTTTTTCCGCCGCCACACTGATGAGTCACCTGATGAAGGTAATCCAGGCCGACACGGGTCATCTGGATAGCCGGGAGGCTTGGGCCGTATGAACAATCCCGCCAGCCGCCGGCCGTCATTGCGCGACAGGATTTCCGGTCCCAACGCGGTAGACATCACCAGCCTGGTGGCGCGGGGCGAAGCCGCCTCGCAGCTTGTGCAGGACAGTTTCGACGACTTTCTGCGGCTGCGCGTCAGGACCCTGGAAGGGATGCAGGACAAGGTCGCGGGCAATCCCGCGGATGACGACGCCTGGAATGGCTTTTTCACCATCGTGCGCGATATTCGCGGCAGCAGCGCGCTGGCCGGAAAACCGCTGATCAACGCCATCTGTGCCACCTTCGAAACCCTGCTGCGACAGCGCGACCCGAACGATCCGCGGATGCGCACCGCGATTGCACCCCATATCTGCGCGCTGGATATCGTCCTATCGGTGCATGGCGAAGAAGATCAGCGCCTGCTGGCGGAACAGTTGGCGCGCGCCGTGGATTGCCTGCCCGTCACGCAGCGTAATTTCTAGGCCCCGGCGAACCTGCCCTTACACAAACGTGTCGAGCAGGGCGCCGATGCCGGGACCAGCCTGGCCGACCCGCGCCAGCGCGGTCTTTTCCAGCTCGGCGGCCGAACGCTGAATCTTTTCCGCCAGCTCGGGCGCGCCAGCCTGTTTGGCCGCACGCCGCAGATCGCCGGCCAGCGAAACCATATCCACAATGGACGTGATGGATTGACCCATGCGCTACGCCTAGCACGGCCCTGCCGGGGTCCGAACCGGAACTGCGTGTTAGGGCTAAAAGAAGCTTAACTGCCCTTCTATGACGACCCTTCCATGGTAAGCTGGGGTCCCGCCGTATTATAAGGCCGTCCATGGATACCGAAGCCCGAGTCAGCGAAGTGCTCAAAAAGGCGTTGCTGGTCACTCAGGACCAGATCACGCCCAAGGCGCTTCTGGTGGAGGATCTGGGGGTTTCCAGCCTCGACCGTTTCGAGCTGCTGATGGGCCTGGAAGAGGAATTCGGCATCGAGCTGCCGGAGCAGGACCAGGAGCAGATGAAGTCGGTCGGCGACATCGTCAGCTATATCCAGAGCCATCTCAAGAACAAACCATAGCGCACGAAAAAGGGCCGTGTCGCCACGGCCCTTTTGCGTTGTTGCTCTTGCGGCGCTCTGACTACTTGAAAATGCGCGTCCGGTTGGCCTTGGCCCAGGCATGGGCCTCAGGCGAGGCCGCCCACTTGATGGCGTTGCGCACCAGCTGCTGATAGGCCGGTACCCGCCAGGCATTATTGTCGTGGCCCATCTGGGTATAGAAAACCGGGCTGTTCTCCGATGCCTTCACCCAGGTCGACAGGTTGGAATACTGGCGACCGGGGCCAAAGTTCACGCGCGGATCGGGCGGCGTGAAGCTGGTGGTCATGATCGGCGTCACCGATTCCGGGAACCAGGCGCAGCCATAGGCTTCGTCGGTCAGGTCGAAACCGTCACCCAGGCCGGCAACCACGGGATGGTTCTTGTCCACCGCTGTCTGGCGCTGCGCCGTGCGCGGATAGTAACCGTGATGCGGATCGAGAATGCCGCGCACCGTCACCGGCGAATACCAGTCGCAGGCGCCGCCCACCACTTCGGCATATTCCGGCCAGACATGCGTCCAGGCCGCCGAGGCGTGATGCAGGAACACCATGCCCTTGCCCTGCTTCAGCAAGGCCGCGAAGCCGCGCTTCAGTTCCGGCGAGGGATCGGGATAGAAGCGGTTGCGCTCGCCCTTGGGGCCAAGCTGCAGCACGCCGGGGCCGCCCAAGTCGTAGAACACGAAGACGTCGAAATTCTTCGAGCCTTCCGGCGTCATCAGGATATCGGCGGCGGGATGCTCGGCATGGGCGTAGGTAATGTCGTCGCCCAGGCAGTCGAGCATGCCCAGCAGATGTTCGCGCTCGAACTCATGGCCCTTGGAGATAAACAGAACGCGGATCGGGCCACGGCCGCCCTGCGGCGGGCGCACGAGGTTCTGGCCGTCCGCCCCCTTCATCGGCACGCCGCAGGTCATGGGGACCAGCGGATTGGGCGGCAGCGGCTTGACGCCGGCAGCCTGGGCGGCAGCCTGCTGGGCGCGCAGCTGCGCCTGGATTTCCGGCGTGCCGGTCTGGATCGCGGGGGCGCAGAGCGAACCGCCCGGCACCTTCTTGCAGCCAACCCATTTGGAAGCGTCCAGCTCCAGCGGTTCGCGCGAAATGGCGACGGCGGGCGGCAAGGTGGGGGCCTGCGCCCATGACCCGCTGGTTACGGCGATGGCCGAGGCGGCAACGCCGACCAGCGACAGAATGGGAAGAACGCGCTTTACGGAAAACATATGAGACCCCCTGAATATTCGTTGGCCGGGATCATACAGATGCCCGCCGCCCCAGCAATTGGGCGGCGCAACATGACCGCAAGCACGCGGATCAGGCCCGCTGGTTGCCGCCGTCCCGCCCCTATGGCTGAATGCGCCTCATTATAAAGAGGCACGCATGATCACCACCTTCAGCCGCCGCGCGCTGCTCGCCACGTCCGGCGCAGCATTGGCTTTCCCCGCGCTGACTCAATCCGCCCGGGCCTTCATGCCCAACGAAGGCCCCGACACGCCGAAAATCTGCCTGGGCCCGGTGGTGGAAACGGAAATGAATCCGCGCGGCTTCCAGCGCTTCCGCCAGATCGGCATCACCCATGTGATCCTGAACAATACCGGCTTTCCCTGGAAGGCCGATGCGCTCACGGCCCGCGTACAGCTCTTGAAGGCGCACGGCCTGACCACCGGCGATATCGTGCTTCCCTATGTCGGGGCGGCGCGCGAAACCATGCGCGACATTATATTGGGCCGTCCGGGCCGTGACGCGGCCATCGAAATCGTCAAATCCGCCATACGCGCCGCGGGCGAAGCCGGCATCCCGGTGGTGGAATACAACTTCTATGCCCACCGGCTGGAGGAAGGCTATTTCCACGCTCCCGATCCCTCACGCGGCGGCGCGGTGGTGGAATCCTTCCACTATGACCGGGTGAAAGATCTGCCGCCCTTGCCCGAAACCGGCAGGGTCAGCGCCGACCGGCTTTGGGCCAACCTGGAATATTTCCTCAAAGCCGTGGTGCCGGTGGCCGAAAGCGTCAAGGTGCGGATGTCGCTGCATCCCAACGATCCGCCGCCGCCCGTCTCACGCGGCTCGGCCCAGATCATGACCACCTTCGCCGACTGGAAAAAGCTGGTCGGCCTTGTGAACTCGCCCAGCAACGGCATGACCTATGACTGCGGCGTCAGCCGCGAAATCGGCGAAGACCCAGTGGCGGTGGCGCGCTGGCTGGGGGAACGCGACCGCATCAGTCACGTCCATTACCGCAACGTCATCGTGCGCAAGCCAATCGAGGATTACACCGAGGTCTGGCCCGACAATGGCGTGGTCGACATGCTGGCGGTGATGAAGGAACTGGTGCGGCAGAAATATCCCCGCATGGTCCATCCCGAACATGCGCGCGGACTGAACGTCAACGACAATGTGACGGAAAAACTGCGCGATCCCGCCGGCGAGCGCGGCAGCAAGCTGGCCGCCGACGAGGACCCCAACCTCAACAGCTACGCCGCCTGGGCCTATCACGCTGCCTACACGCGGGCGATGCTGCAGGCTGCGCTGCTGACGCGGTGAACGACCCTGTCATTCCGGGCCTCGGCCGGGAATGACGGTTGAGGCAAGCCCGCGCCCGTGATCGAATGGCCGAAAATGGCCGGGGAGCACACAGATGATCGACCAGTTCAGGCGAAATCTTCTGGCGACCGGCGCCGCCGCGGCGGCGATGGCCGGGGCGCCGGCATCGGCGCAATCCACGACGTCCTTCTATCAAAAAGGCCCTGTCCGCATTCATTACGAAGAACACGGCTCGGGTTTTCCCCTGCTGCTGATTTCTGGCGGCGGGCTGAACTCGTCGATTGCCGGGCTGCGCACCGGGCCTTTTGATCCCATTGCGGAATTCAAGGGCGAATATCGCTGCATCGCGGCCGACCTGCGCAACTCCAATGCCGGCCACTCCTCCGGCCCGCTGGATATCGCCCGGCCATGGGATGCGCACGCCGATGACCAGCTCGGTGTGATGGATCACCTGGGGATCGACAAATTCATAGTGATGGGCTTCTGCATTGGCGGCCCCTTTATCTGGAATCTGCTGGAGCGGGCGACCGATCGTGTCGTCGCCGCCGTCATCGCCCAGCCCAGCGGATTCCACCCCGAACTGCCCACCTTATATTACGACAACAACATGAAGGGCTGGGGCCCGGACCTGGTCAAGCGCCGGCCGGACATCTCGATGACGACGGTCGAGAAATATCTCACCAGCATGTATCGCACCAACCCGGATTTTGTCTTCACCGTGACCCGCGATTTCGTGCGCAACTGCCAGACGCCGGTGCTGATCCTGCCCGATGATATTCCGGCGCATCCCTATGCCGTCGCCATGGAGACCGCGATGCTGGCGCCGAAAGCCGAAGTGAGCATTTATCCCTGGAAGGAACCCAAAGAACGCATTCCCCTGGCCGTGCGCCAGATACGGTCCTTTCTCAAGGCGCACCGGCCCGCCGCCGCCTGAATGGCCAGCCTTCCGCCCGCGCCCGGCAAGCAATGCGGCGACTGTTCGCTATGCTGCAAGACCATGGTGATCCCGGAGCTGAACAAGCCCAAGGACACCTGGTGTTCGCATTACGCGCGGGGGCTCGGCTGCAAGATCTATCAGGGCCGCCCAGCTTCCTGCCGCGACTTTTCCTGCCATTGGCTGATTGATCCCACCCTGGGGCCGGAGTGGAAGCCGAACAAATGCAAGATGGTCCTGCACGCCAAGGACGATGCCCTGGCGGTGCATGTCGATCCCGGCACCAACGCTCCCTGGCGACGGGAGCCATACTTCTCTCAGCTGCTGGAAAAATCTGCCCGCAATATCGACCGGGGCGCCATGGTGCTGGTGATGGAACATGGCCGCACCACCATCATCCTGCCGGATCGTGGCGTTGACCTGGGCGTCCTTGCGCCCGGCGACAGGATCGCCCTAGCCAGGGTGATGACGGTGACGGGCCCGATCTGGCAAGCCCGGCTGGTCCGCGCCTCGCAATCCGATACCTGACGCTGCTTGTCGAAGTGCGGATTCCGGATCGCGCCATCGGCCTTGCTGGGCGGATCGACCTGAAGCCAAAGCCGGCTGCCGCCCGTCATGTGTGCCAAGAACCGGGTCCAGGCGGATCAATGCCACAGGAGCAAAGACCCGCCTGATCAATTTGAGCCGGTGGCTACTTGCCCATGGCCTGCTTGACCATGCTGAAGGCTGCCAGCGCCACGCCGCCGCCGACGCCGCCGCTCGCAACACTTCCAACAATACCGGAAATGTCCATTGCACCGGCCCCGGAAGCAAGTCCCAGCAGGCCGAGCAACTGGCCGCCAATGCCTCCGCCGATAATTCCCGCAACCGAGTTTCCGACCGTACCCAGCGAAAGATTCTTCATGGCCGCGCCGGCAACATTGCCGCCGACGGCGCCGCTAACGAGTTGAATGATCAAAGGCAGAAAAGCTTCCATGCCGTTTTCCCTTCTTGATGTTTTGGTTGTTGAACAGAAGGCAAACAAGCCTGCCCGGCGAAGGGCAAGGGTCTTGCAATACCAGCCAGTCTCTACCGCCCGGCCTTCAATTTCACTTCGGGCTGTGGGGGGGGCGTTACGGGCGGCATGCGGCGGAACGGGCCGTGCTTGAGGCCGACATCCTTCTAGGTGCGGTGCTCATGATGGTTCATCAGATGGTCCAGGTTGCCCTCAACTGGGTAAAGACGGGCATTCGCCGCTTGCGCTGCGCTTGCGGCAGCCTGCGCCGCGCTGGCGGCACTCTGCGCCGCGGTTGTCGCGCCCTGCGCCTGGGCCAAGGCACGGTCTGCCGTGGCCTGGGCATTTTGCACGGCTTCGCGCGTGGCGCAGCCGCCAAGCGAAAGGCCTCCGGCCACCAGTCCGATAATGGAAACGCTTCTAGCCAATCTGTTCATGGAACTGCTCCCCTTAAAAAGGGAATTCAGAAACCGCCTGGTCAGGAAGAGAAAAAGCCCTTCCGATCCGCTTCAGCTTAGCGCAATCGGCGGGTGGGCGCGAATCCGCCAGGAACCGCGCCGCCGGAACAACCTGGAAAACCGCGCATTTCTTGGTATCTGCCTTGGGTCAAAGGCAGGTCTTCGGGGGAGGAGACCTAGACGCGCTAGTAGCCGCCCAGCGTCTTTTTCATGCTGAAGGCGATGGAGCCGCGCTGCCCGATATACGAAAGCCCTGCGCTCATCCGATAGAGGCCGCGCAGATAGGTGACATCGATATCGGTCAGCGCCGCCGGCTTCATTTCCGGGCCACAGCCCTGCGCCATCAGGTTGGTGATGGATGGAATGTCTTGGCAGGTGTCGTAATATTGCCCCTGCGACAGGGCCAGCATGGCGATGTAATCGGAGAGCGGGCCGATCTCCTGTCCGCCGATCCTAGTCGTGTCCATGATGATGATGGCGGAGGTGAACTGGCTTTTCAGCCCGTCGCCGGTCCGGTTGCCGGTCACCGACATGCCGTCAGGCAGCAGGAAGTCGGTGGGCAACAGGCCGGTTCCTTCGAAGCCGGGATCCATCGTGGGGAAATCCTTGTACAGCCTGCCGCGGAAATCCTCGGTCACGGTGCCATGCCAGGCCTGGATCGGAAGCCGCATGGTGGCGATGCGCTCTGCGCGCGAACGATAGTGAAAACCCAGCGCCATCGGATGCTTCTTGCGGATATTGTCCAGCAAGGCCTGCGGCTCCGGCGTTGCCAGGACGATCAGGTTGGTGCGGCAGGGCTCGGCCGCCGCCAGCGGCGCGCCGGCCGTCATCGCCACCCGGATAATGCGCTGGGTCACATACTGGTTGAATTTGGCCGGCAGGCCGATGGTCAGCGGGCAGATGCCGGCCTTCCAGCGCGCGATCTTGCCGTTCGGCCGCGCGGTCTTGGCATGGGCGATGATGAAATTGTCCAGCGCCTTTTCGGGGCGCAGTCTCGGCGCGGTGACGATCACATTGTCGACCCCATCATTTCGCGGCTCAGCCACCGGTTGCGCCACAACAGTGGCGGCAAGGACCAGCGGCGCGGCGAAAGCCGCCAGCCATGCGGTGAGAGTCTTCTTTTCCATGTCTTCTGCTCCTGGATCGGCAATTGGCGGCGGCGCGAATGACGGTGGCGACAGCTTTTCGAGCTGGTTATTTTACGCGGATTTGATCCGGTCCGCCATGTCATCGCCGGTTCGCCCGGCAGCAATGCCTGCCGCGCATCCGACAGGGCGGCAGCAAGCGTCGCCCCGGCCTGGGCAACGGGGATGGGATAGGCGATCCCGAACAGGGCATTGGCGGCGGCCAATAACGGTCGCTCGCCAGCTTGTGCAATGAGGTTGCGGTTTGGCGTTAGGGTTTGCGCCCCCCAAAGTGGTTCGCAGTGGCTCAACCGCGGACAAGAAGCTCTGCTGTGGGTTTTTGGACAATAATCCTGAAGCCGCGCTGAATTGGCGGATTGCTTCCAGGACAGGCCTGTTATCCTCTGATCATCGAAAGCTTTGGTGTTAGGATCATCAAGCTAGCGCATTTCAAGGGATTCGGCCGGTTTGCGCGAAAACAAGGCGCCGTTTGCGATAGAGTTGAGAATGCACGAAAAGGCAGGCCCGATGTGAAGACTATCCGCACCCTGATCATTTCCGGGCTAGTCCTGATGCCCCACGGCGCCAGATCGCAACCGCAGGGTGATACGCGCCAAGGCGAGAATTTCGCAAAGGCAGCCTGCTCCCAGTGCCATGCGGTGGGAAGAAAGCAGTCTCCCTCGCCCAATCGCTACGCCCCCAGCTTCCACGCCCTGGCCAGGTCACCCGGCATGACGGCGACAAAGCTGCATCTCTGGTTCGAGACACCACATCCCAGCATGCCGAACCTGATACTGCGAAGCGACGACAAGGAAAATGTCTTCGCTTATATCATGAGCCTGAAAAACGGGTATCGCCCTTAACGATGTGCGCTTTGCGCCAGAAGCGGGCATTGTAGAAAGCACAAACGGGGCGCAATCAATTGGCGCTCCATGTGAGCGTGGGTAGTGGCGCGCAGGTCACCGTAACGAACCTTGCCAGCACGGAGAACCTGCGCCTGCCATCGCACCTCACGGCGTACTGAGGCCTATCTCGCAGCTACCCGCGCACCATCGTCCTCCACCACGCGGCCGTCCAACAGCCTTACTTGGCGGGAGCAGCGTGCGGCAATGCGCTCGTCATGCGTCGAAATCAGGAAACAGGTGCTGGTTTCCCTATTGATGCGGCCAAGCAACTCCATCACATGGTCGGCTGAGTCGCGGTCAAGATTTCCCGTGGGCTCGTCCGCCAGCACAAGCGCCGGTTCGTTGATCAGCGCCCTGGCCACGGCAACCCGCTGGCGCTGGCCGCCGGACATCGCCGCCGGGCGATAGCACCGCCGGTCGGATAGACCAACGGCATCAAGCAGCGCCGCAGCGCGCGCTCGCATGGCAGCTGTTTCGCGTCCGGCCGCGGCAGCGGCCGGCATCATCACATTCTCTTCCGCCGTCAGATCGGGCAGCAAATGATGGAACTGAAAAACGAATCCGATATTCCGGTTACGAAAGCGCGTCAGCTCCTCATCGCCGGCATCCATGAGATCGACGTCCATCATCACATACCTGCCCTCGCTGGGCCGCATCAACGTGCCGAGAATGCTCAACAGGGTACTTTTCCCTGAACCCGAAGGGCCCTGCAGCGCCACCAGTTCACCCCGATAAAGATCAAGGTCTATACCATGCAGAACCGTGGACTCCGCATCTCCGGAACCGAAACGCTTGACCAGACCACAGACGCTAACCAGAGGGGTATCGCTCATTGCCCGATGGCTTCCACGGGGTCCACCCTGGCGGCCCGCTGTGCCGGCAAGATGGAGGCGATGGCGGCCGCGAACGTGGTCAGCACGATCGCAATTAGAATTCCGCCCTGGCCTACATCAATGGGCAGTCCGCCGCCCTTCACCTGCGCAATAGGGGGAAAGGGGGCCAGCGCTGCCCATGCGAGGAGCGCTCCCGCAATGCTACCGATGGCGCCGATCAAGGTGCCCTCCAGAACGAATATCTGGACGATGAACAGGCGGCGCACGCCCGCGGCTCGCATTATACCGATCTCGCTTCGGCGGCGCATGACCGATAGCAGCATGGCGCTTGCAATTCCGATCATGATGGTCAGGAGCGCAAAGCCCTTGATAATCGTTCCGGTGCGGCCTTGGGCATCCAGCGCCTCAAAAAGTTGGGCGTTATCGTCCGTCCAGGATGTCACTTTTAAGCCCGTAGCTCGGCCCAACATCTCTGCCAAGCGCGGCGCTTGGCCCACCGATGCCACCTTGAGTTCAATGCGGGAAATACCGCTGGGAAGATCGAATAGGGCCCGCGCTGTGGTGAAGTTCATGTAGATTGCCTGGCGATCGGCACTTGCAATCCCCAGTGAGAATATGCCACTGATGCGGAAGCTGCGCTCGCGCTGGCGATCCGATCGCACCTGAATGGCCTGGCCAACATGCAGGCCTAGATCATCGGCCAGTTTCCATCCGATCAGAATCCCGTCGCTGGGAAGCGTAGCCGTGCCAGCGACCATCGCGGAGGAAATATCGGCGATGGCGGAAAGCTTGTCCGGCAGCACACCAAAGACGCCAACCGGGGCAATCGCCTGGCCACGAATCAGAAAGGCGCTGCCCCGTATCTGGGGCGACACGGCGGTGACGCCGGACGTCGATTCCATCTGTGCAATGAACGGCTGCCACACGGCGATCTGCTGGCGGCGGCTCAGGTCTTTTTGCACCGCCAGGTGGGCGCCTGAGACAGGATTTATCAGGCCGGGGGAGCGTTCCCGCATTTCCAGCGTGACATGCGCAATGCTGCCCACGGTGCGCAAGGTCAGGAGCTGTGCCAGGCCGCCGATCAGTGCGCTCATAAATATGAAAACGGTGACACCCAGCGCCACGCCCGAGATCAGCAGCGCGGTCTGAGCCGGACTGGACAGAAAATGCCGGAAAGCAATCTTGGCGGCATAGCGCATGGACTAATCCGCGCCACGCACGCGGCGGCCTGGTTCGGCGGCCCGCGGATCCACCAGGATGCGCATGCCCGGCATCAGCCCATCGGTGACGATCACTTTTTCCGCAGGCCAGTCAATAAAGCGTATCGGCTGGTCGGCAACACGGCCTGCCGCATCCACGCTGCGCACATGCGGATTGGCGGAAGGGCTGAGGATCGCGCTGCGCATAATGCTGATCGCCCGGGGCCGCCGATCTACGACCAAGTTGACCGAGACCGTCAGCCCCGCTGGCGCGCGACTCGGCGGGGCGTCGAAGCGCAGGCGCACCGCACGCGCGCCCGTTTCCGGATCTACGCGGTCTTCGATCTGGATAATCCTGGCCGCCAGGGGGCGGTCAAAACCCGGAATCGCGACCGTAGCAGCCATGCCAACTTTCAGTTCCGCAGCATAAAGCTCGTCCACCGGCGCCGTCACTTCGGGGGCTGTTGTATCGGCCAGCCGATAAACCGTTGTATCGCTGCCAACCGTCTGACCGGGGTCAACCGGGCGTTCGGTGATGACCCCGGAAAATGGCGCACGAATTTGATGGCGGTCCTGCACCTCACGCGCCTGTTCGACCGTGGCAGTGAGCCGTAGAACCTCGTCCTGCGCCTGGCGCATGGCCAAGCGGGCCTGCTCGACGCGCTGGCTGCCGACTATCTCGGCCAATCTCTCATAGCGGGCAAGGTCGCGCCGGGTCTGGGCCAGGTTCTCCTGCTGCGCTGCGAGTTGGGATTGTTCCTGCCAGATCACGGCCAGCTGCGGCGCATCGTCCACCCGCGCAATCAGGGCGCCCCGCTCCACCTGCTGCCCAACATCGAAGGGCAGCAGGATTAAACTTCCCGGCACCGGAGATTTCACCTCAACGGAAAGGCGCGGCCGGATTCGACCATTGACGGCCAGCACACGGGCGGCTTCGCCGGGCTGAATTTCCAAAATCGTCACGGCGAGCGGTCGCGGCCAAAACAGCCAAACGCAGAGGGCCAGTACAAACAGTCCTGCCAGAACCCAGAGAATTCGTCGTGACACCGTGGTGCGTCCTTTAGCGAGGGAGCTTTACAGTCAAGCTAGACCAGCGGGGTTTCAAAGTCGAAAAGAGCGTTCAGTTAAGAGCCCACAGGTATGCGAGGGTTGCAGCGATACCTAGTGAAGTTCGGACCGCATGAAGCCAACCCCAGACTTCAATCATTTTCCGCGACGCCGGTCCGGCTTCAATCTCGGAAATCGCCTTCAATTTGTTGTTCGTGGGCATCATGCCAAGTACAGTGTACGGCCAGTTGGCGACAATGAGCACCGCTCCCACGACCCAACGCCAATCTTGGGTCAGCCACGCCGCTGACAGCCCAAGCACGCCCGACATGACTGCGAGGCTACCTTGCATGACGAAGCCGCCGGAATAGCTCGGCTTCCATTCTTTCAGCAGATTTCTGTCATCGAGCTCAAGTCGCGCGGGTTGCTCGGCGATATTTATATAAAATGCGGCTCCCGCAAAAGCAGCGGCCAGTATAAGAGCGAGTTGTCCCACAAGCATGATGAATCCTTCTTCCAGCCATCAGTATTGGAAAAACAAACCTTAAACCAGATCGGCACTGGCTGTAATTGGGCAAGGACTGCCCGAGCAGCATACCCGATCGGATAACTGCCCGGCAAAACGGAATTTTTGCAGCCGATCCGGCGTTTGCAAGACGACGAGTAATGAGGCGCACCAATGCCAGGCATTTCCTACCGTGTTGAACCGCCGGTCACCAGAAAGCCATCATGTACTGGCAATGAGCGTCCAAATTGGAGGGCACATGGAGTTGCTGCAATTCATCTGGCTCGGCAAGCCGCTGTGGATGTGGCTTGCCTTTCTCGCCATCGTGGCAACACTGCTCGCGCTCGACCTCGGCGTGCTGCACAAGAAGCAGCGTGAGATCGGCGTGACCGAAAGTCTTTTCCTGTCCGCCGTCTATATCAGCCTTGGGCTCGCGTTCGGCGGCTGGGTGTGGTGGTATCTCGGCCAAGCAGCGGGGCTTCAGTTCGTCACTGGCTTCGTCATCGAGAAGAGTCTCGCGATGGACAACGTGTTCGTCATCGCGATGATCTTCACCTACTTCGCGATCCCGCGCCAATACCAGCACCGTGTGCTCTTCTGGGGCATTCTCGGCGTCATCGTGCTGCGCGCGATTATGATCGGCGTGGGATCGACCCTCGTCGAGCAATTCAGCTGGGCACTCTACATCTTCGCCGCCTTCCTCGTCCTAACCGGCATCAAGATGTGGATGACCGCCGACAAGGAATATGATGTCGGATCGAGCGCCGCACTGCGCTTCATCAAGAAGCATATGCGTGTTTCCGAAAAGCTCCACGGCGAGAATTTTTTCGTCAAACAGGTCGATTCGGTGACGGGCAGGACGGCGCGTTATGCGACGCCCTTGCTTCTCGCACTCGTGATGATCGAAATCGTCGATGTCATTTTCGCGGTTGACTCAGTGCCGGCAATCTTTGCGATTACGACCGACCCCTTCATTGTCTTCACGTCGAACATTTTCGCGATCCTGGGGCTGCGCGCGCTCTACTTCGCACTCGCTGCGATGGTGCATCGCTTCCACTATCTCAAATATGCGCTTGCGGTTCTGCTCATATTCATCGGTTCCAAGATTTTCGTCGCCGACGCGTTCGACCTGGCGAAGATTCCGCCGGCGGTATCGCTATCGGTCACCTTCGCGATCCTCGCGGCTGGCGTCGGGTGGTCGCTTTGGAAGACGCGCGGAGACCGCTCGACTAAAACGGGCGCGTTGTGACACCGGTCTGCTCGGATCCTCCCCGCGAGGTCCACGCCATGTCGATGGGTTGCGGAAGCCGGTTTCCTGTTGCCGACCTCAACAGGATCGCGCTGCGGCTCAATCAACGACCGCGAAAGACCTTGGGCTTCGAGACCCCAGCCGATAGACTAAGGCTGGTGTTGCAGTGACCTGTTGAACCCGCCGCCAAAAGCGGACATTCGGATCGAATTGCTTTCGCCTTGGAAAGACCTAGAAGCGCCACTCTGCGCAGCCGCTAAGCCCGCTTGCGGCCACCACCCTTGCGCACCGTCGACTTTTCCCCGCGATAGGGCCGGTAAGCCGAATTGAAAGGTCAGACGCTGTGCCCCACCAACGCTCCAATCGCGGCTGTCGCCGCCATTGCGAAGGCACCCCAGAAGGTCACTCGCACCGTCGGTTTGAAGATGTCTGCGCCACCAATGCGCGCGCCGATGGCTCCGAGCCCGGCAAGGCAGAGCAACGACCCAGCTGACACGAATAGTGCGGTCGACGTTTTCGGTGCCGCCAGTGCAATGACCAATGGAACTGCGGCGCCAATAGTGAAGATGATTGCCGATGTCAGGGCGGCTTGGATAGGCCGAGCCACGACGTAATCCGAAAGCCCAAGCTCATCACGGGAATGCGCGGCAAATGCGTCCCTGGTCGTCATCTGCTCCGCCACCAGGCGGGCAAGCCCCGGTTCGACGCCGCGTGCCACATAGATTTGCGTGAGTTCTCGCAACTCCGCTTCGGGCTGGTCGACAAGTTCACGCCGTTCCCGTGCAAGATCGGCATTCTCGGTGTCGGCCTGCGAACTGACCGAGACATACTCGCCCGCCGCCATTGACATGGCGCCCGCGACAAGACCAGCAACGCCTGCAACAAGGACTTCGGCAGGATTGTTCGAAGCGGCAGCGACGCCGACGACAAGGCTCGCCGTCGAGATGATGCCATCATTCGCTCCAAGCACGGCTGCGCGCAGCCAGCCAATGCGCTGGATCAGGTGGCTTTCCCGGTGAAGCGGGTGCATGAAAGGCTCTTTCAATTGGATCGGATTGAATTGAGAGACAGGACGGTTCAGTCAGACATTATGACCAACTTATGTAGATCCTTATGCAGCTTGAAAATTGGCAGCGTTTTCAGGGCAGGATTTCGGCGGAAGATTTCCACAGGACAAAGGCCGCCACAAAAATAACCGCGACGGCAAAGCTTTTGGAAAGCAGGCCGCGCTTTTCGGACAGACGGACCGACAGCTTCACGCCCGCCAGCCCTCCCGCGACGCCGCCCAGAACGAAAATGGCGGCCACCCGCCAGTCCACCAGTCCGGCCATGGCATAGCTCGCCGCGGTGGTGAGGCCAAAGGCGCCAACCGAAACCAGCGACGAGCCCACGGCATTTATGGTGGCCATGCCGCTGCCCAGCACGATGGCGGGCACAATCAGGAAGCCGCCGCCGATTCCAAAAAAGCCCGAAAGGAATCCCACCAGCAGGCCGGTACCGATCAGGCGTACCGCGATGGTCGGGTTGATATGCACCAGCGGATCGCCACCTGCGGCGCGGCGGCTGAGCATGCCCGCCGCCACGGCCAGCATCACTAGCCCGAACAGGAAGAGGAGATGCTGAGCATCCACCTGCCGCCCCAGGAATGCGCCAAGTGCCGCGCCCAGGATGCCAGCCACGGCAAAGACGATGGCGCAGGGCCATTTCACGGTTCCGGCTTGTGCGTGTGAGATGAGATTGGCGAAAGCATTGACCGACACGGCCAGTGCGCTGGTGCCGATGGCAATATGCGCGTCTTTCACCCCCACGACATAGACCAGCAGCGGCACCGCAAGGATCGAGCCGCCGCCACCCAGAAGGCCCAGCGCGAATCCGACCAACGTGCCAGAGCCCAGAGAAAGCAGGTCGGCCATGCCCATCAGGCGGCCCGGTTCCAGGGCATCGCGCCAAGAATTCTGGCCATGCCGCACCAGCCCGAGACACCTGCAAAGACGAGGCCGGTGCCGACAAAGGCCGACAGAAGAATGAAGAGCGGCGATACCAGCCAGGTCAGCAGCACGCCCAGAAGGACCAGTGTGCCTGCCGCAATCTGCACCTGACGCTGCAATTCGATGGGTTTGCTGCGGTCAATGCTTGTGGGATACCCCGCCGCCTTCCAGCCCGAGAGCCCGCCTTCCAGGATATAGGCTTCTGGAACGCCGCAGGCCTGCAGCCGTGCCGCATTGTCGGCGGTCCGCTTGCCGCTCTGGCAATGGAAGATCACCGCTTGTTTTTTGGCGCCGCCGGCCGTGGAAAGAGACCCGGCATCGAGTGTGGAGAGCGTATGGAGCCGACCCGCCGGGATGGCTTCTCGCGCATGCTCCATCGGTTCACGGATATCGACCAGGATAGCGGTGCCATCGGCAAGTCGGCGACGGGTTTCCGCCGGGGTGATGGTGGGAAGAATCATGTCTGTTACCTCTTGCAATAGATGTCGTGCAACACCGCCAGAATGCGGGCCGCATCGGGATCGGCTATGGAATAGAAAATCGACTGACCTTCCCGGCGGGTCGCCACCAGGCCTTCTTTGCGTAGCAGCGCCAGATGCTGCGACAAGGCCGACTGGCTGAGGCCGGAACGTTCCACCAGCTGGCCCGCTGTTCGCTCGGTTCCCACCAGGTCGCACAACACGCGTAGCCTGGCTTCGTGGGACAGGGCAGCCATCATGGCCGCGGCCGCGCCGGCATGCTTGCGCATCGCCTTCAAATCCTTGGCTGAAATAGCGTTCAAAGTTCCATCCTTTCCTGCTTGATATATTAGATATTTCTAATATATAATCAAGGCCCGATGGAGAAGTAATCATGAAGCCCGCAATTCAGGCGTTTTTTGACCCGCAGACCTTCACGGTCAGCTATCTGGTGAGCGATCCGGCGTCGCGGCGGGCTGTCATCATTGATCCGGTGCTGGATTTCGATCCCAAGGCCGCCCGCACTTCGACAGGCTCGGCCGATGCGCTGCTGGCGGCGGTCAAATCTGGCGGGCTTGCGGTGGACTGGATTCTGGAAACCCATGCCCATGCCGACCACCTGTCGGCAGCGCCCTATCTCAAGGCAGCCACCGGCGCGAAAGTCGCCATCGGCGAACATATCTGTGAGGTGCAGAAGGTCTTCGCCCCGATCTTTGGGGCGCGGGACGTGGCGGGCGATGGCGCGCCCTTCGACCGGCTGCTGAGAGACGGCGAGATACTGAAGGTCGGCGGACTAGAGATTGAGGTGATGAACACGCCGGGCCATACGCCGGCCTGTGTCAGCTATCGCGCCGCGGACAACATCTTTGTTGGTGACACGCTCTTCATGCCGGATTATGGCACAGCCAGGGCCGACTTCCCGGGCGGCGACGCCCATACGCTCTATCGTTCCATCCGGCGCATCCTGGCGCATCCCGCCGAGACGAATCTCTGGATGTGCCATGACTACAAGGCGCCGGGGCGCGACACGCCCGCCTGGCATTCAACCGTCGGCGAGGAGCGGGCGAAGAATGTTCATGTCCATGACGGCGTGAGCGAGGAGGCCTTTGTGACGATGCGTACCGCGCGCGACAAGACGCTGGCGATGCCAGTTTTGATCTTGCCGTCGGTGCAGGTGAATATCCGCGCCGGCGAGATGCCGCCCGCCGATTTTGACGGCCAAACCTATCTGAAATTGCCGGTGAACAGGATTTGAAAGCCGCATGCCGGGCAAGGTTATCGAACCATTCTCGCAGCCTGGGAAGCTTCCGGCCTGAGATTTCCGCTTTGGGCCAGGACAGACATAGTCTGGAAGTCGCGAATGTTGCGCCGGATCAAACCGCAGCACCGCATACAGGCTCAGCCTTGTCTTTCCACTCAAGGATGCAGCCATGAAAAACTATCCAGAAATAGTCAGAGATATCTCCACCAACCTGAAGATACTCCGCAATGATATCGGTCCAACCATGCAGGGCTTCTCGGATATGGCCAAAGCTGCGACGCAAGCCGGAATTTTGGACAGGAAAACAAAAGAGATAATCGCACTGTCCATTGGTGTTGCCACGCATTGCGATGGATGCATTGGATTCCATACGGAGGCGCTGGTGAAACTGGGCGCAAGTCGGGCGGAAGTCGAAGAGGCGCTAGGCATGGCAATTTACATGGGCGGCGGTCCCGCACTCATGTATGCCGCAGATGCGATAGGCGCTTTTGATCAATTTCAGAAATTGGCGGCCGGATCGTCCACGGCCAGCCCTGTTTAAAACGGTAGTATTCAATGTCCGCTTTTGTCAGAAGCCGTCATTGGGACGGATCGCCTAGGATCGCAGGCGCGGGCGCCGTTGGAAAACGCAGCCGGGACGTGTCAGGCGACCGCTGCGGCTTCCTGGCAACGCGCCGCGGGAAACGCAATGAGCTTTTTAACCAGCGCCAGGCCAGCAAAGGCAAGACCCGTCAAAACGCCAAAACTGAATTGTCGGCGGGAGTAGCTCATGGGATCACGTTTCTGTCAGTTTTTGACGGCGCGCATCACATCGCGCCAGGATACCAGCTTGAAGTTTTGTGCCGCAGGCGCGTTGTCACCGTCCTGGGCGATGAAAAGACCTTCGGGGAAGTCGCCCCCGAAGGTACCCGGGACTACCGCGATGCCATCGGTCTCTTGCGTGGCACCGACAGCCCCGGCCGCGATACGGAAGCGCCCGGCGGGCGTCATGTCGGGTAGTGAAAACAAGGTATAGGCATTGTCGCCCTGGCTGGACGCGACCAGATAGCCGCCCTTGCGGCCCACCGGTATCAGCGTCAGCCCTTCGACGTCCGCGACCAAATGACTGTTATCCACCTGCGCCACCAGTCTGCCTTGGCTAGACGAACAGGCGCCCGCATCAAACGCCCAGATGCCGCGATCTTCTTCGCCAACATAGAGCGTGCGGCTGCGCCCATCGACCACACAGCCTTCGGTCTGGGTAGCCAGTTTCAGGGTGCGCAGGATTTTTCCCTGCGGCATACCGCTATCCATCGCGATCACCACCTGCGCCACGGTACCGTCCTTTAATACCGAGAAGGCATGCAGAACCCGGCCATCGCGCATCAAACAGACGCCATAAGCTTCGCCCGCTCCGCCCGCTACCGCGCCCAGCGCCTCCAACCTAGCGTTGCCGGTGTCCAAACGGTAAATCTGGAGGAGCGCCTTGGTGGGATCGTTGCGGTCGCTGGCAACCACGATCACGCCCGGCCTGCCCATATCGACCAGGTCTACATTGTTGACCCGCCCGGCTGGCACGAAGCTCTTCACATTTCCGTCAAGCCCGTAGACATAAAGCCCTGCCTTTTTATCGGTGGCGACGATCAGGCTTTGGCTGGGACGGCGTGTGTTGCGCCAGATTGCGGGGTCGTCAGCGGCGTCGGCATCAGCGCCCGCACCGACCGGCACGGTCTCGCCGCGCGCGATGACGTCCGCCGTGATCGGCTGTGCATGCCCCTGCGGCGCTATAAGCAAGGCAGCGCCGCAGAGTATGGCCACAATTTTCAAGATTTTACCTACTAAAATGTAACCCGGATACCCGCGCTGTAGCGTGGCCCGAACTGTTCCCATTCGAGGGTGTAACGGTCGGTGCGCGGGGTAGAAATTCCGGTCGCGGCCAGGAGATTACCCGGTTCGGAATATCGACGGCCCGGCTGGCTGAGGACGTTGGAGGCATCCGCATATATTTCGAAGTTCTCGCTGACGGCATACCGAGCCGACAGGTCCAGTTCGTCATCTGCTGCCCAATAGGTATCACCCGCATCGGCCAACGTGTCTGCGATTCCATCCATCCAGGTGGAGCGGCGCTGATATTGGGCCCGCAGCGACATACCGTATCTCTCGTAGTAGCCTCCGAGATTGTAGACCATGTCGGAAGTACCTGGCAGGCGCAGCTTTCGCGCAGGGATTGTACCCACGGCAGGCTTGGTCACTGCGCTGTTGTTCAGGGTCAGGTTGGCATTGATCCCGAAGCCGCCCATCCAGTCGGGCAGGCCTAGATCGGGGGTCCACGGTTCGAGCTGCATCTGCGCCGCCAGCTCAAAACCATACAGGTGTCCGTCACCGCCGTTAGTTATGCCGCTAAAAGCATAGCCGGAACGGTCAATGCCGCCAGAATTCAGAGCGTCGGAGGCAAAAGTATTGCGCTGGGTGTAGAGCACATCCTTCACTTCCTTGTAGAAGAATCCCGCCATCAAATATCCCTGCGGCTCGACATACCATTCAAGATAGGCGTCCACGCCATAGGCACGTTCCGGCTTCACCGCCGGATTGCCCCCCGAGATGGTCTGGTTGGTATCATTAACCACCACATTGGGGCGCATTTGGTCATAATCGGCCCTCGCCGCGCCACTGTTGAAGGACACTCGCAGCTTCTTGGTGTCGTCAATGTTATAATTCAGGTGCAGGCTGGGGAAGATCAGCGTGTCACTGGACTTAGCCGAGACCGGGCCGGTAATGGCCCCAATGGTGGCCGCCGCCGTGCCGTTGTTCTCCAGTTTTTCGACGCGCACGCCGCCGATCATGGAACCCCAGTCCCATTTGATAGTGCCCATCAAGAAGCCTGCCATCACCTGTTCGCGGACCTTGTAACTGTTGGCCGGAATAGGCGTGAGCGGGAAATTGGTCTTGGCTAGCGCGCTGGCCGCGCGCATCTGCAAGGTGTCGAAATAACGGAAGGTGTAGCCTAGCGGTATCTTGCCCTGGAAAGGCTCGTCCAGAGAGAATGCGGTGTAGCTCGTAGGGATTCCGACGGTCGTAAATTGACTGGCAGTCGTCAGATTGATCTCTTTCTCGTTAGCCGATTTGGTGCGTTGGTCGAACTGGAAACCGGCCTTAAAGATCGCGTCCCCATCCAAGAAGCGCCCATCCTTCGACAACACCAATTTTGCGGTATGTGCGGTGGTAGTATCGACTGCATCCAGATGGCGCAGTGACGAGAGAGGCTTTGTGAAGCTATCGATCAAAGACACCGGACTGCCCGCCTGGAAACGAGTGGGGCCGGATAGCTGATTGGTCGTGAACAGCTGGCGTGCGCTGATCTGGGGATTTGTGAAATCGTATGCCACTGTCGGACGCTGGGTGCGGGTGGAGGTGCTGTCCCAGCGCGCCTCACCAACCACAGAGCGGTCGTCCTTGGATTCGGTGAAATTGGCTAGCCAGTTCAGGTGCCAGCCGTCTCCGAAACCGTGATTGCCTTCCAGCGTGTTGGTGAAGACCGATTGCCGGAAGGCACGCAGTGTCGAACGCTGATTGATGTCGATACCGTAGAGCGTGCCATTCAGCGGCGTATTGCCGATGCAGACATCAGCATAGCCGGTCGTGGTGGGTGTGGGGTTGACCGCGGTGGAGCAAGCGGCGGTGGACGGCGTCAGATCGGCCTGGCGATCATCGGCATCGAATATGTAGTTGTCGCGCGCCTCGTCATCCAGGAATATGGTGTAGAGCGAACGAAGCGAGACGCTGTGATCGCTGTTTGGAGCCCAGTCCAGGCGCCCCGAAAGCGACTGGTTGCGGCGCATCAGCCGGTACAGCTTGTTCTCGAATTCACGCGCCCAGAAGCGTGTTTCGGAGCCCGGACGGGTGTCCTGGGTGACTTGCTCCCAGTCAATTTCGAAATTGTCCGTGATCATGTTGCGCTGGTAATAGCTGGCGGAGACCAATGCACCGATTACGCCGTCACCGGCCGGGAACACATTGGATACCACGGCGGACAAGTCTATTTCCTTACGTCCACCCAGCGTAGCCATGCCAGCTCCCCCCTTGCCGGAGAATCGGAAGCCGTCATAATCCAAGGCCGAGCGGGTGATGACGTTGACGTTGCCTGACACGGTTTCGCCGGGCATGTCGGGCGTAACCGCCTTCGACACCACGATCTGCGAGGCGATGGCGGAGGGGATGGTGTCGAAGCGCGCGTCGCGCCCTTCCGGGCTCACGATATTGATGCCGTCGAACGACAAAGTAGTCCAGTAATTGGGGGCGCCACGCAGGCTGATATAGCGCGCCTGGCCCTGGTCGCGCTCAATGGCCAAGCCCGGCAGGCGGCTGGCGGCTTGGGCCATGTTCTGGTCTGGCATACGCCCCACAGAATCTGATGCGACCACTGCCACAAGAGAATCTGAGTTTCTCTGCACGAACAGCGCGGCAGCTTCCGATTCCGCGATCGGTCGGGTGCCGGTGACGACAACGGTCTCCACCTGAGTGGGCGACTGGGCTAGTGCTGGTGCGGCAGGCAGGACCGCTGCACCCAGCAGCATCAGGCCGCGCAGACGCTGTGCGCAGGAATAGGAAGTCATGGAATCTGCCCCGTTTGGTTATGTGGATTGAGACTTAGGGGCGGCGTATGTCAGAGCGTCTAAGGTTTCGTGACAAATCCACATCACGCCTGCGGCAAGAGGGCGCACGTTCTGGTTTTGTGTTCGACTATAAAAGCGGCAGAGTTTCGCTAAAGATTACGAGAAGAAGCGCGGCAGAAAGGTACCCCGATGGGTCACGACGCCCTTCATCGGGCGTATATTCGATTTGTAGAGCTCATACAAAACAGTCATTTGGGTGGCATCCGCATGATCGCTGTCAAATGACCGGATTGTTTGACTTATTGCTAAATTGACTACTACCGCGCCGCGTAGTCTAGCGGTTGATGGACATTTAATTGGAGGAGTGGGCATGAAATTCTGGCGCGTCATCCTGGCCGCGGTCGTTGCTGCGACGGTTACCCTTCCGGCACTGACCCTTCCCGCACTGTCGGCGCCGCCCCTGCCCGCCGACCCGCGCGCTGCCCGCGCCATCCAGGATTACCTGCGCCAGATGCAGGCCGAGGACAGCAAGGCGCGCGATGCGCGCGTCGCCGACCGCATCGATGCACTGGCCAGCAATCCCGCCTCGCCCGTGCTGGGCAATCCGAAGGGCGATGTCACCATCATCGTCTTTTCCGATTACGCCTGCCCCTATTGCAAGCTGGCAGAGCCACGGCTGGTGGCGCTGGCCGCCGCCGACAAGGGCGTCAGGGTGGTAATGAAGGAGTATCCCATCCTCACCAGGCCCTCGATGATCGCGTCGCGCCTGGCGCTGGCCGCGCACCGCCAAGGCAAGTACCGCGCCTTCCACATGGCGCTGATGCGCCGCGAAGGCGCGCTGGATGAAGCAGGGATCTTCGAGACCGCGCGCGCCGCCGGCCTGGATGTCCCCCGCGCCCGCCGCGACATGGTTGCGCCCGATGTGAGCAACGAGATCATCTCCAATTTCAACCTGGCGCGCGGCATCCGCGCCTTCCAGACCCCCACCTATATCGTGGGCGGCCATATCCTGACGGCCAACTCCGGCGACATCGATTTCGCCCGCGAAGTCGCCGCCGCCCGCCACCGGAAATAGCGCGGCGGAGGGCCGGTAACCCAATTCCGCTTTTCCGCACTCACCCCGAACAGGGCGCATGTTAAGGTCCTGAAATGACCCCCAGAACTCCAACTTTTGCCGCCGCTGCGGCGGCTTTCCTGGTCGCCACGCCCGCCCTGGCCCAGGGCGGCGGCGCCTCCCAGACCCAGGAATGGGAAGCCCTGTCGCGCCGCACCGCCCCGCCCGAGGGGCGCGAATGGGATGTGCGGTTGGGCGGCGCGGGCATGGTGCGCCCCACCTTCGAGGGCAGCGACCGCTACCGCTTTTCCGGCCTGCCCTTCATCACCGGCAACTGGCGCGACACCATCACCTTCGGCGAAAGCGGATTGTCTGCCCAGCTGCGTAACGGCAACCTGCGCTATGGCGTCGGCCTGACCTTCGATGCGGGCCGCAAAGAAGGCGGCGATGGCGGCATCTTTGGCGGCAGCGACGACCGCCTGCGCGGCCTGGACCAGGTCGACTTCTCGCTGGGCGTGCGCGGCTTCGCCACCTGGCGCTGGAGCTTCCTGGAGTTCGGCGCCGCGGTCACCAAATATACCGGCAAGCAGAATGACGGCATCCTGTCCGACATCGGCGTTTCCGCCGCCCTGCCGCTGGGCGAGAAACTGTTGCTGATCCCCAACATCCGCCTGGGATTTGCCGACGCCAAATACATGCAGACCTATTTCGGCGTCACCGCGCTGCAGGCTTCGCGCGGGATCTTTCCGCGCTTCGATGCCCATGGCGGGCTGCACCAGGTGCGCGGCGGCGCCAACCTGGTTTACAGCTTCACCGACCACTGGTTCGCGGGCGTCAATGCCGGCGTCACCCGCCTGGCCGGCGATGCCGCGGGCAGCCCGATCAGCATCGCCGACACTTATGGAACCGCGCTGGCCTTTGTCGGCTATCGCTTCTGATCCGACATAGTTTCGCCATTGTGCGCGTATTACCGTCGGCAATGACCTTCACAAGATTTCTGCTCGCCACCGCCATCGCGGCGCTGATCGCCGCGCCCGTGATGGCGCAGCCCATGCGCGGTAAAGGCCCGCCCCAGACATGGGATATCAATCTGGGCGTTGGCGGCTCGTATCGTCCCACTTTTGAAGGCAGCGACCGTTCGCGCTTTCGCCCCCTTCCGGTCATCACCGTCAGCTGGCGCGACACGATTTCCTTCGGCGAAGGCGGCCTCAGCGCGCAGGTAAGGCGAGGACCCTTTCGTGCCGGCGGCGGCCTGACCTTTGACGGCGGGCGCAAGGATCACGATACCGGCGGCATCTTCGGCGGCGGCGACGACCGCCTGGCCGGCATGGGAAACATAGACTTCACGTTGGGGGCGCGCGGCTTTGTCGGCTACCGCATGGGCTTCATCGACTTCAACGCCTCGGCGGTCAAATACCTGGGCAAGCAGAATGACGGCATCCTGGCCAGCTTCGGCGCCTCCACGCCGCTGCCGCTGGGCAAGAAACTGATCTTCATTCCCGGCATCCGCGCCAGCTGGGCCGACGAAAAATATATGCAGACCTTCTTCGGGATCACGCCGCTGCAGGCGTCACGCTCGATTTTTCCCGCCTTCAACGCCCGTTCCGGGCTGCAGGAGGTGCGCGGCAGCGCCAACCTGATCTATCGCTTCAACAGCCACTGGTTCGCGGCCGTGAACACCAATGTGACACGCCTGATGGGCGACAGCGCCAAAAGCCCGATCAGCTTCGCCGACACCAATACCAGTGTCATGACGCTGCTGGGCTATCATTTCTGAAGATTACCGCCTGGCAACTTATCGCCTTGCAACCGGCGTGACATAGCGCGACCCGCTGACAGTGCCCGTGCTGGCGCCAGCGGCGGGCTGCTGCACGAACTGCATCACGATGGGCCCGCCCTCATCCGCAGCGGATAAACCAACCCCGCCCGACAGGTCGCCGATGGTCAGGCCATCGGCCTCGGCCACGTCGATGCTCTTTTCATTCAGGTCCATCACCATGGTGGTCATGGTATCGAGTTCCACCGCCATCGCGGGGCCGCTGCCCAGCAGGGCCGCAACGGCCGAGGCGAAAATCAGATGTTTCATCATGTGCTCCCAAAATGAGGATGGCGCGCCAAAACGCACCATCCGCGGCAAGGACCGGCAGGGGGCGCTGCCGGGTTGATCCAGTTTGATACAGGCGGACAAGCCTGTGGTCTTTGTTACCCTGTGTGTCGCAATGGCCGTGCCAGCGGATCAGGCGGTAAACGTCACCAGCGCCGCGCTGCCGGCGGGCACGTTCAGCAGCGCCCGACCGCCTCGAATTCGCACCGCCTCGCTCTGGCCGCCCCAGCGCCCGTCGCCGCTGACGCCCGCCCCGCCCAGGGTCACGCCGCTGAGCGCCGATACCGATGGCGCCCCCAGCCGCATGGCCTGCGCCTCGCCCTGCGGCGCGCCGGAAATCGCCACCGCCGCATCGCGCTTGATGTCCTTGTTGATCACCGCGACGGAAATGGTCCCGCCCTCTTCGCGCACGGCATAGGCGGTGAGATTGACGCCGCTCTTGTTCAAATCCACCGCCACAAGGTCGCCCTGGCTGACCTGCGCGAAGGCTAGCAACCCGTAATATTCCGGCGCCGCACCGTAATTGCCCTTTTGGTCGTCGGTGAGGGGCGAATAATAACTCAGTCGCCCCAGGTGATTGATGCCGGTCTGCAGGTTTGCGCCCGCCGCGCCATGACCCGCCAGCACGAACAGGTAATCCAGCGCCCACAGCGCGCTCGCAAAACTGTCGCTGACGCCCTTCTTGCCTCCGCCATACAGGGTCGCGGTTTCGCTCATACGCCAAGAGATGCCGGCCTTGACGGCGCTGGCCTGGAACCGGGCCAGGTTGTTCTGCTGGAAGCGGGTTTCGTCGCGCAGCAGCAGTGCGTGCGTGCTGGCCGGATTGTCCTTCCCCGCAATGTAATGATGCGCCGTCAAAATCGCGGCGTCACCGCCTTCGTCACGCGCGAAAGCCTCCGCCCAGGCCACGCCCGCATCGCTGATGTCCGGCCCGGCAAAGCGAGCGCCGGGAAGCGCCGCGCGGATCGCCGTCTTGAAGCGGCGATATTCCGTCAGCCATTCGCCATAGCCGTAAGGCGCGGCGCGATGGCCCGCCAGCACGAACAGGTCGGGCTCGTTGCCGATCTGGAAGGCGACCAGCCGGTCGCCCATCAGCTCGGTCACGGCGCGCGCCGCAGCCACGGCATTTTCCACCGTGCCGGTGCCCAGATTCAGGCCCCAGATCAGCTTCCAGCCGGTCGCATCCAGGAAGCCGCGCAGCTGGCGCAGGCTTTCATAATTCAGCACCGTCGCCTTGTGGCCCCAGGCGGGCGCCGCGCCCACTTCGTAACGCGTATAATCGGAGACATTACCGCCAATGCGGATCACGCCCCGGCCCAGGTTGCGCACCAGCTCCACATAGGCCCGGTTTCCGCTGGACAGGAATCCCGGCACCGCCACCGCCGATGCCTCGAAACCCAGCCCCATGAAATCGACCGGCAGCGTGCGCAACCGGCGCTGCGGATGGATCTGGATGGACACCGCATCGGCGGCGTGCGCCATACCCGCAAACGGCATCGCCGCCGACGCCGCCAGCACCATCCTGCGTGAAATCATCATGGGGCTCTTCCGGTCCATTGCCGCATCAGAATGCGCGCATCAGAAAGCCGGAGCAACGGGCTGCCTCCCCTGTCATTCTCGGCGCGGAGCCGAGACACAACTGTTATCCCCGGCGAGGCGCGTTAGCGCCGAGGGAGTTCATAGATCTTGAACGACAGCGAAAGACGCGTATGAAAGACTCAGGTTTACCCACCTGCGCGGTGTTGCCACCTGGATTCCCTGCCCTCGCCCCATGCTGCGCATGGCGCTCGCCGGGAATGACAAACAGGGGTGGCCCGCAAATTCGAGCCCACGCCCGGCCGGTCTTTGCGCCGTCCCGTGCGGCAGGCTTCGTCCACACGAGGAGACCGCATGCGCCGCACGTCTGTCCTGTTTTCCGTCTTTTTGCTGGCCACCATTCCCTCCACCGCCCAGACCGGTCCGGACCCCACCGCCAACATCAAGGCGCACATGGCGTACCTGGCGGGTGACGAACTGAAGGGCCGCGAAGCCGGCTCCCCCGGCTATGAGGCAGCCGCCAACTATGTCGCCCGCCAGATGAAGGCGCTGGGGCTGAAGCCGATGGGTGCCAATGGCGGTTATTTCCAGCCGGTGCCGCTGGTGGCCGCCCGCGCCATGAGCGAAGGCAAGCTGTCGTTGAAGGATGCATCCGGCAAGGAAACCCCTTTGGTCTTCGGCACCGATTATGTCAGCAGCGGCGACGAGGTTTTCCCCAAGCTCCGCATAAACGCGCCGCTGGTCTTTGTCGGCTATGGGTTGGTGGCGCCCGAAAAGGGCCGCGACGATTACGCCGGGCTCGACGTGGAGGGCAAGATCGTGGTGGCGCTGGCGGGCGCCCCAAAATTCCTGCAGACCGAGGAGCGTGCTTATTACCGCGGCGGCCGCGCCAAGCTGAAAGCGGCGCTGGACCGCGGCGCCATCGGCTATCTCAGCGTCAATACCCTGACCGGCGAAAAACTCTATCCCTTCGCCAATCGCGTGCGGCAGTACAAAAGCTGGGGCATGAGCTGGCGGCGGAAGGATGGCACGGCTTTCGCGCAAGTGCGCCTACCCATCATCGCCGGCATCAGCGTGGCGGGAGCGAAAAAGCTGTTCGGCGCCAAGACCAAGGACATTCTCGCCACGGCCGAAACCGCGCAGGGCGCCATCAAGGGCTTCGACCTTGGCCTGTCGCTCACCGCCGCCACCGACAGCGAAACCAAAACCCTGGAAAGCCGCAACATTGTCGGCCTGCTGCCGGGCAGCGATCCCAAACTGAAGAACGAGTATATCGTGCTGTCGGCCCATCTCGATCACCTGGGCATCACCCCGCCGGTCAAGGGCGATAAAAGTGGCGACACCATCAACAATGGCGCCCTGGACAATGCAGCGGGCGTCGCCACCACTTTGGAAGTGGCGCGCCTGTTCGCCGGCAAGGCGCCGCGCCGCTCGATGATCTTCCTGGTCAACACCGCCGAGGAAAAGGGCCTGATCGGGGCGGAATATTTCGCGCGCAATCCCCCGGTGCCGGTGTCGCAAATCGTGGGCGACGTCAATCTCGACATGCCGATCCTGACCTATGACTTCACCGATGTGGTGGCCTTCGGCGCCGACCGCTCCAGTATCGGCCCGGCGGTGAAACGCGCCGCGGCCAGGATGAACATCAAACTATCGCCCGATCCGATGCCCGATGAAGGCGTCTTCACCCGCTCCGACCATTACCGTTTTGTCGAACAGGGCATCCCGGCGGTATTTTTGATGACCGGCTTCGCCAATGGCGGCGAAAAGGCCTTCACGCATTTCATGAAGACCAATTATCACAAGCCCAGCGACGACCTGAAGCAGAAGATCAATTATTCAGCGGGCGCCAAGTTCGCCAAGTTGAATTACGAGATTACCAAAGAACTGGCCGATGCCGATGCCGCACCACAATGGAACAACGGCGATTTTTTCGGGACGCGGTTTGGGCGGAAGTAATTACCCTGCGCGCGCGGCGCGGAGACCAACTCACTCACTGTCATCCCCGACGAGGCGCGTTAACGCCGAGAGAGTTCATAGGTCTTGAGCGACAGCGAGAGACGCGTATGAACGACTCAGGTTTATCTACCTGCACGGCGTTGCCAGCTGGGTTCCCTTCCCTCGCCCCATGCTGCGCATGGCGCTCGCCGGGAATGACAAACAGGATGGTGACGGGCGACAGGCAGGACCGTTTTCTGCCTTGGGTCCGCCATTCTCGTATGGCAGTCTGCCGGCGACGAGAAACTCGATGCCCTTCAGACCACTGATCGCCCTCCTGCTGCTGGCCTGCGTGCTTCCTGCGCGGGCGCAGGACGTTGCTATCCAGCCGGAATGGTCGGAGATCGAAACCGTCACGGTGCGGGCCCAGCCCGGCCCTGCCTTGTGGCACCTGACGCGCGGCAATGCGGAAGTCTGGGTGCTGGGCCAGGTCTGGCCGGTGCCCAAGGGTCTCACCTGGAACAGCGACGTGCTAGCCGATGTGATGGAAGGCGCCGTCGCCGTGCTGTCGCCGCCCCGCCCCAGCATCAATTTCGTCGATGTCGCCTGGTTCCTGCTCTGGCATGGCGGCAAGCTTTCGCTGCCGCGCGGCCAGAACCTGGAAGCGCAGCTGTCCGACGACCTGCGCCGCCGCTTCCTCGCGGCGCGTGATGCTGTGAAGGGCGATGCGGGCGACTATGCCACCGACATTCCCATCCGCGCCGCCGTGCGGCTGCAGCAGGATTTCATGAAAGCCTCCAACGCCGAGGGCGGCCAGCCGCGCAGGCGTATCGGCGACATCGCCCGCGCCAAGAAAGTGGAGCGACGCTCCGTCATCCGCTTCGACGCCATGGATGTGGTGCGCGATCTTTTAAAACTGTCCCCCGAACAGCAGCGCCAATGCCTGTCTCAGGCGGTGGACGATGTGCTGTGGGCCAGCGATCACATGGCGCCCGCCGCGCGCGCCTGGGCCGTGGGCGATGTGAAGGCGATGAAGGCCCATTACGCCGAATCCCGCCTGATGAACTGCGCCATCGGCACCGTCACCCGCGCCGCCGCCATCGAGGCACGCAATGTCTCCGAAACCGTATCCGCGATCGATGCCGCATTGAAAAAACCCGGCAAGACTATCGCGGTGGTTAATCTCGGCCCGCTGCTGCGCAAGGGCGGCGTGCTGGAAAAACTTGCGGCGATGGGTGTCGCCATCCAGAGTCCGGCGGAATGAGCCGCTAACCTAGAAACAGACCACGCGCGTCAGGCCCGCCATGGCGGTGGTGGCGCTGTCGGTGCTTTGCGGCACGCAGGACGGCGGATTTGTGCTGTTCTTTTTTTCGAAGGCCGTAGCGGCAAGCACATAGTTGCGACCGTCCGGGCTGATGTCCTTGCCCTGCTCGACAAGCTCGGCCTAGGCGCCGGACGAAAGACAGACGGCTGGCCCCAGCAGGCGCGATCCGGGCAGGCGCTGCGGCTTGCGGCACGTCACTTCATCATCCATCGGCAAAGCGGTGGTGGGCCGGACCTCTGTCACGATCACCGCTTGCGACCGCGGGCTTTCCATCACCGGCGCGGGCGTGGGCTCCATAGCAACCGGCACCACATCAACAGGCGCGGCGGTGACAGGCGCGGCCATGGCACGGCGCGCCCGCGACGCAGGGCAGCTGCGGCTCCAGGCGGAAGCGGCAGACCTTGAGAAGGCCTTCCGCATAGCTGCGCGGCGCATTGCCGTTTTCCAGAACCGCCTCGTCACAGGCGCGTTCGCGCTCGACGATCAGGCTGCCCCCGACCCACCACACCAGCGGGTGGAACCAGAACTGCATCTCCACAGCCAGAAGCGCAAGCCCGCGCTCTGCCGGCGGAAAAGCGGAACCATTGCGGCGATGACCAGCGCGAAAAGCGTGGATTGCCACAGATGGTCGATCATGGCGTCTTGTTCGCCATCTTGTCGCTCATCTGGCGCACCAGCTTTTCGGCTTCCTGCACCTCTTCCAGCGTGACTTTTCCGGTTTCCACCAGATGGGTCATCACCGGCTGGGTGCGGCCGCCGAACAAAGCCAGCAGGTCGTCAACCAGCCGGCGCTGCGCCGCATTGCGTGACACCGCGGCCTCATAGATGTGTGCGTTGCCGATTTTCTTCAGGCGGGCGACCGCCTTCTTGCCTTCCAGCCGCACCACCGTGGTCTGGATGGTGGTGTAGGCGGGGCGGCCCTTCCTGGGGAATTCTTCCTGGATTTCGCGTACCGAGCGCGCACCCCCGGTCCACAGCGTTTCCATGATGGACAGTTCCAGCTTGGTCAGGCGCGGCGATGCCATGGGCAGTCCTACTATGGGCATAGGATTTATACCGCAAGCGTCGGGGCCTGTCGAATTTCTGTGGCGCCCTGCACCGGATGGCGACCGGTATCACCTGCGCGCGCGTGGCATACTCCCTGCCATCCCCGGCGAGGCCGCGTTAGCGCTGAGGGAAGGGAAACCAGGCCTATCCACCGGGCAAATTTCACCGCCTGGTTTCCCTTCCCTCACATCGCGCTACCGCGCGATGCTCGCCGGGAATGACAAGCAGGGGCGGCCCCGCACCGCCCCTTGCCGCCGCACCCGGCCCTGGCCAGACTGAAAGAAAAGGGGCCGTCGTGGAAACGCTCAAGATCACAAAGATTACCGCGCGCGCCGTGGATGTACCGCTGAAAAAACCGCACCCGACGGCGGGCGGCAATGTCATCTCCGCACCGCTGGTGCTGATCGATCTTCACACCGACCAAGGCATCACCGGCCACGCCTATCTGTTCTGCTACACGGCGATGGCGCTGGCCCCGGTGGCAAATCTGGTGCACACGCTGGGGGGCCTTGTCACCGGCGATCCCGTCCTGCCCTTCGAACTGCACAAGAAGCTGATGGCGAAATTCCGCCTGCTGGGCGCGACCGGCCTGACCGGCATGGCCATTGCCGGCATCGACATGGCGGCCTGGGATGCGCAGGCCCGCGCCGTCAGTCTGCCGCTGGCGCGGTTGCTGGGCGGCAGCCTGCGCCCCGTGCCCGCCTATCACAGTTGCGGCATGGGCGGCGCCGACGGCGCCGTGGCAGACGCCACCGAAACCGCCGCGCTGGGATTTTCCGCCATCAAGTTCAAGATCGGTTATGCCGACGTGGCGAGCGACATCGCCGCCATT
Source organism: Pseudomonadota bacterium (assembly GCA_041192105.1). Lineage (GTDB taxonomy): Bacteria > Pseudomonadota > Alphaproteobacteria > Micropepsales > Micropepsaceae > Rhizomicrobium. The sequence continues at coordinate 8,361 of JBEENS010000019.1, read as the reverse complement.
CGCGCCGCCCGCAAAGCTGCGCCAAACTTGGTCATCATGGTGGATTACAATCAGTCGCTGGACGTTGCCGCCGCCATAGCGCGGGCCCGCGCACTGGACGGCGAAAATCTTCTCTGGATCGAGGAACCCACCACCGCCGACGACTATCTCGGCCATGCCAAAATCGCCGCCGCTGCCACCACGCCGATCCAGATCGGCGAGAATATGTGGGGACCATCCGACCTGGAAAAAGCCATCGCGGCGCAGGCCTGCGACCACATCATGCTGGATGTGATGAAGATCGGCGGCGTCACCGGCTGGCTGCGCGCCGGCGCACTGGCGGACGCAGCCGGCCTGCGCGTTTCCACCCACCTGTTTCCCGAAATCAGCGCCCAGCTGCAATGCGTCACCCCGACCGCGCACTGGCTGGAGTATCAGGACTGGGCCTCGCCCATCCTGGCCCAGCCGCTGGAAATCACCGGCGGCAATGCCATTATCCGCGACGAAACGGGCAGCGGCATGACCTGGAACGAGGCAGCGGTGGCGAAATACCTGGTCTGACGCATCCGCCGGCTTTCACCGCCCCGGCGCCGGAGGGCGCCCATAAAAAACCGCCGGCTTTCACCGGCGGCAATAGTCCTCTGCCCAATGGGGAGGGGGGGGTATTAGGCGGAGGCATTCGGTACAGACAAGATACGCCCCAGAACTGGAATCGGATCACCCCGGGGCAGAAAATCCGCAAAGACCGCCGGTTCCGTCGGCCCGGATCGAAAATGATCCGGCCCGCGTATAGTGAAGTGCAAGGGCCAAAAAGGAGAACAACATGATACGCAAATTGCTGGTGGCCGCGACACTGGTGTGCGTGACCGTTCCGGCCCTCGCCCAGCCCGACCGCAACCGCGACCCGCGCGAAACCGCCTGCCTGCGCAACCGCAACATCTATGACTTCCAGATCGTGCCGGGCAACCGCGCGCTGGTGGTCACCGACATCGCCCGCAACCGCTACCGGCTGAACTTCACCGCCCGCTGCTATGACCTGCAGCGCAATTTCGGCCTGACCTTCCGTACCCGCGGCGTCGGCACCCTGTCCTGCGTGGCGCGTGGTGACTCGGTATACAACAATGCCGCGATTGGCCCCGGCCGGCAGTGCATCGTCGAGAGCGTGGAATACCAGACCCGCGCCCTGGACCGCATGGACCATGAAGCCATCCGGGCGCGGGATGATCGCCGCGACCGCCGCTGACGCCTGAAGCTTTGAGCAGCAGAGCGCATCCTTCACCGGGTGCGCCCTTTTTGCTTTGGGACAGGCCCGGCAGAAGCCGGATGACCGCCCGGCGCGATTATGCCAAGTTTCCACGACTTCAACCGACGGGACAGGCCGGAAGTTTCAAAACGCAGGAGACCAAGATCCGTGAAGATCGAGTCCGTTGATTTCTTCTATCTCTCCATGCCGCAGGTGCTGGATATCGGCGACGGCAGCCAGGACGCGCTTCTGGTGCGCGTGCGCGCCGGGGGCCTGGTGGGATGGGGTGAGTGCGAGGCCGCGCCCCTGGTCTCTATCGCCAGCCTGGTCTGTCCGATGTCGCACAGCGCCTGCAAGCCGGTGCAGGCGTCGGTGCTGGGCCAGCAGCTGGACGGGCCAGAGGACATCGCGCGCATCAGCCGGCTGGTGCGCGATAACAGCCTGGACCTGCTGCAGGCCGACCATACGCTGGCCGGAATCGATATCGCCCTGTGGGACCTTGTCGGCAAGAAGAAAGGCGTTCCCGTCTTCGACCTGCTGGGCTACGCCCGCGCCTATCCCAAGACGCCCTATGCCTCTCTGCTGTTCGCCGATACGCCCGAACAGACGCGCGTGGCCGCAAAGGCGCTGCGCGCAAAGGGCTTTGCCGCTATCAAGTTCGGCTGGGGCCCCTATGGCCGCGGCAGCGCCAAGGCGGATGCCGACCAGGTACATGCCGCGCGCGAAGGGCTGGGCGCTGATGGCCACCTCTTGGTCGATGCCGGCACGGTGTGGGTCGATGACGTGGCGAAGGCGCGCCAGCGGCTGGCGGCCTTGCATGCGTGCGGCGCGACCTGGCTGGAAGAGCCCTTCGTATCGGGCGCAATCGACGCCTATGCCGAACTGTCGAAGGAAAGCGGCACGGTGAAGATGGCGGGCGGCGAAGGCTGTCACAATTTCCATATGGCCAAGCACATGATCGATCATGCGGGCCTGGGCTATGTCCAGATCGATACCGGGCGCATCGGCGGCATCACCGACGCCAAGCTGGTCGCGGACTATGCGGCGAAGCGCGATGTCACCTATGTGAACCACACCTTCACCACCCACCTGGCGCTGTCAGCGTCGCTGCAGCCCTTTGCCGGGCTGGAGGCGCACCGCATCTGCGAGTACCCCGTCGAGGCAAAGCCCCTGGCCGAAGAGCTGAGCCGCGACCGGCTGGAGCGCGACGCCGATGGCCTGGTGCATGTCCCCGAAAAGCCCGGCCTGGGCGTGGAGCCGGACATAGCGGCGATCCGCAAATACCTGATCGAGACCGAGATCAAGGTGGGCGGCAAGGTTCTCTACCGGACGCCGGAGGTTTGAGCCTGAAATGAGGGCGCATCCGTTCCCGGGTGCGCCCTCATTTTATATATGGACCAAAGTTCTCTGTCTGTGCGTTACCTGCGGATGCCAGCTTTCACGGCCCTCGCCGACGACCCGCTGATCGCGGGCAACCGCGCCAAGCGGCTGCGCGACCTGCTGATCGCCAAGCGCCAGGTCGGCATCGCCGTGCATGTCATCTATGACAGCTACGGCTCCGGCAGCACCCAAAGCATGTGAGCGCCGGGGCCATGGCTGCTTGAAGCGGCGACTGCCCCGGCATGCTACAAGCCGCCATGACCTTTCCGTTTGTGTTCTTCGCCAGCGCGCTTCTGGCCCTCTTCGCCTCCATCCTCTGCGTCCTTGTCATCCGCCGCATTCCGGCGGTGGCGGCGCTGGTCTACCTGTTCGCCGCCGCCCTGACCGCCGCCGTCACCGCCATCAACTGGCAGGGCGGCTTTTCGCCCGGACAGCTTGTGTTCGATTTCACCATCATCACCGGCCAGGCGATGCTGGGGGCGATTGTTGGCGCGCTGCCCGCTTCGCTGTGGCTCAAGTCCCGCGCCCGGCGCGGCTGAGCTTCGGCCCGGTCACTAACGGCCCGGCACCATCGCCAGATTTTGCAGCGTCTCGCCCCTGGTGAGCTGGGAGAATTTGCGCGGATGGACGAATTCATCGCGGAACCAGGGGAAGCGGCGCGAATCGAAAGCCTGGGTCAGCCATTCGATGGCCTTGCGCACGCGCGCGACCTTCTTGGCGTCGGCATGATAGGTGATCCAGATATCCACGGGAAAAGCCGGCACCAGATCCACCGGCACCGCACCGCGGCGCATTGCTTCGACATGGGTGGGCAACACGCCGATGCCAAGCCCGTTGGCGATGGACCAGAGATTGGTGCTGCTGGCATTGCAGCGCAGGGCCAGAAGCCCGGTGGGCGGAATGCCGGGAAAGAAATGCTTTTCCGAAATCAGCCATTTTCCCTTTTCGTCGCACTACACGATGAAACGGTGCTGGGAAATATCCGCCGCGCAGATCGGCGTGCCATGCTCTTCGAGATACGAACGGTGCGCGTAAAACATCAGATGCACGCGGCCCAGCTTGGCTCTTGCGAAGGGCGGCTCTTCTTAAGGTGCGGCATGGGCCTGCCTTTTTTCGCGCGCAAAATTGGTATGGCATTTTGGGGCCCCCGGCACCCTCGCCCCGGTCGGGCTGGACCGCCCCGCCCGAAGGCCCAAAGGCGCTAAAAACAGGTGAACCGCGTGTCATTGGCACACCCCGGAAAAAAGCTTTAGAACCTGCGCAGATCCCCTTGGAAGCCCGGAAAAACAGCCATGGCCCTGTCGCGTAACACCCTCATTATCATCGCCGCCGCCGTCCTTGTCGTGGCGGGCGGCATCGGGGCGTATTTCCTGCTGAAAGGCCCTGCTGCGGAAGGCGCGGCCACCGCCGCCGCCGACAGCCGCGGCATCCCGCCCGATCCGGTGATCGTGCTGGTCAGCATGGATGCCGTCACCCAGGCCTCGAATGTGGGCCAGAACATCATCACCCAGATCCAGGCCATCGCCGCCCAGGCCAAGGAAGAACTGTCCGCCGAAGGGCAGGCGCTGCAACGTGATGAAGCCGCGATCGGCAATCTGCCGGCTGGCGAGCGGAGCGCGCGCCTGGAGGCGCTGGCGCCGCGCCGGATCGCGTTCCAGCAGAAGGCGCAGGCCAAGGATGCCCAGCTCAAGGCCGCGTTCGGCAATGCGCGCGCCGATTTGGGCAAGGTGATCGAGCCGATCCTGCGCCAGATCGTCACCGCGCGCGGCGCCAACCTGGTCATGGACCGGCGGGCGGCGTCGATGCTGCCCGACCCCCGCCTGGACATCTCCCAGGAGGTGGTCACGGCGCTGAACGCCAAGATCCAGACCTATGAGGTCAAGATGCCCCCGGCCCAGCCGGTTCCCGCCGCCCAATAGTGGCGGCTATCTAAACCCCCGCTGGTGGCGTAGTTTGCCGCCCGCAAAACGAAGACAGGATACGACCCATGGCCGCGCGCAGGAACAATGCCCGGAAGAAAGATAAACGCCGCCGTCACGCCGGCGCCCGCAAGGCACAGCGCGAAGCCGCGGCAATCACCGCCAAGGACACGCCCCAGCGCGCCAAGCGGCCGTCGAAATAAGACGGCAAGCAAGACATGAGTGAAGGGCGCGCGGGTGACCGTCGCGCCCTTTCGCTTTTCTGGAGGGCCAGCGGCCTGTCGCCGCTGCGCGCGCCACCTCAATTGTCATTCCCGGCAGAGCGAAGCGAGGGGAAGGGCATCCTGGCGGTGATACCGCACAGATTTCAAAACCTGGTTTGTTCGGACGCTGACGCTACGAACTCCCTCACCCCATACTTCGCATGGGGCTCGCCGGGAATGACAGTTCTGGCCTATCCCCGCTACGATTCGCCCTGGTCGTCCGCCCCATCCTGTTTGCGGAAAATCTCCCAGCTCACCATGAAGATGGCGGCAATCAGCGGGCCCAGGATGAAGCCGTTCAGGCCGAATATCCCGATCAGGCAGGTCAGCCAGGTTTTGGCAGATGCCTTGGCGTTCATGTAGGGTTCAGCTTTGCAGGATCAACCTGAAGGCTATTCGGGAGGCGTCCATGAAAAAGATTGCGATCACTTTTGGTGCGGTTCTGGGTCTGGCGATGCTGGGCGGCTGCGTCAGCCCCTACGACACCTATGACACTGGCGGTTACGCCTATGGCCCCTATGACACTGGCCCGACGCGCTACGACACCTATTACGGCGCCGACTATTATGCGGGCAGCCCCTATTATCGCGATTATCGCGGCGGCGACTATCGCGCCTACAATCCGGGTCGTGGCCATGACGGCCGCGGCGACTATCGCCAGGGCGACCGCGACGGCAACAATTATCGCCGCGATGGCGCCAGACCTGATGGCATGAGGCCGGATGGCGGCCGCCGCGACGGCCAAGCCTATCAGCAACAGCGCCCGCAGCAACAGGCCCAGCCGCAATACGTCTCGCCGCGCGCCCAGCTTTTTGGTGGTGGCAACGCCGCGCCGCCGGCACCGGCACCCGCTCCCGCGCCCGTCTATTCGCCACCCAGCAACCCGCCACAGTCCAGCGGCTGGAACGGATTTCAGGGCCGCAATCCCAACGATCCGAACAACACCGACTAGCAGCGGCGCGCCAGCCTGCGGCTCAGGGCGATTTCGGGCTTCTTCTGCCCATTCGCTCGGTACAAAATATCCGGCAGGCCAATCCTGCTCAAACGCGCAAGCATCAAACGAAAGACTGTCGCTCAAAGACGCTTGCTTCACCAAAAGATTGCCGCTTAGGATCAACTAACCAGATGAGGCCGACACTCCCTTAATCTACGCCCGCATCTGTCCCAAATGATCTGACGACGCACAAATATCGGATCGAAAGTGGCGTTCACGCTGCGTTGGAAATAAACAGCGCCCGCCGCCAAACAGCAACAATTCGGGGATGGTCATGAAAAATCACGCGGCAGGGATCGTGGCATTGGCCGGCATCGGCCTGTTGGGCGGGGCGTTGGCGCAGCCAACCGTAACCGACTGGAAAGACTGGGGCGGCACCGGTGCACGCATGAACTATTCGTCCCTGAACCAGATCACCGCCGCCAACGTCGCCGATCTGAAGCCAGTCTGGGTTTGGGACAGCGGCAAGTTCGGCCGCACCTGGCAGACTAGGCCGCTGATGATCGGCGGGCTTCTCTATTTCACCGAAAGCCAGTCGGGCGATATCATCGCCATGGAGCCGGAGTCCGGCAAGCTCGTCTGGCGGACCAAGCCCCCCGTCACGGTGGGCGTGGGCGTTAACCGCCGCGGCTTGGCCTATTGGGCCGGCGACGGGGCCATGAAGCCACGCATCGTGGCGATCTGGGGGCATGTGATGTATGGCTTCGATCTGAAGACCGGCCATCTGTCTTCCGACTGGCCGGGCACGGGCCTGGATATCGGCTTGCCCAATCCGGCCGAAGGCGGAAAGATCGGCGGCGGTGTCCAAACCAACGCACCGCCCATCATCTACAAGAACCTGATCATCACCATGGGCGCCACCGGCTTCCTGCCGCCGCCGGCCCAACCCGCCGATCCCCATGCCAATGATTTGCGCACCGGCAAGCTGGTCTGGACCGCGCGCATGATTCCGGCCGCGAACGAAGCGGGCGGCGATAGCTGGGGACCCGAGACGCAAAATCTGGTGAGCATGGGCGGCTGGGGGCATATGGCGCTGGATGAAGACAGCGGCACGGTCTATGTCCCCACCGATTCCCCGAGTCCCGATTATGTCGGCATCTGGCGTCCGGGCGACAATGTTGGCTCCGGCTCGACCGTCGCGATTGATGCGGCGACCGGCAAGGTGAGGTGGCGTTTTCAGGAACAGCATCACGGCATCTTCGACCTGGATACCAACGCCGCACCCGCGCCGGTGACGGTCACCAAGGGCGGCAAGCGCATTAAAGTGGTGGTGCAGCCCACCAAGCAGGCGATGATCTGGATCCTGGATTCGGCGACCGGCAAGCCGATCCATCCTTGGGAAGAGCGGCCGGTGGCGCAGAGCCGGATTCCGGGTGAAAAATCATCGCCCACCCAGCCTTTCACTATCCTGCCGCCGCCGCTGATCCCCGCGACGGTGAAGCGCGATCAGCTCAGCCAGCTTTCGGTCCAGGCCAATGAAGAATGCAAGGCGCTGTTCGACGAGCGCAAACTTTCCGATGTCGGACCTTTCTCGGTCCCTGTCGGGGGTGGGGCGTGGGCGCTCAACAGCATCGGCGCCATCGGCGGCATGGATTGGGGCGGCGTCTCGATCGATCCGCAGCGCGGACTCGCCTTCGCCAATGTCACCAATATGCCCACCATGATTACGGTGACCCCGACATCGAGCGGCGTGAGGGGCAATGGCGGGCTTCATTCCAATGTCGGCAATGTCCGGTTTCACGACAAGGGCGGCCGGAGCTGCAATGGCGGCAAGCAGGGCGAGCTGGTCGCCGTCAATCTGGGAACGGGCCAGATCGTTTGGCGCGTGCCGCTGGGCTCGCTGGAAGACGAGTATGGCCCAGGCGCCAAGGACATGGGTGCGGCCAGCATCGCCGCCACTTTGGCGACGCGCGGCGGCGTCATCTTCGCAGCCGCGTCCGATGACCATTTTTACGCCCATGACGCGCGTACCGGCCGGCAGTTGTGGAAGATGAAGATGCCGGCGTCTTCCGATGCGGGACCGATGACCTATATGGGCAAGGATGGCCGCCAGTATGTGGTAATCGCCGCAGGCGGGCCTGGCAATGCGCGCCGTTCTTCGCCGCGGGAAAATTCGCTCTATCGTCAGGTCCTGATTGCCTTTGCGCTGCCCAAACCGGGAGACAAGGCGGTGGACATCACCGGACCCCATCCGGCCCGCATGCAGGGACCGGGGCCCTGGCCGCCACAGTAACGGACGTTTTTCTTACCCGACTTGCCCGCGGTGGCGCAGGGCCTGATCCGCCAGCACGCAGGCCATCATCGCTTCGCCCACCGGCACGGCGCGAATGGCCGCCGACGTGCCGGGAAACAGAGCAGCACTGGTTTCGGTTTGCCGCCCCCTGGGCGCAGTACCAGCGCAATATGGTGAGGGCGGCAACCTTCTGTCGCCGGCGGCGATCCAGAAAAGCCTGACGCTGCTGCCCGGCGGCAAGTAGCGCATGACGAATGTCCGCTTTGGGTGGCGGGTTCAACGGGTCGGCGCAACACCTTCTAATCTTACTGGATCAGGAGGTAAGCGCATGGAATGGACAGCCCGGACTT
>JBEENS010000018.1:0-50648 GCA_041192105.1 Pseudomonadota bacterium | reverse complement strand
CCGGTGGATCACAGCGCACCCAGTCTGCCGCTCGACCGTCGTATTTCTGCCACGTTGCCGCGCGGGAGAGTTCACGCGTCAACGCCGGTGCGCTGGTTGCAACAATCGACGGATCACCGCTGGTAGGGTCGGTCGAGATGGAAACAATCAAACCGCCTGCCTGATAATGATGCCCACGGCCCGCCAGTTCCTTTTCCGCAGCATCCACGACGCGGTGCAGGTCACCGGCGACCACACGAATGACCGGCTTATGCCGTGCCTCCGCGTTGCACACACCGAGAAATTCGAGCAGCGCCTGGATGTTATATTTGTCGCGGTGGGAGTGTTGGCAGCAAAATCCGCCTACAGGATATAGTTCGTCAGGTTCGAAATAGGCCGTCCCGGTGTCTAACTCGTCGGTGTGTTCGTGCACCCACGGGCAGGTCATGTCGTGCTTACCAGACCCCAGCGGCGTCTTGTAAAGCCCCCGCGCTTTGAGCCCCGCGACGACCGGGTTTTCCGCCGCCCTGGGCGTCAGAACATCGTCGGGATCATTCTCGCTGCTGTGCGAGGCGCCGTTGGGCGCCGCTGCCGCCGGTTTTACAGGTTTCTTGGGTCTGCCAGCAGGGGCTAGTTCCAGCTGCAGCCGATCTCCAATTTCCTTAGGCGTGTAGCGGGCTTCAGGTTGCCAATGGACCAGGCGACATTGAAACGGCGCACCATCCTCACCAGCATGTTTTTTCTTACCATTGATCGCCACAGGCAAACGCGCCCAGCGGCTAAGTGGTCCTGTCGCACCCGCGTCGCAAAGACCGGCGGCGATCACCGCATTCAGAAGGCGCACGGCTGCCGCGCCATCGGTGATCGGCTCGGCAAGGATGATGCCGCCTTGATAGTTGCCGGGGCTTGTCTCGATCAGCCATGACAAGTCGAAGCCTTCCAGGCGATCCAGCGGTACCTTTGTGCCTAGATCATCGAGCATCAGGAAATGACAGGCAGCAAACTGCACTTTACGCGCCCTGAACGAGCCGTCCTCGCAGGGGTAGAAGGTTGAGCAGCCGACGTAGTTATTCGTTTCTGTACTGCCGCCTTCCTGGTGCGAGTCAAAGCGGCGGGCTGGCCACCCCCCAATATCCGGGTTGCCATCCTTTGAAGACACACCGACAAATGAACCTTCTGGTAGGGAAGTAAAAACAGCAGCAATAAAATCGGCGTTTGTGATGTCGAAATCACCGCCTTTACCGCCTTTACCGGGTTCAGGTGGCTCTATTGGCAAATCTGGCAGCGTATCTTTTTCTTCGCACAGTGCGCCTTCCATGGGGTTTGATTTGCTCATTACTTTGCCCCAGAAAAGGGCGTGCGAGCCGAGCGACAAGCAGCAAGCCAGCTACTTACGTCACCGACGCGATAACGGATGCTGGTCTCGCATTTAATGAACGGTGGCCCGCGGCCCACCGTGCGCCACTTCTCGTAACTGCGCCGCGCGTGGTCGGTCCAGGCCGATGCGTCCTCTGTGGAAATGAGGGCGTCGTCGGGCAACTGGGCGGGGTCAAATTTTGGCTTAACGGCCGTACTGCCCGTCTCGGCATCATGCTGTTGTTCACCACAGATCGGGCACGGCTGGGTAGTTATGTGGTGGGTCAAGGCTGGCTCCATCTGGCGTGGTGTTACGCAAGAGGAGAAAATCGCATTTCAGTTCGGTAAAAGAGGGGGGGTTATCCCGAAACCTTAGAAACCTTTCTTTTTTAGAGCATCAAGAATTTGTGCCACGTCTAGCTCGGCCGTCGCCTGCCGGCCAGCCGGGTTTGCCTGGAGCCCCTTAACGATTGTATCGCAAATGTTCTTGGCCTTAGCGCTTCGATAACCGCCGATCTCCTTACGTCAATTGTCAATCCTTTGAGCCCCCCTTTCCTCTGGCCCTTTCACGGCATCTGGTAGTTTGATGCCGCGTTTGCGCAAACCATCTGCAACCTTTTTTGCTGCCCCTTCCACTTTGGCCTCAACGAGTAACTTAAGGCAGGCAATGGCAACGCCTTTAATCGCATCCGTAGACAGGTTGGCCGGGCGACCGCCTGCTTTAGGCCGCTTGAATATCATGTCGGGCTTTGCACCTTTGCGTATGTCATCTAGAGCCATCGCGAGCACGTCGAGCGATCTCGTTGCCCTGGCCGCAGACGGGTCAGCCCGAATAAGCCGCTTGACGATTAGCAGCGAGTCAAGACAGGCCTGAAGTTGATCGTCACCTGCGGCCTGCGCTTCGTTTATTTCATCAAGGTCCCTGATTGCACTCCTATACAAAGCCGTTATCTGAGACGCATCGAGCTGCTGTGTTGGGAGCGGTACAACATCCTCCCCTGCCTGTCGTTTCTTGCTCATACAGTGCTCCCCAATCTTGATGGCAGCCTAACAATGCTTGAGGGGGCCGGAGTAACGACCGACATAATATGGCTGGACACCTTCTCAAATGCCAAGGTCCGCTCAGGCCAAACCTCACTGAAATCGTAAAGGAGTATAAGTTCCTTCCGTTGATGGCCTATGGCAATCTCAGCGATGTCAGTTGCAGTTCCAGTAACCGTCATAAGCGTTCGACAGGTTCGACGAGTATCATGCAAGCTGAAATCAACCCCGCTCGCCTTGATCACTTTGGCTACCAACTTGTTCCAACCACTCATTTTTCTTCCAGTTTTCTCGGACGGGAAAACAAGGCTTGAGGTTCCTTTTGGCCTACTACTCAGAATATCGCGCATAGCTAGCGTGAGCGGTATTTCGTGCCGCCTTCCCTGCTTTGTGTGTGTGGCCTCAAGCGTAATGCGATCAGTCTTCACATTTCCCCAAGTTAGACCAGCCATTTCGCCGCGTCGCATGCCTGTTAGAAGACCTAGTCTGATCAAGGCACCAAACGAATGGGAAGATTGGCAACTTGCCTGCCAGAGTTTTGCGATTTCAGCATCACTTAAAGCCCTAATTTTTTCTTCGGCCTCAAGTTTTTCAGCCCGAGTTGCCTTTTCGCGAACTAACCCCGCAAGAGGATTCCCATCTCCCCCTTTTTTTACTGCCCATTCAGCGAATGTACGGGCGTTTTTGCGAAGGTAATCCGCTGCGCCTGGTTTGTTCTGATATACAAGTGCATCAATTGCGGTGACGTATTTCTCGCGGGTGATGGATCCAAGTTCGTGGTTTAATAATTTAGACAGGCCACTACGTAGCGAAGACATGATTGTTTTGATATTTACAACACGCCTTATAACGAGATGTTTCTCGTAATCTTTTAAAGCCGTTGCCAGGGTTTTTACGACTTTCAACCTGATGTCGCGCAGTGTTTTGGCAGGGTCTTTGCCATCGGCAATATGGCCAATTGTGGACCTAGCGGACTTCCTTGCGGCTTCGACTGACAGATCTGGCCAACGCCCAAGCGTGAGGGTCCGCGATGAGCCGCTGCGTCCTAGCCCCCGCGGCCTGTAGACCAGTACAAATGACTTTGCACCGCTTGGAGTGCACCGGAGCCCGAAACCCGTGACAGCCGCATCCCATAGGATCGTTCTGGCGTTAGGTAAGGGGGCGCCGGCAACTACAGCTTCAGTTAGCTTTATTCTATCTGCCATTGGATTAACCCGCTTCTGGGACAGCACTGGGACAGCACGATACCATATGGCGCCAGAGTACTGTAGGGTGCTGTGGGTTACATAATCCCTATATTACTGGGATAAATAGGTGGTTCTATGTGGTCAAGTAGTAGCCTAGATTACTGAGAGCACACTCTCCACACGGGAGGGGTCACAGGTTCAATCCCTGTCGCGCCCACCATTTCCAACTCAACGTGCATCAGACGCCCGGCGACTTTTACGCCACCACGATGGTGATGCGGCCCCAGCTGCGGGAAAAAGGTGGCCGATCGTTTCGTCGATCAGGCGCAGCAGCGCAGTGTAGAGATGCAGCAGGGGCTGGCGGTTCAGGATGGACAGGCCGCGCCCGACAAGCCGCAGCGGCCCCGGCCAGTCCGCCAGCTTGGAATAGACGCTGGCGGATTGCAGCGGGGTGCGCTCCATCGGCAATGATCGTGTGATGCGAAAGCCATGCTTGCGGATCAAGGCGTCATTCTCATCCGCAGTCTCGTAACCCAGATGGCCGTCGGAATCGATGAACAGCGCCTGGTAAAGCTCGGGCCTGGTCCTGCGCATCCATGTGATCAGGGGATTTTTGGTGGCGACGTCGAAGACAAAGATGATCTTGCCGCCCGGCTTCAGCACACGCCGGATCTCGGCCAGGATCAGCGGCTTGTCGGCCGGCGCCATGTGCTCCCAGAAATAGGAACTGATCACCGCATCGATCGAAGCATCGGGAATGGCACACATGTCCTTGGCCTGAAGGCACTGGCTCTATTTCCCTGCGGCGATCCGCAGGCTCTCGTGCGACACATCAATGCCGGTGACCTCGAAACGTTTTCCAAACCAGCTGATGCCGCCGGCGCATCCCAGCTCCAGCACCTGGGCGTTCGCGCGGACCGAACGGGTCACCTCCCACAGATAGCCGTTGGTGATCAGCCACAGCGGCAGCCGGTGCAGGAAACTGTCGCCGCGCGGCAGGAAGCGAATTTCATTGTTGAACAGGCCTTCGTAGAAATCGTCGGCGGCGTCCAGGAAACGCACAACGCCGCGATCAACGGGATAGTTGCGATTGCAGGAGGGGAAATGAAAGGCGCCCGATGTGTTTTGCAAAATCGCCCTGTCGCTGGGGCAGACCAGATCGAACGCCGTAATTGTAAAGTCTCCAATTCAGCCAGTGGCTGGCGCGGATAGCATACCGGCGAAAGCCGCAAATGTCATACCGGGATCAGCCGATCAGGGCGCCACCGCTCTGTGCGTGGTAGCTCCCGTTAAATTCGTGCACCGTTTCAGCGATAGGTCTTGTCGTCGACCTTGCCGAGATCGGTGCCGTTCATCACCCCCACCGTGACGATGGCATAGGTGAAGACTTCCGTGCCCGGCTCCAGATGACCCGCGATGGCCTTATCGCCGGTGCCCAGCGTCATGTGCGCATGGACGACGCCCTTCACGATATAGCCGTTCATCCCCACCAGGTCGGCGGGCGTGTCGGGCTTTTTGGTGAAGACGTTGATGGTCGGGAAGTAGCGATTGTGGACCTGGTGGACATGATAGCCGCGCAGCGAGCCGACGCCCGACAGGATCACGCCATTGACGATCTTTTCCTGCTTCACCATCGCCTGCAGCCCGGCCAGCAGGTCGGTCTTGAACTTCATGCGCATCACCACGATGCGCTCGAACTGTCCGCTCACCGCATAGGCATCGGGCACGGAGGGATCATTGGGCTTGCTGTCCGCCGGGTGCGGCGCGGTGAGGACGATCTGCTGCGCCGTCGCGGGCGCGGTCAGCAACAGGACGCATAATATGGTCGCAAGGCGCATGGTAACCTCTTACCGGCTGAGCCGGATGGCGATGGAGCCGGGCCGCGAGTCAAAGGGAAGCGTGGCGGCATCGTCGCGCACCAGGCTGCGCCCATTGAAGCGATAGACCTCGATGGTGCGTTCGCTGGCACATTGCGCCAGGATCAGCTTGCCGTCATCGCTCCAGGTTGCACCCTGGTTCCAGTGGCAACTGCTCGTCTGGGCCACTTCCTTCAGGGTGCCCGGCCCCACCGCGAGAATCTTCAAAATGCCGCGCACCTTGTCATAGCCGGGATCGGATTTAACGTAAGGCGCGCCATTGGCCAGCACCACCAGCAGATGCTTGCCGTCCGGCGACAGGGTGGCATGTTCCGGCGTGCGGCCCACGGGGAACGACAGGGCCAACTTGTGGGTCTTGAGGTTCACCATCGTGATGGTGCCGGTGCGGTCGGCGCCGGTCAGCGCGCCGCCGACATTGGTGTTGATCAGCCAGTTGCCGTCCGGCGTTACCACCGCGCCATAGGACGAGCGTCCAGTGGAGAGGGTATTGCCGGTGCGGGTGACGCGGGTGCCGTCCACCGCCAGTTCGATGATGGCGGGCGCATCCCAGACCACGACATAGGCATGGCGGCCGTCGGGCGCGAAGGTCACATCGACAACCTGGTTTTCCTTGCCCAGGTCCAGCCGCCCGACACGGGTCAGCCGGTTGCTCGCCAGGGTGAAGACGGTGACAGCGCCGTCGGCCCGCGAAGCAACCAGCACCAGATTCTCGGCGCGGTTCATGGCGACGCCGCTGGCCTGCGCGCCGGCGGATATGGTCTGCACCACTTTGGGCCGGGTGGGATCGCTGAGGTCGATCACCGATACGCGGTCGTCCAGCGCGGGCTTGAAGGGGTCGGCGGGGTTGACCTTATGCGCGGCGGTGAGAATCGCGAATTTCTCGTTGCGGCCGACCACCACCGAATTGGGCGATCCGATCATGGAGACCGGCACCCGGAGATTGCCGATTACCCTGGGGGGATACTTGCCGAGTTCGATCACGCTGATGCTGTCGGGCGTGGCCCCGGCGGTCTCGCCCTTCTGGACCTGCTTGCCGTCATTGGCGGAGATCGCCAGCCCGGCCCAGGCGGCAACGGGATATAGCGACAAAGAAGCGGCCACCAGTGCGCTGCAAATCTTCAAGAAAACCTCCCCATATGCTGTTGACCGCACCTGCGGCACCAAGTGTGCGGCGGGCGGACAGGATCGGCAAGGCCAGACTGGCTCAAACTGGCGCAATACCCTTTTGAAGGGGTGTTAAGGGATGGGCCTGTAGCCTCGCCGCATGACCAGAATCCTCACCAGTTTCACCGGGCGCGACGCGCTGCTCTGGGGCCATCAGCCCCTCAAGCTGACCCATGGCCTGGGCGATCATGCACTGTTCTCGCGCCCCACCCTTGCCCGCCTGATTGAAACCTATCCCCGCGAACATTACAGCCTGATCGCGATGGGCGGCACGGGCGACAGCCGGTTGTGGCAGGAAGGCGACCTGGCCGGCGCTTCGGGCGAGACCGTACTGGCCGCCATCACGCAGGGCCGCATGTGGCTCAACCTGCGCAATGTGTCAGGCGTGGACCCGGCATACCGCCGCCTGCTGGACGAGATTTTCCACGAACTGCACCAGACCGTTCCCGCACTTGAGGCGAACAAATGGGAAAGTGGAATCCTGATCTCGTCGCCCGGGGCGCAGGTCTATTACCATGCCGACCTGCCCGGCCAGCTATTGTGGCAGATCGCGGGGCGCAAGAGAGTCTGGCTCTATCCCAGCGGCGCGCCGTTCCTGACCGAGCGGCATCTGGAAGACATCGCCCTGTTCGATGTCGAGGTCGATATCCCCTATGCGCCCTGGTACGACGAACATGCCCGGGTTTTCGACCTGGCGCCCGGTGAGATGCTGTCCTGGCCCCTCAACGCGCCGCACCGGGTGGAGAATGTCGGCGGCCTTTCCATCTCGATGACCGTGTCTTTCTCCTCGCCCGCCATCCGGCGCGCCGAAGTCGTGCACCTGGCCAACGGCTTGCTGCGCCACCGTTTCGGCATCGCGCCCGCCAGCCGCCGCATCGAAGGCCCGGGCTTTTTCGCCAAGGCCGTATTGCAGAAGCTGATGCGCAATTCAGCCTGGGTGCGGGGGCAGCGCCAGGCGCGGCGCGAGATCGCCTTCCGCCTCGATCCGGCCAGCAAGCCCGTTGATCTGATGGCGGCCGAATGAGCATCGCCGATCTCGACATGTTCGCGCACGCGCCGTCCGCCACGCCGTATCGCGCGCGGCTGATAACCGGCTGGACGGCGGCGGACTGGCAATGGCGGTCCGGGATGTCCACCGTGTTCCAGCGCCCCGAATGGCTGGAACCTTTTTATGGCGCGGCGGCGCGGCATGAGCCTGACATCCTGCCCCTGACGATAGAGGTGAGCGATGACGCGGGCGCGCTGGCCTATCGCCTCGCTTTGCTCCAGCGCCGCATCGGGAATTTGCAAGTGGTGGAATTCGCCGACCTCAACATGACGGATTTCAATGCGCCCCTGCTGGGCCCGGCCGCGCCGCGCACAACGGATGACGCGGCGCGCGCCTGGGCGGCAGCAAAGCGGGCGCTGCCCTCGTGCGACGTGGTGCGGCTGACCAAGATGCCCGCCATGATCGGCGCGCGGCCCAATCCGCTGGCCTTGCTGACGGGCCTGGTCCCTGCGGCGGTGAACGGCAATCTCGTCGCCATGGGCGAAGACTGGAACGGATTTCACTTCGGCCTGGAGCGTACGGTGCGCAAGGAACTGGAGCGCAGCTGGCGGGTCTTCACCCGCGCCAACGATGCCGGCCTGTTCGCCATCACCGATCCCGCCGAGGCGCTGTCGGTGCTGGAAGAGGTGGAAGAGTTGCAAAGCGCACGCATGCGCGAGTTGGGACAACCCTATACGCTGGACAAGCCGGTGGCCGCCGACTTCTATCGCCGCCTGATCACTGACGGGCTGGAAAAGGGTTATGCCGTCCTCACCATTTTGCGCGTGGGTCCCGAACTCGTCGCCGCCCTGCTCGGTGTGCGCGACGGTTCGGACTATGTGATGATCCGCCTGGCCCATGCCGGCGGCGACTGGGGCAAGATTTCACCCGGCCGCCTGCTGAACCACAAGACGCTGGAACGGCTGCATGAAGACGGCTGCCGCAGCTTCGATTTCAGCATCGGCAACTATGCCTATAAGCGCCGCTTCGGCCCGGTGCGCACCGCCCTGTTCGATCATGTCGAAGCCCGCAGCCTGCGCGGTGTGCCGATGATGCTGCGCGCCCATGTCGCCGGCTGGCTGCGCCGCCGTCCGGCCCTGCGCGAGCGGGTGCGCCGTCTGATGGGCAAGCCCGCCAGCCGCGAAGAAATCTGATCAGATAAGCGGCATGGCCAGCAGCCAGACCTGGCCGATGCGCGTGCCAATGCGGGTCAGCGCGCTGTTCACCGTTTCCACCCGCAAGCCGAAACGCTCCGCCGCGCGCAGTGCGTGGCGCAGCAGACCGGGCGTGCAGCCGTAATCGCTGGGGCGCGCCGCCACATCCTGGGAATAGAAGATCAGCCAGGCTTTCTTGCGCGCGGTTTCCTCGAAGGCGCGGTCAATGCGGTCCGCATCCATCTGGCGGTCTATCAGAGGCACGGCATTGAGATACTGGGCGTCCGTGGCGCCATGGTTGAGATTGGGGCGGACGCTGCGGCTCGAGCTGAAATGCTTTTTCAGCTTCCGTTTCCAGGCCAGCGCGCCCAACCCGAACGGATAGGCGAAATTCTTCAGCGGCAGGCCGGGCTCGATGCCTTTCAGCAAGGCCCGGTTGCGCAGAATGTCGGCCTGGATCACCGCGCCGCTCATGCGGTCCGCGCGTTCATGGCTGTGGCTGTGGCAACCGATCTCATGGCCGCGGGCATGCAGGTCCACCACCGTGCCGGCGCTGATCACGCGCCAATGCTCGGCCTGGGTGTCCAGCATGCCGCCCGCGACATAGAAGGTGGCGCGCGCGCCATGCTGCTCGATCAGGTAGGCGCCTTCGGTAGCGGCGGATACCGGCACATCGTCGAAGGTAAAGCTGACGGCGGGCGCATCCGACGTGGCGTTGAAAGGCGACACCGGCACATGCATCGCCAGCCTGTGACGCAGGCGGGCAATCATGCCGGGGCGTTCGGCATCTTCTGGCGGCGCAGTCGCGCGGATGATCATGCCCGTGCCTCCTGGGTGATGAAGCGGTACAGCGCCAGGCCAGACAAAAGATACAGCACGGCATAGATCAGGCTCAGTCCCAACCCGATCGTGAACAGGTCTTTCGTCAGCGACAGCAACAAACCGAGCGCCACCGCATTGACGCAGACGATGCCGACGGCAACGGCGGCGCGGGCCGCCATGCGGCCATGGACAAAAAACAGCTCACCATGGAATTCCATCAGGTTGCGCAGGGCCGGCACCATCAGCATGGGGGCGAACAGCTGCGCCGCGACGGCGACATTGGCGCCCAACAGGTTCGGCCACAGCCACAACACCCCCACCAGGCCGAGGAAGGCCGTGGTGGAAACCGCCATGATGACGCCTTCGACCCGCAAGGTGCGACTGCGCACATTGCGGATATTCTTGCCCTCGCCGAACAGCTTGCGCGTGTACATCGTGTAGAAAGACCGGAAGGGGATCGAGGTGAAGTCGATGATGCGGGTGGCGATGGCATAGACGCCGGCGAATTTCGCATCGGTCAGGGACAGGACGATGATCTTGTCGATCTGGCCCTGGGCGTTCAGCGCGAAATAGGATACCGCGAACATCACGCCGTCGCGCAGGCGCGACACGAACAGCCGGGTGCGCCAGCGCAGGGGAGCCGCCGGGCGCAGCAGCACCCAGACCGCGCTCAGCGCCGCCACATTCGAAGCGGTGTAGTACACGGCCCATTGCTCGACACCGCCGCCGCCCATGGCTGCGAAGGCGACCGCGCCGCCGGCCCGGATGGCCGAGGCGACGCTGATGGTGAGCGAACCGGTAGCGTAATGACCCGAACCGTTATGGACCTGGGTCAGGATATCGACGATGCGCCACACCACGATTTCCACCAGCAGGATGGCGATGAAGGCCGGCAGCGAAATCGACGGCTGGAACAGCAGGTAATAGAATGGCAGCGCGGCCAGCACGCCCAGCGGCGTGGTCAGGCAGAGGCTGCCATAGAACAGCGCCAGATAATGGCCCAGCAGGCGCGGCCGGCCCGCGGCGGCGCGGAAGGACAGGCTGCCAAAGCCCAGGCCGGAAAAACTGGCGATCATCAATCCCGCCGCCGACACCGAGGCGAAGATGCCCATGGCCGAAAGGCTGAGCGTGTTGGCAAGCACGAAAAAATAGACGGCCTGCAGGCCGACGCGGCTGAAGGTGCCGGCCAGGAGCTGGCAGTAGCTTTCCACGGCGCGGCGAAAGCCGGGCCTGAGAAAGCCCTGCTGGATCCTGTCACGCGTGACGGCGGCGAGGGACATGCGACTAGCGGCTCCGGTCAACCGCGTCAGTGTAGGGAGCGAGAGCTAAAGAAAGCTTGCGGCGACAGGTCATTCCGGATCCGGTCCTAAACCACTGTTTTTATGTATTTTTTCTGCTAAGGCCGGATCGTGATCGCCGCGCCCTGGGTATAGGCGTTGCCCCACAGCGAAAAGGGGTTCTGCGGCGGCGTTTCGCCGGGCCGGGGCGCGACCGCAGACACCAGGGTCAGATCCATCACCAGCACCTGGCCGGGGGGCACCGCGCCGCCCACGGCGCTGCTGGCGCCGAACCCCAGATTGGGCGGCATCACGACCTGCCAGTGATCGCCTTCGCGCATCAGGAGCAGCGCCTCGCCCAGCCCGGCCAGGGTGATACCGCTGAGAACGGCGGCGGTCGGCAGGCTGGGGGTGGTGCTGTCCACCAGCACGCCGTTGATCAGCCGCAAGCCATAGCGGATCTGCACCACATCGTTGCGGCCGGGCCGTCGCCCGACGCCGCTGCGCAGCACGCGAAGCTGCAAGCCGCTGGGCCGCTGGATGGTGCCGGACTTTTTTGCGTTCGCCGCCAGATAGGCGGCGTTGGCCGCCGCGCTAAGCGCCTCGTCCGCCGCCAGCGCGGGCGATGCCGCCATCAGCAGGCACAGGAGGACGACGGAAAGTTTCATTTTCTTTCGTGTGCTTTCGTATCTCGCGGTACGCCCCGTGGCGTTGTAGGTTTACCGATCATACCGGGGAGCGGATCATGCGCAACGCATTGTGGGGCGTCGCCTTTGTTTTTCTGAGTTTGGCGCAAGCACAAGCCGCCCCAGAAAAAATCATTATCGATGCCGACATTGGCGACGATATCGATGACGCTTTTGCGGTGGCGCTGGCGCTGAAAAGCCCGGAATTCGAAATACTGGGCTTCACCGCCCCCTATGGCGACACACGCGCGCGCGCCAAAATGCTGGACCGCATCCTGACTGAAACCGGGCATGGCAACATTCCGGTGGCGATGGGCGTATCCAGCAACGCCAATCTCTCCGGCTTCAACCAGCGCCGCTATGCCGAAGGCGGCAAGAGCTATCGTGCCAGCTATCCGGACACCACCGATTTCATCCTGGAACAGATCCGCCGTTATCCCGGCCAGATCACCCTAGTGGCGCTGGGACCACTGCCCAATGTCGGCGCCCTGATCGACAAGGATATTGCGACCTTCCGCAAGCTCAAGCGGGTGGTGATCATGGGCGGCGCAGTGCAAGCCATCCCCGACCCTTATGGCCTGCGCGCCGCCACCGCGCCGATGCCGGAATGGAATATCAAGAACGATATCGCCTCAGCGCAGAAACTGTTCACCTCCGGCGTGCCGGTGGTGGCCATGCCGCTGGATTCCACCATCCATCTCAAGCTGCATGAGGTGGCGCGCAATCTGCTGTTTGCCCAAGGCACGCCACTGACCGACATTCTGACGGTGGCCTATCATCAATGGAGCCTGGGCACGCGCCAGCCGACGCCCACCTTGTTTGATCCCATGACCCTGGCCTGGATGGCAGATCCGTCGCTGTGTCCGGTGACACCGATGCATATCCGGGTCGATGATGCCGGCATGACGCTGGCCGAGACCGGAACGCCCAATGCCCAGGTCTGCCTGAAATCCGATCCGCAAGCCTTCCTGCGCTTTTATCTGGAGCGCGTTGGCAAGAAATGATGGACCTGGACAAACTCTACGCCCAGGCCGTGGCGGCGCAGAAAAGCGGCAACCTGGTCGAAGCCGAACTGCGCTATCGCGAAATCCTGGGCGCCGCCCTGATCCCCGAAGTGATGGTCAATCACGCCAATGTGCTGGCCGCGATGGGGCGGCGCGACGACGCATTGGCCGGCTACAGCCGGGCGCTGGCGGCAAAGCCCGACCTGTTTGAAGCTTTGTACAATCGCGGCAACCTGCTGCTGGAGATGAAACGCGCCGACGCGGCGCTGGCCAGCTTCGATGCGGCGCTGCAGCTGCGCCAGGACATGGCGGGGGTGTGGAACAACCGCGGCACAGCCCTGCGCGACCTGCGGCAGCTGGATGCTGCGCTGGACAGTTACGACCGCGCCCTGGCGCTGGCGCCCGGCCACGTCAATGCGCTGACCAACCGCGCCATCGCATTGCAGGAACTGAAACGCACGGACGAGGCCCTGGCGGCAACCAAGGCCGCGCTGGCGCTGCAGCCGAATTTCGCGGAAGGCCTGTATGTCCAGGGCAATATCCTGCGCGATCAGGGCCGCATGGAGGAGGCGCTGGCCAGCTATGAACAGGCATTGGCGGCCAATCCCGCCCATCCGCATGCGCTGAACGGCATGGCGCAGGCGGCGCTATCCTTGTGCGACTGGCCGCGCACCGCGGCGCTGGCGCCGCGCCTGAAGGAAAATATCGAGGCGAACCGCGCCCTGATCCAGCCCTTTGTTATGCTGGGCTATAGCGATGACGGCGCGCTGCAACGGCGCTGTGCCGAAACCTATGTGCGCCGCACTGTGACGCGCACGGCCCCGCTGGCCGACCGCAAACGCTATGGCCATGCGAAAATTCGCCTCGCCTATCTGTCGGGTGATTTCCACCAGCATCCCACCGCCCAGCTGATGGCCGAACTGTTCGAGCGTCATGACCGCAGCCGCTTCGAGGTCACCGCCATCGCCTTCGGGCCGGATGACGGCAGCGCGATGCGGGCGCGGCTGGTGAAAGCCTTTGACACATTCGAGGATGTGCGCGGGATGAGCGATGCCGAAGTGGCGCGGCTGCTGCACGCGCGCGAAACCGACATCGCGATAGACCTGAACGGCCACACCCAGGATGCCCGGCCCGGCATTTTCGCCCACCGGCCCGCGCCGGTGCAGGTGAACTATCTGGTTTATCCCGGCACCACTGGCGCGGAGTTTATCGATTTCATTCTGGCCGACCGCATCGTGGCGCTGACCGAACAGCAGGACTTCTTCCGCGAAAAGATTGTCCATCTGCCCGACTGTTATCAGGCCAATGACGCCACCCGCCTTGTTCCCCAAGCACCAACCCGCGCCGAATGCACACTTCCCGACAACGGCTTTGTCTTCTGCTGCTTCAACAACAACTGGAAGATCACCGCCCCGGTCTTCGATATCTGGATGCGCCTGCTGCAGGCGGTGCCCGGCAGCGTGCTGTGGTTGCTGGATGGCCCGGCGGCGGACAATCTGCGCAAGGAAGCGGCGGCGCGCGGCGTGAATTCCAGCCGTCTGGTGTTCGCGCCCAGGCTGCCGTCCGACCAGCATCTCGCCCGTCACCAACTGGCCGACCTGTTCCTGGATACCCTGCTGTACAACGCCCACACCACCGCCAGCGATGCGCTGTATGCCGGGGTGCCGCTGGTGACCTGTCTCGGCCGCGTGTTCCAGAGCCGTGTCGCCGCCAGCCTGCTCTATGCTGCGGACATGCCCGAACTGATCACCAGAACACCGAACGCCTACGAAAACCTGGCGCTGGAACTGGCGACGAACCCGGTCTTGCTGAAAGCGACGCGCGACAAGCTGAGGCGCAATCTGAGAACCACGCCGCTGTATGACAGCGCGCGTTTTCGCCAAAATATCGAAGCGGCTTATATTGCGATGCTGGGCTAGTCTGTCATTCCCGCGCAAGCGGGAATCCATCGCGCGAAGCGCAATCAAGTAGATAGATGCCCGCTTGCGCGGGCATGACAACAAGATTTTCTTGTCGAACCGTCCTAAAGCGCCTTCGGACGTTTGGCCGGGTCGAAGCCGTAGAATTTCTCGGCATTCTCCACCAGGATCTTGTGACGCAGCTTTTCGTCCGGTGTCCATTGCACCGTCAGGTTCAGCAAGGTCACATCGTCGGGCATCGCCACGGGGTTCTGCACCTTGGTCGCATCGGGATGCGGCCAGTCGCTGCCCCAGATACAACGTTCCGGCGCCGCCGCGATATAGCCGCGCGCCGCGGAACTGGCGCCGGCATAGTCCGGCGGCAGGCCGCCATTGTAGAGATAAGCACCCGACACCTTGACCCAGCCTTTGCCGCTGTCGAGCAAGCGGCGGACGGTATTGTATTGCGACGCGCTGGTGTCGATGGCGCGGGCTAGGTGATCTATGATCACCGGCACCGGCAGGCTGAGCAGCAGCGATTCCATCTGCACCAATTGTTCGGGCGGCATGTTGCACTGGATGTGCCAGCCCAGGGTGGCGATGCGCCTGGCCAGCGGCAGGACTTCCTCGGCGCTGACCGGATTGCCCAGGCCGAACTGGATGCGCGCGCCCCGGATGCCGCCGGCATGCAGGCGCTTCAGTTCGGCATCGCTGACACTGGCATTGACGACACAGACGCCGCGGGCATCGCCCAGCTGCGAGATCGCGTTCAGGGTGCAGCTATTGTCGGTGCCATAGGTCGAAGGCTGCACCACCACGCAGCGGGTGGTGCCCAGCTTTTTCTGCAGGGCGCGATAATCCGCCACCGTGGCGAAGGGCGGCTTCAGCACCGCCGCCGGCATATAGGCAAAGCGCGGATCGTAGATGTGAAGATGGCTGTCGCAGGCGCCGTCGGGCACCTTGAACGACACGCGCGGATCGGCGGCAAAGGCGGGCGTGGCGGCCACTGCGAGACTGGCGCCGACAAAGGCGCGGCGGTCGAGAGATGTCATAGGAACTCCTACTTCTGATATGTGACTTTCCACACCGTGTTGCTGGCATCGTCGGCCACCAGCAGGCTTCCGTCCTTGTACACGGCCAGCCCGGTCGGGCGGCCCCAGACCCGGAACGGATCGGCCTTGCCGTCCCAGAAGCCGGTCAGGAAATTCTCATAGCCGCCGACGGGCCGGCCGTCCTTGAAGCGGATGCGCACCACTTTATAGCCGGTGGGCTTGGCGCTGTTCCACGAGCCGTGCAGCGAGACAAAAGCGTCGCCCTTATAGTCGGCGGGAAAATTGTCGCCCGTATAAAAGATGGTCCCGGTTGGGGCGCTGTGCGCGGGAAACAGCACATCGGGCGTGATCGATTTTGCCACCATGTCGGGACGCGCCGCGCCCATGTCGGGATCGGGAATCTTGCCGGTATAGCTCCAGGGATAACCGTAAAAGCCGCCCGGCTTTACATAGGTGAAGAAATCCGGCGCCAGCGCGTCGCCCAATCCGTCGCGCTCATTCACCGAGACATAGAGATTGTTGGTGCCGGGCTGGACGGCGACGCCCACCGGATTGCGCAAACCGCTGGCATAGGGCACCAGATCGCCCTTCACGATCCTGAAGATTTCCGCCCCAGGCCGGAAGTCGGAAAGATTATCGCGGCTGCCCATCTCCAGCAGCAGACTGTCGTCGGCGCCGAACGCGAAATTGCGGGTGCCGTGCATGGCGGTCAGGCGCAAGTCCTTGGCCCTGGTCACCCGTTCCAGCTTGCCGGCCTTGGTGGCCCCCGCCACATACCGCGTGCGCCAGATCGCATCCTGGTCGCTGATATAGACATAGCCCTTATGGACCGCGACGCCGGACGGATTGCGCAGCCCTTCGGCGAAGGTGAAGCGCTGGTCGGCGACCCCGGTTCCCTTGCTGTCGCGCAGCAGGGTGATTTTTTTGGGCAGGCGCTCGGACAGGAAGACATCGCCATTGGGCGCAACCGCCATGAACCGCGCGATGGTCAGGCCTGTGGCGAAAACCGTGACCTTGAAACCCTTGGGTGCCTGCGGCATCGCATTGGCGCGCGGAATGACTTCGTTGCGGTTGGCCACCGGCGGCGTGGCGTAAGGCTTGGGCAGGTCCGATGCCTTGAGCAGGAATTTCTGGCCCGGACGGTCGGCGGCCAGCGCCGCGCCCGATGCGAGAATCGTCATCATCAAGAATGATGCGGCGCGCTTCGCCATGTCGTTCCCCCATCCGGTTACCCGGCACTCTTTTATGGTCGCGCCGGCGGGCGCTTCGCGTCGCCGGTCACTCCGATGATCGCGATGATGGCCGGGCTGCGGCGCAAAAACAATGGTACGCCCGGCTTCAAACCGCTAAAAGCGCGGCCATGGTCGACCTGGAAAGCCGCAAAATACAAGCACGCGCATGGTTTGAATCCCTGCGCGACAAGATCATGACGGCGTTCGAATCCCTGGAACGCGAAGCGCCCGCCGCGCTGTATCCCGGCGAGGCTGGCCGCTTTGAAAGAACCCCCTGGACGCGTGGTACCGGCGATGAAGGCGGCGGCGTCATGGGCATGATGCGCGGGCGACTGTTCGAGAAAGTCGGCGTTCATACCTCCACTGTCCATGGCGAATTTTCGCCGGAATTCGCCAAGCAGGTACGCGGCGCGGCGGACGATCCGCGTTTCTGGGCCAGCGGCGTCAGCCTGATCGCCCATATGAAAAATCCGCGCGTGCCCGCCGTGCACATGAACACCCGCATGATCGTCACCACCCAGGGCTGGTTCGGCGGCGGTGCAGACCTCAACCCCACCCTGGACGTGGCGCGCGATCCTGCCCATCCAGACAGTGTGGATTTCCATGCGCGGCTGAAGGCGGCCTGTAACGACTTCGATGCCGGCTGGTACGACACGTACAGCAAATGGGCGGAAGAATATTTCTGGCTGCCGCATCGCGGCGAGCCACGCGGCATCGGCGGCATCTTTTACGATCATCATGACAGCGGCGACTGGGACCGGGATTTTGCCTTCACCAAAGCGGTGGGCGAAGCCTTTCTGGATATCCAGCCCGCCATCATCCGCCGCCGCATGAGCGAAAGCTGGAGCGATGCCGAGCGCCATGAACAGGCCAAATGGCGCGGCCGCTACGTCGAATTCAATCTTCTCTATGACCGCGGCACCACCTTCGGTCTGAAGACCGGCGGCAATGTCGAAAGCATCCTGTCGTCCATGCCGCCGATTGCAGAGTGGAAGTGATGAAACTGGGTTCACGCGGTTCGCCGCTGGCGCTGGCGCAAAGCCGGCTGGTCGCCGCCATGCTGGCCAAAAGCAGCGGTGCCGATATCGGCGCGTTCCCCATTGAAGCCTTCATGACCAGCGGTGACCGCATCCAGGGCCGGCTGCAGGATCAAGGCGGCAAAGGGTTGTTCACCAAGGAACTCGACGAAGCCCTTCTGGACGGCCGGATCGATGCCGCCATTCATTCCATGAAAGACCTGCCGACCCGCATGCCCGAAGGCATCGTGCTGGCGTGCGTGCCGTCGCGTGAAGACCCGCGCGACGCCTTTATCGCCACCCGCGCCAAAAGCCTTATGGATTTGCCGGCGGGCGCGACCATCGGCACCGCCAGCCTGCGGCGTCAGGCACAGACGCTGCACCTGCGCCCCGACCTGAAAGTGGAACTGCTGCGCGGCCGGGTGGAAACGCGGCTGGCGAAAATCGAAAGCGGCGCTTTCGACGCCACCTATCTGGCGCTGGCGGGCCTCAAACGCCTGGGACTGGAAAAACACATCGCCAGTGTGGTGGATGCCGAAGTGATGCCGCCCGCACCGGGACAGGGTGCGCTGGCGATCACGGCCCGCGCCGGTGATGAAAAGACATTGGCCTTGCTGCGGCCACTCGATATTGCCGAACACGCCATTACCACCACTGCCGAACGCGCCTTCCTGCAGGCGCTGGACGGTTCCTGCCGCACGCCCATCGCCGCACTGGCGAAGATCAATGGGGAAACGCTGGATTTCCTGGGCGAAGTGCTGACGCCCGACGGCAAGCATTGCTGGCGCCGCCGCCAAAGCGTGGCGCTGGGCAGCGATGCGACGGAGACCGCCCGCGCCCTGGGCGCCAGACTAGGGGCCGAGATCGTGGCCGAGACCGGCCCGCTCTATCAGGCGCATTTCGGCAACAAGGGCTGGTAGGCCTTTGCAAAGCCCCTGATTTGCAGCAGCATCGCCTTCAAGGCCGCGCGACAAGGCCAAAGGGAGAAACGCCATGCTGAACAAACGCCTTTTTCTGACCGGTACGATAGCGGCGGCGGCGCTGTCCGCCGCAGCGGCACAGGCGCAGCCGCGCATCATTCCCCACGGCATGATGAAAACCACCCGGATGTTCAAAGCCCCGCCCGGTTACGTCAACGGCATGGCGGTGGCGCCGGAAGGCTTGTGGCTGGCGCAGCAGAAACTGTCGGCCGAGAGCGCCAAACAGTATGGCCTGCCCGAACCCACCGACCTGCGCGAGGCTGCCTGGCTGGTGGACTGGAACGGCAAGCTGCTCAAGACGGTGATGACCAACTGCCGCAACTGTTCCGGCATGGCCTATGGCGATAGTCATGTCTGGATGATGGCCAACCAGCCGCCGCAGGGCTGTTTCCAGGTGGACATGAACGGCAATCAGATCAGCCATCGCCAGATTCCCTTGGGGCTACCGGGAATGGACGGCGGCGGCAGTCATGGCGCGCAGTGGCGTGACGGAAAACTGTGGATCGCGGCGCTGCGGCCCAAGCTGTTGCTGCGCGTCGATCCCAAGACCTGGATGCCGGAAGTGGCAATTGCGGCCTACAACACACCGGACAAGCCGCGCTCGCACGACCTGACTTTCGACGGTGACGGCAATATCTGGCTGGTGATCGGCAACAACAGCAGCAATTACAAGGAAGGACAGCCGGGGCTGGTGAAGTATGACGGCAAGACTGGCCAGGTGATCGGCACCTATGATTTCCTGCCCGGCTCCTGCGATCCGCACGGGCTGGAATTCCATAACGGCACGCTGATCAGCTGCGATGCCGGCATCCATCCGGGTTGGCCCAATGACGACAGCCCGCATGCGGGCTGGGTCTTCAAGATCGAGCCGGCTTAATCCACTTAATCGACGCGGAAGCCGGGCCGCAGCGCGACATGGGATGAATCCAGCGCCTGGATGCTGGGGCAACCCAGCAGCTTGAGGGTGCGGATGATGTCGGCGCGGAAAATTTCAATGGCGCGTTCGATGCCGGCATCGCCCGCCGCCGCCATGCCATAGGCATAGCCGCGCCCCAGCAGCACCGCGTCGGCGCCCAGCGCGATGGCACGCACCATGTCGGCGCCGCGGCGGATGCCGCCGTCGAACAGGATCTCGGTCTTGCCTTTCACCGCTTCGACGATGCCCGGCAGAACGCGCAGCGAACCGGCGACGCCATCGAGCTGGCGCCCGGCATGGGTGGACACCACGATGCCCTGCGCGCCCTCGTCCACCGATCGCCTTGCGTCATCGGTGGTCATCACGCCCTTGATCACGATGGGGCCGTTCCAGACCTCACGAATCCACTTCAGGTCAGTCCAGGACACCTGCGCCGATTCCAGCGCGGCGCCGACATCGACCGCCGCCAGCGGGCCGGAGCCCGGCACCACGATATTGGGAAAGGGCCGCGACATGCCGTCGAGCAGGAACCCCGCCAGCCAGCGCGGATGCATCATGATGTTGGGCAGATAGGGAATGCGGCCAAACCAGTTGGGCGACATCAGCTGGCGCATGCCGTTGCGCACATCGCGCTCGCGATTTCCCGCCACCGGCGTGTCGATGGTGACGAACAGCGCCTTGTAGCCGGCCGCCTTGGCCCGGCCGATGGCGGCTTCCGCCGCGCCGCGCCCGCCCGCCAGATACAATTGATAAAAGGTTGGGCCTGACGATTCCGCCTTCACATTCTCGATGGTGTGGCCGGACATGGTGGACAGGATATAGGCGGTGCCGTTGCGGCCTGCGGCGCGCGACGCCGCCAGTTCGCCGCGCGGATGCATCAGGCGCGAATAGCCGATCGGCGCCAGCAGGAACGGCAGATCGAGTTTCTGGCCCAGCACCGTCACTGACAGGTCGCAAGCCGGCGTCGCCACCGCGAAACGCGGCTTGAACAGCACCTCCCGGAAAGCCTGTTCACTGTCCTGCAGCGTCACCTCGTCGTCGGCGGCACCGTCCAGGTAATCGAACACCGCGTCCGGCATGCGGCGGCGGGCAAGACGGCGCAGGTCTTTGACATTGACGACGCGCGGAGAGGCAAGGTTCATGGCGAAATGTCCGGAAATCGGGCCGTTTATGCCCGCAATACGCAGCGTTTAAAAGACTGGTTTTCTAAAAGGCGGAAATGCCGGTCTGGGCGCGGCCCAGCACCAGGGCATGAATGTCGTGGGTGCCTTCATAGGTGTTGACCGCTTCCAGGTTCAGCATGTGGCGCACCACGTGATAATCGTCGGCCACGCCATTGCCGCCATGCATGTCGCGGGCGGCGCGCGCGATCTCCAGCGCCTTGCCGGCATTGTTGCGTTTGAGCAGGCTGATGGCTTCCGCCGCCAGCCTGCCCTCTTCCAGCAGGCGGCCCGCCTGCAGACAGGCGGTCAGCCCCAAGGTGATTTCGGTCTGCATGTCGGCCAATTTTTTCTGGAACAGTTGCGTGGCGGCCAGCGGACGGCCGAACTGCTGGCGCTCCAGGCCATAACGCAGGGCCGCATGCCAGCAGAATTCCGCCGCGCCCATCGCGCCCCAGGCGATGCCGTAGCGCGCATGGTTGAGACAGGCGAAGGGCGCCTTCAGGCCATGCGCTTCGGGCAGGATGCGATCTTGCGGGATTTCCACATCGCTCATCGCGATCTCGCCGGTGACGCCGGCGCGCAGCGAAAACTTGCCTTCTATTTTCGGCGTCGACAGGCCCTTGTCGCCGCGCTCCAGGATAAAGCCGCGCACCTGATCGTCCAGCCTGGCCCAGACGACAAAGACATCGGCGATGGGGGCATGGGTGATCCAGGTCTTGCTGCCCGACAGCACAAAGCCGGCCTTGCTCTTGATGGCACGGCTTTGCATCGAACCGGGATCGGAGCCGGAGCCCGGCTCGGTCAGCCCAAAGGCGCCGATCCATTCGCCCTTGGCCAGCATCGGCAGGTATTTCTGGCGCTGCGTCTCGGTGCCGAATTGATGGATGGGATGCATCACAAGGCTGGACTGGACCGAGATGGAAGATCGGAAGGCGGAGTCCACACCTTCGATCTCGCGCGCGATCAGGCCATAGGCGACAGGCGACACGCCGGGACAGCCATAGTCTTTCAAAGTGCTGCCGAAGAGACCCAGGGCGCCGAATTCCCGCAGCAAGGCGGGGTCGAAGCGTTCGTGGCGGTGCATGTCCTTCACCAGCGGCATCAGCCGGCTCTGGCCGAAGGCGCGCGCGGAATCGCGCACGAGTTTTTCTTCCTCGCGCAGCGACGATTCCAGCAACAGCGGATCGGCCCAGTCGAAGGCGGGCCAGTTGTCGGAAGCCATTCCCAGCCAGACAAAACGGGGACGCGAAATGCTTCCCGTTTGGAAAGCATATCGCCATCCCCGTGCCTGATCCTAGAGGGCCGACGGCAAAGAGCGGGCCTATCTGCCTTCCTTCAAGACCCAGCCAGCCACGTCGCGGTGGACCAGTTCCCGCTGCAGGTCGCGCAGCAGCATGTGATAGCCCTTGTCATAGCGCCTGACGGCGGCACGGCTCCCCAGCGCCGCGATCACCGCCAAGGTCGGCTTGGGGGGAATCACCTGGTCGTTGACGCCTGCCAGAAACAGGATCGGCGGCGGATTTTGCAGGCGGCCGGGCGCGGTGCGGGCCTCGTCCATCAGATTTACCAGGCCATAGAGCGTGTCGGTGCGGGTGCGCCGCTGGAACAGCGGATCGCGGCCCAGGACGCGCAGCATCTCCACATTGTCGGACGGCACGATGCTGACCACCCGCTTGGCGGCATCGTTGGACAGGACCAGCCCCGGCACCAGATGCGCCGCCAGGAACAGGACAGTGCGATAGGTCAGCGGCATGTCGGCGCGCGACCA
This sequence comes from Pseudomonadota bacterium, assembly GCA_041192105.1. Lineage (GTDB taxonomy): Bacteria > Pseudomonadota > Alphaproteobacteria > Micropepsales > Micropepsaceae > Rhizomicrobium. Next base: position 28,049 of record JBEENS010000018.1, on the reverse strand, counting down.
GACCGCGGGCGCCGACAGGATCGCGCCGTCAATTTGAGGCGGCGTCTGTGACGCCAACGCGGTCAGCAGCACCGCCCCGCCCATGCTTTCGCCCAGCGCGAAGACCGGCACGCCGGGATAGCGCAGCCGCGCAGCCGCCACGGCGTCGGACAGGTCGTCGCGCATCGCCTCGGCGCCCGCCCACACACCGGGATTGGCGCTTCTGCCGAAGCCGCGCTGGTCATAGGCCAGGGTGGTGATGCCAGCCTGCGCCCAGAAAATTCCCGGCATCTCGAAGGCATTGGAATGATCGCCCATCCCGTGCAGCGCCACGATTACGGCCTTGGGAGCGCTGTCCGCCTCCCAGCGGCGCAGCGGCAGCCGGCTGCCGTCGCGGGTCACCAGCACATCATCCTGCATCATGGGGGAAACCATCCGGTCACGCGGCACGGCGCGCTCGAAGCTGGGCGCGCAGGCCGCAAGACACACCAACAGCAAGGCCAACCATGCGCGCATGACATTCAAAGCGGTAAAAGTCCGATCATGGCGGCGGACAGGCTGCTGGCCAGCACGCCCGCCACCAATGCCTTTAACGCCAATCCCACGATTTCGTCGCGTCGCTCCGGGATCAGGGCGCTCATGCCCGCGATCAGGAAGCCGACGCTGGCGAAATTGGCGAAGCCGCACATGGCATAGACCATGATGGTGGAGGAACGCGGGTCCAGCGCACCGGCCGGCAGCGCCACCATGCGCAAGTAAGCGATCAATTCGTTGAGGATCACCTTGACGCCCAACAACCCGCCCGCCGTCGCCGCCTGATCGGTGGGGACGCCGAGCAGCCAGACCAGCGGCGCGAACAGCCAGCCCAGCATCCGTTCCAGGGTCAGCGCGCCGCCGGCCACATCCGGCAAATGCGCCAGCATGATGTTGGCCAGAGCCACCAGCGAGGTGGTCACCACCAGCATGGCGATGATCTGCAAGTAAAGCTTCAGCCCATCCTCGGTGCCGCGCGCCATCGCATCCATGGTGGAGCGGTAATGCACACTGGCTTCCTTTTCATCGAGATCGGTTTCGGCTTTGCCCGGCACCATCAGCCGGGCGATCAGGATGCCCGCCGGCAGCGACATGAAGGACGCCACCAGCAGATGCCCCAGCGCCCCGGGCAGCACATTCTGCAGGATGGTGGCGTAGAGCACGAACACCGTGCCTGCGATCACCGACAGGCCCACCGTCATCAGAATGAACAGCTCGGTGCGGGCCAGCCGCGCCAGATAGGGCCGGATCATCAGCTGGCCTTCGATATTGCCCAGGAACACCATCGAAGCCGCCGACAGTCCCACCACGCCGCCCAGCCCCAGCGTCTTTTTCAGCACCACCGCCATGGCGTTGACCAGGATGGGCGAAATTCGCCAGTACCACAGCATGGCCGACAGCGCCCCGATCACGATGATCAGGGGCAGGATGGAAAAGGCCAGGTTGATCATGTTGCCGGGATTGGTGACGGCAAACGGCGCAGGCCCGCCGCCCATGAAGCCGAACACGAAACTGGTGCCGGCATTGGTAGCAGTGGTGATCGCCGTGACCACGCCGTTCAGCGCCAGCAGCGCCTCGCGCGCGCCCGGCGCTTTCAGCAGCAACAGCGCGATGGCGGCCTGCAGCAGCAAAGTGCCGGCCACCATCCGCCAGTTGAATGCCTTGCGGTCTTCGGAAACAGCCCAGGCGAAGGCGATGATGGCAACAATGCCCAACGCCGATTGCAGATGCGGCAACATTCCCGCCCCAGCCAAAAAACGCCCAATCACGCTACACGATTCCGCAGCAACGTCCCATGACAGAAGGACGCGCCGGGGCTAGTGTCGCGCCAGCGGGATGGACACGTGACCGGCAAAACGGCGAAGACGGGGATAATCGGTGCGCTGGCGGGCGCACGCGGCATACCGCCCCTGATGATCATTCTGTATCACTTCAGCGAAGGCCATCATTATACCGGCCTGCAATGGCTCGACCGCATCGCGGCGCGCGGCTATCTGTGGGTCGAGTTCTTCTTCGTGCTGTCGGGTTTCATCCTGACCTATGCCTATAGCCACCGGCTGAAAGACCTTCTGCAATGGCGCGGCTATGGCGATTTCCTGCGCGCCCGCCTGATCCGGCTCTATCCGCTGCATCTCTTCATGCTGCTGCTGATCCTGGTGATGGTGGTGGGCCTGCGCGCGCTGGCGGCGGCGGGCGGCTATGTCTCCATCTATGACCTGCCCTGGCACCAGGATGTCAGCGCCAAGGGCTTCGCCCTGAGTCTTTTCCTGGTGCAGGCCTGGAACACCATGGACCGGCTGACCTGGAACGGCCTGTCCTGGTTTGTCAGTGTCGAATTCGCCCTCTGCCTGATGTTTCCCGCCCTGCTCTATCTCTCGCACGGCCGGGTATGGCGCGGCGTCGCCCTGGTCGCGGCGGGCGTGGCGGGCGTGTGGATGCTGCTGCTGACCTCGCGCCACGGGCTGGACATCACCTTTCATAATGGCGTGCTCCGAGGACTGTGCGATTTCACCGTCGGGGTCGGCCTGGCGGTGCTGTTCCGCAGCGTGAAAGACCAACCCATGCCGGTCTGGACGCATTCGGCAGTGCAGATGCTGCTGCTGTTCCTGCTGGCCTATTCCGTCACCTTCACCGGATGGGCGCATACCCGGAACGACATTTTCACCGTGCTGCCGCTGATGGCGCTGGTCTTTGCGCTGGCCTTTGACAAGGGGCTTCTGGCGGACGCTCTGAAGACGCAGGTGCCGCAACTGCTGGGGGAATGGTCCTATGCCATCTATCTGGGCCAGACCACCTGGCTGGTAACCCTGCGCTTCTGCAAGCAACGGATCTGGCCGCCGCCCGATACCATCGTGCTGGGCACGCGCTTCGCCGACCTGATGTGGTGGCTGGAGCCATTGGCGCTGGTGATCATCTGTGTCGCCTGGGGGGCGCTGCTGGCGAAAACCATCGAATATCCGGCGGCGGCGAAATTGCGCCAGCGCTTCGGCCGCCGCCTTGACCCGCAAACCATCCCGACCCCATCGTAGCGTCATAAGCAAATAAACAGCGGAGGTTCCCCATGGCCATTTCCTTCAAGGACAAGGTCGTAATTATCACCGGCGCTGGCGGCGGGCTGGGGCGGGCACATGCGCTGGAATTCGCCGGTCTGGGCGCCAAGGTGGTGGTCAACGATCTGGGCGGATCGCTGGACGGCAGCGGCGGCAATTCCGCGGCGGCCGAAAAAGTCGTGGCCGAGATCGCAGCGGCCGGCGGCGAGGCAATCGCCAATGGCGCGTCGGTCAGCGACGATGCCGGCGTCGCCCATCTGGTCAAGCAGACCATGGACAAATGGGGCCGCATCGATGTCCTGATCGCCAATGCCGGCATCCTGCGCGACAAGAGCTTCGGCAAGATGGAGCTGAAGGATTTCACCGCCGTGATGGATGTGCATCTGCTGGGCACGGTGAAGACCTGCAAGGCGGTGTGGGACATTATGAAAGCCCAGGGCTATGGCCGCATCGTGGTCACCACCTCTTCCACAGGCCTGTACGGAAATTTCGGCCAGACCAATTACGGTGCCGCCAAGCTGAGCCTGGTCGGATTCATGAATTCGCTGAAGCTGGAAGGGGCCAAGGACAATATCAAGGTCAACGCCATCTGCCCGGTGGCCGCCACCCGCATGACCGAGGCCCTGATGCCGCCGGCAGTGCTGGAAATGCTCAAGCCCGAATTTGTTTCGCCCGCGGTGGCCTATCTGGCCAGCGAGGATGCCCCTAGCGGCGTAATCATCACCGCCGCAGCGGGCGCCTTCGCCGCCGCCCGTATCGAGGAAACCGACGGCGTCAATCTGGGCCATGGCGCGACGGCGGACGATGTCGCCGCGAATATCGCGCAGATCTGCGACTGGACTACGGCCAAACATTACGAACAGGGCGGCGAACAGAGCGCAAAATTCTTCGCGCGCGTTCAGGAAAAGCCGCTGCTGGGCTGAGCGAAACAATTTGGAATATTAATTGGGCAGCTTACTGCCTGGCAGCCGAAGTGGCGGCCAGGCGTTCGGGCGGCGAAAGGTCCACCGGACCTTTCGCTGATCGTCCTCACAGTCATAATTTTTTGAATTTGCGGCGAAATGACTCTTGCAGCGAAGCGCGGATTGCACCACGCTTAGATCCATGGACGACCTCGCGCTGAGCGTTCGGATTGCGCGGCCTGAAGATACCGCAGACTTGGCGCGCGTCTATATCGACTCCTGGCAAGACACCTATGCGGGCGTGATTTCCCATTCGCTGCTGGGCGCGATGTCGCTCAAAAGCCATACCGCGCGCTGGCAGGCCACCATCAAGGGGCCCGGCACGGTGCTGGTGGCGGAAGATTCGCATCACGGCCTGATCGGCCTGACCAGCCTGGGCGCGGCGCGCGACGCCGGACTTGGCTTTGAAGGCGAAGTCTACACCCTCTATGTCGATCCCGCCTTTCTGGGGCGCGGCACCGGGCGCGCGCTGCTGGCCGGCGCCTTCGACAGTTTCAAGGACCGCAAGCTGCGCTCCTGCCTGATCTGGGCGCATGCCCGCAACAATGCCTGTTTCTTCTACGAGGCGATGGGCGGGCGGCGTGTCGCCACCCGCACCACAAGGCTGATGGGCGAACTGACCAACGAGATCGGTTTCGGCTGGCGCCAGCTGGCGACCAAAAAACAAAAACGGACTCTTTCGTCCTAGAGATCTATCGGGCGCACGAAATCCACCAGCTTGCCGCTGGCCTGCACCACATCGCGCCAGCGCCCGACATCGAAATCCAGGATCGCCAGGGCGCAGGTGGGAAATTTCTCTTCCAGTGCTTCGTTGCGCGCCCGCTCCTTGCGCCGTACCGGCTCGCGCGCCATCAGCGCGGCGCATTCCTCCAGGCCGGGATTGTGGCCCACCACCATCAGCGACGAGACCGTGGCGGGCATCGCCCGCACCGCCGCCAGGATCTTGGCCGGATCGGCCAGATAGAGCGTGTCGCGATACGCGATCTCGGCGGTCAGTTCATGCAGCACCAGTTCGGCGGTCTGGGTGGTGCGGGCGGCGGCCGAACAGAGGATGGTTTCGACCGCATAGCCGGTCCGGCGCAGATAGCGCGCCATGGCGGCGCCGTCCTGCATGCCGCTGAGCATCAGGGTTCGGTCATAGTCCTCGACGCTACCGTCCGCCGGCTGAGCCTTGGCATGACGCAGCAGAAACAGGCGTTTCAAAGCACCACCGCCTTTTGGTCCGCATGCCCTGCGAATCCCGCATAAAGCTTATGTTCTTGACCCATGGGGGGCAACGGGGCCACAAAACGCCCTTGAAGGACAAGATGTTATAGGAGCGTCGGCGAAAGCCGGAGCGACCACTTAAAATGGCCACGAACAAAAAACCCGGTAAATGGCGCAAGCGCACCCTGGCGGTGCGCGGCGGACAGGTGCGCACGGCTTTTCAGGAAACCTGCGAACCCCTGATTTTTACCGCCGGCTACGCCTATGAAGCGGCGGAAGAAGCCGAAGCGCGCTTCAAGGGCGAAAGCCCCGGCTACCAGTACACACGGCTGGCCAACCCCACTATCTCGATGTTCGAGGAACGCATGGCGCTGCTGGAAGGCGCGCCCGTGGCGCGCGCCACCGCCACCGGCATGGCCGCCGTCTCCGCCGTGTTCCTGTCGGGGCTGAAGACCGGCGATCATGTCGTATCCGCCAATGCCCTGTTCGGCTCCTGCCGCTATGTGATGGAAAATGTGCTGCCGCGCTTCGGCATCACCTGCACCTTTGTCGAAGGCAGCGATCTGGGCGCCTGGCAGGCGGCGATGCGGCCCGAGACACGGTTGTTGTTCGTGGAAACACCGTCCAACCCGACCCTGGCGATCGTGGACATCGCGGCGGTGGCGAAGATTGCGGAAAAAGGCGGTGCGCGCCTGATCGTGGACAATGCCTTTGCCAGCCCGGCGCTGCAGCGGCCGATGGAGTTCGGCGCCCATATCGTGGTGCACTCCTCCACCAAGTTCATCGACGGCCAGGGCCGCGCCATGGGCGGCGTGATCCTGTGCCAACAGGATTTCCTGGACGAAAATCTGAATCTGTTCCTGCGCAATACGGGCCCCACCATCAGCCCGTTCAATGCCTGGCTGCATCTCAAGAGCCTGGAGACGCTGGAACTGCGCATGAAGCAGCACAGCGAGAACGCCCTGCATGCCGCCAATTTCCTGGCGAGCCACAAGAAAGTGACGCGGGTTCTCTATCCTTTCCGCCCCGATCATCCCCAGCACAATCTGGCCAAGGCGCAGATGGATGGCGGCGGCGGCGTGGTGACGTTCGAAGTCGAAGGCGGCAAGCCGATGGCCTTCAAGCTGGCAAATGCGCTGGGCTTGATCGACATCTCCAACAATCTGGGCGACTCCAAGAGCCTGCTCACCCATCCCGAGACCACGACCCACCAGAAGATGACGCCCGAGGCGCGCGCCGCCGCCGGCGTCACCAGTGGCATGTTGCGCCTGTCGGTCGGGCTGGAAGATCCCGAAGACCTTTGCGAGGACCTCGCCCAGGCCCTGAAGGTGGCGTGATGTCCGAGCATCGCATTGCGCTCAGCTGGAACGATGGCGGCAAGCCTTTCACCTATGATGCCTATCCGCGCGAACACGAGATCGCCTTCAAGGACGGCCGGCACCGGCTCACGGCCAGTGCATCACCCATTTACAAAGGCGACGGCGACCATAGCGATCCGGAGGATATGCTGGTGGCCGCTTTGTCCTCCTGTCACATGCTGAGCTTCCTAGCGATCTGTGCCAAAAAGCGGATCACGGTGCAATCCTATGAGGATGACGCTGTCGGCTTCCTGGAAAATGAAGGCGGCAAATTATGGATCAGCCGCGTGATCCTGCGCCCGAAAGTGGTTTCCAGTGCCGATGCGGCCACGCTGGAGCCCATTCACCATCTGGCGCATGACGTCTGTTTCATCGCCAATTCCGTGAAAACTCAAGTGTCGGTCGAGCCGCGTTAAGCGGCTCTCCCTGTTTATTTTGGTCGCAGGAGCGACGGCTTCACTCCGTTTCGCCTGCCCGATGCTCTGGAACCGCGTTAATCACTGCGCCCAATTGCCGCTTGCGCCAAATAGGGCGCGGACCGATACTTGTCCCATGTTCGACACGGAAAAACGCCAACTCCCCTCGCGGGAAAAAAGTCACCAGTATGAACTGGAGACCAAGCGCATCCGTGTCGCGGTGAAGCCCGCCTATCTGGATGACCAGTCCGATCCGGAAGATGATCGCTATGTCTGGTCCTACACCGTCACCATCGAGAACAAGGGTGCGGAGCCGGTGCAGCTTCTGTCGCGCTACTGGAGCATTGTGGACGGCACCGGCCGCACGCAGGAAGTGCGCGGTCCGGGCGTGGTCGGCGCCCAGCCGGTGATCGCGCCGGGCGAAAGTTTTCAATATACCAGCGGCTGCCCCCTGGAGACCGCATCAGGCACCATGAGCGGCCGCTATCAGATGATGAGCGCGTCGGGCGAAAGTTTTGAGGCGGAAATCCCGGCTTTCCTGCTGGAAAGCCCCTACGAACACCGGCAAATTCACTAAACTTTTCTCTCGGCAAGGTTGAAACGCCCCGCAGCGCGGGCGACACTTTCCCATGACCAACCCGACACGCGAAGAGGCCGAAAAGGCCGTCCATACATTGCTGCGCTGGGCCGGTGACGACCCGTCGCGCGAAGGCTTGCGCGATACCCCCGCCCGAGTCGCCAAGGCATTCCAGGACTGGTTCTCCGGCTATGACCAAGACCCCGAAGCCTATCTGGCGCGCACCTTCGAGGAGATCGAAGGCTATGACGACATGGTGATCCTGAAGGACATCCGCTTTGAGTCCCATTGCGAGCATCATCTCGCCCCCATCATCGGCCGCGCCCATGTCGGCTATCTGCCCACCAGCCGGGTGGTCGGCATTTCCAAGCTGGCGCGGGTGGTGGAAGCCTTTGCCCGCCGCTTGCAGGTCCAGGAAAAGATGAACGCCCAGATCGCGCACTGCATCCAGAAAGTGCTGCAGCCCAAGGGCGTGGCGGTGGTGATCGAGGCGTCGCATCAGTGCATGACCACACGCGGCGTGCACAAGGCCGGCGTCACCATGGTGACCTCCTCCATGCTCGGCGCCTTTCGCGGCAATTCCGATACCCGCCGCGAATTCCTCAACATCATTGGCAACCCGGCCAGCCGCCCAGAATAATGGAAAAGAGTCCGCTGATGACGGCGCTCGAACTCGTCAAAACGCTGATCGCGTTCGACACCACCAGCCGGGATTCCAACCTGGCGCTGATCGAATTCGCGCAAGACCTGCTGGAAAAATCCGGGGCACGCTGCCGCCGCTCCTATGACGCGACCGGCAAGAAGGCCAACCTGTTCGCCACCATCGGCCCGGACGGTGATGGCGGCTTTGTGCTGTCAGGCCATACCGATGTCGTGCCGGTGGACGGCCAGGATTGGTCGTCGGACCCGTTCCAACCCGAAGTGCGGGGCGGAAAATTGTATGGGCGCGGCGCCTGCGACATGAAGGGTTTTGTCGGCGTGGCGCTGGCGCTGGCGCCAGAGATCGCACGCGCCAAGCTGACACGGCCGATCCATTTCGCTTTGTCCTATGACGAGGAAGTGGGCTGTGTCGGCGTCACCGGATTGCTGGACGACCTGAAGGCCCAAGGGATCAAGCCGGCGCTTGCGATCATCGGCGAACCGACCCTGATGAAGATCGTGGGCGCGCATAAAGGTGGCGCCAAGCTGGTGACGCGTTGCTGCGGCCGGGAACATCATTCCAGCCAGCCCGAGCGCGGCGCCAATGCCGTGATGATGGCGGGCGAATTCATCACCCTGCTGGACAGCGTATGGGATGAACTGCGCGCCGACAGTGACTCGCGTTTCGATGCGCCGCATTCCACCGTGCAGGCCAACATGATGTCCGGCGGCACCGCCGTGAACATCCTAGCGCGCGAAGCCGAGGTCACCTGGGAGTATCGCTGCCTGCCCGACCGCGATGCGCGGCTGATTGTCGAACGCGTCAAGGCACGCGCGGCCGCGGAAGTGCTGCCCAAGTACCAGCGCCGCGCCCCGGAAGCGCAGCTGGAAACCACCCTGCATGCCCAGTATCCGGGACTGGCGATGGACGAGGATTCTCCGGCCATCCGCCTGGCGCGCGAACTGACCGGCGCCAACCAGGTGGAAGCGGTGGCCTATGGCACCGAGGCGGGCCATTTCCAGAATTACGGCATTCCGGCGGTGATCTGCGGCCCCGGCTCGATCGAGCAGGCGCACCGGCCCGACGAATTCTGCGAGGTCAGCGAACTAGATGCCTGCGCCGCGTTTCTACGCAAGGTGATCGCGAAAGCGTCCACCTGAATGTCATAGCCCGCAAATGCGGGCCACCCAGGTGACGCGTACTCTTCCTCACCAGTTGGTCGCAGTCCTACCTTTGATACTGAGGCCGTCCCAACTGGGTGGCCCGCACTCCGGGGGGCCATGACATGGAGATTACGTCAGCGATTGCGGCCCGATCTCGTGGGTCTTGCCGCAAAATTCGCAGCGGGCACGGATGATGCCGTCCGGGTCCGCCAAACCAGCACGTTCCTGCGGGTCATAGCTTTTCAGCACCTGGGTGATGCGATCGGCATCGCAATCGCAGCGGAAGATCACCGGCTCGGGCGGCTGCACCCGCACCTCGTCCTCATGGAACAGCCGCCACAGCAGCGTCTCCGGCGCCAAAGTCGTGTCCACCAGTTCGATATCCTCGACCGTCTTCAGCAGTACCGACAGCCGGGTCCAGTCGTCGGACTTGCTCTCGATGCCCTGCTTGGCGGATTCCGGCGTCATCTGCAGCATGATGCCGCCGGCGCGCCAGTGAGGCTGCTTGTCACCCGCGACATAGAGCGGCGCGGCCGCCAGCCGGATCACGGTGGGCAACTGTTCGCTCTGCGCGAAATATATTTCCGCCGAGGCGGCAATGCCTTCGGGCGAAAGCTCGACAATGCCCTGATAGGTCTTGCCGGCACGCCGGGGCTCGATGGTGATGGCCAGCGCGCCCTTGCCCACCAGACCAGCGAAATCGGCCTGCGTACCAAGCCGCGCCGCATCCACCCGGGCATAGCCGCGCACGCCGCGGCCCCGGTTTTCATCGGCGCCGTAATAATCGGCCGTCACCAGATCGAGCGGACCGTCGCCCTTGGTCTGGATGGTCAGCCGTCCGTCCAGCTTCAGCGCCGTGCCCAGCAACGCGCCCAGCGCCACCGTCTCGCCGGCAACCCGCGCGGCGGGTTCCGGCAAGGCATGGGCGCCCAGGGCGCGGGCGGACGCGGCATCCAGGCGGACCAGGCGCCCGCGCACGCCCGCCTTGGCGATATCGAACGGCAGCACGAAGTCGCCATAGGGCGACGGGGATTCAATTCTATCCGGCATAAAATCCAATATGGCGATCAGGCCGGGCTTTTCAAGAAAGCGTCCAGGCCAGGATCGCCTTCTGGGCGTGCAGGCGGTTTTCCGCCTCGTCGAACACCACCGATTGCGGCCCGTCGATCACCTCGTCGGTGACTTCCTCGCCGCGATGGGCCGGCAGGCAGTGCATGAAGATGGCGTCCTTGTTGGCGCGCTTCATCAAATCGCCGTTGACCTGAAAGGGCTTGAGCAGGTTCTGGCGCTTGGTGGCATTGTCATCGCCCATCGAGACCCAGGTGTCGGTCACCACGCAATCGGCGCCTTCGGCGGCGGCGTCGGCGTCGGTGGTGAAACGCACCAGCCCGCTGGACTGGGACCAGTCGCGGGTTTCGGCGCCGACTGTCAGTTCCCTCGGGGATGCAACATTCAGCTTGAAGCCGAACTTCACCGCCGCATGGACCCAGCTGGTCAGCACGTTGTTGCCGTCGCCGCTCCAGCACACGGTGGCGCCGGCGATGGAGCCTTTATGCTCCTCAAAGGTCATCACATCGGCCATCACCTGGCAGGGATGGGACCATTTGGTCAGGCCGTTGATCACCGGGATGGTGGCGTTGGCCGCCAGCTCCTCGACCATTTCATGGTCCAGCAACCGGATCATCACCGCGTCCACGAAACGCGACAGGACGCGCGCGGTGTCGGCGATGGTTTCCTCGCGCGCCAGCTGCATTTCATTGCCGGTCAGCATCAGGGTGGAGCCGCCCAGCTGCCGCGCTGCCATGTCGAAGGAAATTCGGGTGCGGGTGGACTGCTTGTCGAAGATCATCGCCAGCACCTTGCCGTCCAGCGCGCGGTCGCTGTCCAGCTGCCCCTTGGAAAGGCCGGTACGCGCCAGCTTGCGCAGCCTCGCATCGGCGATCAGCGCCTTCAAAGTGGCGCTGTCATGGTCCGACAGGTCCAGGAAATGCTTGGGGGCGTTTTGCTTACTTGTGGGAAAGGGGGGCGCGTTCATTGTGCGGCGGCTTTCTGCGCTTCCATCTGGGAAGCAGTCTTGCTCAGCAGGTCCACACCCTCGCAGGCTTCGTCTTCGCTCAAGGTCAAAGGCGGCAGCAGGCGCACGACATTGTCGCCCGCCGGCAGCACCACCAGACCGTTGGCCCGTGCCGCGGCAATGAAATCCGCGCTGGGAGTTTTCATTTTCAGGCCGATCATCACCCCCTGCCCGCGCACGCTTTCGAACATGTCCGGATGGCCGGCGACCAGCGCGCCAAGCTGCTGATGCAGGTAATTGGCGATCTTGTTGACGTGATCCAGGAAGCCCGGCGCCAGCACCAGGTCGATGGCCGCATTGCCGACCGCCATAGCCAGCGGATTGCCGCCATAGGTGGTGCCGTGCGTACCCACGGTCATGCCTTTTGCGGCTTCGGCCGTGGCCAGCACCGCGCCCAGCGGAAACCCGCCGCCGATGCCCTTGGCTACCGTCATGATGTCGGGCGTGAAACCCAGCCAGTCATAGGCGAAGAATTTTCCGGTACGCCCGACGCCGGTCTGGATCTCGTCGAAGATCAGCAGCATGCCGGTATCGTCGCAGAGGTTGCGCAAGGCGCGCAGGTATTCCGGCGTCATGGTACGCACGCCGCCCTCGCCCTGGATCGGCTCGATCAGCAGCGCCGCGGTATGCGGCCCGAGCACCTTTTTCAGGGCATCGAGATCGCCCAGCGGCACCTGGTCGAAACCCGCCATCCGGGGGCCAAAGCCTTCGAGATACTTCTCGTTCCCGCCGGCATTGATCGCGGCGATGGTGCGGCCGTGAAAGGCGCCCTCGAAGCTGACGATATGGAAACGGTCGGGCGCACCGTTCACGAAGTGGTAGCGGCGCGCCATCTTGATGGCGAGCTCGATCGCCTCGGTGCCGGAGTTGGTGAAGAACACCGTGTCGGCGAATGTGTTGTCGACCAGCTTCCGGGACAGGCTTTCCTGGCCCGGCACGCGGTAGAGGTTGGAGGTGTGCCAGAGCTTCCCGGCCTGCTGCGTCAGAGCGCCGACCAGCTTGGGGTTGGCGTGGCCGAAGGCGTTCACCGCGATGCCCGCACCGAAATCCAGGTATCGCTTGCCATCCTCGGCGAAAAGGTAGCAACCCTCGCCACGGACGAAGGCGACATCCGTCCGGTTATAGGTGGGAAGCAAAGCCGGGAACACGGGCGCATCTCCTCTTGGGCAGCGGAATAGTGAAATAATATTACAACGACACGGCAGGAAGAGCGGTTTATCCGATTTCCGGCCGACCCAAACAACCCCGCCGCCCGCCGGCATGGCCAGTATGCATCTTGTGGACAAGGGTTGGCCCAACGGAGGCAACGCTTGTGCGGCGCACGCGTGGGGGTACTGTATCTTGTGCCGTTAAAAGCCAATGGGGGTCCAGATAATGGGACCGCCAACCCGCAAGGAGCGATTCCCATGACGCAGGCAAATTGGTCGGAAGACCGGGTCGAGCAGCTCAAAACACTTTGGACGGAAGGACTTTCCGCCAGCCAGATCGCCCGCGCCCTGGGCGGCGTGACCCGCAACGCCGTGATCGGCAAGGTCCACCGGCTGGGCCTGGCCGGCCGCGCCAGCCCGTCCCGCAGCGAACGCCCGCGCCTGCCGATGGCACCCAAGGTCCCCAGCATCCGCAGCCATGTCCCCGCCACCCCGGTGGTCGAGGAAGATCCGCTGCAGCTGGAAGACGGCAGCCACGCCACCGTCCTGACCATCAGCGACCGCATGTGCCGCTGGCCGATCGGCGACCCGGCGGCATCGGAATTCCATTTCTGCGGCCACAGCCCCAAGTCCGGCTCGCCCTATTGCGAAGCCCATGCCCGCAAGGCCTACCAGCCGCAGCAGGCCCGCCGCGCGCCCGATAAAGGTCGTATGACTGGGTGAGGAGCGGTTCGCCGAAGGCGAACGAAATGGTCCGGTGGACCATTTCGAGCGACGAACGCCGCGAGCTTGAGCGAGCGGCCGGGGGGAGCCTAAACGCGCTTCGTGCGCTATCCTCGCGCGAACGCTCCGGGAGCCGACATGTCGATCTACAAATATACCGCCGCCACCTTGGCTGGCGAAGACGTTTCGCTGGAAACCTGGCGCGGCCGGGTTCTGCTGATCGTCAACACCGCCAGCGCCTGCGGCTTCACGCCCCAATATGCGGGACTGGAAGAACTCTACTGCAAGTATGAGCCGCAGGGCCTGACGGTGCTGGGCTTTCCCTGCAACCAGTTCGGGGCGCAGGAGCCGGGCGACGAAATTCAGATCGGCGTCTTTTGCGAGAAGAATTACGGCGTCACCTTTCCGCTGTTCGCCAAGGTGGATGTGAAAGGCGCGAACGCCCACCCGCTGTTTCAGTATCTCACCCAGGCCAAGCCCGGGCTGCTGGGCACCGAAGCGATCAAATGGAATTTCACAAAATTCTTGATCGACCGTAACGGCGATCCGGTGGCGCGTTACGCACCCCAGACCAAGCCGGAAGACCTGGAAGCACCGATCAAGAAGCTGCTTTGAGTTTCAGCAAAATTGGACTTGTCATTCCCGCGAAAGCGGGAATCCAACTTTGCAATAGCTATATGGCTGCATAAGAAGTTGGATTCCGGCTCGCGCGCTGCGCGCTTGACCGGAATGACAAGAGGGTTCAGGCGGCGGAGGTAGCGCCGACGGCGCTCTGGTCCAGCGAGTAACCCGCCGACCGCACGGTGCGGATGGGATCTCCCGCGCCTTCCACATTCAGCGCCTTGCGCAAACGCCCGACATGGACGTCCACGGTGCGGGCCTCGACATAGACATCGCTGCCCCACACCGCATCCAGCAGCTGCTCTCGGCTGAAGACGCGGCCGGGATGCTGGATCAGGTGATCGAGCAAGCGATATTCGGTGGGACCCAGATGCACTTCCGTGCCGGCGCGGCGCACCCGGTGGGCGGCGCGGTCCATCTCGATATCGCCCACCTGCACCACATCTTCCGCCAGTGACGGGCGGATGCGGCGCATCACGGCGCGCAGCCGCGCCAGCAGCTCGGTCATGGAAAAGGGCTTGGTCAGGTAATCGTCGGCGCCGGTATCCAGGCCGCGTATGCGGTCGGTTTCTTCGCCCCGCGCCGTCAACATCAGGATCGGCACATTGCGGGTTTCCTGGCGGCTGCGCAGGCGGCGGCAGACCTCAATGCCCGACAGCTGCGGCATCATCCAGTCCAGGATCACCAGGTCGGGCTTTTCCTCGGCGGCAACCAGCAAGGCTTCCTCACCATCGCGCGCTTCCAGCACCCGGTAGCCTTCGCGTTCCAGATTGTAGCGCAGCAGGGTGACCAGGGCGCTTTCATCTTCCGCGATCAGGACGGTGGGCTTGCTCATGCGTGGCTCACATAGGGCACGGCGGTTTCGGAGGTGGTGTCCGACTTGGGCCGGTTCAGGGCGAGATGGTCGGCACGGACCATATGATAGACGACCTCGGCGATGTTGGTGCAGTGATCGCCGCTGCGCTCGATATTCTTGGCGATGAACAGCAGATGGGTGCACAGCCCGATGGTGCGCGGATCTTCCATCATGTAGGTGAGAAGTTCGCGGAACAGGCTGTTGTAGATCTCGTCGATCTCGCCATCGCGGTTCCACACCGCTTCGGCTTCTTCGGCGTTGCGGCTGGAGAAAGAATCCAGCACCTGCTTGAGCTGGTTCTGCGCCGCCTTGCCCATGCGGGCGAGGCTCTGGGTCAGGCGGAGCGGCGGCTCGCGGTTCAGCACCAAAGCGCGCTTGGCGATATTCTTGGCCAGGTCGCCGATGCGTTCCAGTTCGGCAGCGGTCTTGATCGCCGCCAGGGTCTCGCGCAGGTCCACCGCCATGGGCTGGCGCAGCGCCAGCAGCTTCAGGGCGCGCTCTTCGATTTCCAGCTGCATCTCGTCGATGCGGGCGTCGTCGCCCACCGCGCGTTCGGCCGCCGCACTGTCGCGCCGGGCAATGGCTTCGATGGCCAAGGCCAACTGGGCTTCGGCCAGCCCGCCCATCTGCGCCACCAGCGCGGACAAGGTCTCAAGCTGGTCGCCGAAGGATTTGACAGTGTGGTCGGTCATTGTGGTCTTTCAGGTCTGATACGAAACCGGGCTTACGGCTTTCACACCACTCCTATGCGACATTTTTATAACACTTCCGTGACAGGCTCAGGGAGCGGCAGTTTTGCGGCATTTTGCGCTGGGGCGGGGGGCAGAAAGACCGTGAAAACGCTGCCTTCGCCCAACTTGCTCTCGATGCCGAGGCGGCCGTGGTGCCGGTTAACGATGTGCTTGACGATGGCCAGGCCCAGCCCGGTGCCGCCCCGCTCGCGCGAACGCTTGACGTCCACCCGATAGAATCGCTCGGTCAGGCGGGGGATGGCGGCGGGCGCGATGCCCTCGCCTTCATCGCGGATGGCGGCGAAGACCTGCCCGTCCTGCTGGCCCA
Organism: Pseudomonadota bacterium; assembly: GCA_041192105.1. Lineage (GTDB taxonomy): Bacteria > Pseudomonadota > Alphaproteobacteria > Micropepsales > Micropepsaceae > Rhizomicrobium. Next base: position 12,184 of record JBEENS010000018.1, on the reverse strand, counting down.
GCGTCACCGTCACCCGGCCATTTTCGCGGCCATACTTGATGGCGTTGTGTATCAGGTTCTGGAACAGCTGCGCCAGCTCGTCATGCTCGCCCAAGACCGGCGGCAATGCCGGGGCCGGCTCCACAACCACGACAATGCCGTCCTGTGCCGCCAGCGGCATCAGCACGGCCGCCGACTGGTGCACCACGCCGACCAGATCAACCCGTCCTTGGGGCGGGACATGTTCGTTCATCTCGATGCGGGTCAGTGACAGCAGATCGTGAATCAGCCGGCGCATCCGCGCGGTTTCGGTGGCCATGATCTCCAGGAACTGTTCGCGCGCCACCTCGTCGTCCTTGGCATGGCCCCGCAGCGTGTCGATGAAGCCGGTCACCGCCGCCAGCGGCGTGCGCAGTTCATGGCTGGCATTGGCGATGAAGTCGGTGCGCATCTGCTCGCTGCGGCGGATCATGGTGAGATCGTGCAGCAGCAGCACCGTAACCGGCGGTGAGACGCTGACGCGCGCGGCATAGGCCTGGAAATGGCGTTCCACCGGCACCGGCAGGGTGAAGGACACATTCGAGGCTTCGCCATGTCCCGCGCCGGTGATCGCCAGCAGCACTTCAGGATTGCGCAACACGGCACTGACCCGCTTCCTGTCCAGGCCCGGTCCCAGCACATCGCGCATGGACTGGTTGACGAACAGCACGTGCTGGGCGCCGTCCAGTAGCATCACCGGCATGGGCAGTTGTTCCAGCAGCAGCCGCGTCTGCGGCGGCAACAACCCCAAAGGATCGTCCGGCACCGGCTCGGCCGGGCGCAGCACCGGTTCCTGGAAGGTGATGAACTGGGTGATCAACGCCGCCGCCAGCGCCAGGGCCACCGCGCCCCAGAACAAAGCAGGGCCGCCGAACAGCACCGCCGCGCCGCCCAGGATGGCGCCGATCAGCAAGTGCCAGATTATGCCGCGGGCGAGCGATTCAAGCATCCCGCATCATACAACCGATTGCGACGGGGCGGTAACGGCCCAGCGGCACAAGGTTAGGGATCAGTCGGGCCGGGCGCGGTCCTGCTTGATGCGGGCGCGGTGCTTCTTGCCGTCCAGCCGCTTGCGCTTGCTGGCCTTGGGGATCTTGGTGACACGGCGCACCGGCTTGGGCGTGGCTGCGCGGCGGACAATCTCTACCAGGCGGGCGCGGGCATCGGCGCGGTTGCGCTCCTGCTCGCGGAAACGCTGGGCGGTGATGATCAGGTCCCCGCTTTGGGTCAGTTTTCCGCCGCGCAACAGGGCTTCGCGCGCCACATCGGTGAGGCATAGCGCGGTCAGGGCATTAAAGCGCAGCTGCACCGCGCTGGAGACCTTGTTCACATTCTGCCCGCCGGGACCGGAGCTGCGGATGAAGCTTTCTTCCAGCTCGCTTTCGGAAATGGAGATGCGATGGGTGACGAACAGATTTTTTGAAGAGGGGTCGCTCATGCGCCGAACGCCTTGCGCAATTCGCTTTTCACCAGCTTGCCGCCGGCGTTGCGCGGCAGCGCCTCGCCCACGATCAGCACCGCCACCGGCACCTTGAATTCGGCAAGGTGGGCGCGCACGAAATCCTGCAGCATGGCGGCGTTGACCTGCGCGCCGGGCCGCGCCTGCACCAGCGCGGCGGGCACCTCGCCCAGCAGCGGATGCGGCAGGCCCACCAGCGCCACATCGGCCACGGCGGGATGCTCGCACAGAATGTTCTCCACCTCGATGCAATAGATGTTCTCGCCGCCGCGGATCACCATGTCATGGCTGCGGTCCAGGATGGTGCAGAAGCCTTCCGAATCCAGGCTGGCGAGATCGCCGGTCGCCAGCCAGCCGGAATCGAAACTCTCCGCCGTCGCTTCGGGGCGGTTCCAGTAGCCCTTCACGATATTGGGCCCGAAGGCCCACAATTCACCCACCAGGCCGGGCGGCGCTTCCACGCCCCCTTGCATCACCTTGATGCGGCTGACCGGCAGCGCCGGACCGCAGCTGGCGGGGCGGTGGAGGAAATCGGCGCCCGAATGGCTGGTGCAGGTGGCCGAGGTTTCCGTCATGCCCCAGCCCTGCCCCGGCATGGCGCCCAACTGGCCGTGAATGCGCCCGGCCAGCGAAGCGGGTGACGGCGCCCCGCCATAGGTCACCAGTTGCAGGGACGATAAATCGTGATCGCCCGCCTGTTCCAGCAAAGACAGGGCAATCGCGGGCACGCCGCCCGTTACCGTGACGCGCTCGCTTTCGATCAGCCGCAAGGCCGCCTGCGGATCGAATTTTCGCATCAGCACCAGAGTGCCGCCCGCCGCCATATTGGGCAGCAGGATCGAAAGACTGCCGATGACGTGAAAGAACGGCACCGCGATCAAGGCGGTGCGCCGCGCATCCTTTGGCGGCGGATCGCCCCGGCGCAGGGCGTTACGGGCATTGGAAAAGGGCATCGCAAAGATATTGGTGGTCAGCGAACGGTGTGTCCCCAGCGCGCCCTTGGGCGCGCCGGTGGTGCCGGAGGTGTAGAAAATCGTGGCCTCGTCTTCCGGCGACAGCGCCATGTCGGGCAGCGCCGTATCGGGCAGGTCGTGCCAGCTTGCCGGTGTGCCAATCACATCTTCCAGCGCCGGCGCGCCCTCGCCCCTTGTGACGAAAATTTTCTCAACCGCGGGCGGCAGGTCTTTCAGCCGCGTCAGCCGCTCGCCATCGGCAAAGACAAAGCGCGCGCCGGAATCCAGGATGCCATAGGCCAGTTCTGTGCCGCTCCACCAGGCATTGAGCGGCACCACGATCGCGCCGGCCAGCAATGCGGCCATGAACACCACCGGCCATTCCGGCAGGTTGCGCATCACCAGCGCCACCCGGTCGCCTTTCTTCAGGCCCTGTTCGTGCAAATGGGCCGCCAGCCGCGCCGTCGCCCGGACGAAAGCCTCATAGCTGACGCGTTCGTCCTGATAGACTAGGAATTCGCGCGGCCCATGGGCGAGCGCCTGCTGAAAAGCCTCCCGCGCGGTGGCGGGGACATGCTTCCACACGTTCATGGTTACGCCCCGGATCACCGCTTCGGCGGTTTCAAACCGCGCGCCCGGCGCGGTGAGGCGCGCATGCGCCTCGTCCAGCGACAAAACAGGCCAGTTTTTGGGCCAGTCTTTTTTGGGAATGTCATTCATGGCGGGGCCAAGTATAACCCAAGCCATGAGCGGATCGGCGGGATTTTCACCAGAGGGGCTGGCGCGCATTCCGCGCTTCCTGGAACACCAGGTCGCGGACGGCGCGCTGCCCGGCGCGCTGACCCTGATCTGGCGGCGCAGCGCCGTCGCGCATCAGAGCCTGGTAGGGCTGAGCGACTTGGCGCGCGGCACACCAATGCGCGAAGACGCCATTTTCCGCATCTATTCCATGACCAAGCCCATCACCCTGGTGGCGCTGCTGATGCTGCTGGAACAGGGCCGCATCGCCCTGGACGATGCCGTGACGAAATATATTCCCGGCTTTGCAGGGCTGCGCCTTGCGGATGGCAATGAGCCCAAGCGGCCCATGACCGTGCTGGACCTGGCGCGCCATACCGCCGGCTTCACCTATGGCTTTCACAATCGCACGCCGGTCGATGCGCTGTACCGCCAGCGCAAGCTGGGCGAGTTCGACACCGAAGGCGGCTTACCCGCCTTCATCGCCGCGCTGGAAAAACTGCCGCTGGAATATTCGCCCGGTGATGCCTGGATCTATTCGGTGGCGACCGATGTGCTGGGCTTTGTGATTCAGGTCGTGTCCGGGCAAGGTTATGCCGACTTTGTCCGCGAAAATTTCCTCTTGCCGCTCAAAATGGCCGATACCGACTTCCTGGTGCCCCAGAGCAAGCAGGGCCGCTTCACCGCCTGCTACATGCTGAAGGACGGAAAGCTCGACCTGTTCGACGATGCCAAACACTCGCCCTGGTTTCATCCGCCGAAACTGGAATCGGGCGGCGGCGGGCTGGTGGGCACGGGGTGCGATTATCTGCGCTTCTGCCGGATGCTGCTGAACAAGGGCGAACTGGACGGCGTGCGTCTGCTCAAACCCGAAACGGTAGCGCTGATGACCCGCAACCATCTGCCCGAAGGCAAAGAGATCGCCGATCTGTCACCGTCCGGCGACGCCTTCAATGAAAGCGGCTATCGCGGCATCGGCTTCGGGCTGGGCGTGGCGGTGACCCTGGACCCGGCGCGGGTGGGCATTCCGGGCAGCGCCGGGGAATTCGCCTGGGGCGGCATGGCCTCGACCGCATTTTTTGTCGATCCCAAAGAAGACATGGTGGTGGTATTCATGACCCAGGTGATCACGGACACGGCGCGGCGGGTCCAGCTGCGGCGCGATCTGCGCACCCTGATCTATGACGCCATGACGGAGCGGGCCGTGTGAAGGAAGAACTGCCGATCACTACCTGGCGCGGCCCGTATGACGCGGCGACGAAGGCGCGCGCGCTGGCGGCGCTGGAATCCGGCGGCGTGCTGTATTTTCCCAACCTGCCTTTTCGCCTACTGGAATCGGAAACAGAATTCCTCGACGCGCGCGTGGCGGACGGCAAGGCCAAGAATATCAGCCTTGATCACACCAGCGGAAAAATGCAGGCCTCGTCGCTGACCGGCGAGCGCGCCGTGCGGCTGGCGGCGATGATCGAACGCTTCGGCAGCAGCGCTGGCGCACTGGTGCAGGACCTGCTGCCCTATGGCGATGTCGAACGCGCCCGCACCAGTTTCCGTCCTGTCCAGGTGAAGGGGCGAAGCTATTCCAAAATCAGCGACGACCGGCTGCTGCACATAGACGCCTTTCCGTCGCGCCCGATGCAGGGGCGCCGCATCTTGCGCTTTTTCGCCAATGTCGCGCCGGTGTCGCACCGCCACTGGCATGTCGGCCAGCCGTTCGAAGACTTCGCGCGCCGCTTCCTGCCGCAGGTCGGGCCGCATTTGCCGGGAAAATCCTGGCTGTTCGAAAAGCTGGGCGTCACGCGCGGCAGGCGCAGCCTGTATGACGAGCTGATGCTGTCGCTACATGATGCCGGCAAGCTGGATTTCGATTTCCAGAGCAACAGCCTGCACCAGGATGTGCGCTTCGCCCCCGGCTCCTGCTGGCTGGTCTTCACCGACCAGGTGTTGCATGCGGCATTGGGCGGGGAGTTCGCGCTGGAGCAGACCTTCCACCTGGATGTCGGCCAGATGGCCGAGCCGGCGCGCGCCCCCGTCAGGGTGCTGGAACGGCTGAGCGGTAAAGTGCTGGTCTGACCGTCAGACCGTGACGCCGATTTCGGCCAGCTTGGCACGGACGATACTGCCGTCGAACGGCTTCATGACATATTCGTTGGCGCCCGCCGCCATAGCATGGGCGACTTCGGTGGCGTCATTCTCGGTGGTGCAGAACAGGATCACCGGATGGCCGCCATCCTGCTGGCCGCGCACGCTCTTGACGAACTCGACGCCCTTCATGGTGGGAAGATTCCAGTCCAGGAAGATCAGGTCCGGCATCTTGTCGCGCACGGCGCGCAGCGCGGCCATGCCGTCCTCGGCTTCTTCCACCGAATACTGCAACTCTTCCATAATGCGGCGGGCGACGATGCGGATCACGCGGCTGTCGTCCACGACGAGACAATGTTTCATCGGCTTGAATATTTCCGGGCGAGCCCCAAAAGCGGCAACTTCGCGCCGGGAATCTAAGCCTGACAGGGTAAACGCCACCTTACCGGCGGCACCCTTTAACCCGCAGCAAGCTCCACGGCGCCTTCCAATGGCGTGATCGTCATGGCGGCATTGACGGTGCGCGAAAGCTTGTGGGTCAGGAAGGGCTGCACGTGACGAGCGTCCACATTCAGCGCCTCGCCCCGGAAGGCGCGGTCCACGTCCTCGGTGACGCGGGCATTCAGGCCTTGGGCGCGAATCTTGAAACTGGGAGCGGCCGGATCAGACCCGGCTTCCACCGTCACCATGCCGCCGCGCGGCAGGCAATCGGCCGCCAGCAGGGTGGCGTTCATGACCAGCTTGGCCCAGTCCTTGGGCCAGTACAGGCGGGGCACATTCCAGGTCAGCTGGACCTTGCCGCCTTGCAGAAGGCCTGTGATCAGCCGCCCGATCTCGCCCAGGTCCAGTTCGGCGCCCGCCGAGCCGGCCGCGCCGAAGGCGATGCGCATGAACTGGATGCGGGCCAGCGCCTGGTCGGCGCTCATGGTCACCAGCTTGATGGCCTCAGCGCGCATGGCGGGGTCGCGCTCGTCTTCCAGCACTTCCATCCCGTTGACCACGGCGCCCAAAGGCCCGACAAGATCGTGGCAGACGCGGCTGACCATAAGTGCGGCGAATTCGATATCTGTCATGACAGACTCAATGAAGTCCCAATGGTTAGCAATTCGTTAATTTGCCCCGGCGTCTTAAGGAATTCTTAATATGGGCGCAACGCTGCCCCCCCGTTTGGAAACCCTGGTCCGCATCGCGCAGGCAGCGGGCGTGGTGGTGATGCGCCATTACGAGGCCGGCGCGGCGGCCCGGGTGAAGGCCGACCACTCCCCCGTGACCGATGCCGATGAGGAAGCGGAAAAACTGATCCTGGCCGAGCTGGCGGCGGCCTTTCCCGGCGTGCCGGTGGTGGCCGAGGAAGAGGCCGCAGCGGGGCGCATCGTCACGACCGGCGCGCGGTTTTTCCTGGTCGATCCGGTGGACGGTACCAAGGAATTCCTCCGGCGTAGCGGCGAGTTCACCGTCAATATCGGCGAAGTGGTGGATGGCGTACCGGTGGCGGGCGTGGTGTATGCGCCCGCGATCGACCGGCTGTTCGTCGGGGGGCTGCGCGAAGGCGCCTTTGAACTGTCCGGCGGACGCTGGCGCGCGGTTAACGCACGCGCGCCGGGCGATGACGGGCTGGTGGCCGTCAGCAGCAAATCCCATCCCGATGCGCAAACCGACGCGCTGCTGGGAAGCCTGAATATAAAGGGCCATATCAATGCCGGTTCGTCGCTGAAATTCTGCCTGGTGGCGGCGGGCGAGGCCGATATCTATCCGCGCGCCGGACGCACGATGGAATGGGACACGGCGGCGGGCGATGCGGTGCTGCGGGCCGCGGGCGGCGGCGTTACCAACTGGGATTACACGCCTTTCGTTTACGGCAAGCCCGGCTTCGCCAACGGAGCGTTCATCGCGCGGGGCAAATAATTAGCGCCAGGAATTTTGGCCGCCGGGCAGGAGCGCAGAGCGATGTGGGCGAACAGCCCATGAGCGACGCGCGACGAACCCGGAGGACAAAAGGCCGGCGCTAACGGTCCATGTCGTGGCGCGCGGAGTAGAACACCAACGCCATCAGGCCAGCACCCAGGGCAATGGTCACGACCACGCCCAGCACCAGGAAAGTCCAGCCGAAGCCGCTCATGGCGACGCCGGACATCGCGGTCCAGACCTTGATCGCATACCAGAGCGAAGCGCCGAGAAAGGCGAAGAGAACCGCCAAGGTCAGCCATCCGGTGGGTGAAAGCTTGTTGTTCGGGTCTTTTTTCATCATCGCGCCGCAATCCTAAACGGATTTTCGCCGACCCGTTAATCGGGGGCGGGCTGTAAAAAAGCCCCAATCTGGGCAAAGGTTGCGCGGGTAAGTGATTCGGCGCGCAACGCTGCGGCGCAAGGAGCGAACATGAACCGCAAGAAATTCATCGCCGGACTGATGGCCGTTGGCGCGATGCCAGCGGCGGCGGGCAGCTTGCTGAGCATCGGTGCCGCGCGCGCCGCGGACCAGGCCGCACCAGCGCCCGAGGCCAAGGAACGGGCTTCCACCCTCGCCTACACCGCCGAGGAAATCACCGACGCGGGCGCCAGCTTCTTCGGCATCACCTCTGAAGCGATGGCCAAGGGTGTGCAGCATGTGTTCGGCGAACTGGGCCAGCCCGATGCCTATATCAAGGGCGATGAAGGCGGCGGCGCGGTGGTGGTGGGATTCCGCTACGGCTCCGGCTGGCTGATCCGCAAGGCGCGCGAACCCAGGCAGGTTTACTGGCGCGGCCCGTCGGTCGGTTTCGACCTGGGCGCCAATCTCTCCAAATGCTTCACCCTGATCTACAATCTGCGCGAAGACCGCCGGCTGTTCCAGCGCTTCCCCAGCGTGGAAGGCAGCATCTATGTGGTGGCCGGATTGGGCATCAATTATCAGCGCAGCGGCGGAGTGACGCTTGCGCCCATGCGCACCGGTGTCGGCCTGCGCGCGGGCGTGAACGCCCAGTATCAGGTCTATACCGACCGCCGCGACTGGTTCCCGCTTTAGCCAAGACGCCGGCTCGCGAAACCAGCTTCGCCGTTAAGCGATAGCTTCTTCCTTGCCGTCTGACTTGCTGTCCGTCCTGCCGCCAACTTCCGGCATGTAGAGCAGCAGCATGGACGCGACATAGGTCGAGGAGAAGGTTCCGACCACGATGCCGAACAGGATGGCGATGCTGAAATTCTGCAGCACATGGCCGCCGAACAGCAGCGGGATCACCGACATCGCGGTGGCGACCGACACCAGGGTGGTGCGGGTGGCGATCTGGTTGGTGGACAGGTTGATCATCTCCACCAGCGGCATGCGCTTGTACTTTCGGCGGTTCTCGCGGATGCGGTCGAACACCACCACCGTGTCGTTGATCGAATAGCCCGCCAGCAGTAGCAGCGCCGCCACGGTGTTGATGTTAAAGTCGAGACCCATCACCGAATAGAATCCGGCGGTGACGAAGACGTCATGGCCGGTGGCGATCAGCGCGCCGATGCCATACTGCCATTCAAACCGCACGGCGACATAGATCGAGATCATCGCCACCGCCAGGATGGTCGCGATGATGCCGTCATTCAGCAGTTCGCCCGAAACCTTCGGCCCCACCACTTCGGTACGGCGATATTCATAGGCCGGTCCCAGCTTGGCCTTCACGGCCTGGACCACCGCCTGATCGGCCTGGTTCGCGTCGCCCCCTGCCGGCGCATCCTTGGGCTGGACGCGGATCATCACGCAGCTGTTGGCCGGCTGGTCGCATTCCCCGCCGCCGCCGAAATACTGCAACTGGCTTTCGGGAAAGCCCAGGTTGTCAATGTCGGCGCGCATCTTGCCGATATCGATGGTCTGCTTGGCCTTCACTTCCATCAGCACGCCGCCGGTGAAATCGATGCCCAGGTTGAAGCCGTACCAGAGGATCGACACCACGGCGACGACCAGCAGCAAGCCATCGACCGCGAAGGCGGCGAAGCGGTACTTGACGAAATTGACGTTGGTCGTCTCGGGAATAAACCGCAGGAATGGCATGGGCTTGCTCGAATTTGGAAGAATGCGGGCGGGAACCTACAGGGCGTAGCCCCCCCAAACAAGCCGCCCCAGAATCCACCGAACCGGCCCTTGCGGGACCGATGGATTGCGGGGAACCTCACCCCAACAGTCCATAAAACCAGGGAGACATCCATGCTGCGCAAACTGCTTCTGATACCGGCGTTTCTGGCTGCCGCCATGCCCGCTTTCGCGGCCGCCACGATCGATCCCACCCGCGCCATCGGCCTGACGCCCGACCAGATCCTCTGGAACAAGGGCGAGCGAAACGACACCGCCTGGGTGATCGGCGATCCCAAGAAGCCCGGGCCCTGCCTGGAGCTGATCCGCTGGCACCCCACCTTCTTCAGCCGGCCGCATTATCACGAACAGGCCCGCTATGCGGTGGTGCTGTCGGGCACCTGGTGGGTGTCGACCAGCAATGTCTACGATCCCGCCAACAACACGGTGCCGTTTCCGGCCGGATCGGTGATCACCGACCTGGTCAATGGCGTGCATTATGACGGCGCCAAGCCAGAGACCGGCGATGCCACCATCGCCATCTTCATGGAATGCCCGCTGACCGCCGTCCCCGCCGAAAAGAAATAACTATCGGCGCAAGGCTGGACGCTCCGGCATGAAGAACATGATGACGGCAGAAGCGATCAGGGCCGCCGCCATCAGCAGATAGGACATGCCCGGATTGCCGGTGGCGCCGTTGAGCAGCCCGACGCCATAGGCGCCCACGAACGAGCCCAGGGCGCCGAAGCTGTTGATCAGCGCGATGGCGCCGCCCGAGACATTGGACGGCAGGATGTCGGGGATATAGGCGAAGAAGGGACCATAGGGCGCGTACATCGCCGCGCCCGCAATCACCAGCAGTACAAAGCTGGCCCAGAAATGATGTTCGCCCAGAAGATACGAGCCATAGAACGCCGCCGCCGCGATCAGGAAACACGGCCAGGTGACAGCGATGCGCTTGCCGGTCTTGTCCGACCAGGTTGAAGCTGCGATCTCCGCCACGATGGCGGCCAGATACGGCACCGCCGACAGCCAGCCGACTTCGATCATGCTGATCTCGCCCCGCTTGAGGATGGAGGGCAGCCAGATCACAAAGCCGTACACGCCCACGCTCCAGAGGAAATAGACCGCGGTCAGCACCAGCACGCGCGGGCTGGTGAAGGCGGCGACATAATTCTTGACCGGCGGGATGTCGCGCTGTTCCTCGGCGAGCTGGGCTTCCAGGGCCTGGCGCTCGGCGGCCGGCAGCCAGGGCGCGCCCTGCGGACGGTCGGCCACAACCTTCCACCAGACGATGCCCCACAGCACGGCCGGGATGCCCTCGACGATGAACATCTCGCGCCAGCCGAAATTCTGAATCAGGTAGCCCGACAGCACCGCCATCCACAGCATGGTGACGGGATTGCCCAGCACCAGGAAGGCATTGGCGCGGGCGCGTTCCTTGCGGGTGTACCAGCGTGCCTGCAGGATCAGCATGGCGGGCAGCACCGCGCTTTCCACGATGCCCAGCGCAAAGCGCACGCCATACAGGGCATTGAGGTTATGGAGCAGGCCCGTGGCGGTGGCCAGCAGCCCCCAGCCGATCAGGCCGACCAGGATCAGTTTCTTGACGCTGTATTTCTGCGCGTAAGCCGCGCCGGGAATCTGGAACAGGAAATAGCCCAGGAAGAACAGCGCACCGAGCAGCGAGTTTTCCGCGGCAGTGATGCCCAGGTCCTTGGCCATGCCGCCGGCAGCGGCGAAGCTGAAATTGGCGCGGTCGAGATAGGCGAGGCTGTAGGTGATGAAGATCACCGGCAGCAGAAGCGTCCAGCGGCGGCTCAACGGCCCCTCCCCCATTATTGTTGGGGCGCAGGCAAGCATGTCTGGGGACCGGTTTCAAATGGGATCCCCCATTGAAGGCCTGCGGGCCCTGCACTAGCCTTGGCACCACAAACAATAATGGGGAAGACCATGAACACCGCGCTCGCCGCCTTTGCCCTCACCCTGGCCTTGTCCGCGCCGGCCTGCGCCGCCGACAAGGTGCTGGAGCATCACGTCGCCCAGATGAAGACCGGCGACCTGGAAGCGGTGCAGTCCGACTATGCGCCCAACGCGGTGGTGGTGACGCCGGCCGGCGCCATGTCACCCAATGGCGTTTTTATCGGCAAGGACACGCGCAAGCTGTTCACCATCCTGACCGCCAAGGACAATCTGCCGGGCAACAAGACGATGCAGGTGACCTATGAAAGCCTGGCGCCCGACACCACCCTGATGCGCTGGGTGCAGTTCAAGGGCACACCCAAGCAGATGTCGGGTTACGACGTGTTCGTGATCCGCGGCGGCAAGATCGTGTTCCAGACCGTGGCATTCGATCCGGCGAAAAAGTAATTTTTTAAGGCCGCCAAAGAAAAAGACCCCGCCAGCCTTCGCCCGCGGGGTTTTTTCATTTTCTGCCAGTGTAGATTCTAACGATCACCGGCCACGATAGGGATGGTGGTGGCGATTGCGATCATAGTTTTCGTACACATAATAGCCTCTATACTGGTTCCGGTAGGAACGCGCATGTTCCGCATTGCGCCAGCCATAGTAACGGCGGTCCCGGTCCACGTACCCGTCACGATATCCGTAACCGACATTGCCAAGGTCAAAGGTCACGCCGACCTGCGCCTGGGCCGGGGAAGAAGCGACCGGCAGGGCCAATGGCGCGGCGGCTATCAGGGCGGCCGCCACCAGTATCCGTCTAGCAATTCTTATCATGAGTTCTCCTTAGCAGCGGTCAGGGGAGACTCTGTCGCCAGCCGGGCCGCCGCCGGAATTTTGCCATCTCACTATTGAATAGCCCCTAGTTTTCTAGACGCCTTCGGCTCTCATTTCCTGCTGCCGTTCGAACTCGACGGGCGACAACATCCCGTTTCTCACATGCTTGCGCTT
>JBEENS010000017.1:0-50756 GCA_041192105.1 Pseudomonadota bacterium | reverse complement strand
TTGAAATCTTCTACTTGCAGGGCGGCGTGCTGCCCAATCCTTTGTTCGATAGCCAGATCGCCGCCATGGTCTGCGGCTTTGGCGATGCGGCCTCGTATGAGACTTTGGCGCGCAAGATCGCCCATGTCGAAATCGACAAGTCCGCCCGCTTCACCGACTGGAGCCATCGCCCGCTCTCAAAGCGCCAGCTGGAATATGCCCTGGCCGACGTCACCCATCTTTGCGTCATCTATGAATGGATGAAAGCGAAGCTGGAAAAGACCGGCCGCTCCGCCTGGGTGGCGGAGGACGTGGCGGCGCTGCAGGATTCCGCGCTGTACAAGCTGGATCCGGATCTTTCCTGGAAGCGGCTGAAGCCGCGCAGCAGCAACAAGCGTTTCCTGGCAGTTCTGGCTTCGCTGGCGGCATGGCGCGAGCGCGAGGCGCAGGCCCGTGATATTCCACGCGGCCGGGTGCTGAAGGACGAAGCCCTGACCGAAATCGCGGCTCACCCGCCCGAGACGCCGGACGCACTGGAACGCATTCGCGCTGTCCCGAAGGGTTTTGCCAATTCCAAGCTGGGCAAAGGCCTGATGGACGCCATTGCGCTGGGCGCCACCGCGGCCCCGCCGGAAGGCGCGGTGACAGAGAACAAGCAACGCCGCCGCCGCGAGCCCTCGCCGGCCGTGGTGGATCTGCTCAAGACCCTGCTGCGGCTGCGGGCCGAAGCGGCGGGCGTGGCGCCGCGCCTGATCGCCAATGCCGAGGATATCGAGAGGCTGGCCGCCGGCGAGGACGACGAGGTCGCCGCCCTGCATGGCTGGCGGGGCGAGGTTTTCGGCAAGGACGCCATCGCCATGCGCAAGGGCGATCTGGCCATCGCGCTGGAAAACGGCGAGGCTGTGGTTGTCGAACTGGAGAATGACGCATGAAAAACATTTTGATCGCGGCGGCCATGCTGGCGCTGGGCATTGGCGGCGCAGCGGCGCAGACCCCGCAGCCGGCAGACTGGGTTACGCTCTCTTTCAGCGCCGACATCGCCAAGCCGGCGGATGTCGCCTGGGAACGGGTCGGCGGCAATGACTGGTGCGCCATCGCCAAATATCTGGCGGTGAAAGGCTGCACCATCGACACGGGCAAAGGGGAATTGGGCTCGTTACGCACCATCATCACCGCCACCGGCAGCGTGGTGGAGAATGTGGTGGCGCGGACCTCGCGCTCCTACACCTACGCCCAGCCCTTCACCCCGATCTTCTATCACGGCACCATGGCGATCGAGCCGGTGAGCGCCACAAGTTCGCGGCTGGTCTATTTCCTGATCTGGAATCAGGCCGGCCTGCCCGACCAGAAGGCGCGGACCGACGCCTATGAAGGTCGCAAGGTCCGCTTCCAGCAGGCGGTCGACAAGATGAAGGCGGCGGCTGAAGCGCCGTAACAGCCACCAATCAACTCACCATGGGCGGCCTCCGAGCCGCCCATCCATGTTTGATCAATTGCTGGATGGCCGGGTCAAGCCCGGCCATGGTGAGGATCAGGCCTCGTCCAGATTCACAGAACCCGTAGCCATGTCTTCGGGCTCTTCGCCCGTATAGGGGTCTTCGTCGGGCGCCAGCTCGTCGGACGGATTGGGCACGTCGAAGCCGGACGGCGGGATGGCTTCCAGGAAGCCCGCCGCCTTGAGTTCGTCCAGGCCCGGCAGATGGGCGACGCTTTCCAGCCCGAACTGGACCAGGAAGGCCTCGGTAGTGCCGTAGGTGACGGGGCGGCCGGGAGTGCGCTTGCGGCCCCTGATCTTGATCCAGCCGATCTCCATCAGGATGTCGATCGTGCCCTTGGACATGGCGACGCCGCGAATGTCCTCGATCTCGGCCCGGGTGACGGGCTGGTGATAGGAGATGATGGCCAGGGTTTCGATGGCCGCCTTGGACAGGCGCTTCTGCTCGGGCTGTTCCTTGCGCAGCAGGAAGGCCAGATCGCTGGCGGTGCGGAACTGGTATTTTCCGGCGACACAACAGAGGTTTACACCGCGAGTCTCATAAATCGCTTCAAGTGTCTGGAGCAGATCAGGCACGTCCGCGCCTTCCGGCAGCGATGTTGACAGTGCCTTTGCATCCAACGGCTCGCTGGCCGCGAACAGCAAGGCCTCGACCATCCGCAGATGCTCGGGGTTGGTCACGGTGTTCTCGTCTGTACCGGCGTCCATCTGGTCTTCAATCTTGGCAATCATCGTGGCTACGCTGCTCATCTCATGCTCCCGGCGCGGACGCCTCGTGGGGAAGTTCGGGCGCCCTTTGGCCATCCCGTACATATATCTCCGCAAACGGCGAGGCCTGCTGGAGCTGAACCTTGCCGTCCCGGGCCATCTCCAGGGCCGCCAACAACGTGGAGGCCATCGCCGAGCGCCGGCGCGCCCCGCCAGACCATTCAAAGGGCAGCAGCGCGGTCAGCGCGCTCCAGTCGGAAATGCGGCCCAGCATCCGTTCCAGCCGCTCCCGCGCTTCCTCGATCGCCAGCACCGGCGCCATTTCGGGGCGATAGGTCTTGCCGCCCAGCTTGCGCACCCGGTCGGTGGCATAGGCGGTCAGCAGGTCGTACAGCGTGTCCTTGTAGGTCCGCAGCTTGATGACATTGACCGCTTCGGGATCGCCCCGGCCGAACACGTCGCGGTCCAGTCGCTCGCGCCCCATCAGGCGCGTGGAAGCGGCGCGCATGGCGTCCAGCCGTTGCAAGCGCCAGCGCAGGCGGGTGGCCATTTCATCGGCCGTGGGCTCGCCATCGGAGCCTTTTTCCTGCGGCAGGATCAGGCGGGATTTCAGATAGGCCAGCCAGGCCGCCATCACCAGATAGTCGGCTGCCAGTTCCAGGTTCAGTTTCTTGGCGCTCTCGACGAACTCCAGAAACTGCTCGGCCAGCTTGAGGATCGAGATCCTGGCGATATCGACCTTCTGGTTGCGGGCCAATGTCAGCAGCAGGTCCAGCGGACCTTCAAAGCCGTCCACCGTGATCAACAGCGTTTCGTCGTCATTCGCCAGGGCGGTGGATTCGAACTCGTCGAAATTCTCGGCGGTGTCCGTCATGCCGACTTCTCCGCCGAAGAGGCTCCCAGAAGATCGGTCAGGCGGCCTTGCGCGGCGGCGGCATCGAAAGGCGATGGCGCGCGCAGGTGCGACATCGCCTGCCCGCTGCGCTTGAGCGCCAGGCCTTCCAGGTCTTTCACTTCCGATGCCACGTCGCGCATTTCGTCCATATCGCCATTGCAGTGAAGTACCAGGTCGCAGCCCGCGAAAAGGGCCGCCCTGGCACGCACCGACAGGGGCCCGTCGAGCGCCTTCATGGAAAGGTCGTCCGACATCAAAAGCCCGTCAAATCCTAGCTCACCGCGTATCACATCCCGAATGACTTTGGGGCTGGTGGTCGCAGGACGCTGTGGATCAATCGACTCATAAACCACGTGCGCCGTCATCGCGATCGGGCAGGAATCCAGGCTGCGGAAGGTGACAAAATCGCTGGCGCTGAGCTCTTCGGGGCTGGCCGAGACCCGGGGCAGCGCCAGATGGCTGTCGGCCCCTGCCCGGCCATGGCCGGGGATATGCTTCATAACCGGCAAGACCCCACCATCCATCAGGCCTTCGATCTGGGCCTTGCCCAGGGCGATGATGGTGGCCGGGTCGGAGGCGAAGGCGCGGTCGCCGATAATGTCATGGGCACCCGGCTGGGGCAGGTCCAGCACCGGCAGGCAGTCCACATTGATGCCCAGCTGGGACAAGTCATGGGCGATCAACCGGGCGTTCAGATAGGTGGCCTCGCGGGCCGCCCCGGCGTCGGTTTGATGCAAGGCCCCGAAACGGGCCGCGGGCAGCCGCGCCTGCCAGTGCGGCGGCTTCAGCCGCGCCACCCGGCCACCCTCCTGATCGATCAGGACAGGCGCCTGCCCGTCACCTACCGTATCACGCAATTGTATAACCAACTCTTTGACTTGCGCCGGATCGCTAATGTTCCGTGCAAATAGGATAAAGCCCCACGGCTTCACGTCGCGAAAGAAATCGCGCTCCGCCGCCGACAGCGCCAGGCCGGCACATCCATAAATCGCACGAGACCGCATCGCTATCTGCCGAGGAAACAGCCGCCGCCGTCCGCCTTCAGCCGGTCGCACAGGGCCGACGCCACCTCGCGATCGCCAAAGCCAGCGATGCGCAACCGGTACCAGGTGCCTTTTTCGCCGAGATTGGCCTGCTGGACGTCGGAATTGTATCCCGTTAGCAGCGCCGAATGCCTGGCCCGATAGGCGCGCCAGGCAGTGTCGGCTTCGGCCGGGCTCTTGAAAGCGCCGATCTGCAGCACATAAGCCCCGGCGGCAGCAGGCGCGGCAGCAACGGGTGCCGGGGTGGCGGGAGCACCAAGCGCACGGGGCGCACCGGTTGCCGGGCCGGCGGGGGCCGCTGTGGTCATCGCCGGCTTCATGGCGGGCGGCGGCAGGGTCTGACCCTGCTGGATCAGCGACGCCACCGTTTTGGGCGGCGCGGGCTTGGCGGGCGCAGGCTTGGCCGCAACGGTTGCCGTTTGCGGGGCAGTAGCGGGCGGCGGAGCCGCGACGGCCGGTGCGGGCTTGGGCGTTTCCGTGACCACCGGCGGCGGTGCCGGCTTGGCGGCATCCACAGGCGCCGTGTCAGCAGCATCGTCCGGCGGCGCGGGCTGCTCGTAAATCTTGAAGCCCTGATAGGGCACATTGGTGCCGCCCGCTTGCTGCGGCGCGACTTTCTCCGGGCCATTGGCGGCGGTCAGGATCGGGGTTTCGCCCCGTCCCCGCGCCACGCCCTGGGTGTAGGCCAGCCACACCACGCCCGCGAACATCGCCAGCACCAGAAGCGCCAGCACGATCAGCAGCGGCAGGCGCGAGCCTTCGACGTCGTCATCTTCCTCGGAGCCGTCGAACACCCGCACTTCGTCGCTGGGCTCGTAAACGCGGCGCTCGTAGTTGGCCATGAAAGTTCCCGAATCTGCTGGCGGCGATCTTAGCACCGGCGTCCTCGCGAATCATGGGTTCTAAATCTGGATTTCGTTACCAAAAACCCGGGCATATTCGGCCAGGGCGAAGCGGTCGGTCATGCCGGCGATATAGTCCCGCGCCACCGCACCGGGTACCGCCTGCCGCGCCGCCAGGGCCCAGTCGGGCGGCAGCAGGTCGGGATTGGCCACAAAGGCCTCGAACAGGTCGGTCACCACCGCCTGGGCGCGGCCCATCGAGGCAGCCACGCGCGGGTGGCGATACATGTTGCGCATCTGAAAGCCCTTGAGCGCCTTCACCTGCTCCAGCAGGGCCGGCGAAAAGGCGGCCATCGCCCTACCCGCCCCGCGCAGCGCCGCCGGATTGGAGAATTGCGCGGCGTCCAGATTGGCCCGGGTCTGGGCCAGCACATCCTCCATCAGCTCACTCATCAGTGTACGGATTAGTTCGCCGATGAAGCGCGACAGTTCCAGTTCGCCGTGGCGGTCGAGAACCCCTGCTACATGCGCGTCCACCAGCGGCCATTCGAGCAGGTCGTGGACAGTGAACAGCCCTGCCCGCAATCCGTCATCAATGTCATGGCTGACATAGGCAATGTCATCGGCCAGCGCGGCAAGCTGCGCTTCCAGCCCCGGCCAGCTTGCCAGTTCCAGCGACCAGCGCTGGTCGAAGCTGGCGATGGGACCAGGTTGGGCGCCTGTCAGCGGGCCATTATGTTTGACCAAGCCTTCCAGCGTTTCCCAGGTGAGATTGAGCCCGTCAAAATCGGCGTAGCGATGCTCGAGCTTTGTCACCAGCCGTAAGGCATGGGCATTGTGATCGAAGCCGCCAATATGCTTCGTCACCGCATCCAGCGCTTCCTCGCCGGCATGACCGAAGGGCGTGTGGCCGAGATCGTGCGCCAGCGCCACTGTCTCGGCCAAGTCCTCGTCGGCGGCAAGTGTGCGGGCCAGACTGCGCGCCAGCTGCGCCACTTCCAGTGAATGGGTGAGCCGGGTGCGGTAATAGTCGCCTTCATGCTGCACAAAGACCTGGGTCTTGTGCTTGAGACGGCGAAACGCGGTGGAGTGGATAATGCGGTCGCGATCGCGGCTGTAGCAGCTGCGGGTGGCGCTTTCGGTTTCGGGATGAAAGCGGCCCCGGCTGGCCTCGGGCCGGGCGGCATAGGTGGCATGCGCCCCCGGAGGGCTGACCACGGTACCCAATAACCGCCCCGCAGGCGCGGTTTTGAGCGAATCCCGGGTGTTGGTTTCGGCCATGGCGAGGACTACATAGAGGGTATGCTCCAGACTGCAAGTAACCACTGCAAGTGACCCCGGAAGAAGTGCCATGACCGCCATGCCCGTCACCCTTTCCGCCCGCGCCGCCAGGCGGATCGCGGACATCCTCAAGGCAGAAGCGCGGCCCGCCGCCTTGCGGGTGGCGGTCACCGGCGGCGGCTGTTCGGGGTTCCAGTATAATTTCGCACTCGACGAAGCCCAGCTCGACGAGGATCTGGTGGTGGAACGCGACGGCGCCAAGGTGTTGATCGATCCGGTGTCGCTGGATTTCCTGGCCGGCGCAGAAATCGATTTCACCGACGACCTGATCGGCCAGGCCTTCAAGGTGAACAATCCCAATGCGACCGCCTCCTGCGGCTGCGGCACAAGTTTCACCGTCTGATGAAAATCGCCACCTGGAACGTCAACTCGGTGAAAGCGCGGCTGGAGCCTGCCCTGGCCTGGCTGAAGGAGGCCAATCCGGATGTGGTCTGCCTGCAGGAAATTAAAACCGTAGACGAGAATTTCCCGCGCGAGCCGTTTGAAGCCCTAGGCTACAACTGCGCCGTACACGGACAAAAAAGCTATAACGGCGTCGCCATCCTGTCCAAGCGGCCGATGGAGGATGTCACGCCCCGCCTGCCCGTCGCCGACGGCGTGCTCGACGATCATTCGCGCTATCTCGAAGCCCTGGTCGCGGGCGACAAGGGCGTGGTGCGGATCGCGTCCATCTATGCGCCCAACGGCAATCCCTTTCCCGGCCCCAAGTTCGACTACAAGCTGGCCTGGCTGGAACGGCTGCGTCTGCATGCCAAAAAGCTGCTGGCGAACGAGGAGCCGGTGGTGCTGATGGGCGATTACAACATCATCCCCGAGGACAAAGACGCTGATCGCCCCAAAGCCTGGCTGAAGGACGCGCTGTTCCAGCCCGAATCCAAGGCGGCCCTGCGGCGGATCGAAAATTTCGGCTACACCGATGCGTTCCGCGCCCTGCATCCCGAAGGCGGCCATTACACCTTCTGGGACTATTTCGGCTCTTGGGAGCGCGACAATGGCATCCGCATCGATCACATATTGCTGTCGCCGCAGGCCACCGACCGGCTGAAGAAGTGCGGCATCGACCGGGCGGTGCGCGGCGCGGCGGAAAAGCCCTCCGACCACGTGCCGATATGGTGTGAATTGGCGATCTAGCCTTGTCTTTTTGCCGCCCCAATCTCCGCTATAGTCGCGCACCTATGCACACGAAAATACTTCTCTCCGCCTCACTCCTGCTCTGCGCGTCACCCGCGCTGGCGGCGGACAAGCGCGTCTACAAGATCGACAGCCTGATCGCCACGCAGAAGGACGGCCGGGTCGCCGTTCAGGTCAATGGTGCAGTGCAGACGGGGGGATGGAAAAATCCACGCCTCCATGTGATTCCGGGCGACAGCAACCGCACCCTTACGATCGAGTTTCTGGCAACACCGCCGCCGCCGGGCATGGTGGTGATCGACGCCCTGCTTCCGGTCACCGCATCCGACGAATTCAAGTCGCAAGGCAGGGGCTCGGTGCGCGTCATCGCGGTTGCCAATGAAATGACGACACAGATTCTGAAATGATTCATGCAAATTGATGTGATCTCGGACACGGCATGCCCGTGGTGCTTCATCGGCAAGCGCCGGCTGCAACGGGCCATGGAATTGCGCCCGGCCATCGCCTTTGACGTGAAATGGCGTCCCTATCAGCTGGACACCACTGTGCCCCGTGGCGGCATGGACCGCCAGGCCTATATGCGCGCCAAGTTCGGCGACGATCCCAGGAAGATCGTCGAGATGTACAAGCTGATCGCCACGGAAGGCGAGAAGGAAGGCATCGCGTTCGACTTCGCGGCCATCACGCGCCGCCCCAACACGCTGGATTCCCACCGCCTGATCCGCTGGGCTGCAGCGGCCGGCTTACAGGACGAAATTGTCGAGCGGCTGTTCATCGCCTATTTCGAGAATGGCGAGGATATCGGCGACATCCGCGTCCTAGCGGACATCGCCGACATGTGCGGCATGGACGGCTTGGAAACGGCCCAGATGCTGGAAGACGGCACCGATCTCGAGCTGGTGGCGCGCGAGGACCAGATCGCCCGCGAGATGGGCGTCACCGGCGTTCCGGCCATGATCTTCGGCGGCAAGCTGGCGGTGTCAGGGGCGCGCGAAGCCGAGGTCCTGCTCTCGGTCATCGACCGGGTGACGGAGATGGGCGGCGGCCAAGGCAGCGATCAGGCAAACGCCGAACCCGATGACGACACCGAAGAGGACTGACCTCAGCGCAGGCGCCGCACCGAGGACAGCTGGTCGTTGAAGCCCTGATCGACCAGGTTGCGCACGTCGCGGTCAACCGTGATGCAGCGGCCCTGGAAATCGGAATGCTCGCACAATTCCCACACCCCGGAGCGCACGATCACGCTGGAAACCTCGTCGTTGAACCGCAGGGATTCCAGATTGCGGTTCTCGCCGTCCACGCGGCGGCTGTCGCCCTGATAATCCGAATGCTGGAAGAGCGTGATGCCGTCACCACGGCGGTCGTCGCGCCGCTCATCGCGGCGGTCAAGGCGGTCGTCGCGGTCGCGGCGGCCAAAACCGCCGCCGGCAACCACCCGCGCCGACGAGATGCGGTCATTGAAACCATCCGCCACCAGGTTCGGATTGTCGCGATACAGCGTCATGCAGCGGCCCTGGAAGTCGGCATGTTCGCAAACTTCCCATACGCCCGACTGGATGCGGATGCTGGAAACGGCGTCGTTGAAGCGCAGCCCGATAAAGTTGCGGATTTCTCCACTGACGACCTCCTGGCGGCCCTGATAGTCGGAATGTTCGTAAAAGACGGTCATGGGCCTGCCCTGGGCATGAACCGCCGCCGCAAACCCCAGCGACGCCGCCGCGATGGCCGCTCACAGAATCTTTCCCCGCATGAATATCCCCTTCGGCAAAAATGCACGATGAAATCGCCGCACTGTAACGCGGCTGGCGAAAAGGCAAAACCGAATTAAGGGACTAAGCGGCGTCTGCCACTACTTTGTTGCGGCCGGTGCGCTTGGCCCGGTACAGCGCCTGATCGGCGCGGTGCAGCAGCTGGTCGGCATCGTCGCCTTCGCCCTCAGCCTTGGCGATGCCGATGGAAATCGTGATGTTCAGCTGGCCTGGTGCACGGCTGATCTTGATCGGGGTGGTCTCGATCGACTGGCGCAGGCGCTCGGCGATATTATAGGCGGAGGTCATGTCGGTGTCAGGCATGGCGACCACGAATTCCTCACCGCCATAGCGGCAGGCCAAGTCGATGCCGCGCGTATTGGCGGCGATGCGCCCGGCGAATTCCTTCAGCACCTCGTCGCCGATATCATGGCCATAGGTGTCGTTGACCTGCTTGAAGAAATCGATGTCCATGATCACGAAGGCCAGCGGGCGTTCGTTCTTCCTGGCGTTGGCCAGCAGCGTGTCAAGATGGCGGCTCATATAGCGCCGATTGTGCAGCCCGGTGAGCTGGTCGGTGATCGCCATTTCCAGGCTGAGCTGGACATTGTGGCGCAGCCGGTCGGCATAGCGTTTCTTGCGCAGCTGTGTGCGCACGCGGGCCACCAGTTCGTTCTTGTCCACCGGACGGGTCAGGTAATCATTGCCGCCCATTTCCAGCGCCTGATTCAGCTTGCGGCGGTCGCCGTCGCTGACCACCGCCAGGATGGGCACATGACGGCCTTCCGGCAGGGACCGCAACTGCGAGCAGAGACGCAACCCGTCAAAGCCACGCATGCCCAGCGACACCACGATCAGGTCGTAATCGCCGCCCTTCACCCGCACCAGCGCTTCTTCAAACGTGTCGGCGGAAGAAACGTCATGGGTCGGCGTCAGCGCGCTGGTGAACCAGGCGACGGATTCGGCGCGGTCCTCGATCACCAGAATGCGGCCAGAAAGACTGTTCTCGATCAGCGTCGTGGCCGGATCGATCAGGCCCATGCCCTGACCGGTCGATTCGCGCATGCGCAGTTCGTCGGTCATCATCTTGAGGCGCACCAGCGAACGCACCCGCGCGAACAGCGCCGCATCGTCAACCGGCTTGCTGAGAAAATCGTCGGCGCCCGCATCCAGGCCGGCAACGCGGTCGGACGGCTGGTCCAGCGCGGTCACCATCACCACGGGCACATGGGCGGTCTTGGGATTGGACTTGATGCGGCGGCAGACTTCGAACCCGTCCATGCCGGGCATCATCACGTCGAGCAGCACGATGTCGGGTACGCCCACGTCCATCTTGGCGAGGCACTCCAGGCCGTTGAAGGCGGTGGCGACCTCAAAATACTCCGCCGTCAGCTTCGCTTCCAGAAGCTTGACGTTGGAGAGAATGTCATCAACGACGAGAACCCGCGCTGTCATGGCTTAGCCGATGAAGCGCCGCACGGTTTCCAGGAAGCTGGTCACCGAAATAGGTTTGGAGATATAGGCCTCGCAGCCACCCTGGCGGATGACTTCCTCGTCGCCCTTCATGGCAAAGGCGGTGACGGCAACGACGGGGATGTGCTTGAGTGAATCGTCTTCCTTGAGCCATTTGGTGACTTCCAGGCCGGAGACTTCCGGCAGCTGGATGTCCATCAGGATCAGGTCGGGATGATGTTCGCGCGCGATGTCCAGCGCTTCCATGCCATCCTTGGTCTGCAGGATCTTGTAGCCATGGGCGTCGAGCAGGTCGTGGAAGAGCTTCATATTGAGCTCATTGTCCTCCACGATCAGGACCGTCTTGGTTTTCGCGTCCATGACTTGCTTCTCCGGCGGCACACCGCCACTCCCAGCACCCAAAAGGGGCTCTGGCTGTTTTGACCAGTATTAGGGATTATCTCTTAACGCTCCCTTGACGATGCAAGGCTCCATGACCCCTGAAAACGCAGAAATCCTGGCTTTAGAAGCCCTTGGCTGGCTGGCGGGGCAAGAAGATGGCCTCCAGCGGTTCCTCAGCCAGTCCGGGGTCGAGGCAAGCGATTTGCGCGATGGCGCCGGCAGCCCGGAGATGGCCATAGCCGTTTTGGACTTTCTGCTGGCGCATGAGGACCTGCTGCTGGTTTTTTGCGAAAGCGCGTCGGTGGAACCCAAGGACGTGCATCTGGCCCGCCACGCCTTCGGCCAGCAGGAATTGCGGGAAATCTGATGCGCTTTGGAATCGATCTGGGCGGGACCAAGACCGAGATTCTAGCGCTGGCGCCCGGCGGCGAGGCGCGCTGGCGCAAGCGCATAGCGACGGTGCGCGATTATGACGGCACCATCCGCGCCCTTGGCGAACTGGTGCGGGACGCTGACAGCCAGACTGGTGGCCAAGGCAGCATCAAAGGCAGCATCAGGCTTGCAAGTGTCGGCTTGGCCATCCCCGGCTGCGAAACCACGCAGGGCATCATCAAGAACGCCAATTCGACCTGGCTGATCGGCCGCCCTTTTCGCCGGGACCTGGAAGCGGCGCTCGGCCGTCCGCTGCGCCTGGCCAATGACGCCAACTGTTTCGCTCTGTCCGAGGCCAGCGATGGCGCGGGCGCGGGCGCGTCCGTTGTGTTCGGTGTCATTGCCGGCACCGGCGTGGGCGGCGGCGTGGTGGTGGACGGCAAGGTTCTGGGCGGAGCGCATGGCGTGTGCGGCGAATGGGGCCACATTCCCCTGCCCGCGCCCACGGTCGAAGAAGTGACGAACGCGCCGGCCTGCTACTGCGGCAAGCGCGGCTGCCTGGAAAGCTGGTGCAGCGGCCCGGCACTGGCGGAAGACTTCAAACGCGTGACCGGACGCGAATTGCGTTCGGAACAGATTGCCGCGTCCGACGGCGCGCAGGAACGTGCCGCGATGGACCGGCTAGTCGACCGGCTGGCCCGCAGCCTGGCCACGGTGGTCAATATCCTCGACCCCGATGTGATCGTGATGGGCGGCGGGCTGTCGAACATCGCGCGGCTATATAGCGACCTGCCGCCGCTGGTGGAAAAATACGCTTTCACTTTGGAATCGCTGCCAAAGATCGTGAAGAACAAACATGGGGACTCCAGCGGCGTTAGAGGAGCGGCGTGGTTGTGGCAGGAATAGAATCCTGGCCGGCATTCTGCCGTGACTGCCTTTCGGACGCGAAGGCAGATGCGCCCTGCCCGGCCTGCGGCTCTACCCGCATTCTGGCCCATCCTGAACTGGGCACGCTTACCATCGCGCATATGGACTGCGATGCCTTTTACGCCGCCATCGAGAAGCGCGACGATCCTTCCTTGAAAAACAAGCCGGTGATCGTGGGCGGTGAAACGCGCGGCGTGGTCTCGACCTGCTGCTACATCGCCCGTACCTATGGCGTGCGCTCTGCCATGCCGATGTTCCAGGCCAGGCGGCTCTGCCCCCAGGCGGTGATCCTCAAGCCCAGGCACGCCCATTATTCAGAAGTGGCGCGGCAGATCCGCACGATGATGGAAGCACTGACGCCGCTGGTGGAGCCGCTGTCGCTGGACGAGGCTTTTCTCGACCTGTCGGGCACCCAGCGCATCCATCATCGCACCCCGGCCCAGACCATGGCGGCGCTGGCCGCAAAGATCGAGCGGGAAATCGCCATCACCGTTTCCGTCGGCCTGTCGGGCAACAAATTCCTTGCCAAGCTGGCCAGCGAACTGGACAAGCCGCGCGGCTTCGCGGTGATCGGCATGGCGGAAGCCAAAAGCTTTTTGCGCGACAAAAAGATCGGCATCATGCGCGGGGCTGGTAAAGTCATGCAGGCGCAGCTGGAGCGCGACGGCATCACCCTGGTCGGCCAGTTGCAGGATGCCGATCCGCGCGAATTGGCGCGGCGCTATGGCGCCACCGGACTGTGGCTGCACCGCATGGCCAATGCCGAGGATTCCCGCCGCGTCGATCCCGGCGGCGAGATGAAGACCATCTCGTCGGAGACCACCTTCAACACCGACCTGTCGCGCCTGGCCGATCTGGAAAGCGTGCTGTGGCGACAAGCCGAGCGGGTCAGCGCCCGCGCCAAGTCCCATGGCCTGGCGGGCAAGACCATTGTGCTGAAACTGAAGACCTCCGATTTCCGCCTCAGAACCCGCAGCGCCTCGCTGGAGGCTCCCACCCAGCTGGCCGACCGCATCTTCCGCACCGCCCTCGCCGCCCTAAAGCGCGAGGCTGACGGCACCCGCTTTCGCCTGCTGGGCGTCGGGCTGTCCAATCTTGCGCCTGCCCTGGGCGCCGACCCCGCCAGCCTGATCGATACCGAAGGCGACAAGCGTGCCGCCGCCGAACGCGCCATGGACAAGATCCGGGCGAAGTTCGGCGGTGAAGCCGTCGGTAAAGGCCGTTCCTTCAAAAAGCCACGCGCCTGAGATAGAGTTTCCATCTTCCAACCGACTTCCCAGGATCAAGACATGTCCGTTATCGAAGCCCGCCTGAAAGAACTTGGCGTCACCCTGCCCAACCCGCCACTTCCGGTTGCCTCTTATGTACCCTGCACCATCACCGGCAATCTGGTGTTCGTTTCCGGGCAAATTCCCATTGCCGACGGCGCCATCAAATATGTCGGCAAGCTGGGGGTGGACGTGCCGATGGAAGCGGGCCAGGCGGCGGCGCAGCTTTGCGCCATCAATGTGCTGGCGCAGCTCAAGGCCGCGATCGGCGACCTCGACCGGGTGGTGAAATGCGTGCGCGTCGGCGTCTTCGTCAATGCCACGCCGGATTACACCCAGCATCCCGAAGTGGCCAACGGCGCCTCCGACCTGTTTGCCGCGGTGTTCGGCGATGCCGGCAAGCATGCGCGCGCCGCCATTGGCGTGGGCTCGCTGCCTCGAGGTGTCGCGGTGGAAGTGGACGCGATCTTCGAGATCAAGTGACGGCCAAGGATTCGGCAAAGCTGGTGACCAGCGCGGCGGAAATCGGCGCGGCGCGCTGGAACGCGCTGGCCAATCCGTCTTGTGTCGCCGATCCGCACCCCTTCACGACTTATGCGTTTTTCGCGGCGCTGGAAGAATCCGGCTCCGCCTGCGCCAAGACCGGCTGGCAGCCCGCCCATCTTCTGATGGAAGACGGCTTGATGCCGATGTACCTGAAAAGCCATTCCTATGGCGAGTATGTCTTCGACCATGCCTGGGCCGAAGCGCTGGAGCGCGCGGGCGGCGATTATTATCCCAAGCTGCAAGCCGCCGTGCCTTTCACCCCGGTCACCGGGCGGCGGTTGCTGGGCAATGCGGATGCGCTCCTGAAAACGGCGGCGGGGGCGATCAAACAGCTTGGCGCATCGTCGCTGCACGTCACCTTTCTGACGCGAGACGAATGGCAGGCGGCGGGAGACGCCGGCTATCTGCTGCGCACCGGCCAGCAGTTTCACTGGGAAAATCCGGGCTACACGTCTTTCGATCAGTTCCTGGGTGAATTGTCGTCCGCCCGGCGCAAGACGCTGCGCAAGGAACGCGCCGCGGTGCGCGATGCCGGCGTGACCTTCGACTGGCTGACGGGCGGGGATATCACCGAGGCCCATTGGGACCAGTTCTTCGACTTCTATACCGACACCGGCAGCCGCAAATGGGGCACGCCCTATCTCACCCGCGAATTCTTCTCCCGCCTGGGGCAAAGCCTGTCGCAGCAGACCTTGCTGGTGATGGCGAAAAAGGATGGCCGCACCATCGCCGGCGCGCTCAATCTGTTCGGCGAAGGCGTGCTGTTCGGGCGCAACTGGGGCGCGGCGGAGTATGTCCCCTTCCTGCATTTCGAGACCTGCTATTACCAGGCGATAGATTTCGCCATTGCCCGTGGGCTGAAAAGGGTTGAGGCGGGGGCGCAAGGCGAACATAAACTGTTGCGCGGCTATCTTCCGGTGGAAACCTACAGCGCCCATGTCATCGCGCATAAGGGACTGGCGCAGGCGGTGGACAATTTCCTGGGCACGGAACGCGCGGCAATGACGGAACATATGGCGGAACTGGCGGCGCATGCGCCTTTCAGGAAAGGCGGAAAGGAAAAATAGATGGCTTATGACAGCAGCAATGTCTTCGCGAGAATCCTGCGCGGTGAAATTCCGTCGGTGAAAGTCTATGAGGACGACAAGACCCTGGCTTTCATGGACGTGATGCCCCAGGCCGATGGCCATGTGCTGGTGATCCCCAAGGAGCCGGCGGAAAATATCCTCGACCTGTCGCCCGAGGGCGCGGCGGCGATGATCGCCACCACCCAGCGCGTGGCCAAGGCGGTGAAAAAAGGCCTGAACGCGCCCGGCATCATGCTGGCGCAGCTGAACGGCGCCCCCGCCGGCCAGAGCGTATTCCATGTCCATTTCCATATCATCCCCCGCAGCGCCGGAGTCGATATGGGACTTCACAGCCGGGGCATGGTAGATGCCAAAATCCTTGAACCCATCGCCGCAAAAATCAGGAGTGAATTGTGATCCTCGAACGCGCCGTTATCACCGTGAAGCCCGGACAGGCCGAGGCTTTCAAAGCCGCCTTCCCGAAAGCGCGGCCACACATCGCCGGCGCCAGGGGCTTCCAGAAAATCGAGATGCGCCAGGGCATCGAAAATCCCGAAGACTTCCTGCTGCTGGTATGGTGGGACACGCTGGAAGATCACACTGTGGGTTTCCGCGAAAGCCCGGCCTTTACCGAATGGCGCGCCATCCTGGGCCCACTGTTCGCCGCCCCGCCTGCCGTGGTGCATCACGAAGAGCCTCTCTAGCGGCCTCATGCTTCAACGGGCTCAGCATGAGGACTTATTGATCCTCACCCTGAGCTTGTCGAAGGATCACCAGTAACCCAGCATCCGGCCGCCGGTGATGGCGGTCAGCCAGAAGGTCAGCGACAGTGCTGCGCCTAGTGCCAGCTTGCGCCGTTCGCGCGGCATCAGTTCGCGCACCCGGTGGGCGCGCCAGGCCTGCGACCGGTGCACCAGCCAGACGTTCAGCAGCGCCAGGGCGATGGCGGGGAATTTCACCAGCAGGAACGGGTTGCCGATATATTCGCTGGCATTGACCGACAGCATCGGAATGCCGGAACACACCGCCAGCGCAAAGCCGATGCGGGCCATGAAAGTGGTCGGCCCCGACAGCACCGCCAACGGAACTTGCCGCCAGGCACCCAGCAGCCGCAGATCCAGCAGCAGGATCGAGCCGAACAGCGCGGTGATGCCCAGAATATGGATCAGATTGATGGTGCCGTAGCTCCACACGCCCAGCGAGCGCGTGAACTGGCCCATGCCCGAGCCTTCCAGCCAAAGAAGGAACTGGGCCTGGCTCACCTATCGCGTTCAGGATAGACGCGATACTCGTCCTTGCCGTGCTTCACATAGATGGTCTTCATCTCGTAATGGCCCGGTTCGGTGGTGCGGTTGCCGCGCACCGTCACGGTGGCGCCGACGGGGATTTTACCGTCCGTCAGTCCAGCGCCACTGGTGCGGAACGGCGGCGCCAGGGTGATGTCCCACACCTGGTTGCCGACCTTGATCTTCATGCCACCATGCGGCCCGGCCAGGCTGACACTCTGCACGACCGTGCCGGTCAGGGCGGTGATTTTCTCCTCCTGCCCGCTCCAGCCGTGATGGGCAAAGGCGGGCGATGCGGTCAATACAGCCAGCGCGGCAATTTCTGGAAGAAGTTTCATGCGAGGGCTCCCTATTTTGCGACGTCTTCGGATTTCTTCTTGCCCGCCCGCGGTGCGCGCGGCTTGGCCTCCGCTGCGGGAATAAACTCGAACACCAGCTTATCCTTTTCGCGGTCCAGCAACACCCGCACGGTGCCGCCCTCTTTCAGCTTGCCGAATAGAATCTCGTCGGCCAGCGGCTTCTTGATATTGTCCTGGATGACGCGGGCCAGCGGACGCGCGCCGAAAGCATCGTCATAGCCCTTCTCGCCCAGCCAGCGGGTGGCTTCCGGCGTCAGGTCGAAGGTGACATCGCGGTCGGCCAGCTGCGCTTCGAGTTCCAGCACGAATTTCTCCACCACCTTGTCGATGGTGGCGCGCGTCAGCGGCGCAAAGGAGATGATCGAATCCAGACGGTTGCGGAATTCCGGCGTGAACAGCTTCTTGATGGCTTCCTCGTCCTCGCCTTCGCGCTTGCCGCGACCGAAGCCGATGGCGTCCTTGGCGGCATCCGAAGCGCCCGCATTGGTGGTCATGATCATCACCACATTGCGGAAGTCGATCTTCTTGCCGTTATGGTCGGTCAACTTGCCATGGTCCATCACCTGCAACAGAATGTTGAACAGGTCGCCATGGGCCTTTTCGATTTCGTCCAGCAGCAGCACGCAATGGGGATGCTGGTCGATGCCGTCGGTCAGAAGGCCGCCCTGGTCGAAGCCGACATAACCCGGCGGCGCACCAATCAGGCGCGACACGGTGTGGCGCTCCATATATTCGCTCATGTCGAAGCGCAGGAACTCCACGCCCAGCACGCTGGCCAACTGCTTGGCGACTTCGGTCTTGCCGACGCCGGTGGGACCAGAGAATAGATACGAGCCGATGGGCTTTTCCGGCTGGCGCAAGCCGGCCCGCGCCAGCTTGATGGCCGATGCCAGCGCGTGAATGGCGGCATCTTGGCCATAGACTACGCGGCCCAGGTCGGCTTCCAGAGTCTTGAGCGCTTCGGCATCGTCCTTGGACACCGACTTGGCCGGAATGCGCGCGATCTTGGCGACGATCTCTTCGACATCGCGCACATTGACGACCTTCTTGCGGTGGCTTTCCGGCAGCAGCATCTGTGAGGCGCCCAGTTCGTCGATCACATCAATCGCCTTGTCGGGCAGCTTGCGGTCGTTGATATACTTGGCCGACAGCTCCACCGCCGCCTTGATGGCATCGGCGGTGTAGCGCAGCTTGTGGTAATTCTCGAAGTAGCTCTTGATGCCCATCAGGATCTTGATCGAATCCTCGATGGTGGGTTCGCTGACATCGATCTTCTGGAACCGGCGCACCAGGGCGCGGTCCTTCTCGAAATACTGGCGATATTCCTTGTAGGTGGTCGAGCCGATGCAGCGCAGCGTGCCTTGGGCCAGTGCGGGCTTGAGCAGGTTAGAGGCATCCATCGCGCCGCCGCTGGTCGCGCCGGCGCCGATCACGGTGTGGATCTCGTCAATGAACAGGATCGCACCCTTCAGGCTTTCCAGTTCCTTGACCACGGTCTTGAGGCGTTCCTCGAAATCGCCGCGATAGCGGGTGCCCGCGATCAGCAAACCCATATCGAGTGAATAGATCACTGCGCCGCGAAGCACTTCGGGCACTTCGCCGCGAATGATCTTGCGCGCCAGGCCTTCGGCGATGGCGGTCTTGCCGACGCCGGGATCGCCCACGAACAGCGGATTGTTCTTCTGGCGGCGGCAGAGAATCTGGATGGTGCGGTCGACCTCCGCAGTGCGGCCGATCAGGGGATCGACCTTGCCGGACTTGGCTTTCTCATTGAGGTTGACGCAATAGGCTTCCAGCGCCTCGGTGCCCTGCTTGGGCTGCTTTTCGACTTCCTCTTCCTCTTCGGCGCCACGCACCTGCTTGGGCTGGCTCATGCCCGGGCGCTTGGCGATGCCATGGCTGATATAGCTCACGGCATCCAGCCGGTTCATGTTCTGCTCCTGCAGGAAATAGACGGCATGGCTTTCGCGCTCGGTGAACAGCGCCACCAGCACGTTCGCGCCCGTCACCTCGTCCCGGCCGGAATTCTGCACATGCAGGACCGCGCGTTGCACCACCCGCTGGAAACCGGTGGTGGGCTTGGCTTCCTCGGAATCGTCCAGCACCAGGGTGGAAAGGTCTTCGTCGATATACTTCTGGACCGACTTCTTCAGCGCATCCATGTCGACGTTGCAGGCCTTCATGACCTGGCTGGCATCGGCATCATCCATCAGGGCGAGCAGCAGGTGCTCGAGCGTGGCATATTCATGATGCCGTTCGCTGGCGAGCTTGATGGCGTGGTGCAGTGCCTGTTCCAAACTCCGCGATAGACTCGGCATGCCGCGCTACTCCTTCTCCATGGTGCACTGTAGAGGATGTTGATGCCGCCGGGCGAATTCAATGACCTGGGCGACCTTTGTTTCGGCGACCTCAAACGTAAAAACGCCACAAATGCCCACGCCGTGGCGATGGACATGCAGCATCACGTCCACCGCTTCCTCGCGGTTTTTGCCAAATATCTTTTCCAGGATGTGGACGACGAATTCCATCGGCGTGTAGTCGTCGTTCAGCAGCAGCACCTTGTAGAGGCTGGGCTTCTTGGTCTTGGGACGCGTTTTGGTGACGATCCCGGTGCCGGTGTTGCCCGACCCGTTCTTGTCGTCATTGTTATCGCCCGAATCTTTCATGGAGGGATTCTTTGTTGCTGCGCTCATCCTAAACCAGATTGGGCCGCTGCCTAGTGGGGAACACCTATCTGGTTATCGCGGCTGGCTTTTTCAAGGATTTTCGCCCAAGCAAAAAGGCCCCGGTCTTGCGACCGGGGCCTTTCGCTAAGCGATAGAGGTATGACTTAGACGCGAGCGGCCTGAACCGTGTCGAGCCAGGCCTGCACACGGCCCTTGAACGGCGCGAAGCTGTCCTTGGTGGCGGCGGTGGCCAGTTCGCTGATCTTGCTTAGTTCGGCGACATAGGCTTCGAAGGCCGACTTCGCGAAGTCGGTCTGGTATTCAAACGCTTCATGCACCGACTTGGAGCCCATCACGGCCTTGGTGGCGGCGACGGTGTCTTCGACCGACTGCTTGGAATAGGAATAAATCTCGCTGTTGATGCTCTCGATGCTCTTGCCGGCGGTGGTGGCCGCCTTCATGGCGGCTTCGGCGGAATCCTTGCCGTAACCCACGAAGGCTTCGTAGCTCTTCAGGCTCTTCTCGAGGCCGGTCTTCAGCGCCGCGGCGCCATTTTCCAGGGCGGTTTCGGCAGTGGCAGTCGCCTTTTCGGCAGTCTTTGCTTTGCTCATGTCATGTCCTCTCTGATTGTTGGGGGGCACGACCGGTGTGTCCGGTGAGCCTGTTGCACTGCAGCATGATCTATATGAGGGAGCATCCCTGCCCCGTCAAGGGTTAATTGTTGCGTCGCACCATTTTTTTTTGCGCGGACGCAACTTTGGGAACCCGGACCAAAGCGTTAAGGCTTCGTAAATCCCGGAAACTCATAGTAGATTTCTGTTCCGGCTTGCGAAAAGTGTCGCAATTTGGTCTTTTGGCCCACAGGGGTGATCCGATTTGGGGATAGCTGTGTCTTTACCGTGTCGGTCTCGCCATCTGCCGGGGTCCATCCTCCTCGCCATCCTGTTCCTGGCGAGTCTGGTGCTGGCCAGCATGACCGCGCCCGCCGAAGCGGCCAAGCGCAAGGGCGCCAAGCCCCACCTCAGAGGGAGCCAGCACGCACGCCGCGCCACCGTGCGCATGCCGCGCAGCCCCACCGATCCCCTCAAGGACGCCGCCCTAGTGGTGGATGGCGTCACCGGAAAAATTCTCTACGCCCGTAATGAGACGGCAGAGCGCCGGCCCGCCTCGCTCACCAAGATGATGACGCTCTATCTGCTCTTCGATGCGTTGAAGGCGGGCAAGGTCACCATGCAGACACCGCTGGCGGTCAGCCAGCGCGCCGCCGTTCAAAAGCCGACCAAGCTGGGACTGCGCCCCGGCCAGACTATTGCGGTGGACACCGCCATCCGCGCCCTGGTCATCCGCAGCGCCAATGACGTGGCGGTGGTGGTGGCTGAAGCACTGGGCGGCACCGAATCCCACTTCGCCGTGATGATGACGGAAAAGGCGCGGCAGATCGGGATGCGCTCCACCAATTTCCACAACGCGTCGGGCCTGCCCGACCCGCTGCAGATCAGCACCGCGTCGGACATGGCGATACTGGGCCGCCGCCTGGCCTATGACCATTCCCAGTATTTCCCCTATTTCAGCCTTTCGGGCTTTCAGTACAAAGGCACCTGGTTCTCAGGACATAACAATTTGATTGGCCGCTATGAGGGCGCCGACGGCATCAAGACCGGCTATACCGGCGCCAGCGGTTTCAACCTTGTCAGCTCGGTGGTGCGCGGCGGCAATCATGTCGTCGCCGTAGTGATGGGCGGCCGCACCGCGGTACGCCGCGACCTGGAAATGGTCCGGCTGCTGGATCAGACCTTCACCCAGATCGCCGCCAATCCCGCTTTGGTGGCGCGCGCCGCCGTGCCGTGGCAACAGGTGGCCCAAAACGCCCCTGCGCCCGCCACTGCCGGTTTCAGCCTGCCCCAGGTCACCACCTCGCTGCAAAGCCAGTTCGCCGCTTTGTCGCCGGTGCCGAACACGGTGCAGCGCGACGACGAAGACAGTGCCGAAGCCGTCCGCGCGCCCGACGAGAATTTCTCCGTCATCCATGCCGAGGGCGCGCCGGCCGCCGCCCGGCCCAGACTTCCGGCCGTCGCCGCGATTGCGCCAAAACTCGAAACGCGGGTCAGCGGGAATGTGCCCGCGGTACGCCCCTCGCCGCGGCCTGACAATGGTTTCCTGACGGCGCAGCAAGCCACCCTGATCAGGCCCGCGGTCAATGCGCCCCGGCCCCAGATGCGCCCCTCTCTGCGCGAAGATGCGGGTGAAGGCGATGCCGATACGCCGTCCCCCCTGCCGGGTCGCAACTGGACCATCCAGATCGGCGCCTATGCCGACAAGGCCCTGGCCAGCGCCCAGCTCGCTGCCTATGCCGGCAAGGCGCAGGATGTGCTGGCGCGGGCGTCGCGCATCATCGCGCCGGTGCAGGCCAATGGGCACACCATGTATCGCGCCCGTTTCGGCCTGTTCGCGGAACGCGAAGCCCGCGACGTCTGCAGCCGCCTCACCCAGCGCGGCCAGACCTGCTTCGCGGCTGTGCAGACGCGTTAGTGCCTCAGATCGTTTCAACCGTTTTGGAACTGCGCCGCGCGCTCGCGGCGTTAAGACCGGGCCGCATCGGCATGGTGCCCACCATGGGCGCCCTTCATGCCGGTCATGTCTCGCTAGTGACCGAGACGAAAAAACATGCCGACCATGTGGTGGTCAGCATCTTCGTCAATCCCGCCCAGTTCGCGCCGCATGAGGATTTCGACGCCTATCCGCGCACCCTGGATGCCGACCTCGCAAAGCTGGGCGATGCGGCGGCCATCGTCTTCGCACCCACCGCGCGGGAGATGTATCGCCACGACCATGCGACCACCGTCACGGTCGCAGGCGGACCCGCCGCCGGACTGGAATCGGATTTCCGCCCGCATTTCTTCGCCGGTGTCGCCACGGTTGTCGCCAAGCTGCTGATCGCGGCATCGCCCGATGTCGCGGTATTCGGGGAAAAAGATTACCAGCAGCTTCTGGTGGTCAAACAGCTGGCGCGCGATCTGGCGCTTCCCACGCGAATCCTGGGCGCGCCGACCCTGCGGGAGGCCGACGGACTGGCGATGTCGTCGCGCAACATCTATCTCTCGGCCCAGGAGCGCGCGGTCGCGGCCCAGCTCAACGTCATTCTCAAGGAGGCGGCAGCGCTGGCTGCAACCGATCTGCGCGCGGCGGAAGCCGCAGGCGCGCAGGCCCTGAAACGCGCCGGATTCGAACGGGTGGATTATGTCGCCATCCGCGATACCGAGACGCTGGCGCCGATCATGTCGCTGGAGCGCCCTGCCCGCATCCTGGCCGCTGCCTGGCTGGGCAAGACGCGGTTGATCGACAATATGGCTATCTGACCACCCGATAGACTTCGACGTCGCCCCTTTTGCCCGCCGGGATCAGCCAGCCAGGCACCTCGCCCATCGCCAGCCGGGCGACAAGCCCGCCGCGCGCGCGATAAAATTCCCAGTCGGGGGCAGCGCGGCAGGTCATCACATAGTTTATGCCACGCTGCTTCAGGATAGCCTGCGGGTTCGGGCCAGTGAAAATATCATAGGTATCCAGAATGCCCGACTGGTTGCGATGATAAGGCCCAGCGATGGCCGAATTCTTGGTGTGGGCCAGTATCCCGGGACCCTGATCCACAAAGCCTGCAACGCGCCCGGGCGGCAAAGCATTCAGCAGCGTCATCGCCACCGGACCACCGCAGGCTTCCTGGCGGTGAAAAGCCTTAACTCGTTTTTCCACATTGGCCGGTCCTTCCAGAATCGCGCCGGCCAAGGTGAACGCGCCGCTGCTGCCCAGCAGGATGGCAACCGCGAGCCACACAATGCTGCGCGGCAGCGCCACCCGCGTCAGCGCCGCCGCCAGACCCGGCAAGGCGAAGAGAATGGCAAAATTCACGCCGCGTATCTGGAAGGTGGCTACAGCCAAGGCGATGGCGGCAAAGACAACAACGCAATTGCGCGCCCGGCCCGGGGCTGCGAAGGCGCACATCGCCAGCGCGAAGGCGGCATAGAAATAACCGCCCACGGTCTGGCTCGGGGCAAGCTGGAAGAATTCCCATACAGGCCGGGCTTCGTTGATGCGAGCCAGGAACAGGACCCGCATCCGCGCATCCATTCCGGCATAAGGACCGGCGAAGCAAACCGGATTGAGCAGCGCCGCCAGCGCCAGGAGCGCAACCGCCAGCGCCGCAAACGCCGGCAGCCGGTGGCGCGGCATCCGCGAGACCGCCGCGATGCCCGCCCCGCCCACGATCAGCAACACGGCATGGAACAGCGAATAGGAATCACAGACCGGCGCGGCGCGGTACGCCGATACCGCAACAAGCAGCCCCAGCGCCATGCCCGCCAGTGCCAGGCCCAAAATTCCCGCGCGCCGCGCATCGTCCCGCAGCCACAGCGCGGCAACGGCGATCGCCGCCAGACCATAAGGCAGGCTTTCCAGGCCGACGCCCAGCCCCAGACACACAGCGGCGGCGGTCAATACCGGGCGCTGCTCCACCAACCCCAGCAAGACCGCCAGCATCAGGGCCAGTTGCAGGCCGTGATGGTCGATGTTGCCGGGTACAAAGGCGCCATAGATTTCGGTGCAAAGCAGCGCCAGCAGCAGCACGGTGATCATCGCCGCGCGGCCGCCAAGGGCGAAGGCGATGCGGGCCAGCAGCAGCAGCACGCATCCCAGCAGCAAGAGCGGCCAGGCGGTGACAGCGAATCGCTCCGACACCAGCGCCAGCAAAGCCAGCGGTCCATCCACCAGCCGCGACCAGTGCATGGCCAGACCATAGGGCGCGTTCATGCGATGCTGAACGACATCGAACCAGCCCTGCACCTGCAGCAGGTCGCGCACCTGGACCAGGCGCATGGCGCTGTCGGTATCGAGCGCGATGCCGCCGCGCGTCAGCCAGACGGCGCAGACGGCAAACAGCCCCCAGGCGGCGGCGACCCATCCGATGTGCCAGCGATTCCCCATGGCGCAGCTTAGCGAGGTCGCTTACAGCAATCCCAATGCGGCCAGTTCGCGTTGCAGCGACTCAGGCAGGTCTTGGGCGCCCCTGGTGCGGGACAGGTCGGGCGGGGCGTCCGCCGATTCCAAATAACGCCAGCCCTGAAAGGCGCGCCGCGGCCGGGCGACCACCGGCACCAGCGCCTTGTCATAGACCAGGCCGCAATGGGGGACGCCGTTTTTCCTGACGTCGCGGAACTCCAGCAGTTTTTGCCGTGCAGCAATCTGGCCCTTGATCACCCAATAGAGGGAGCCGCCCGCCAGAATCTCTGCGGTCCGTTTGGGCGTCATGCGGGTCACATGGACAAGTTCCGGCTTCTGGCCCTTGGCCCGCTTTTCCTTCAGCCGCTGTTTCTGCCAGCCGGCGAGTTCCGCCAGGCTTTCGCAGCCGACGCAGAGCTTGATGATGTGAAGGGGCATGACCCCGGTCCTATCCGGCAGATATCTAAAAAACAACAGGGTGATTGCTCCACCCTGCCGTCTCATGGCAATTTGTCAGCCATAAGAACCAAGGAGCGCCAGCAATGACTTTCAAGAAACTCGCCTTGTCGATTATCGCCTTGACCGTTGTGACGGCGCCGGCCCTGGCCCAGGGCCGCTGGGGTGACCAGGCCGTGGACAATGCCGCCCGCCGCCAGGAGCGCGCTGCGGTCCGCCAACTGGAATTACAATATGAAAAGGAGGTCGCCGAGGCCAAAGCGGCCGCCCAGAACCCCGCGGCACCCGCCCCTCCGGCCCCGACTGAGGTTGCCGCCGCTCCTGCAGAGCCCGCAGCCCCTGCGGAGCCTGCCGCCGCCCCGGCGCAGTAATTTCAGCACGTTAAAGCAGGCCCGCCAGACCCCTGGCGGGCCTTCATCTTCTTTCAATTCCGTTCTGGCAGGCTGGTGCGATGCACCAGCTTTTGTATGTCAGCAGAACACCCCGCGACATCGCTCCAGACATGCTGGACGATATCCTTGCCGTTTCGCGCGCCAACAATGTCCTGCTCGGCATCACGGTATATCGATGGCGGTTTCTTGCAGATCCTGGAAGGTGACGAGCGGGCGGTGCGCGAACTTTACATGCACATCTGTACCGACCGCCGCCATTGGGAAACACGCCTGCTGCTGGACCGCGAGATCGAGAGCCGCGCCTTTACCGGCTGGGCCATGGGCTTTGAGCGGCCGCGCGCCGACGATCCCGAAACCGCCGGCATGTTCGGCGTAACCAGGGAAGCGATCCTTGGCAGACTGTCTCCCGCTGCCGGCCGCGTCATCGCAGTGATGCTCGAGACGTTCTACCGCGTCCAGCGCAGCGATGACCTGCGGCTGGCGGAGGCTAAAGCTTCCTGAGCCACAAATTGCGGTAGTGCACTTCGTTGTTGTGGGCCTGAAGCATCAGCACGCCACCGCCATGCGCCTTGTAGGCCGGGATGCCGCGATATTCCGTGGGGCCCAGCAACGGCACGTTGTGCTGCACCAGAATACCGTTGAGGAAGATCGTCATCCGCGCCGGTTCGGCGAGGCTGCCGTCGCCGTAAAAGCGCGGCGCCGTATAGATGATGTCATAGCTCTGCCATGCCGGCGCCGGCTTCTGCGCATTCACCAGCGGCGCATACTGTTTGTAGATCGAGCCGGCCTGGCCGTTGACGTAAGTGGGATTGTCGAGCGTATCGAGAACCTGCACCTCATACAGGCCCTGCAGGAAGATACCGCTATTGCCGCGGTCCTGGGCTTTGCGCGCCGGCGGCAGGACCGGAATCATCCATTCGACATGCAATTGCACATCGCCGAATTTTTCCCGGGTCTGGATCGAGCCGGACTTGGGCGCGACGATAAATTCGCCGTCACCGACAACCCAGGTGGCCTGGCCGCCAGCGACGCCTTCCCAGTTGTTCAAGTCACGCCCGTTGAACAGGATGATCGCATCCGAGGGCGGCTGGCCGACGCTCGCACCCGGCGCGACTTTGCGCGGCACCGGCGTCCACAGCTCGGTCAGCTCGGGTTTGACCGGCGGGTTGGGGGCTTGCGCCACGGCCAGCGTGGGCAGCAAGGCAAGCAGCAGGACGAATTTCTTCATGGGATCAGGCTCCGTCTTTTTGTTCTTGTTGTCAGACCAGGGCACCGTGGCAATATTTGACCTTCTTGCCCGAGCCGCAAGGGCACGGATCGTTGCGCGACATGCCCTGCAATTGCGATCTGGCGTCGTCCGTATGCGTAACATGGCGCGCATCGCCGATGTGACGGACATAGCCGGTTTCATCCAGGATCATCGCCCGATATCCCAGCCGGTGATAGAAGGCGCTGGCCTCGACCTCGAAGGGCAACGCCGCCGTGGCTGTTTTCGCCACCACAAACATGGTTTTGGGCTGGCGTTCGTAACTGCCGCCCAGCCGTTGATAGTCCGACAGCCGCCGCAGGCCCGGATTGAGGGTGAAGCCATGCCAGCAGTCGCAATAGCCGGTGGCCAGCACGCCATAACTGCGGTCGGGCGCGGCAAAGCTCAGGGGATGGCCGTTATTGTCGTTCCAAGCCCTGAGCTGCACCAGCAGGATTGCAGGATCGGAGTCCAGCAGCGCCCGGCTGCGCACCATAAAACCCGAGCGATAGAACTCCCAGTCGTCTTCGAGATGAAAGATGAACGGCGTGGTGACGCGGGCATAGGCCTGGTCGATCAGGCGTATCTGCCCGACCCGCTTCCCGGTGCGGAAATACTCCGCGCCGAAGCGCCGGCAGACATCACCCGGGTCGGCGTCGCCATCCTCGGCCACCAGAATGCGCGCCACCCGGCCCTCGCTTTCGTGGCTGCGAAAGCTCTCCAGCGTGCGCGCCAAAAGGTCATGGCGGTTGCACGATGTGACGACCACGGTAATGTCGGCTTCTTGCTGCATGAAGACGCGGATTTTAAGCTTCTGGCGCAGCGACGCAAGCAGGCCGGACACAACTTCGATGCCATCAGGGGACTTATACGGCCAGGCCGCTTCGCTGCATCAGCGCGGCCAGCTGGCGGAGGCGGAAAGCCTGTATCTGCAAATCCTGGCGGGCGCGCCACAGGCCTTTGCGCCGCTCCATATGCTGGGCGTGTTGCGGGCGCAGCAGGGCCGCATAGAAGAAGCGCGCACCCTGATCGCCGCCGCCCTGCAAACAAACCCGAATGATGCCGGGGCACTGGTGAATTACGGCAATGTCCTGACCCTGCTGGGCCGGTTTGGCGAAGCGGTGGCGAGCTATGACCGCGCCCTGGCAATTGCCCCTGATGCCGATACCCTGACCAATCGCGGCAACGCCTTGCAAGGGCTCCACGGGCTGGACGATGCGCTGGCCAGCTACGAGGCGGCGCTGGCGCGCGATCCCAACAACGTGCAGGCATGGTTCAAGCGCGGCGTGGTACTAGGCGAACTAGGCCGCGCCGACGACGCGCTGGCCAGCTATGACCGCGCCCTGGCGCTGCAACCCGGTCATGCTGAGGCGCTGAACAATCGCGGCTATGTCTGGTGGCTGAACAAACACCGCTACGCCCCCGCCATCGCCGACCTGCAA
Source organism: Pseudomonadota bacterium (assembly GCA_041192105.1). Lineage (GTDB taxonomy): Bacteria > Pseudomonadota > Alphaproteobacteria > Micropepsales > Micropepsaceae > Rhizomicrobium. The sequence continues at coordinate 22,704 of JBEENS010000017.1, read as the reverse complement.
AAGGCGTTGGCCCTGGCGCCGGACATTCCCTATGCGCCCGGCGGCGTGCTGCATCTGAAAATGTATGTCGCCGAATGGGCGGACCTAGCGCAGCAGCGCGCAGCCATCGCGCAAGGCATTCGCGGTGGCCGGCGGGTGGCGCGGCCCTTCATGCTCCAGGCGCTGTCGGGCGATCCGGCGGAGCTTCAGGCATGCGCGCGGATTTATGCCCGCGACCTTTATCCCGCCGTTGAAACGCCGGCACATGATCCGGCTTCGCGCAAGGGACGCACGAAAATCCGGCTGGGATACCTGTCGGGCGAATTTCGCGAACAGGCCACCGCCATTTTGATGGCGGGGCTTTATGAGCGGCACGACCGCGAGCGGTTCGAAGTGATCGCGGTGGACAATGGCAGCATGGATGCCAGCGCCATGACCGCGCGGCTAAAAAAAACGTTTGACCAATGGATCGAGATCGGCGGCCTGACCGATATTGAGGCCGCCGCCGAAATCCGCGCGGCGGAGATCGACATCCTGGTCAATCTCAACGGCTATTTCGGCAAGCACCGCATGGGCGTATTCGCCCAGCGCCCCGCGCCGGTCCAGGTCAACTATCTGGGCTTCCCCGGGACGCTGGGCGCGCCCTACATGGATTACATCATCGCCGATGCCGTGGTGATCCCCGAAGGCGAAGCGCGTTTCTATGACGAGCAGGTCGTCGCCCTGCCTGGCAGCTATCAGGTCAATGACGACAAAGGCCGGCCCATCGCCGCCGCGCCCAGCCGCCGTGACGCGGGATTGCCGGACGACGCATTCGTCTTCTGCAATTTCAACCAGAGCTACAAGCTGACGCCCGACACCTTCGCCAGCTGGATGCGCATTCTCAAACAGGTGGAAGGCAGCGTGCTGTGGCTGCTGGAAGCGGCGGCGCCCTTCGCGGAGAACATCGCCCGTCATGCGCAGGCCCATGGTGTCGCGCCGGAGCGCATCGCGTTCGCGCCGGACCGCCCGCCGGATCAGCATCTGGCGCGGCTCAGTCTGGCCGACCTGTTTCTCGACGGCCTGCCATACAACTCCCACACCACCGCCAGCGATGCGCTATGGGCTGGCGTGCCGGTGTTGACGTGCCGTAGCACGGCGTTTCCCGGACGCGTGGCGACAAGCGTGCTGCTGGCAGCGGGCCTGCCCGAACTGGTGACGGAAAATACGGTAGATTACGAAGTGCTGGCGGTGAGCCTGGCCAAAAAACCGAACGCCTTGAAAGCAATCCGGGAGAAATTGGCGAAGAACCGCGCGACCTGCGCCCTGTTCGATACCGACCGCTTCCGGCGCAATATCGAGACTGCCTATTTGGAGATGTGGCGGCGCTGGCTGGCGGGAGAGAAGGCGGAAGCCTTTGCGATCTGACCGTCGCAGTATTAACGTGATCGCCGGGAAGGTTGAATGCTGGCCGCGCCGCCTCGCGCCAGGTCACCCCTCTCGATCGCCCATAGCCCCCGTACACGAAGGAGGTTCATTTGCTTGCACTTCGGTTATTAATGGTCGCCTTTGTGGCGGCAGGGACCGCTGTTCCCTTCGTCGCTGCAGCGCAGCAGGGCGGCGCCTCGGCCACGCCGACGCAGCTCGACTACTCCGTTTTCAAGATCTCAGTCCAGCCGATCTTCACGGCGAAGCGCCCGGGGCTGGTGCGTTGCATTCAGTGCCACGCGCACTCCACCAACAGTCGTTTGCTGCTGCAGCCGTTCGCGGCTGGTGCGACCATTTGGGATGAAGAGCAGTCGCGGAAGAATTTCGAGACGGTCGCGAAGCTGGTTTCTCCAGGCGCGCCGACCGCCAGCCGGTTGCTATTGCACCCACTTGCGCAACCTGCGGGAGGCGACCCGTTTCACGCCGGCGGCAAACACTGGGATTCGCAGGACGCGCCGGAATGGCGCATCCTCGCCGCTTGGGTGCGTGGACAGACGACCACCGGCACATCACGTTAACGAGCCCCATCACAGAGGGAGGATTGTCATCATGTGGCACAATCAGAAGTTTCGCCGGTACCTGATGGCGTCCGGCGTGGCGCTGCTCGCCTGGCATCTGACCGCGGCAACGTCGGTGCGGATTATCCAGACCAACGGCGCCGGTGACAACGCCCATGTCATCGACCCGGTCACCAACAAGGTGGTCGGGACCATCGAGGGAGTCGAGATCGTCCACGGGGTGACCTCAGACGGAACCCGGATCTACTTGAGCAACGAGTCGCTCAGCACCCTCGACGTGGTCGACGCCAAAACCTTGCAGGTGACGAAGCGGATCGAACTGTCCGGCAGGCCCAACAACGTCACGATCACCAAGGACGAGCGCAAGGTCTATGTCGGCATCCGCGAGGAGCCGGGCGCGCTCGATGTCATCGATACCGTGACGCTCACCCGCATCAAGACGATTCCCGTCACCGGATCAATTCACAACGTCTATGTGACGCCCTACGGCAAGTTCGCCGTCGCCGGCTCGATTTCCGCATCGACTATCAGCATTGTCGACATCGCCACGGACAAGATGGTGCGCAGTATCAAGATGAGCGCAGGCATCCGACCGATGATTTTTGACACCAATGCCAACGGCTCGACGAGGAACATCTACGTACAGCTGTCCGGCTATCATGGCCTTGCAGTGGTCGATTTTGCGAGCGGCCGGGAAACGCAGCGGATCGAGCATCCGGCGATTGCGAACGAGCATCCGCACACCGACGGGCTTCAGGGCGCGCCGGCGCATGGACTCGGCATACCGGCGGACGGCAAGACGCTGTGGTCAACCAGCAAGGTGTATAGCCACGCCTATGTGTATTCGCTGCCTGATCTGAAGCCGATGGGCAGCGTGTTCGTGGGTCAACATCCTGAGTGGATCACCTTCACCCCGGACGGCAAGTTCGCCTATATCGGGGCGGCGGGCGAAAACATGACTGTGGCCGTCGACGTGAAAGCGATGAAAGTTGTTGCGAAGATTCCGGTCGGCCAAGTGCCGAAGAGGGTCGGGACAGCCATTCTGCAGACCGAATAGGACCGGCTCACCGTCGCGGTCGCCAACAAGTCGGCGCGGGTGGTCTGGGCGATCATGGTGCGCGGCGGCGTTTATCGTATGCCGGCAGGTGCAGGCGTCACGACGCCCGTCTGACGGCACTGCTAGGCGAACACCAACCCAAAGGTTGCTCATGTGCACCGCAGCAACAGGCCGAACACAAGACTGCACCCGACCACCACGCCAAACCATCAAATCAACCCTTGCAATGCGGGAGCCATCCACACAGGACATTGCTCGACTTGCCATTAGAGGCGGGTTGAACCACTTGGTTGCAGTGCGTCAAAATTAGGGAATGCGATACGGCGTTCCTCGGGGTATGCTGCAAAAGGGATTTCATTTTTTACGGACGACGTTGCGAACAATTTAAATTTTTCCGAAAAGGGGACAACAACATGATCAACTCATTGAAATTCACTTTCTTGGGCATGGTACTTTGCGCTTTCGCGCTGCCCGCCAGCGCGCAACCCGTGACGCGTCTGGCAAACCCAAATCCTAACGCCGTCATTGCGTCGGCCGTCACTGTCCCGGCTGGCTATACCACTTATTATATCAGCGGCATTCCGGGCGGCCCCAAGGACCCCAGTGCCCCCGAAGGCAGCCCGGCCCGCTGGGGCGACACCGCCCAACAGACAGATGACGTGCTCACCAAGCTCGAGGGGGTCCTCACCAAGCTGGGCCTGAATTTCGGAGATGTGGTTAAGGGAACTGTCTTTCTGGTGGGCGATCCCGCCAAGGGCGGCGATATCGATTTCGCCGCGATGAACAGGGAATGGGGCAAGCGATTCGGTTCCGCGACCCAGCCCAACAAGCCGGCGCGTTCAACCGTCAAGACTGGCCTGGCGACGCCAGGCGCCTTGGTCGAAATCGAGTTGGTGGCGGTCAAGAAGTAGTCCAGCTCAGCAACTGTTTGAGACGTTGTGATGGTGCCAGTCGGGATTTTGGCCGGCACGATGAAACACTACCAATGCCAATTGGTGGCCTTGGAGCTGGTTTCTTAGTTTTCACGCCTTTGGCGGGTACATCTCGTTTTTTTGAGGATGTTCCGCTGCTGCTATTTCCGCGCGCGCTTGGGGACCGGCTTGGCGGAATCGAAGTTGATAGCCTTGAGGTTGCCGGTGCTCAGCTCTTTGGAGCCTGACGGGATGTCGTTGCCCTTGAGGATGAAGGCCACGATATCGGTATTGGCGCCCGCGCCCAGCGCGCCGGGATTATGCAGCGGCATTGCAGTGCTGACATAATCGAACAGCGCGTCCAGTGTTGAGCCGGACCAGTAGGGCATGAAGCGTCCGACCAGCGGCGGGGTCTCAAAGCTGCCGGACAGGTCGGCGCCGTGACACATCGAGCAGCTCTGCATGTAGAGCGCGTGACCGCGCGCGGCCTGGGCGTCGGTATAAACGCCATCCCATATCGAAATCCGCCCCTGAGCGCCGGCGATCCCCGGCGCCAAGATCAGCGCCATCATGCCCACCGCGAGAACCGTCTTCAATCCCATGACCAGTTCCTTTTCAGATCGGGGTGGCAGGGAAACGGGAATAAAGCTCTTCCATCACGCGCACCGCCGCTTCGGCTTCCGCGCGATTGGGCATTTCATTGCTGCTGCCATAGCCCTTCGGGAGGCCATTGCGCGCACCAATGTCGATCATCATGATGCCGTCGCTCTTGGACAGAGCTTCGACGTTGCGATAGGTCAGGCCGTAATTGACCTCCGGCTGCGGGATCAGCCATTCGGTCTGGCCGCGATGGGGTACCATCGCCTTGTCTTTCCACCAGTCATGCGCCGAGTAGCCGGGGCAGTTGATGATCACCTTCTCGGGGAGGTGCGCCAGTTCGCCCGGCGAATGGAAATTTCGCATCACGACCTTGCCGCCGGCGGCGAAGAACTCGCTCATCAGACGATGGCCATACTCGCTGAAATTAAAGAACAATCGGGTGGTACGGCGGGCATATTTGACGGGGAAGGGATGAATATCAGGCGTCAGTACCTGAAGTTTAGGGGTGATGTCGCCGATACGGTCGCCGAGTTCGTAATATTCGGGGATCGGTATTGGGCTGGGGGGCGGTGGCGGCAGGGGCGTGTCAAAAGGCGTGTCGGAGAGATAATAATGATCGGCGAACGCCAGCGGGTTGCCCGCCATGCCGATATACTGGCGAAGATTCTTCCATGAAATGCGGGTCATCCGCTCCCATACATCGCCGAGATTGGAAGGCGCATCGGCAGCGAGCGCCATGTGCGAGGCGGGTGTCCAGCTGCCATTGGCGCGCACCGAACGCGTGCTTTGCAACAGCTCGCGGGTATAGATGGTGACCTGGGCGCCGGCCCTCTGCGCCATCAGCGCCGATGTCAGTCCCATGATGCCGCAGCCGATCACAGCGATCTTTTTGGGGCTGCGCGACATGGCTTTCTGCACCTGCATGTCGGCCGAACCCCAGGACAAGGACCAGCCGGCACCGCTATGGCCGTAATTGTGTATCACCACCGCGTCGCCGATCTGCTCGACGTCCAGACGGGGGCCCTTGGTACGGAACGGCCTGATGCAACACTTGATGTCATAGATGCGGTCAACATGTGCCCGGATCGGAGCCAGGTTGAACGGGCGGTCCATCAGAGGCACGCGCGCGCTCTGGGCTTCTGCGGTTTGGGACAGAGTGGTACCCAGACTGGCAAGCCCGCCAAAGGCGAGCGAGTTCTTCAACAAATGCCGACGGTCCACCCTGAACACCCCATCTCAGAACTCCAAAATCGTAACACGTGGGGGAATTTCTGATCAATGGCATCGCGTTCGACGGCAGTGCAACATGAGAAAATCAGGGTTGCCACGACTGCCTTTCCCCAACAAACTTGAACCACAAGCCAAAGGGGACGGAGAAAATGGCGACGCTGCAAAAGAAAAGCCTCGGCCGCGCGGCCTTGGCCGTTTCCCTTCTGGCGGGAGCGGCAACCGCCGAAGCACAAAGCCCGCCTTCAACCCAGGTGGATATCCTGATCAAGAACGGCCATGTCGTGGACGGCACCGGCGGCTCGTGGTTTCGGGCCGATGTCGCAATCACCGGCGACAGGATCGTCTATGTCGGCCGCGCGCCGGTGAAGGCCAAGCGCGTCATTGATGCTGTCGGCAAGGTGGTCTCGCCCGGCTTCATCGACATGCATTCCCATTCCGAGTTCGGCCTGTCGCTGGATGGTCGCGGCCTCAGCAAGGTCACCCAGGGCATCACCACCGAGGTGATGGGCGAGCATCTGTCGGCCGGCCCGGTGCTGGGCCCGGCGACGGACGATCCCATGATGGTGACACCACCAGTGAAACGGACCTGGACCACCTTGGGCGGTTTCTTCTCTTATCTGCAGAAGAAGGGAATCGGCCTCAATGTCGCCTCCTATGTTGGCGCCGGCCAGGTGCGCGCTTCGGCGATGGGCTATGAGAACCGCCAGCCCACGCCAGCGGAGATGAACAGGATCAAGCAGCTGATCCGGCAAGGCATGGAAGAGGGCGCCTTCGGCCTGTCCAACGGCATGTCCTATGTCCCGAACATGTTCTTTGATACTGCCCAGCTGATCGAATTGTGCAAGGTCGCCGCAAGCTATGGCGGCATCTTCACCATTCATATCCGCAACGTCTCCCCCGGCGACCCGCGCGACAAAGGCCTGAAGGAAGCGATCGAAATCGCCAAGGGTGCCCGCATCCCCGTCGAGATATTCCATCTCGGCGCCAGCGCCCAGATGGAACCCGACCTCTTCATACGGGATGTCCAGCAGGCGCGCGCAGACGGCGTGGACATCACGGGCAATTCATACCCTTACGAGACCGGCTGGACATACCTGACCCAGGCGCTGCCGGCCTGGGCGCAGGAAGGCGATTCTGCAGCCATTGTGGCGCGACTTCAAAAGCCCGACACCCGCTCCCGCATCCTGGCCGAAATGAAAGACCGCGATTTTTCAACCCTGAAGGTGGCCTCGGTAAATCCGGAATTTGACGGCAAGCGCTTGACCCAGATCGCTGACGAGATGCACGTTTCGCCGCAAGAGGCGCTGCTGAACATCCTGGTCAACATGAAGGGGGAGGGCTTTCAGATCGGGCTTCCCACCGGCAAGCGGGACGCGATCGTCACCCAGATGCTCAACAATCCCTGGATGGATATCGGCTCGGACGGTATCGCGCTGCCTGCCGATGTACGCACGTCCTTCGGGAGCCCGCATCCGCGTTCCTTCGGCAGCCATACAAGGCTGCTGTCGGAGTATGTGCGCGAACGCCATGTCTTCAGTTTGGAGGAAGCGGTTCGCAAGATGACCTCTCTGCCCGCCAACCGGTTGGGGTTGGCCGATCGCGGTATCCTGCGCGAAGGACTAAAGGCCGACGTGGTGGTGTTCGACCCCGCCACCATCAAAGACATGGCGACCTACGAAAATCCGGCCCAATATTCCCAAGGCGTCGACTGGGTTCTGGTTAACGGCAAAGCGGTGGTGGCGGATGGTAAGCCGACCAATGCCCTGCCCGGCCACATCCTGCGCGGTCCCGGTTATAAACCGGGTATCCGGTAATTGATCTTGGAAACGGTCGGAGAGAGGTCCGGTCACCTACAAGAACACGGAATGTCCGCTTCTGGCGCATAGCGGAAATTTGACACCGGATGGCTTGATCTAAGGGGATAGGTCTAACGAATTTCGAGTGCGCGCGGCATAAACCGGATGCACGCCCACGAATAGGCTGGCGGAAGGCTGGACTAGAGCGAGCCGCGTGACCATGCTTTCTCCATTTTGAGGGAGGCATAACCATGCCTAACATTACTGCAAACGGCATCAACCACCATTATGAGCAGCAGGGTGCGGGCGAACCGCTGATTCTCATTCCATATCTGGCTGCGGACAATGCTTGCTACGCGTTCCAGGTGGCGGATTATGCCAAGCACTTCACCTGCATCTCGCTGGATCTGCGCGGCACCGGCGAGAGCGCAAGCTCAGAGGAACCCTATTCGACAGAAGACCTGGCCGATGATGTCGCTGCGGTGATGGCAGCGCTCAAGATCGAGCGTGCCCATGTCATCGGTCTATCGCTGGGCGCGGCGGTGGGTATGTGGCTCGCGGCGAAACATCGGGACAGGGTTACATCCCTTTCGTTGCATAGTGGCTGGGACCGGTCGGACCACTTCCTGAAGACTGTCGTGCAGGGCTGGCAGGTGATGGCGGGTGGTTTGAGCGACGTGGCAGGTATGGTGATCCAAGGTATCTTTCCCTGGTGCTTCACGCCGGAGCTTTATGCGGCCAGGCCTGAATACATCGAAGCGTTGGCCGACTTCGTGCGGGGCCGACCGCGCCAGACGCTGGAAGCATTTATCCTGCAATCGGGCGCGGTGATCGAGCATGACGCTACCGCCGCTCTCTCGTCTATTACCGCTCCCACCCAACTCACTTTTGGCCGCCACGACTTGGTGACGTCAACTCGCTTTGCGCAACCGCTGATACAGGCGATCCCGGCAAGCGAGCTACATGTTTTTGAAGACTGCTCTCATGCACCGATCTATGAAAATGTCGCAGCTTTCAACGAGGTTTCACTAGCGTTCCTCAAGCGGCATGCTGGCTAGCGCCCGGCTACCGGATGGGAGGCAGCCACAGGCAATTCGGCCTTAGCTCATCGATCACACCCAATGTCAGCTTTTTGGCGCAAAGCGGATATTCCGGTGAATGCGAATGTGCCGCGTGGCAAGTCCGTTTGGAAATGCGATTCCATCTTTCCCCGCACATGAAAAATAATCGTTGTGCGTCAAGTGATTGGGAAAAGGTCTGGTGCGGTCGAGAAGATTCGAACTTCCACGGGTTGCCCCGCTACCACCTCAAGGTAGTGCGTCTACCGTTCCGCCACGACCGCACAGTCTTGGGAAAAATCCCGGTAGGCCCGGGGGTTTAGCAAGCAAGGGGGGCTAAAACAAGTCTCGCGCGGCGGCCAAAAGACCCGCCCTAAATGCCGCCGCCATCGGTCAGATGGATACCGCATTCGTCCTTGTCGGTGCCCGACCAGCGGCCGGCGCGATAGTCCTCGCCCGCCTGGACGCGGCGGGTGCAGGGCATGCAGCCGATGCTCGGATAGCCGTCCTCGACCAGCGGGTGGCGGGGCAGATTGTTGCGCTCGGTAAAGGCTTCCAGCTGGTGCAGGTCCCACTGCCACAACGGATTGAAGCGATAGCGGCCACCCGAATGCTCGACCGGCTGCATGTCGGCGCGCTCGCGGGTCTGGAAGCGCTTGCGGCCCGTGATCTGGGCGGTGAACGGCTCCAGCGCCCGGGCCAGGGGAATGGTCTTGCGGAAATCGCAGCAGGCATCGGCGTTCTTGGACCACAAGATACCTTCGGGGTCCTTGGTGGTGCGCTCGTCCAGCGACGGCGACAGGCTGCGCACATCGCCCAGGCCCAGGATGTCCTGCAGCCGATCGCGATAGCGCAGGGTCTCGCCGAACAGTTTGCCGGTGTTGAGAAACAGGATCGGCGTATTGGGATCGATATCGGCAACCAGCTTCAGTAGCACCGCCGATTCCGCGCCAAAGGACGACACCACCGCCGTCCTGCCCTTGAACTCGCCGGTCAGCGCCAGTTCCAGGATGCCATGAGCGTCACAGTCCTTCGCCTTGGCTTGCAGTTCTGCCAGATGCGCCGCCACCACGGCATCGTCGGCGGCTTGCGGCCGCAGACCGCGCTTGGTGTCAATAACAGTCACGTTGCTCATAGCCAGCCCATCCGCACGATCAGCTCGCGCACATTCTGGGAGACCTGGGACGGCGACAGGCCCTCGGCCCGCCATTTGGCGCGCGCCAATCCCAGTTCCTTCAATCGGGTCGTCCATTCGGGACCGAACTGCTCGGCCAGGGTTTCGCGCAGGGCGCGGGCCAGGCCGGGCACCTGCCCGCCGGTCGAAGCGGTCAGCAGCAGGTCGCCCCGGCGGACGATGGCCGGGACATGGAAATCGCACAAAGGCAGCACGTCCTCGACATTGACCAGCACCCCCAGCGCCCGGGCTCGGGTCGCCAATTCGCGGGACTCGCCTTCCGGCAGGCCGGCGACGAAAAGCACCTGTAGCGAGGCCAGCAGCGCATCCGGGACGGCATCCGGCAGCAGGCGCACCTCCACCCCCGCCTCGGCCAGCAAAGCCGCCCTGCGGTCGCGTTCAAGGCCACGGCCGGTCAGGCCGACCCTGAGATTCACGGGGTTCAGGACAAGGGGAAGCATCAGACCCTCTTCAGAGCTGAAGAGCTATGCCCGAAGGCCCTAAAATGCAAGAATTTGGTGGAGAATATATAATACTACGGTTTACCGAGTGTGTTACTCGTAACCGCGCAGCAGTTCCACCACCGAAACGGCGATCTTGTCGCCCTGGATCTGGATTTCCCCCTTCGCCACGGGCTTGTCATTCGCCAGAATGGTCACCGGGTCATCCTGGTTGGAATCCAGCTCGATCACCGCGCCACGGCCCATCCGCAGCAGCTGGTGCATCGGGATCACCGAGCGGCCCAGGACTACCGAGATTTCGACCTTCACGTTATCGACATTGGAAGCCATAAGCCCTGCCCTTACATTGGGGGAACCCGGCAAGGGTGACGGATTATGGTTTCGGAAAGCTTAATTTGGACGCCCCGGTAAAGACCCAGATCGAGTGGAAGATCAGCGACCAGCCGGTCGGCTACCCCGATGCGCTTGCTGAAATGGAAGCCCGCGCCGCCGCCATCGCCGATGGCAGTGCCGGCGAGATGGTCTGGCTGCTGGAGCATCCGCCGATCTACACCGCCGGCACCAGCGCCAATGATACCGACCTGATCGATGCGCGCTTCCCGGTCTATCGCACCGGGCGCGGCGGCCAGTTCACTTATCATGGGCCGGGCCAGCGCGTCGGCTACGCCATGCTCGACCTCAAGCAGCGCAAACCCGATGTGCGCGCTTACGTGCAGGACCTGGAACAGTGGCTGATCGAAACGCTGGCGCTGTTCAATGTGAAGGGTGAGCGCCGCGCGGGCCGGGTCGGCATCTGGGTGCAGCGGGGCGAGAAGGAAGACAAGATCGCGGCGCTGGGTGTGCGCATCAAGCGCTGGGTGACGTTGCACGGGGTGGCGTTGAACGTCGACCCGGACCTCACGCATTTTTCCGGCATCGTGCCCTGCGGCGTCAAAGCCCATGGCGTCACCAGCCTGGCGGAGCTGGGGATCATGGTTTCCATGGCCGACGTCGATGTGGCGCTGAAGCAGAGCTTCAAGAAAATATTCGGGTAGCGTCTCTTGTCATTCCCGCGCAAGCGGGAATCCAGGAAGGCAAGTTGGATGCCCGCTTGCGCGGGCATGACAAAGGGGCGCAGCTAAACCGATGGTCTGCGGATAAAGCCCTTCTCGGCGGGCGGCTCGCTGTTGTGAAGGTCCACGGCGCTGACCTTGGCGCCGGCAGGCCCCGTGGTGGCGAAGGAGACGAAAGTCTCCACCGCCTTGGTGGGGCCGGAGACCAGCGCTTCCACCGAGCCGTCGGACCGGTTGCGCACCCAGCCGTCCAGTTTCTGATGCTGTGCCGCCGTCGTCAGAAAGTCGCGGAAACCGATGCCCTGTACGAAACCATGCACATGCACCCGCAGGGACGTAATATCTTCGCTCAAATGAGTCTCCATGCGGCAAAATGAAAATCTGCCCCTAAGATAAACCGCTATACCCTCAAAACAAGATGGCTGCCCTCCCCCGTTCCGTGTCCCTGGCGGTATTTCGCGCCCATATCGAGAACGGCCTGTCGGTCGGTATCGGCGTTGGCCTGACCGGGCTTGCGGTTGGCTTCGCCATGGGCCTTCCCGCCGCCATCGCCGCCGCCACCGGCGCGGTCTGTGTTTCCATCAGCGACCGCACCGATCCCCTGCGTCAGAAAATCTGGATCATGGGCTTCGCGTTTCTCAGTGCCTGCTTCTTCACCGCCTTGTCGTCCTTCTCGCGCTTCTCGCCGCCGGTCTTTATCGCCGCCGTCGCGTTCACCGGCCTTTGGTGCGGGCTGATCTCGGCCTATGGCAAATGGGTGCTGAGCCTGGCCATGACCTGTGTGCTGGCCTTCGTGTTTGCCATGGGCGAATATTTTCGCACCGTCTCGGATGCCGCCGATCACCTGATGCTGTTCGTCTGCGGCGCGCTGACCTACACCACCTATGCGGTGATGGTGGCCTGGCTGTTCGACGATCGCGGGCGGCGCCTGCTGCTGGCCGAGGCAATGCGGGCCTTCGCCGACTATCTGCGTGCAAAAGCCGCGCTCTACAATCCCGACACCGAAGGCACTGCGGCCTTCCGCGCATTGATCGACGCTCATGCCGCGCTGGCGGACCGGCTGCAGACCGCGCGCGACAGCCTGTTCGCGCGCCGCCGGTACCGGATGCAGCTCAAGCGTATCGACACGCTGATCGCGCTGCTGGATGCGTTCGAGACGGTTCTGTCCAGCGATGCGGATTTCGAAACATTGCGCAACGCGCCGCAACGCGACCTGCTGTGGCGGCTGAACGGCTTTGTTCACCAGATGGCCGACGAGATCGAGCATCTGACCCTGGCGCTGCGCTTCCGCCATGGCCATGCCGCGCCCCTGCGCCATGCCGAGGAAAGCCGCCAGCTGCTCGAGATGGTGAGCACCGCGCAGGACGCCGCGCCGAATGACCCGGTGATCCACGCCTTCGCCGCCACCGCCAACAAGCTGGTGCTGGCCGACACGTATGTCGCCGCGCTGGCCACGGCGCTGGACAACGCCACCCCGCCCAGCACGGTGGCGGCAGGCCTGGACCTGGATCTGTTCCGCCAGGACGGACCGCGCGGCCTGGGCCTGCTGCTGCGGCAATTCCGCTGGCGTGCGCCGGCCTTTCGCTATGCCGTGCGCCTGTCCCTAGCCATGACCGCCGGATTGATGCTCACCATCGCCTTTCCGCGTTTTGCCCAGGCCAACTGGGTGCTGCTCACCATCGCGCTCATCATGCGCGCCAATTACAGCGTGACGCGGCAGCGTCGCTGGGATCGCGTTACCGGCACGCTGATCGGCTGCGCCCTGGCTGTCACCTTCATCAACACCCTGCCCACGCCGATGCTGTTGCTGCTGATCGTGCTGGCGGTGGGCACCAGCCACGCCTATGGCCTGGTCGCCTACCGCATCACCGCAATCGGCGCTTCGATCTCGGCGCTGCTGCTGCTGCATTTCGTCGATCCGTCGGTGAACGCCCAGTTCTTCGAACGGATCGTGGACACGCTGATCGGCGCGGGGTTGAGCTGGGCCTTCAGCCATCTTCTGCCCAACTGGGAACGCGACGACCTGCCCCGCACGGTGCGCGGCTTGCTGGCCGCAGACGCTGCCTTTGCCGACGCGGCGCTGCGTCTGGAGCATGGCCGCCAGCGTTACCGGCTGGCGCGCAAGAAAACCCTGGACGCGGTGGCGCAGCTTTCGGGCGCCATCCGCCGGCTGGCCGACGAGCCCAACAGCAACCGGCGGGCGCTGGCTTCGCTGGGCGAATTGCTGGGGGCCAATTATCTGCTGGCCTCGGACCTGTCGTCCATGCCGGTGCTGGTGAAGTTACGCGCTCCGGAACTGGACAAGCCCGGCGCCGAGGCGGCCATCGCCCAGGTGCGCGCGCGGGTGGTGAGCATGTTGCAGCCCTATGCGGCACAGGACAGTCCGAACGGCGACGCATCGCAACGCGGCAGCTTTGCCGACCTGCATGGCAGCGGCGCTATGGAGGTGCTGGCGCGGCGGTTGGCCCATATCGAGCAGGCGGCACGCAAGGTGGCGCGGCTGGCGGCGCGTCCGGTCATTGAGGATATATAATCAACCTCACCCTGAGCTTGTCGAAGGGTGATGCTTCGACAAGCTCAGCATGAGGTTTTTCTTAGCGCCCGTCATCCGACCAATGCGGCGGATCGGATACCAATTTGATCACCCCGAAGGTCTTTCCCACCGCGATCAGCTGCGGATTGGAACCGTTGCGCGGGCCGGTGGAAATGGCGTGGCTCTGGCCATTGAAGTCGGTGATCTTCAGGGTGCCCTTCCAGCCGATGGTCATGTCGATGGCACGACGCTGGGTGTGGCGGCTGGTCAGGGCCGCCGGAAAAGCGATCTGATATGTCGCCATCATTTTTTTGGCCGCCTCCCGCGCCGCAAGCGCCGCGCCGCCATGGGCCCAGTCTATGTTCACGCCCTTCATCGGCGGCACGCTATGCGGGTCCTGGCCGCTGTTGCCCACCATGCAGCACCAATGCATCAGATAGGCCCGCTCGACGGGACGATAGGTGGTGGCGACGGAGACGGTGGCCCCCGCCTTTTTCAACTGCGAGATAAAGGCGCGGCAGGAATCGCCGAACTCCGGCAGCAGGCCGTCCAGCGACGTGCTGCACGGGAAACGCTTGCACCATTGCGGACCGGAATTCTCAGCCATCAGACGCCCCCTCAAGCCGCAGGACGCTGCACTGAGTCGCCCCTCTTGTCATTCCCGCGAAAGCGGGAATCCATGTTGACCGTTGCTGGATGCCCGCTTACGCGGGCATGACAATGGGGTTTGGGCAAGGTCTAGCGCAAATCTTCCAACACCATCTTGATGCGATGAATGCCGGAATGCAGATCGCGCTCGAGTTCGCTGCGCCACAGCCGCAGGATGGTATAGCCCTGTCCGCTCAGCAGGCGATCGCGAATGATGGTGCCGGAGCGGCGGCCCGGCTCGCCGCCCTCGAGGGAGATCACCAGCTTGCGATCATGCTCGACAAAATCGAGCGTGAAGGTACGGAAGGGTGATTTGCGGCGGAAGCGGGTGCCTTCCAGCATCCGCAGTCGCGCCCATAGCTGGTTCTCCAGCGTGTTGCGCGCCTGAAGTGGTCGCTTGCGCTGCATTACCTTACGGCGTCGATAAGCTCGACGGCCTTGTCCAGTTCATGCGCCAGGGCGGCAGTGCGTTTCTGGGCTTCGGCGTCCTGGCCCCATTTTTCCGCCTGATAGCTTTCGTCGATCCGCGACAGGACAAAGGCATGGACGCCGGTGGTCTGGCCTTCCACCACCGCCAGCGCCAGCACCAGGCTGCCGGTGATGGAGGCGATGACATGCAGCCCGGCCAGCATGAAAGCGTCGTAGTTCGTCAAAGCCTCGCGCAATGCAGCCAGGGTTTCGGGCGATTGATCGACATGGCCGAGGCCTTCCGCCACGGTCATCCGCGCGCTCAGGCGCTGGCGCGCCCAGTCCAGCATCGGGTCCCAGCCTTCGCGCTGGCGTGCCGCCAAATCCGGCGGATGATGGGCGCGATAGCAGAGCAAGTCGTTCTCACCAAAGCGCAGGATCGCATTGATGACGTCCTCGCGGATGATGGCGACGCCGTCTATGACCGTGTTCGACAGCCGCAGCAGCGGCATGGCCGTGGCTATGATGTCTGCGCCCTGCACCTGCCATTCCGCGGCGACGGCAGCGGCGAGTCTTTCGGTGGGCAGCACCAGCGCATGACGCGCCGGAGTCTTGACCGGCTTGCCATCCAGCAGCACCGCGAAGCCGTTGCCGGCGGGCGCGATGGAAACTTCCTTGTAGAAGCGCTTCATCTCTTCATCTTGATTTTCTTCGGCGGGAAAGGATCGCTGCGGTCATCCGGATCGAAGCCCAGCAGCTTCCAGCTTTTGATCATGTGGGGCGGCAGCGGCGCGGTGGCCTGAAGCCGCCCGCCATCGGGGCGGCCGATATCGATGCTGCGGGCGTGCAGGTGCAGCTTGTCGGCGATCTCGCCCTTGGCCCGCGCATTCGTGCCGCCATACTTGAAATCGCCGACAATGGGCGTGCCCAGGCTGGCCATGTGGACGCGGATCTGATGGGTGCGCCCGGTAATGGGGCGCGCCGCCACCCAGGCGAACTCACCGCCCGCTGTTCCCATCACGGCATATTCGGTGAGAGCGAATTTGGCGCCCTCCTCGCCTTCATCCGCCATCGCCATGCGTTCGCCGCGGCCATGGGGGCCGTGGCCGCCTTCCTTGGCCAGCGCGCCCTTGACCACGCCGTTTTTCTGCTTGGGTACGCCGCGTGTCAGCGCCCAATAGACTTTCGAGGTGTCGCGCAGCGCCAGCGACTGGGATAGGCCCGACGCCGCCTGCGCCGTGCGCGCAATCAGCAACACGCCCGACGTGTCGCGGTCGAGCCGATGCACCAGCTTGGGGCGGCTGGGCTTTTCATATTGCAGGGAATCCAGCATGCCATCGACATGCTTGGTCAGGCCGGAGCCGCCCTGGGTCGCCAGACCCGGCGGCTTGTTGATCACGATGACCTGCTTGTCCATATAGAGAATGCGATCGGCCAGGCTGCCCATGTCCTTGCTCGTCAGCGGATGCTGCGCTTCGGCTGCCTTGGGCTTTTCCGATGCCTTGGCATGGACCACCTGCGGCGGCAGCTTCATGGACTGGCCTGCCACGATGCGGTCGGCAGCCTTCGCCCGCTTGCCGTCCAGGCGTATTTCACCCTTGCGCAGCAATTTTTCCAGCAGGACATGCGTGACATGCGGATAGTGCCGCTTGAACCAGCGGTCAATGCGGATGCCGTCATCGTCGGCGTCAATGGTGCGAAGCTTAGCCATAGATGCTGCGCACAATCCACAGGCCCGCGACCAGCGCCAGAATGGAGAGCACCACGGAGCCGATCACATAGGCGGCGGCTTGCAGATGCTCGCCCTTCTGCAACAGCAACACGCTGTCAAGGGAGAATGTCGAGAATGTCGTATAGCCGCCCAGAATGCCGATGGTCAGAAAAGTGCGCAGCTCAGGCGACAGATTCAGCTTGAGCGCGCCGGCTTCCACAATCATGCCCATCAGCAATCCGCCGGTGATGTTGACGACAAAGATGCCCCAGGGAAAAACGGAGCCCGCCGTCTGAATCCACCCGGCGATGTAATAACGCGCCAGGGCGCCAAGCCCGCCGCCCACGCCCACGGCAAAGACCATGCCCATCTATTCATTCCCCTGCCGTTTGGCCCGCTGCTTTGACCAATAATCCAGCCGCTTGGCAATCTCGCGCTCAAAGCCGGTGTCCTTGGGGGTGTAAAATTGCTGGCGCGCCATGTCGTCGGGGAAATAATTCTGGCCGGAAAAGCCGCCTGCGGCGTCATGGTCATACTGATAGCCCGCGCCATAGCCCAGATTCTTCATCAGCTTGGTGGGGGCGTTGAGGATATGGGCCGGCGGCATCAGCGAACCATGCTGCTGCGCCGCGCGGCGGGCCGCGCCCAGCGCCTTGTAAACCGCGTTGGATTTGGGGGCGCTGGCCAGGTACAGCACACATTGCGCCAGCGCCAGCTCGCCTTCCGGTGCGCCCAGAAAATCGAACACATCCTTGGCCGCCAGCGCCTGATGCACCGCTTCAGGGTCGGCCAGGCCGATATCTTCAATCGCCGCACGCACCAGGCGGCGCGCGATGTAAAGCGGCTGCTCGCCGCCCGCCAGCATCCGCGCCAGCCAGTACAGCGCCGCGTCGGGATCGGAGCCGCGAATGGATTTATGCAGCGCCGAGATGATGTTGTAATGTTCCTCGCGGCTCTTGTCGTAGAGCGGCATGCGCCGCTGCACCGCGGCGACCAGCGCCGCCGAGTCCATCGGCTGGACGGTCTTCACGCTGGACAGTTCTTCCACCAGATTGAGAAGATAGCGGCCATCGCCGTCGGCCATGGCGCGCAAACTGGCGCGCGCATCCTCGGTCAGCGGCACTGTCTTCTGGTAATAGACTTCCGCCCGCTGCAGCAAAATTTCCAGCGCCGCATCGTCCAGCCGCCGCAGCACCAGAACCTGGGCGCGGGACAACAGCGCGCTGTTCAGTTCAAACGACGGATTCTCGGTGGTCGCGCCCACCAGCACCACGGTGCCGTCCTCGACCACCGGCAGGAAGGAATCCTGCTGGCTGCGGTTGAAGCGGTGAATCTCGTCGATGAAGAGCAAGGTGCCCTGCCCGATCTTGCGGCGGGTGCGCGCCGCCTCGAAAGTCTTTTTCAGGTCCGCAACGCCGGAGAACACCGCCGACAATTGCTCGAAGTGCAGGTTGAAGGCGCTCGACAACAGGCGCGCGATGGTGGTCTTGCCGGTGCCGGGCGGTCCCCACAGGATGACGGAGGTGGGACGGCCGTTGCCGACCATGCGGCCCAGCGGACCGACCTCGTCCAGAAGATGATCTTGGCCCACCACCTCGGCCAGCGCTTTGGGGCGCAGCCGGTCGGCCAGCGGGCGCGGCGCATCACTGGCGAGATCGCTGGATTCGAACAGGTCGCTCATGGCCTGATTATACGCGCAGAAGGGTGGCGCGTCCTATCCGTCAATCGATAAATTCAGCCTGCAGCCGCCGCGCTCGCCTAGCTTTTCTTATGGTCGTAGCGACAGCGTACGGACGCGAATTTGAAAAGCTGGCGCCGCTTCGAGCAGCGGCGCAACCGCACGAGGGCGGCCGAAACATACCGATCAGCCATCTACCGAAAGCGACAACCGACGACCACCGCGCTCTATCACCATGTCCCAGCTGTTGGCGGCGTTGAGAATGCGGACAAGATCGCCCACCCGATTGATGGATGCGCCATTGACGCTGCGGATGATGTCGCCCGGCTGGAAGCCATAGCGCCCGGCAAAACCCGTATTGCCCACCGTAAGCACCGCCACGCCCTTGGCCATGACATCGCTTTGCAGTTCCGCGGCGATGGCGGGCGACAGATTCACCACCCGCGCGCCGGTCAACGGATTGCGTCCGGCGATGTTGGTGGCTTCACGCGGCGGCGTTTCCGGCGGCAGCGCCAGGGTCACCGTCACATCGCGCGCGGCCTTGCCCGCGGCAACGCGCATTTTCACGCTGTCGCCCACGCGATGCGTGGCGGTGCGGTAGTTCAGGGACTGCATGTCATCGACCGGCGTGCCGTCCATGGATTGAATCACCTCGCCGGCCTTCACGCCCGCCCGCGCCAGCGGTCCGCCGGGATACACATCCTTGATCAATACGCCGCCCGGCCGCGGCAGGCCTAGGCTGGCCGCGATGTCGCTGGTGACCGGCTGGCCGCTGGCCCCGACCCAGGCCAGCTTGACACTGGTCGTGCCGCTTTTGATCCCGCCATCGACGCCTTCCACCACCCGGCGCGCCAGGTTGGCCGGAATGGCGAATCCGATACCGACATTGCCGCCACTGCGCGAGACGATGGCGGTGTTGATGCCCGCCAGCCTGCCGTCGGTGGTGACCAGCGCACCGCCGCTGTTGCCGGGGTTGATGGCGGCATCGGTCTGGATGAAGAACTGGTAGTCGCCGGCGGAAATCTGGGTGCGGGCCAGCGCCGAAACGATGCCCATCGTGACGGTCTGGCCGACACCGAAGGGATCGCCCACCGCCAGCACCAGATCGCCCACCTGCACCCGGTCGGAATCGGCGAAGGGCACCACCGGCAGATGCTCGCCCTTGGGATCGATCTTCAGCACCGCTAGGTCGGTGCGGGTATCCGACAGCAGCACCTTGGCCTTGAACTCGCGCTTGTCCGACAGCGCCACCACGATATCGGTGCCGCCCGCCACGACATGATTGTTGGTCAGGATGATGCCGTCGGCACGGACGATCACGCCCGAACCCAGGCTTTGCTGCACGCGCTGGCGTTGCTCCGGCGTGGCGCCGAAGAACTGCGAGAAGAAGGGATCGTTGGCAAAGGGATTGGCCTGAACCTGCGTCACCGTGCGGGCATAGACATTCACCACCGCAGGCACGACCCGCTTGACGACGGGCGCAAAGGTCAGCTGCACCTGCCCCATCGACGATGGCGCGACGACTGGCGCAGTTGGCAGCGCGCGCGGCGCCGGCGCTTCCAGGCGCTGGCGCGGTTCGCTTTGCGTCAAGGCGGGAACAGCATAAATCGCAACCGCAACCAGGGCGGCGGCGCCCATAGCAATCGAAATCGTCTTCATCACACCCAGCCTTCGGACAGTCTCAAACGCTTGCAATACGCTGCTCTATTTGTTGCCCACCGCGCAGTTGCGGTATTTCAAAACCGACGCAAGCACATCGGGTTCGTTGTTGACCTTGCAGGTCGCCATCACCGCGCGGGCGACAGTGCTCATGTCATCCTTCATGGCGCGCGCCTTGTAGGACTCGCTGTCCACGCAATAGCCAACCTGGACGGCATCATTGTGACGGGCAACGTAGCTGTCGAAGGCCGGTCCGCCGACCGCCTCTTCGGGCACCCGCGAGGGCGGCACCCCCATGGCGTCGGCCTTCTGCACCAGGGTCAGGTCCTTCACCGACAGCAGCTTGGGGTGGGGCGGCGCCTCGCAGGCGTCACGAGGGCCGCAGGCGGCAACCGCCAGAAGGGGAAGCAATATCCAGTGTTTGCGCATGGTCATGACCTTTCGAAACGTTCCAAATCCTGGAGGTAACGTTTCGCAAAGAAAAAGGGCGACATCGCTGCCGCCCTTAAATCTAGTGCCAACTTTGGCGAAAATCAGGCGTCTGCCTCGGCTTCCACTTCCACCAGACCGGAGTCCTTGCCCTTGGCGCTCTCGTCGCGGTCAATGAACTCGATGATCGCCATCGGGGCATTGTCACCGTGGCGGAACCCGGCCTTGAGCACACGGGTGTAACCGCCCGGACGGCCGGTGTAACGCGGACCGATCACATCGAACAGTTTGGTCACCTGATCGGCGTCCTTGATCTGGGCAAGCGCCTGGCGACGGGCGTGAAGATCCTTGGCCCCGCGACGCGACAGGGTGACCAGCTTTTCGATGACCGGGCGCAGATCCTTCGCCTTGGGCAGCGTGGTCTTGATCTGCTCGTGCTTGATCAGCGCGGCAGTCATGTTGCCCCACATCGCCTTGCGGTGTGATGCGGTGCGGTTGAACTTGCGTCCCTGGTTGCGGTGGCGCATGGGGTCGGTGCTCTCTCTAAATCAGTATTGGTCTTCGTAACGCTTGGCGAGGTCTTCGATATTCTCCGGCGGCCAGCCCGGCACTTCCATGCCGAGATGCAGGCCCATTTCCGCGAGAACAGCCTTGATCTCGTTCAGCGACTTGCGGCCGAAATTCGGCGTGCGGAGCATTTCCGCTTCCGTCTTCTGGATCAGGTCGCCGATGTAAACGATGTTGTCGTTCTTCAGGCAGTTGGCCGAACGCACGCTGAGTTCCAGCTCGTCCACCTTCTTGAGCAACACCGGATTGAAGGCCAGGTCGGGCTTGGCTTCTTCGGCGGCGCGCTCGCGCGGCTCTTCGAAGTTGATGAAGACCTGAAGCTGGTCCTGCAGGATGCGCGCGGCATAGGCCACGGCATTGTCCGGCGTGACGGCGCCATTGGTTTCGACCGTGAGGGTCAGCTTGTCATAGTCGAGAATCTGGCCTTCGCGGGTGTTCTCGACCTTGTAGGAAACCTTCTTCACCGGGCTGAACAGCGAGTCCACCGGGATCAGGCCGATGGGTGCGTCTTCCGGACGATTGCGGTCGGCCGGGACATAGCCCTTGCCCGAGGCGATGGTGAGCTCCATGCGGAAATCCACCTTCTCGTCCAGGGTGCAGAGCACCAGGTCGGGATTGAGGATTTCGATGTCGGCGCTGGTCTGGATGTCGCTGGCCTTCACTTCGCCCGGACCCTGCTTGCGCAGCGAAACGCGCTTGGGGCCTTCGGCATGCATGCGCAGCGCGATCAGCTTCACGTTGAGCACGATGTCGGTGACGTCTTCGCGCACGCCCTGGATCGAGGAGAATTCGTGCAGCACGCCCTCGATCGAGATGGCGGTCACGGCGGCGCCCTGCAACGAGGACAGCAGCACGCGGCGCAGCGAATTGCCCAGCGTCAGGCCGAAACCGCGTTCCAGCGGTTCGGCGGTGATGTTGGCGGTACGGCCCGCGTCATGACCGGATTCGGTCTTGAGCTTGCCGGGTTTGATCAGTTCCTGCCAGTTTTTCTGAAACATGTTTTCCTCATCGTGTCCCGAGCATGTCGGACCATGCCCATACGTTCGACGGGTTAGTGGTACGTCCGAACTTTAATTTCTGGTCGCTCCGGCTCTCGCCGACGCTCCTCTTAAACGCGGCGACGCTTGGGCGGGCGGCAGCCATTGTGCGGGATCGGAGTCACATCGCGGATCGATGTGACGACGAGACCAACGGACTGCAGCGCGCGCAGCGCCGACTCGCGGCCCGAACCGGGGCCGGAAACTTCTACTTCCAAGGTGCGCATGCCGTGCTCAATCGCCTTGCGGCCGGCGTCTTCGGCGGCCATCTGCGCCGCATACGGCGTGGATTTGCGCGAACCCTTGAAACCCATCATGCCGGCCGACGACCAGGACACGGCATTGCCCTGCGGATCGGTGATGGTGACGATGGTGTTATTGAAGGTGGCGGCGACATGCGCCACGCCCACCACAACATTCTTCTTTTCTTTCTTGCGGGCGCGCGGGGCTTTGCCACCGGCCTTCTTGTCATCAGCGGCCATAACTTACTTCGTCACTTTCTTCTTGCCAGCGATCGCCTTGGCGGGACCCTTGCGCGTGCGGGCGTTGGTGTGGGTGCGCTGGCCGCGGACCGGCAGGCTCTTGCGATGACGCAGGCCGCGATAGCAGCCCAGATCCATCAGGCGCTTGATGTTCATGGCGGTGTCGCGGCGCAGATCGCCTTCGACGAGGAAGTCGCGGTCGATGACTTCGCGGATCTTGATGGTTTCGGATTCGGTCAGGTCGCTGAC
>JBEENS010000016.1:0-54515 GCA_041192105.1 Pseudomonadota bacterium | reverse complement strand
CTCGATCCGCTGCGCCAGCTGGCGTGGGCAGTCCTGGGCGTGGTGGTCCTGCACTTCGGGCTGGTGGCTGCATTGCCGGGCGAGGGCGAGCATGAGCACGAAGACGACGAAACCGCCCGTGTACCCGGCATAGATCTTGCCGAGTGCGCCAATGAAGGGATCCTTTTCCCCGGAGGATGCGGACATGGCTCAGTCCTCCTGCACGCCGAATTCCTCGTCGATCTGGTTCTGGCGCTGTTTCCGTTCGAGGTGCCGTTTTTCGAGAAGTATGGCTTGAAGGCGGTCTTTGTCGGCCATCCGGTGGTCGAACGCGCCGCCCGCATGACCGGCGGCGCGGCTTTGCGGGTGCGGCTTGGCATCGCGGCGAATGCGCCACTGCTGGCGCTGCTGCCGGGCAGCCGCACCAGCGAGATACGCTTTATCCTGCCGGCTTTCCGGGCGGCGGTGGATATCCTGGCGCGGAAAATTCCCGGGCTGGTGACGGTGCTGCCGACCGTGCCGCATGTCGCCGGCAAGGTCCGCGCCGCGACGGCAGGTTGGGCAACGCCCTTGCATATCGTGGAAAGCGAAGCCGACAAGTATGCCGCTTTCGACGCCGCCGATACGGCGCTGGCCGCAAGCGGCACGGTGACGGCCGAACTGGCGCTGTCACGCACCCCCATGGTGGTGGCGTACAAGGTGGGCGGGCTAACCTATTTCCTGTCGCGCTGGATGATGACGGTGAAGCATTTCACCCTGATCAATATCCTCCTGGAGCGCGAAGCGGTGCCGGAATATCTGCAAGCCGCCGCCACGCCCGAAACGCTGACCGATGCGGTGGTGCGGCTGTTTGCCGATCCTGCCGCCCGTGCCAGCCAAGTCGCCGCGATGAACGAATTCGCGCACCGGCTGGGGGAGGGCGATGAACCGCCTTCCACCCGCGCCGCCCGCGTGTTGCTCGATTTCGTCGAAAGCTGAAAGCTACTTCCGCTTGGGCATTGGAACGTAGCTGCGTTCCGTCGGCCCGGTATAGATCTGGCGCGGACGCCCGATCTTCTGGTGCGGGTCTTCCAGCATTTCCTTCCACTGCGCGATCCAGCCCACGGTGCGGGCCAGGGCGAAGAGCACGGTGAACATGGAGGTGGGGAAGCCCAGCGCCTTCAAGGTGATACCCGAATAGAAGTCGATATTGGGATAAAGCTTCTTTTCGATGAAATAGGGATCGCTGAGTGCGACCTTTTCCAGATCCATCGCCACCTTCAGCAGCGGATCGTCATGCAGCCCCAGTTCGTCCAGCACGGCATGGGCCTGGATCTGCATCGCCTTGGCGCGCGGATCGTAATTCTTGTAGACGCGATGGCCAAAGCCCATCAGGCGGAAGCCGCTGCTCTTGTCCTTCGCCTTGGCGACGAATTCGGGAATGCGGTCAACGGTGCCGATTTCCTCTAGCATCTTGAGCGCCGCTTCATTGGCGCCGCCATGGGCCGGGCCCCACAGGCAGGCGATGCCGGCCGCGATGCAGGCAAACGGATTGGCGCCGGATGAGCCGGCCAGGCGCACGGTCGAGGTCGAGGCGTTCTGCTCGTGATCGGCATGCAGGATGAAGATCGTGTCCAGCGCCTTGGCCAGAACCGGATTGACGACATATTCCTCGGCCGGGACCGAGAAGCACATGCGCAGGAAGTTCTCAGTATAGCCCAGCTTGTTCAGCGGATACACGAAGGGCTGGCCGACGTGATACTTGAACGCCATGGCCGCGATGGTCGGCAGCTTGGCGACCAGGCGGTGGCTGGCGACTTCGCGCTGCTTGGGATCGTTGATGTCGGTGCTGTCGTGATAAAAGGCCGACAGGGCGCCGACCACGCCGCACATGATCGCCATGGGATGGGCGTCGCGGCGGAAGCCGCGGAAGAAGGTCGCCAGCTGCTCATGCACCATCGTGTGGTGGGTGATGGAATGGTCGAACTTGGCCATCTGCGCGCCGGTTGGCAGTTCGCCGTAGAGCAGCAGGTAGCAGGTTTCCAGGAAGCTGGAATGTTCGGCTAGGTCACCGATGGCATAGCCGCGATACTGCAGCACGCCCTTGTCGCCATCGATGAAGGTGATGTTGGACTCGGTCGATGAGGTCGAGGTGAAGCCGGGGTCGTAGGTGAAGATGTCAGCTTGGTCGTAGAGCTTGCGGATGTCCACGGCATTGGGGCCCTGGGTGCCGGCGAACACAGGCAGTTCGAAGTCCTTGCCCTCATAGTTCAGGCTGGCTTTGCCCGCCGGCTTGATCTTGCTCTCTCTCATGACAGTCCCCTTGGTACCGGTCTGGCCGGTTTTATCTTGCGCCGCAATAAAGCCACGCTTTTGATAGTCCGTCACTCCTTTTGCGGCACTGCACCACACTATTTCCTTAAGCGGTGTAAGCCCTTAGGCGGGCTAGAGATTCTTCACGGCCCAACAGTGCCAACATCTCGAAAAGTGGCGGCGAGGAGGCCTTTCCGGTCAGGGCGGCGCGCAAGGGCTGGGCAACCTGGCCCAGCTTGAGTCCGGCACTTTCCGCGAAACTGCGGGCGGCGGCTTCCAGCGCGGGTCCTGACCAGTCGGTCGCTTCCAGTGCGGGCAGGGCCTGGGCCAGCGCGGCGCGGGCTTCCGGGGTCAGCAGCTTGTCGGCGCTGGCGTCCAGGCTGCGCGGACCGTCCGTAAACAGAAATTCCGCACCCTGAACAAGTTCGACCAAGGTCTTGGCGCGCTCTTTCAGCGAGGTCATGGCCGATTCCAGACGTTGCCGCGCCGTCATCGACAGGATGCGCGGAGGAGTTTCTCGCGCCAGGAAGGCGGTGACTTCCGCCACCAGCACGTCATTGGCGGTTTCGCGGATGTAATGGCCGTTCAGATTGTCCAGCTTCTTGTAATCCATCCGCGCGGCGCTCTTGCCGATGGAATCCAGGTTGAACCATTCGATGGCCTGCGCGGTGGGAATGATTTCGTCATCACCATGGCTCCAGCCCAGTCGCAGCAGATAGTTGCGCATGGTCTCGGGCAGGTAACCCATGTCGCGGTAAGCCTCCACCGCCAGGGCGCCGTGGCGCTTGGACAGCTTGGCGCCGTCCGGCCCATTGATCAGCGGCAGGTGGCCATACACCGGCACGGCGGTGCCCATCGCTTCGATGAGCTGCAACTGGCGGGCGGCATTGTTGAGATGGTCGGCACCCCGGATCACATGGGTGACGCCCATGTCGGCATCGTCCACCACCACCGCCAGCATGTAAGTGGGGTTGCCGTCGCTGCGCAGCAGGACCATGTCGTCCAGCTGGCTGTTTTCGAACCGCACGTCGCCCAGCACCTTGTCATGGACGATGGTCTCGCCATCCTGCCGCGCCTTCAGCCGCACGACGGAAGGCTTGTCTTTTTCGTCAGGCCCGGGGGCGCGATCGCGCCAGCGGCCGTCATAGCGCATCGATTTGCCGGCGGCCTTCTGTTCTTCGCGCATGGCGGTGAGTTCTTCGCCCGTTGCATAGCAGCGATAGGCCTTACCCTCAGCCAGCAGTTTTTCGGCCACTTCACGGTGGCGGGCGGCGCGGGCGAATTGATAGACCACCTCGCCGTCCCAGTTCAGCCCCATCCAGGTCATGCCATTCAGGATGGCCTGCACCGCTTCGGGGGTGGAGCGTTCGCGGTCGGTATCCTCGATCCGCAGCAAAAAGGTGCCGCCGGTATTGCGGGCATGGAGCCAGTTGAACAAGGCGGTGCGGGCGCCGCCGATATGCAGCATGCCTGTGGGCGAGGGGGCGAAGCGCAGGACAGGTTTGGGGTTTTGCGACATGATCTTTCGGTGTGGGCTCGGGCGGCCTTCGTTTAGCAAAACCCCTGCGATGAACCTAGGATTGATTGCGTTTTGGGCCGATGAGCGGGATCGGTGGCCGTTATGGCTACCGGTGGCGCTGGGCGCTGGCGCCGGCGGCTATTTCGCCCTGCCGGTGGAGCCGCCTATTGCTTTTGCGTGGGCAGCACTGGCCGCCGCCCTGCTGGCAATCACAATGGCAATCGCCGGACGGGCGCGCGTTGCCCTGGCCCTTCTGGCGGCCGTGCTGCTGGGCTTCGGTCTGGCCAAGCTGCGCGAAACGGCCGTCGCCACCCCGGTGCTCGATCATGCCATCGTGGCGCATCTGACAGCGCGCATCGTCAGCGTCGAGCCGCGCGAACGCGGCGCGCGGCTGGTGCTGGACGAGGTCCGCTCGGGCGCCTTTGCGCCGGGACAGACGCCGCGCCGGATCCGGGTGACATTGCCGAACGGAGCGGATTTCCGTCCCGGCGCATGGCTCAGCCTGACAGCCTTGCTCGATACACCGTCCGTGCCGGTGGCGCCGGGCGCCAGCGATTTCGGGCGCTAGCTTTATTTCCAGTCCATCGGCGCCACGGGATTTTCCTATGGCCGGGCGCGCGCTATCCCGCCGGCCCGTGACGCAACGCTGCCCGAGCGCCTGTCGCAATCGGTGGAAGACCTGCGGGTGCGGATGACGGAGCGGATTCATGCGGGTTTGCCGGGCAGCGCGGGCGGCATCGCGGCGTCGCTGATCACCGGAACGCGCGGCACCATCAGCGATGATGATGACGCGGCGCTGCGTGACGCGGGCCTGGCGCATGCGCTGTCTATTTCCGGCCTGCACATGGCGCTGGTCGGTGGCGGTATCTTCTGGCTGGTGCGGGCGTTGCTGGCGGCGATCCCGGCGGTGGCGCTGCGCTATCCGGTCAAGAAATGGGCGGCGGCCTTTGCGTTGCTGGCATCGGCTTTCTATCTGGTGCTCAGCGGCGCGGCGCCGCCCGCTATACGTTCCTTTGTCATGCTGGGCACGGTGATGACGGCGGTATTGCTGGACCGTCCGGCCCTGACCATGCGCAGCCTCGGCCTGGCCGCCGCCGTCCTGCTGCTGGCGCGGCCCGAAACCATCATCGAGGCCGGCTTCCAGATGTCCTTCGCGGCGGTGGCGGGTCTGGTGGCGGTGGCGGAGTGGGAGCAGCAGCGGGCGACCAACGCGCCGCGCGGAATGCTGCTGCGCTATGCCCGCGGCATCTTCGTGACCAGCCTGTTCGCCAGCCTCGCCACCTTGCCTTTCACCTTGTTTCACTTCGAACGTGCGGCCCGTTACGCCGTGCTGGGAAACCTGATCGCCATGCCGGTGATGGGCTTCTGGATCATGCCCGCCGCAGCGCTGGCGGTGGTGCTGATGCCGTTCGGGCTGGAGCATCTCGCAACCGGCCTGCTGGGCGAGGGGATAGGTGTGATGGTGGCGATGGGGCGCTGGGTCTCGGGCCTGCCGGGCGCGGTCTCGCTGTCCAGCGCCATGCCGCTATCGGCGCTGGTGCTGATTTCGCTGGGCGGATTGTGGCTGGCTATCTGGCGCACGACTTGGCGGTGGTGGGGTGGCCTAGCGTTGCTGGCAGGCGCTTTGCTGGCCGGCTTCGCGCCGCAGCCGGACATGCTGGTGGCGTGTGACGCCATGACCATCGCGGTGCGCGGCAATGATGGGCTGCTGCATTTCCTGCGCCCGCCGAAGGACAAATTCGTCGCCCGGGAATGGCTGAAGCGCGATGGTGACGGACGCGACATTGCCGATGCGGTGGGCATGCCGGGCCTTCGCTGCGACGGCCTGGGTTGCGTGGTGAACCGCCCGCCGGTGATCGCCGCCGGACTCAGGCCAGAAGCCCTGGCGGAAGATTGCGCCCGCGCGTCTGTCGTGATCAGTGCGGCGACAGGAAACTGCAAGGGGCCGGGCGTTGTGATCGATCAGAAGGCCGCAGCGGACGGGCAGGGCTGGCGAATCACTTTGTCATCACTACCCACAGTAATCAGTGTGCGTGCATGGCGTGGAAACCGGCCTTGGGTAGCGGCGCCTACGGAAACTTACTGAGGTTCAACACCGCTGAGAGCTAGCAAATCGTCGACCAACTCTTTTCCGTGTAGGACTGCATCGTCCCAAACCAATAACGAGCGCTCGACCATTGCGGCTACTTTGAGGGGTGGGTGTCGAGCTGACCACTAGCAATAATTTTTAGGTCGTGCCGCACGGCCTGATATCGCGCATGAAACTGCGCGATCCTTTCTGGCAGCCGTCCGCCCAGGCAGCCAATGCGATCTAGATGCGCGTCCAAGATCGGTGTCGGCTTATGCTCGCTATCGTAATAAAACCAAGGTGGCGGCGGTGCCGCACCGGACTTAAGTTTTGGAACAAGATCGCGGAAGTAGTCTGGGAGTAAACGCTTCTCTGCGCTCCAGACTATTCCAGATATTTCGTCCGCTATTGCGGAGGCCGCGCCGCGGCGATCATTGCGCCGCTTGATCAGTTCTACGATTACGTTCGCGGCGCCCGCAACAAGCGCACCAGCAATAGCAGCAAGAATGTATCCGATTGGATTCATTGAACACGCCCGTCGCCTCAGTAACGCCGTATCAACCCAACCAGCTTGCCCTGCACCTTGACCCTGTCGGCGCCGTAGAGCCGGGTTTCGTAAGCCGGGTTGGCGGCTTCCAGAGCAATGGAGTCACCCCGGCGGCGCAGCCGCTTCAGGGTGGCTTCTTCATTGTCCACCAGCGCGACGATGATCTCGCCGGTATTCGCGGTGTCCGCTTCCTGGATGATGACGGTGTCGCCATCGAGGATACCGGCATTGATCATGGAGTCGCCGGTCACTTCCAAAGCGTAGTGGCTGCCGCGCCCCAGCATGCCGCCGGGTACGGGAATGTCGCTCATCTTGGTCTGCAGTGCCTCGATCGGGGTGCCGGCCGCGATGCGCCCGACCAGGGGCACATTGACGGCGCCTTCGCCGCCTTCGCCATAACTGCGGCGCGGCGCGGGCGAGCGGGCATCGGCCATGCGGATATCGGTGCGGCCATGGCCGCCCATGCGGCTGCTGGTGCTGCGCTGGGCCTGGCTGCGGGTGGTGGCGGGACGGATGGTCTCGGCTATGTTGTCGGGCAGCTTCAGCACTTCCAGGGCGCGGGCGCGCTTTTCCATGCGGCGCAGGAAGCCGCGTTCTTCCAGGGCGGTGATCAAACGATGGATGCCGGACTTGGATTTGAGGTCCAGCGCCTCCTTCATTTCGTCGAAGGAGGGGGGGATGCCGCTTTCGCGCACGCGCTCATGGATGAACATCAGCAGTTCATATTGCTTGCGGGTCAGCATCGGTTTTCTCCCAGAGAACCGGCGCGAACAAAGCCGGTACGATGCGAATCGTTCTACTTTAGTTCCACCCTCGCCGTCAACGCATCGCTGGGGAAATTGGGGCGGGAACATGATTTCCCGAAGGTCGTTTTCTTGAGCGGCGGCCCCTCAGGGGCCGCCGCTTCGTTTCAGCGCAGCAGGTCGTCGGGCGAGGCCTTGGCCACGGCGGCGAGTTTTTCCATGGTCGCGGGCGCGATGCTGCGCGTCTGTCCCGTCAGGAAGCCGAGGATTTCGCCGGGCGCAACGCCCGCTTCGCGCGCCCATGCCGTGGGGCGCAGGCGATGCTTGGTCATGAAGGCGCGAAAGGCTTCGCGCTGGGCCCGGATCGCTTCGCCCTTGCCGAGTTTTTGAACCGGCGCATCGGTTTCGCCCATCAGTATTTTTGGCCTGGCAAAGCGTGACGCGACGGTGCGCACCGGCTGGGTCGCCACCGCGCGCGCTTTCACCACCGGAGCCGGCGGCGGCTTTGGCGCGCCATTGCTGGGGGTGCCGCGCATGCCTGCAGAGCGCCGAACTGGCGGTGCCTTGTCCGTCACCGGAAGCCGTTACCCAGCAACAGGGCCGTGGCGGCCCGCACGTCTTTCTGGCGCATCAGGCTTTCGCCGACCAGCACGGTGGTGATTTTCGCCTGGGCCAGGCGCTTGAGGTCTGCGGGCGCGGAGATGCCGCTTTCCGACACGACATGGATGTCGCGCGGAATTTTGTGCGCCAGCCGCGTGGTCACGCCCATGTCGGTGACAAAGGTTTTCAGGTTGCGGTTGTTGATGCCGATCAGGCGGGCATCGAGGTCAAGCGCGCGTTCCAGCTCGGCTTCGTCATGCACTTCCACCAGCGCGTCCATTTCCCAGCGCGCCGCCTCGTCCAGCAGGGCGCGGGCCTGGTCGTCGGCCAGGGTCGCCATGATGACCAGGATGCAATCCGCGCCCCAGCTGCGCGCCTCGATCACCTGATAGGGCTCAATCATAAAGTCCTTGCGCAGCACGGGCAGGCGGGTGGCTTCGCGAGCCTGGGTCAGATATTCTGGCGCCCCCTGGAACGATGGCGCGTCGGTGAGCACGGAAAGACAGGCCGCGCCGCCTTCCTCATAGGCCATGGCCAGCGCGGGCGGATCGAAATCGGCGCGGATCAGGCCCTTGGACGGGCTGGCTTTCTTGATCTCGGCGATCAGGCCGTATTCGCCGCTGTCCTTCTTGTCGTCGAGGGCGGCGAGGAAGCCGCGCGGCGCTTCGACATCCTTGGCGCGCGCCTCCAGTTCCGCCGTGTTCGCCTTGGTCTTGGCGGCGGCGACTTCTTCCTTTTTGTAGCCGAGGATTTTGTCGAGGATGCTCATGCGTTTGACGCTTTGACCAATGCATGAAGTTTGGTTTTGGCCGCGCCGCTGTCCAGAGCCTGCGCCGCCAGGGGAACGCCGGAGCTTACATCTTTTGCCATGCCCGCCACCATAAGGGCAGCGCCCGCATTTAGCAGCACGATATCGCGGTATGGGCCGCGTTCGCCGTCGAACAGGCGCCGCAGGGCTGCCGCATTTTGCGCCGCATCGCCGCCTTTCAGGTCAGCTAGGCTGGCGCGTTTCAGCCCGGCATCTTCCGGCGAGATCTCGCCGCAGGTGATCCGGCCATCTTCCAGGCTGGCGGTAAAGGTCTTGCCGGTGGTGGTGACCTCGTCCAGCCCGTCTTCGCCATGCACCACCAGGCCGCGGCTGCTGCCCAGCGCCTGCAAGGCCTGCGCATACGGAGTCAGCCAGTCGGCGCTGTAGATGCCCACCAGTTGGCGCGTCACCCGGGCGGGCGAGGCCAGTGGCCCCAGCAGATTGAAGATGGTGCGGCGGCCGATTTTCTTGCGCACCGCCGCGACATGACGCATCGCCGGGTGATGCACCTGGGCGAACAGGAAGACGATGCCGGTCTCGGCCAGCACCTTTGCGGCCGCATCCGGTTCCAGGCCGATCTTCACGCCCAGCGCTTCGAGGATATCGGCGGCGCCGCTCTTGGAAGAGGCGGAACGGTTGCCATGCTTGGCGACCGGAACGCCCGCCCCCGCCACCACAAAGGACACCGCCGTGGATATATTCAATGTGCCATGGCCATCGCCGCCGGTGCCGCACAGGTCGATGGCGTTTTCTGGCGCGTCCACCGCACGCATGGCGGCGCGCATCGCCCGCACCGCACCCACAATCTCAGGCACGGTGGGGCCGCGTTCAGCCTGGGCGATCAGGAAGGCGGCGAGATCATCGTCCGGCACCGCGCCGGACATGATGGTTTCAAAGACGCGCGCGGAAGCCTCGGCGTCGAGGGAGCCGCCGCCGCGCACGATGGCCAGTGCGGCGGGAAAATCGGCCGGAGCACTGGTCACTGTCATGCCGGGACTTTGGCGAAGTCGCGCGCGATGGTCAGGAAGTTGTTCAGCAGGGCATGGCCGTTTTCGGAAGCGATGCTTTCGGGATGGAACTGCACGCCGTGCACGGGATGGGACTTGTGCATCACGCCCTGGATAACCCCGTCATCGCTGGTGGCGGTGACTTCGAGGCTCCCCGGCATCGACGGCGGATCGATGGTCAGGGAATGATAGCGGGTGGCGAGGAAGTCGTTATTGAGTCCCCGGAACACGCTCTTGCCGCTGTGATGTATGCGCGACAGCTTGCCATGCATCGGTTCGGGGGCGCGCACGATCTTGCCGCCATAAACCTGGCCGATGGCCTGATGCCCCAGGCAAACGCCCAGGATCGGCATGGTGCCGTTAGCTTTTTCGATCACCTCCAGGCAGATGCCCGCTTCATTGGGGGTGCAGGGGCCGGGCGACAGGACGATGCCTTCCGGCTTCAGGGCCAGCGCCTCACCAGCTGAGATTTCATCGTTGCGCACCACGCGCACCTCCGCCCCCAACTCTCCCAGATAATGGAAAAGGTTGTAGGTGAAGCTGTCGTAATTATCGATGAGCAGAAGCACGGGAACGCACCTGGTTGCAGAATGTGCTTGTAGCATAGCCGAAAATTGCTGCGCCTGCACAAGAGGCGGGATTTTCTGAGGCTTTGGGCGGCACCCGCCCCGTGCTAGAAATCTACAATAATTATAAGAAATCGGGCGGAGGGGTTTTGCGGCACCGTTACCACCATTGCGCAGTTGTGGCGCTGGTCCTGTGCGCCGCCACGGTTTTTGCGACCGGAGCATCGGCGCAAGCCGGAGCGACCATTAAAAAAGAAGAGTTTGAAACCCGGCTGGCGCCGTCGCCTCATACCGATGGCACCCGCGCCAATGTCATGGGCGAGGGCCACGCCACCGCCAGCCTGGAGGGCAACCGCCTTACCGTGCGCGGCACCTTCCACGACCTGCCCAGCAACGCCACCCGCGCCGCGCTTTATGATGGCATCCGCATTGGCGCGATGGGCCCCAAAATTTCCGACATCAACGTGACACCAGCGACCGGCGGCGAGGTGTCGGGCAGCGTCACCCTGACGGCGCGGCAGGCCAACGCCGTGCGCAGTGGTCGGGTCTATATCCAGCTGGACAGCGAGAAAGCGCCGGACGGCAATCTCACCGGCTGGCTGCTGCCGCCCCATCCCTTTGCGGGCGAGGCGGTGCCGGTGGCGGGCCATGGCTTCCTGCCGCAGCTCGATGTGCCGCAACGATGAAAAAGCTCACCGCTCTTTTCCTGCTAGGTGTTGCCGGGTTCGGCGTACATGCGCTTGCGCAGAATCTGGCCAGCGGGCCTTTCACCGAAGCACAGGCCAGCGCGGGCCGCGCGCTTTACGCCAGCCACTGCGCCAGCTGCCATCGGGCCGACCTGGCGGGGGCCGGTGAAGCACCGGCGCTGGCGGGCGCCAGTTTCTTCGGCGCCTGGGGCAATCGCTCGGCGGGTGAACTGCACGCGCTGGTCAAGGCTTCGATGCCCTATGGCAATGGTAACAGCCTTGACCCGGCCATATATCGCAACGTCGTCGCCTATATGCTGTCGGTCAATGGCGCCAAGCCGGGCGCCGCCCATTTCACCGGCAATGAAAACGTGAAGCTCTCGGCCATCGCCGACGGCAAGCTGGCCGTCGCCGCCGCTGCGCCCGCGCGCCCCGCGGCTGCCGCCGAACGTCCCGCAACATCGTATCCCGCCACGCGCTTCGGCCTCACGGTGCCGGGCGCGATAAAGACCTATCGTCCTGTCACCGACGCCATGCTGGCCAATCCCGCCGATGGCGACTGGCTGATGTACCGCCGCAATTACCAGGGCTGGAGTCATTCGCCGCTCAAGCAGGTCACCACCGCCAATGTAAAAAACCTGCAACTGGTCTGGTCCTGGGCGATGAATGACGGCGGCGCCAGCCAGGTGACGCCCATCATCCATGACGGCGTCATGTTCCTGTCCAATGTCGCCAATACGGTGCAGGCGCTGGATGCGAAAACCGGCGAGCTGCTGTGGGAGAACCGCATCGGCCCGGCACCGCTGCGCGCCTATGGCGCCACCCGCTCACTCGCTTTGTATGGCGACAAGGTGTTCGTGCCGACCACCGACGCCAAGCTCTACGGCCTGGATGCCAGGACCGGAAAGATCGTCTGGCAAACCGAGATCGAGGATGGACGCGAAGGCTATAGCAACACCGGCGGCGCCATCGCGGTGCATGGCAAGATTCTGGTGGGCCTGACCTACTGCAACCGCTTCCAGACCAAGCACTGTTTCATCAGCGCCTATGACGCGCAAACCGGCAAGGTGGCGTGGCGCTTCAAGACCATCGCCCTGAAAGGTGAGCCGGGCGGCGACAGCTGGAACGGAATAGCCGACGAATTCCGCCAGGGCGGCGAAACCTGGATCGCCGGCACCTACGATCCGGAAAGCAACACGACCTATTGGGGCACCGCCCAGGCCAAGCCCTGGACGCGCGCCACGCGCGGCACGGCGCAGGGCGCCACGCTGTATGCAAATGCCACACTGGCGCTGGACCCCGACAATGGAAAATTGAAATGGTTTTACACCCATGCCCCGGGCGAGGCGCTCGATCTCGATGAAGTGTTCGAGCGGCTGGTGATCAATCACGGCAACGAGAAAGACGTGCTGACCGTGGGCAAGGCGGGCATCCTGTGGAAGCTTGATCGCATCACCGGCAAATACAAGGCGTCCGCCGAGACCGTGTTCCAGAATGTCTATGACAAGATCGATCCCAAGACCGGCATTCCCACCTATCGCGCCGACATCCAGAACGCCAAGGTCGGGGAATGGGTGTCGTCCTGTCCGGGTCCGGCGGGCGGCCATGACTGGCCCGCCACCAGCTTCGATCCCGCCACGGAATTGATGCTGATCCCGCTGCATCAGTCCTGCGTCCTGCTGCGCGGCAACGAACTGGAGAAGAAGATCGGTCCCGCCGCCACCAATGCCGCCTCGCAGCAATTGTTCGAGATGCCGGGCACCCATGGCAATCTGGGCCGGCTGGCCGCCTACAACACCCGCACCATGAAACCGGTCTGGAGTCTGCAACAGAAACCGCCGTTCCTGACCAGCGTCCTGACCACGGCGGGCGGCGTTGCTTTTATCGGCGATTATGACCGCCGCTTCCGCGCCATCGAAACCGCCACCGGCAAGACGCTATGGCAGACGCGCCTGACCACCGGCGTGCAGGGCCATGTGGTGAGTTTCGCGGTGGACGGCAAGCAGTATATCGCGGTGGAAACGGGCCTCGGCGGCGGCAGCCCGATTGCCAAGCCCGCCACCTTGCTGCCGGAGGTGCGCCGCCCGGGCAATGGCAATGCGCTATTCGTTTTCGCGCTGCCGAACAATTGAGATTTCAAAGGAGACTGAGATGAAAATTCTGCTTCGCACCGCTGCTCTTGCGGTTTTTACTGCCGGCCTGCTGGCCAGCGCCAACAGCGCTTACGCCGCCCGCGCTTATATCGGCACCTATACGCCCGATGCGCCGGGCGCGCGGTCCAGCAATCGCGGCGAGGGCATCTATCTGGTGGATGTGGACAATGCCGCGGGCGCGCCGAGCAATGTGCGGCTGGTGGCCAAGACCCTGTCACCCACCTGGATGACCATGTCCGCCGACAAGAAGTTTCTCTATGTCGTGAATGAAATCGACAGTTTCGGGCCCAACAAGAGCGGCTCGGTCACCGCCTATGCGGTGAACGCCGCCACCGGCGCGCTGAAGCTGCTCAATGTGGTCAGCTCGGAAGGCGCCATTCCCTGCCACATCACCATTCATCCGTCGGGCAAATACGCGCTGGTGGCCAATTACACCGGCGGCAGTTTTTCCGTCATCCGCATCATGCCTGATGGCCGCCTGGGCGCGGCCACCGATGTGATCAAGCCGGGCGGGCCGACCAACTCCGCCAATGCGGCGGACCCGCCGCCGGGACAGGCACCGTCGCAAAAGGATCGCATCAGCCGCGGTCACATGATCTCGCCCGATCCCAGCGGCCAGTATGTATTGGGCGCCGATGCAGGGCGCGACAATATCTTTGTCTGGAAGCTGGACGTGAACACCGGCAAGCTGTCGGAAGTCTCGGTCACCAAGGCGCTCGCCGGTTCGGCGCCGCGCCATTTCGGTTTCTCGCCCGACGGCAAAACGCTGTACCAGATCGGCGAATACAATATCCGCCTGACCACCTATGACTTTGCGGGTGGCAAGCTGACACCCAAGGGCACCAGCCTGTCGGCGATGCCCACCGGCTATCAGGGCGGCGGTTCGGCATCGGAGCTGCTGGTCTCCGCCAGCGGCAAGAATGTCTATTCAGCCAACCGCACCCACAATTCCATCGCCACCTTCGCGATTGCGCCGGGCGGCATCGCGTCCAAAGTCACCACCACACCGACCGAAGGCGAAACCCCGCGCAGCCTGACCATCGATCCGACCGGCAAGTTCATCTATTCGCTGAACCAGCGCGCCGACAATGTCGCCACCTTCCGCTTTGACGCCAGTGGCGTGCCTCGCTTCACCGGCAAGTTCCTGGCGGTGGGCGCGCCGGCCGTGATGGTGTTTCTTCCGTGACAGGGAGCGGGGAGAACTGAGATGAAACTTCGGCTTGGCGCCGCTGCCCTTGCTGCTTTTGCAACCGGCCTGATGGCGGGCGCCAGCAGCGCTTATGCGGCGCGCGCCTATATCGGCACCTATACGCCCAATCTGGTGGATCCACGCGCCTACGCTAATGGCAGAGGTGAAGGCATTTATCTGGTGAATATCGACGATGCCACCGGCGCGCTGTCAGGTCTCAAGCTGGTGGCCAAGGATGTGTCACCGGCCTGGTTTGCCCTGTCGGCCGACCACAAGTTTCTCTACTCGATAAACGAGATCGATACTTATGGTCCGGGCAAAAGCGGTTCGATCACTGCTTATGCGGTGGATGCGGCGAGCGGCGCACTCAGGAAACTCAACACCGTCGACTCCGGCGGCGCCAGTCCCTGCTTCATCAGCATCCACTCTTCCGGAAAGTTCGCATTGGTCGCCAATTATGCCGGCGGAAGCTTTGCGGTCATTCCCATCAAAGCGGACGGCAGCCTGGGAGAAGCCAGTGATGTGGTGAAGCCGGGCGGGCCGACCAACTCCGCCAGTGCGGTGGATGCGCCGCCCGGGCAGGGGCGGTCCGAGCCGAACCGCATCACCCGTGGTCACATGATCCTCACCGATCCCAGCGGCCAGTATGTGGTGGGCGACGATGCCGGCCGCGACAAGATTTTCGTGTGGCGGCTCAACACCGAGACCGGCAAGCTGACGGAAGTATCGGTGACCACGGCGCTGGCCGGCTCGGCGCCGCGCCATTTCGGCTTTTCGCCCGACGGCAAAACCCTCTATCAGATCGGAGAATATAATGCCCGGCTGACAACCTATGGTTTCGCCGACGGCAAGCTGACACCAAAAGGCCAGAGCCTCTCGGCCATGCCGGACGGCTATCAGGGCAGCGGCTCCGCATCGCGCCTGCTGGTCTCCGCCGATGGCAGACACGTCTATTCCGCCAACCGCAGCCATAACTCCATCGCCACCTTCGCGATTGCGCGGGGTGGTATTGCGAAAAAACTTGCAACGACCCCGACCGAGGGCGAACACCCGCGCAGCCTGACCATCGATCCTACGGCCAAGTTCTTCTATTCGCTGAACCTGCGCGCCAACAATATCGCCACCTTCCGCCTCGGACCCAATGGCGTGCCAAAATTCACCGGCAAATTTTTGGCGGTGAGTGCGCCTGCCGTAATGGTCTTCCTTCCCTGAATGAAAAACGGAGAGTGCTGATGGACAAGAGACAATTCCTGGCCGCCGCGATGGCGGGACTGGCGACACCGGCGCTTATCTCACCAAGTGGGGCGCAATCCTACAAGCCCGGCACCGATGCGCTGGGACGGCGCGGCAGTTCGAAGCCCAAACCGCTTCCACGCCGCAAGGCGCGCACCACCAAGATGTTCCTGGTGCCGCCGTCCTGGCCCAACGCCATTTCGGTGGAGCCGGGCAAGGGCTTCTGGGTGCAGGAACAGCGCCATGACGGTGCGCCGGAAAAAGCCTGGCTGCTGGATTTCAAGACCGGCAAGGTGCTGCACACCGTGACCACCCAGTCCAAGAACACCAGCGGCGGCGTGTGGGGCGGCGGTTATCTGTGGAGCGGCGCCAACGGCATCTCCATCAAGAATCATCCCAACCCGCCGGTGAACGGCATCTTCCAGACCGACATGAATGGCAAGCAGGTCAGCTGGCGGCAGATTCCCTTCGGTCCCAAGGACGACGGCGGCGCCAGCCACGGCGTGGCCTGGGACAATGGCAAGCTGTGGGTGCACAGCAACCGGCTGGCGGCCATCATTCGCCTCGATCCCAAAAGCTGGCAGG
Source organism: Pseudomonadota bacterium (assembly GCA_041192105.1). Classification (GTDB taxonomy): domain Bacteria; phylum Pseudomonadota; class Alphaproteobacteria; order Micropepsales; family Micropepsaceae; genus Rhizomicrobium. The sequence continues at coordinate 38,540 of JBEENS010000016.1, read as the reverse complement.
TCGACTGGTTGATCCCGGTCACCCACGACACCCAGCGCCTGCACGGCATCACCTACGACAATAGTAATGGAAGTGGGGGCTCCATCTGGCAGGTCTGCGGCACGCAGAAGCCCGATGTGATCGGGTACGAAGGCTATACGCCGAGCCTGGTCCGCTACGACATCAAGACCTCGAAGGCGGTGGAGTTCGTGGATTTTGTTCCCGGTTCCTGCGACATCCATGACGTCACGGTGATCAACGGCCAGCTTTACGGCGTGGATGCCGGCGAGCATCCGGGTTGGCCGATCGAGAAGAAGTATGAGCGCCCCGGCTTTCCGCACCTCAACAGTCCCAGCGGCGGCTATGTCTTCAAGATCGAACTGATCTGAAAGTAGACTGATGCAACGCAGACATTTTCTCGCAGGGAGTTCCGCTTTGGCGGTGACGACGACCATGGCAGATGCGCAATCACTGGCAGACATTCCGATCATCGATACCCATATCCATCTGTTCGACGCCCGCCGTCCCCAGGGTGTGCCCTATGCCGGGTCCGATGCATGGAAGAAGGAAACCGGCGGTGTGGCGCTGCCCGCCACCTACCGCAAGCTGGCCGAGCCGCTGAACATTGTCGGCGCCATCGAGCTTGAGGCCAGCCCCTGGGTGGAAGACAATCTCTGGGTGCTGGATCAGATGGCGACCGACACGCTGTATGTCGGCACAGTCGGCGATCTGGAACCGGAAAAGCCTGACTTCGCCGAGCTGTTTGATCGCTTCCGCAAGAATCCGATGTTCCTGGGAATCCGCTGCGGCCTGATCTGGGGCCGCAATGTCGTCACCCAGGCTGACGATCCCAAGTTCATCGATGGCCTGCGCCGCGTGGCGGATGCCGGCCTGGTGATGGATACCGCCAATCCCAATCTCGCTTTGCTGAACACCATGGTGAAGCTGAACGATCGTGTTCCGAACCTGCGAATCATGTGCGACCACATGATGCATTATGAGCCCAGGCCGGAAGACCGCGCCGCCTATGCCGCCGTTCTGAAAGAGATCAAGGGCCGTCCCAACATCTGGGGCAAGCTGTCGGATATGGAAAACCGCGATATCCCCGCGCGGGGCCTGACGCAGGTCAAGGACCGGCTGGATGTGCTGATGGATTGTTTCGGCGAAGACCGCGTGGTGTTCGGCACCAACTGGCCGGAAACCTGGGGCGTTGCCACCCCTGCCCAGATCGTGGCGCTGGCGCGCGCCTATTTCGCCACCCGCAGCCGCGCCGCGGCGGAAAAATTCTTCTGGAAGAATTCCTTGAACTTCTACAGATGGAAGAAGCGCGCCCCCAACCAGCCGTCACTCTGACTGTCATCCCCGGCGAGCCGCGCAGCGGCGAGGGAAGGGGATCCAGCTCTGGCCATCGGCGCGACTTCGACGCCTGGATCCCTTCCCCTCGCATTGCTGACGCAATGCTCGGCCGGGAATGACAGCAACAGAGAATTGGGGTCCGAGTAGATTTCCTTGGGCCTATCAGCCGTGGCAGTCATAACAAGGCAGAACTTGACGGGCGCGCAGGGCTGACCGATAAGCTCCCCACGTGCAAGGTTAGGGAACGCGGTCTGATACCGCGGCTGCCCCCGCAACTGTAGCCGGTGAGCGAAGTCCGACATTGCCACTGAAATCCTCACGGATTTTGGGAAGGTGGACCAAGCACTGACCCGGAAGCCAGGAAACCTGCCTCGCACCGTCGTCTTGTATCCTGCCGGGGTGCGCGGGGTGCAGCGGGGTAAACCGCAGCGGCGACAATGTTGGAGTCGCCATGTGGGGGGCACATCCCTTTGCAATACCGTGTGGCGTCTCCTGAGCCAGGAGACGATCAATTTTGAAATCCGTTCTTTATACCCCTGTCGCTATCATCGCCTTGACCGGCGTGGCCAGCGCCCAGCGCCTGAATGACGAAAATGTGGTGGTGGTCGCCACCCGTGTCGCCACCCCGGTGCAGCAGGTCGCCAGCAGCGTCACCGTCATCACCGCCGCCCAGATCGAGGCGCGTCAGGACCGTTCGCTTTCTGACGTGCTGCGCACCGTGCCTGGCCTCAACATCGTGCAGACCGGCGGCGCGGGCGGTCAGACCTCGCTGTTCATGCGCGGCACCAATTCCAACCACGTCAAGGTGCTGCTGGACGGCATCGATGTTGCCGATCCCTCCACGCCCAGCGGCGCGTCGGACATTTCCAAATTCCTCAGCAACGACATCGCCCAGGTGGAAGTTCTGCGTGGCCCGCAGGGCGCACTCTATGGCTCCGATGCCATCGGCGGCGTGATCAACATCATCACCAAGGCCGGCGAGGGGCCGTTGCAGGTCAATGGCAGCGTCGAAGCCGGTTCTTTCAAGACCTTCAATCAGACCGCAGGCCTGTCGGGTTTGTATGGCCGTTTCCATTATGCCGCGACGGTGCAGCATTTTCATGCCGGCTCCACGCCAGTCACGCCGCTGAACCTGCTGCCGCCGGGCCAGCGCCGCAACGACGATTATTATGACAATGTCAGCGCCAGCACCAAGCTGGGCTATGACGTCACCGACAATTTCGACCTCGGCCTTGTTGCGCGCTATTCCAACAGCCTGGGCCGCATCACCGGCGACTCCTTCAATCCCTTCACGTTCGCATCCTTCCCCGCGCCGATCCAGACGCGCATCTCGTCCATCCAGCATCAGGCCCGTGCCACCGCGCATCTGGTCTTGTGGGACGGACGGCTGGACCAGACCCTGGGCTTTGCCTATGGCAGCACCATCACCGCTACCCAGGATCCCGATAACGGCAACAGCCGCGCCATCGGTGACCGCACCAAGCTGGACTGGCAGGGCAATATCGCAGTGACCGACGGCCAGACCTTGGTGCTGGGCGCGGAGACGGCGCGCGAGGCGCTGCATCCCGGCCTATCCTTCGGCTTTCCGTCCACCCTGTCGCGCGGCGTCACCACCAATGCCGGTTTCGCCGGCCTGCAATCGGATTTCGGCAATGGCATCCATACCAGCGCCAGCATCCGCTATGACGACAACAGCCGTTTCGGCAACAAACTCACCTGGCGGATCGCGCCGAGCTGGGCGATCGAAGGCACCGGCACCCGGCTGAAGGCCATTGTCGGCACCGGTTTCAAGGCGCCGTCGCTGCAGCAGCTGTTCGGCACCTTCGGCGGCAATCCGCTGCTCAAGCCCGAAACCAGCCTGGGCTATGATGTCGGCGTGGAGCAGAGACTGCTGGGCGATGCGCTGACCGGCGGCATCACCTGGTTCCACAACGACATCGAGAACCTGATCGTGTCCGGCCCCGCGCCGGCCTTCCTGCTGGGCAATATCGGCAAGGCCCGCACCCAGGGCGTGGAGAGTTTCGTCGCGTGGAAGGTGCTGGATACGCTGACCCTGCGCGCCGACTATACCTATACCGACGCGATCAATGCCGGCACTAGGCTGGCGCTGCTGCGCCGGCCGCGTCACAAGGCCAGCCTGAATGCCGACTGGCAGGCGACTGACGACCTGCTGCTGGATGCGACTCTGCTGTATGTGGGGCCGCAGTTTGACGGCAACCGCGACTTCTCGGTGCCGCGCTTCAACAAATCCGGCACCGTGACGGCCGATTTCGCCGCCAGCTACCGCTTCACGGACACCTTCTCGCTGTTCGGCCGGGTCGAGAACGCCTTCGACAACAACCACCAGTCGCCGGACGGCTTCCTGCGCCCCGGCGTTGGCGGTTTTGCGGGCATCAAGGCGAACCTCTAGGATCGCTGCATGAAGCAAGGGATTTGCGCGACCGTTCTTCTGCTCCTTCTGATGGGGCAGGGCGCGGTCGCGCAGCCCAAACCTCAGCGCATCATGTCGCTGAAAATCTGTACCGACGAATTCCTGCTCGATCTGGTATCGCCGGACCGTATCGCTTCCGTCACCTTCATGTCGCAGGAACCGGCGGCGCTGCGCTACTGGCCCCAGGGCGCGAAGGTCAGGGCCAATTACGGCGCGGCCGAGGAAATCCTCACCACCAGGCCGGACCTGATCCTCACCGATCCCTTCATGGTGCCCGCCATGCGGAAATTTCTGTCCAAGACCGGCGCAAGGGTGGTGGAAGTGCCGCCGGCGGAGAATTTCGAGCAGATCCGCCAGGCCACCCGCATGGTCGCCAAAGTGTTGGGCGAGGAGGCGCGGGGCGAAAAACTGATTGCAGCGATGGATGCCGACCTCAAGGCCATCGCCGCCAACCGGCCCGCCAGGACCATCCGCGTCGCCGAATGGGGCAATGGCGGTTACGTGCCGGGGACGGGCGGGCTGTTCGGCGCCATGCTGAAGCACGCCGGCGCCACCAGCATCGAGCAGACCGGCATGGGCTTTTATGACGTCGAGGCCCTGATCGCGGCCCGGCCCGATGTGCTGGTCTATGGTGATACCTATCGCGGCATGGCCACCATGCGCGCCGACCAGGACAATCACCCCGCGTTGATGAAGCGCTATGGCGGACGGCGCATCCGCTATTCTTCGCTCTATGGCTGCGGTGTGCCGATGACGGCGCGCATTACCCGCCAGTTGCAGGCAGACCTGATCGGGGCGGGCAAAATTGGGAAGGTCAGGCCATGACCCGTCTCAATCTCGCGCTTGTCGTTCTGGGGGTGCTGGCTTTCGCCGCGTCGCTGCTGGCGGGACGGGTGTGGCTGCCGCCATCGGCGCTGCTGGATGTCGTCAACCAGCCAGACAGTCTGGCGGCGATGATCGTGGCCGATATTCGGCTGCCGCGCACCGTCCTGGCGCTGATGGTGGGCGCGGTGCTGGGACTGGCCGGCGCGGTGCTGCAGGGCTTCACCCGCAATCCGCTGGCCGAACCGGCGCTGCTGGGCGTGTCCAGCGGCGCGGCGCTGGGCGCGGTGATTGCGATCTATTTCGGGCTGGCGGCGCTGTCGCCGGTGACCGGCCCGCTGATGGGCATGGTCGGTGCGCTGGCAGCCTGCGCGCTGACCTTTGCGCTGGGGCGCGGCGGCACGGTGGCGCTGGTGCTGGCGGGCGCGGCGGTTTCCAGCCTGACCGCTGCGGGCATCGCGCTGGCGCTGAACTTCGCGCCCAATCCCTATGCCGCTTATGAAATCATGTCCTGGCTGCTGGGCTCGCTGGCCGACAAGAGCTGGACGCAAGTTCTGCTCGTGCTGCCCTTTGTGATCGTGGGCTGCGGGTTGTTGGCGATGACGGGCAGGGCGCTGGATGCCCTCAGCCTTGGCGAGGCGCAGGCGCAAAGCCTGGGCGTCAATCTATTCCATCTGACGGCGCTGGTGGTGGCGGGCACGGCGCTGTCGGTGGGCGCCATCACGTCGGTGGTGGGCGCCATCGGGTTCATCGGACTGGTCGCGCCGCATCTGGTGCGGCCGCTGGTCGGCCATGCGCCGCGCCGTGTGCTGCTGCCTTCGGCGCTGGCGGGCGCGGTGCTGCTGCTCTGCGCCGATATTGCCGCGCGGCTGGTGCACACCAATCCCGAACTTCGGCTGGGCGTCTTTACCAGCCTGCTCGGCACGCCCTTTTTCTTCTGGCTGGTGGTGCGCATCCGGAAAGTGGCGCCATGACCATGCTGGCCGCGGAAAACATCAGCGTCACCAAAGGTGGCCGCACCATCCTGCGCGACGTCTCGCTGCAGGCCCATGCCGGTGAATTCATCGCCGTGATCGGTCCCAATGGCGCGGGCAAGTCCACCTTGCTGTCGGCACTGGCCGGTCTCTTGAAACCCGACAGCGGCCGTATCCTGCTGGACGCCAGGGTGCTGGGCGCTTTTTCCATGGCGCAACTGGCCAGCCGGCGGGCTTACCTGCCGCAAAATCCCCGGCTGGAATGGCCGATCTCGGTCGAGCGGCTGGTGGCGCTGGGCCTGACCACCAAGCTTCCGGCGGTGGGCGAATTGCCCGAAAGCTTCGCGCCGTCCATAGCGCGCGCGCTCGAACTGTGCGATCTCACCGGCTGCCGCCATCAGGCAGCCACGACCTTGTCGGGCGGTGAGTTCGCCCGCGCCATGCTGGCCCGCGCCATCGTCTCCCGTCCGCAAATCCTGATCGTGGACGAGCCGATCACAGGGCTCGATCCGCGTCACGCGATGGCCAGCATGACATTGCTGTCACGCTTCGCCGCCGAAGGCACTTTGGTGATCGCATCGCTGCACGATCTGACCCTGGCGGTGCGCCATGCCAGCCGCATCATCGTACTTGTGGATGGAGCGGTTTTGAACGACGCGGATTCACTCACAGAGGAACTTATCCACAGGGCGTTCGGGGTGCGTGCACTGGCCAGCGGCGCGGGAGATTCGCGGGGTTTCACACTTCTGTCCCCAAGCGAAAAATGACGTCTGTGTGAAAGTATTTCGGCTTGACGGATTCCGCGAATAGGCCCCTAGATGTAGCCGTTCACGGTTAATCGAATGCTCTAGATAGGGGATTCAAGGGAACTTCGGGGCGGTCTGGTGGGACCGAAACCGGGGCTGCCCTCGCAACTGTAAACGGCTGATTTTGCGTCGAAACGCCACTGGGAAACCGGGAAGGTCGACGCAAAGAGGGCCGCGAGCCAGGAGACCTGCCGCGAACAGAGTTTGAGCAATTGGGGCGGGGTGTTCCAAGGGGCTGTACGGAGTGGCATGCGCTGCGCCGATGCCATCCGATTCCTCGCCAGCGCACAGGGGAATGGCATGTCAGCACTCGGTAAACTCGAAGGAGATTTCGACAGTGATGGCCAGGTGGTCGTCCAGTCGCCGCTGGAGCGGGTGATCGAGCGTTCCGTCGTCGTGACGCGCACCGTCATCGAACCCCCGGTCGAGCCGCCCAAAGCCCTCGCCAAGATCACCCAGGACCTGTTCGAAACCCCGTCTCAGCCGCCGCTGCCCTATCCGCTGGCGCCCAAGCCCAAGCCGGGCGACCTCACCCTGGACCATGCCCGTGACGGCCTGCTGACCCCGTTCGGCAAGGTGACCCTGACCGACCGTTACCTGATGCCGGACGAAGGCTTCCAGGACATGTTCGCCCGCGTCTCCTGCGCCTATGCCGACGATATCCAGCACGCCCAGCGGCTGTACGACTATATGTCCCGCCTGTGGTTCATGCCGGCGACGCCAATCCTGTCCAATGGCGGCACCAAGCGGGGCCTGCCGATTTCCTGCTTCCTCAATGACGTTTCGGATTCGCTGGACGGTATTGTCGGCACCTGGAACGAGAATGTGGCGCTGGCCAGCAATGGCGGCGGCATCGGCACCTATTGGGGCAAGGTCCGCTCCATCGGCGAAAAGGTGAAGACCGGCAAGACCAGCGGCATCATCCCCTTCATCCATGTGATGGACGGCCTGACTTTGGCCATTTCACAAGGTTCGCTGCGCCGTGGTTCGGCGGCGGTCTATCTCGACATCGCCCATCCGGAGATCGAGGAGTTCCTCGAGATCCGCAAGGCTTCGGGCGACTTCAACCGCAAGGGCCTGAACCTGCATCACGGCATCAATATCACCGATGAATTCATGGAGTGCGTGAAGGAAGGCAAGATGTTCGGCCTGCGCAGCCCCAAGGACCAGAAGGTCCTGCGCGAGGTCAATGCCCGCGAACTTTGGCAGCGCATCCTGGAAACCCGCCTCCAGACCGGCGAGCCCTATATCCTGAACATCGATGCGGTGAACCGCGCTCTGCCCAAGCACCAGCGCGAGTTGGGGCTGAAGGTCAACACTTCCAACCTGTGCAGCGAGATCACCCTGCCGACCGGCATGGACCATGACGGCAAGGAGCGCACCGCGGTGTGCTGCCTGTCCTCCCTGAACATCGAGACCTGGGACCAGTGGAACGAGACCGAGGGCTTTGTCGAGGATGTGCTGCGGATGCTGGACAACGTCCTGACCAGCTTCATCGAGGAGGCGCCGGACTCCATGCACCGCGCCAAGTACAGCGCTCTGCGCGAACGGTCGGTGGGCTTGGGGGTGATGGGCTTCCATTCCTTCCTGCAGCTCAAGAACATCCCGCTGGAAAGCGCCATGGCCAAGTCGTGGAATCTGCGCATCTTCAAGAAGATACGCCGGGAAGCGGATGCTGCGTCTTATCATCTGTCCGAAGAGCGCGGCGCCTGCGAGGACGCCCGCGAACGGGGCATGAAGGCCCGCTTCAGCCACAAGATCGCCATCGCGCCCACTGCCTCGATCTCGATCATCTGCGGCGGCACCAGCGCCTGCGTCGAGCCGATCCCGGCCAATGTTTACACCCACAAGACCCTGTCGGGTTCCTTCTCGGTGCGTAACCCCTACCTGCAGGAGTTGCTGGAAGCCAAGGGCGAGAATACCGATGCCACCTGGCAGTCCATCGTCGAGCAGGAAGGTTCGGTTCAGCATCTGGACTGCCTGAGCGACGAGGAAAAGACCGTCTATCGCACCGCCTTCGAGATCGACCAGCGCTGGATCATCGAGCTGGCGGCTGACCGCACCCCCTATATCTGCCAGAGTCAGTCGCTGAACCTGTTCCTGCCGGCCAACATCGATAAGTGGGACCTGCACATGCTTCACTGGACGGCATGGGAGCGCGGCATCAAGAGCCTCTATTACTGCCGTTCCAAGTCCATCAGCCGCGCCGGTTTTGCCGGCCAGCTGGAACAGAAAGAAAAGGGCGCCGTGGCGGCTGCTTCTCGCACCGACTATGAAGAGTGCCTCGCATGTCAATGAAATCGCTTGGTTCCGTCGATCCGCGCACGCTGATCGGCAAGGGTAGCATCGGCCTGCTCAACGCCACCGGCACCTATGACATCACCCGCTATCCTTGGGCCTATGACTGCTGGAAGCGCCAGCAGCAGACCCACTGGATGGGCGAGGAAGTGCCGCTGGGCTCCGACATACGCGACTGGCAGTCCGGCCATCTGACCGACGCCGAAAAGGCGCTGCTGACCCAGATTTTCCGCTTCTTCACCCAGAGCGATGTGGAAGTCGGTGACAATTACCTCAAGCGCTACATCCCCATCTTCCAGCCGCTGGAAGTGCAGATGATGATGGCCGCCTTCACCAACATGGAGACGGTGCATATCGACGCCTATGCGCTGCTGCTCAAGACCCTGGGCATGCCCCAGACCGAATTCGAGGCCTTCCGTGACTATGCGGAGATGAAGGCCAAGTCCGACTATATGCACACGTTTGGCGTGGGCACCTGCGCCGACGTGGCGCGGACACTTGCCATGTTCGGGGCCTTCACCGAAGGCATGTCGCTGTTCGCCAGCTTCGCCATGCTGATGAACTTCCCCCGTTTCAACAAGATGAACGGCATGGGCCAGATCGTCAGCTGGTCGGTGCGCGACGAAAGCCTGCACTGCGAAGGCATCACCAAGCTGTATCACGCCTGGGCCGACGAGACCGGCTGCGTCACCAAGTCGGTGCGCGACGATATCCGCGAAGTCGCCAGCACCATGGTCGGGCTGGAAGAGGGCTTTGTAGACCTGGCCTTCAGCCTGGGCGAAGTCCAGGGCATGACTGCCAAGGAAATCAAATCCTATGTCCGCTACATCGCCGACTGGCGGCTGACCCAGCTCAAGCTGGAGCCGGTGTTCGGCAATTTCGAAGTGACCGAGAGCGGCTACAAGCAGCTCAAGGCGCATCCGTTGCCCTGGCTGGTGGAAATCCTCAACGGGGTCGAGCACGCTAACTTCTTCGAGCAGCGCGCCACGGAATATTCCAAAGGTGCGTCCAAGGGTTCGTGGGACGGCAGCGAAGGCGTGTGGTCGCAGTTCGATAAAAGAAATCAGATCGCGGCGGAATAATTACCGGTGCGGCGGATTGGTGCCGGCGTCCATGATAAGCCGCGTCAGCAGATATAGCCGTGGCACCGCGCTATTCAAATCGACCCATTCCTGGTCGGTGTGGAAATCACCGCCGACCCAGCCCAGCCCGTCCAGCGCCGGTGTGCCGACCGATTGCGCCACCGCCGACTCCGATGCGCCGCCATTGCCCGACAGGCCGGGAGTCTTGCCGATCTCCGCATAGATCGTCTTGGCGCGCGTGGCGAGGGCATCGACATCGTCATCCTGGATCAGCGGCGGCAAGCCGGCATCCAGCATGATCCTCACGCTGGTATCGGGCACGGTGGTGAGTTTGGCGGCGGTGCGGAACTTGGCGACGATCTGTTCCAGGTCTTCGGGCTTGCGGTAACGGGCGCTGAAGATGGCCTCGGCGGCATCGGGAATGATGTTGGTGCGCTCGCCGGCTTTCATCACGGTCAGGTTGACGGTGGTGCCGTCGCCGGTCAGTGGAAAGGCTCCGGCCAGCGCGTTCAGCTGGTGAATCAGTTCCAGCGCGGCGTTGCGTCCATCCTGCGGCGCCACGCCGGCATGGGCGGCCCGGCCCGCAACCTGGATATGGACGCGCGCCGAGCCCTTGCGCCACACCGTCAGACTGTCGGGCGGATCGCCCGGCTCCATGTTGAATTCCACATCATGCTGCGCCGCCAGCGTCTTGATCAGCTTCATGGTGCCGTGTGAGCCGCGTTCCTCGCTGGTCTCCAGCAGCAGCGTGATGGTGGCGAAATTCTTGAAGTCCGTATCGTGCAGGGTTTTCAGCGCCATGACGGCGTTGACCACGCCGGCCTTTTCATCGCTGACACCCGGTCCATAGGCGCGCATCCCTTCGATGCGAAAGGGCCGTTTGGCCGCGACGCCCGGGTCGAACACGGTATCGACATGGGCGATGATCAGGATGCGGCCCTTGCCGGTGCCGCGAAACACCGCCACCAGATTGTCGGGCAGGTCGGGGGCTTCGGCCGCTTCACGGCGTACTTGCGCGCCCATCGCCGTCAGCCGGGGCGCCAGCAGGTCCAGCACGCGGGCGCCGCCCGCAATGTCGCCCGTGCCGGAATCGATATTCACGATCTCCTTCAGCAGGTCGACCGCGGCGGCGCGGTTGGCCTCTACTGCCGCGTAAATCGTCTCGTTGCGCGCGGGCGCGGCGATGGCCGGCCCGGTTGCGAAAAAGGCGAAGAGGAGGGCGCAAAGTCCGGAAAGCGTCTTTTTCATGTCAGTCCCCGATCCGTGACAGGCTAACCGATCAGCCGCGCAATGCCGCGCGGAATTTTCGGTCGCGCTTCAGCCGGTATTCCCGGCGCAGCGCGATGCTGCGGTTCAGGCATTTTTCGGCATAGACCATGATCCATTTGCGGCCGCGGGTGGATTTGGCCCCGCGCGTCCGCCCGTCCACGGCATTGTGCTCGGCCAGCCGCCGGTCCAGGTCGGACGTCCAGCCGACATAGGAAAGGCGCAGCCGCTTGGCGACACTGACCAGCACATAGACATAGGCATCGCCTTCGCGCATGGGCCAAGTCTGACGCCACCAGCGGCTTTGCCAAGGGGCCGCACCGCCGCAGGGGATGGTCCGGATGCGGAGCAATTGACAGGGTTCCCGACCCTTGCGGTAGTGGGCCATGGATCGCGAAACCCTGATTCGGCGCGCGTGTGATGTTGCGTTCGTGGCGCTGCTGGCCGGGGCCGTGGCGACCGGCGGCGGCGCGGCGCTGGCGGGGCTGCCCAAATTCGTGGAAAGCGCGCTGCCCGGCATGGCGGCGCAGGCCAAATCCGAAGACGGGGCGCGCGGCCGCACGCAATTTGTGTTGGCGGAAGGCTTTGCCAAAAGCCGCTATGCGCCTCAGGTTCTGTACCCGGTTACCGCCAGCGCCTTTCCCGATTGGTTGGCACATCCCACGCCCGCCCTGCGCGGCGTGCGGGAGGCGCCCGCAAGGCCGGTGATCGCCATCTGCATCGACGATCTGGGCGAGGACATTGCCGGCACCGACCGGGCCATGATGCTGCCCAAGGAAGTGGCGCTGTCGTTCCTGCCTTACGCCGACACCACGCCTTTCCTGGCCGAAGCGGCGGCGAAACGCGGTCACCTGATCCTGGCGCATGTGCCGATGCAGCCGCTCTCCGGCAGCACGCATGCGCCCATGACGCTGAATCCTGACATGACGGCGGACGAGATCACCCGCCGCCTGGACTGGAATTTGGCGCGGGTGCCCGGTATTGCCGGCATCAACAATCACGAAGGCAGCCGTTTCACCACTGATGCCGCCAGCCTGACGCCGGTGATGGTGGCTCTCAAGGCGCGGCGGTTGTTCTTTTTCGATTCCCGCACCGGTCCGGGCAGCCGGGCCGAACGCGTGGCGTCGGACATGGGCGTGATGAGCGCGGGACGCGATATTTTCCTCGACGATGTGCCGGGCGAGGCAGAAGTCGCGGCGCAGCTTGCGGCGCTGGTGCGCGAGGCCAGGCGTAGAGGCGTCGCCATCGCCATCGGCCATCCGCGCGATTCCACCTTGCGGCTGCTGAAGAAATTTCTGGCGCAGGACCACGGCGTGACTCTAGTGCCGCTGGACGAGGCGATGCGGCTGAAGGCGTCGCGCGGACTGATGGTCGCGGCGCGCTAATTAGGTAATGGCGAGGTCCACTCAGAACAGCCGGTGAGCGCTATAAAACGTTTGGCGGGATACGTGACTATCGCTTTCACTGCATCTCTATGTAGTGGAGATGTAATTGGGCCTTCATAATGGGTTGGTTCTCGAAATCTGTGGCCGTTCTCACACAAGAAGCGTCGCCCAACTTTATTCGCGAGCCCGTTTATATTTTTCAAGGAATCTAATGGTACCGCAGCCTCGATCACACAGGGTGTACCGATTGCAAGCAACGCAGCCCCTGTCTGCGGATCGTCTTCATGACTATTGTAAAGAGATTCACCTCCCCAAGAGCGAAAGAAGCGTTCGATGCCGTCTTGCCCGGCCAAGAGAGGATCGAAAAAGCAGAACCAGATCATATCTTTGCGAAATACATTGTTTGCTTGATTTTCCATCCGTAGCCTTTCCGCGATGGCGGAGGGCAAGATTTTCCGAGTTTCCAGCTCAGTGATGCGACGATTGAGCAAGGCTAGGTTAGGTAGCTCCATTCCCTCTGAAGAAATTCTGTTTATCTCAAAGTCTGTAAGTTTGGTGCAGTGAAATCTCTGGCCATGATGTCGACTTAGCTCTCGCTTCACTTCTCCAATAGCTTGATCATAGCAAAGGGCGCTCTGGCGAGCTTCGTCATCAGGTTTGTCAAACCTCGATGTTTTGCAGTTTTTGCGATTTTTTTTCCACGACTCGAAGGTTGCCGCGTGTTTCTCAAGAACGCGCAACAAATCTGCTGGCCATTCTCGGAATCTATTGAGATTAAACTCTGCCATCAGGAGGCAGCGTTTCCTATTGCCCTTTTTTCGCCGCGCTGGCGAAACGCACCGCTTCTTCCGCGGCGGCGAGCAGAGCTTTGGATTTGTTGATGGTCTCCTGATACTCGTCCTCAGGAACGCTGTCGGCGACCACGCCGCCGCCCGCCTGCACATACATGATGCCGTCTTTCACCAAAGCGGTGCGCAGCACGATGCAGGTGTCCATTGAGCCGTCGGCGGCGAAATAGCCCACCGCGCCGGCATAGGCCGCGCCGCGCTTTTCCTTTTCGAATTCGTCGATGATTTCCATGGCGCGAATCTTGGGCGCGCCGGTCAGGGTGCCGGCCGGCAGGCCGGCGGCCAGCGCGTCCACCGCGTCCAGCCCGTCTCGAATCTCGCCTTCGACATTCGACACCAGATGCATCACATGGCTGTAGCGCTCGATGAAGAAACTGTCGGTGACCTTAACCGCCCCGGTCTTGGCGACGCGGCCGACATCGTTGCGGCCCAGATCCACCAGCATCAGATGCTCGGCGCGTTCCTTGGGGTCGGCCATCAGTTCTTTGGCCAGCGCCTTGTCTTCTTCCAGCGTCTTGCCGCGCACGCGGGTGCCGGCAATGGGACGGATGGTGACCTTGTTGTCCCGCAGCCGCACCAGCACTTCGGGGCTGGAGCCGACGATCTGGAAACCCGGCATCGCCAGGTAATACAGATAGGGCGAAGGGTTCAGCCGCCGCAGCGCCCGGTACAGCGAAAAGGGCGGCAGGGCGAAGGGGCGGCGGAAGCGCTGGCTGGGCACGACCTGAAACACATCACCGGCGGCGATATATTCCTTGGCGCGCGCCACCACGTCGAAATATTCGGCCCTTGTCATGTTGGATTCGATGGGCACGCCGGTGGGCAGATGGTCCGGGACCGCGGCGCTGGGCGGCGGCGGGCCTTCCAGGCTTGCCACCGCTTCATCCAGCCGCGCCACGCCGCGCGCATAGGCCGCTTTGGCATCGACGCCCGCAGCCGGCCAGACCGGCGTGATGACGATGATCTCGTCCTTCACACTGTCGAAGATGGCGGTGATGGTGGGACGCAGCAGGATGGCGTCGGGCAGGCCCAGCGTATCGGGGGGCGGATTGGGCAGATCTTCGACCTGTCGCGCCATGTCATAGCCCAGATAGCCGAACAGGCCGGTTGCCATCGGCGGCAGGCCGGCGGGCAGGGCCATGCGTGTTTCCTTGCTCAGGGCGCGCAGGCTTTCCAGCGGCCTGGCGCTTTCGGGTGCGAACCGGTCTGTGTCCGTCAGGGCGGTGCGGTTGATCTCGGCCTTGCCGTCCTGGCAGCGCCAGATCAGGTCGGGCTTGAGGCCGATGATGGAATAGCGTCCGCGTGTCTCGCCGCCTTGCACGCTTTCCAGCAGGAAGGCGTTGTCGCGGTTGCTGCCGTCTTTGTTAAAGCCGAGCTTGAGAAACGCCGAAACCGGCGTCTCCATGTCGGCGACCAGTCTTGTATAGAGAAGCTGGGCGCGGCCCTTGTCATAGTCCGGCGCGAAAGCCTCAAAGGCCGTTTCGATCACGAGCCCCCGCCCGTTGCCTGATCCACCAGCCTCTGGTTGACCTTCACGCCCTGGCGCGTGCGCGCGGCATTGGCCATCGCGATTGACAGGTCGCCCGCCACCGAGGCTGACAGGCGCTGCATCCCGCCCGCGAAGCTGGGGTCATTGGGATTGGGGCGCGGATGCGCGATGCCGGTGACGCGGGCGATGATGTGATTGCCCGACAGGCCCTGCGGCCCCGAAACCACGGCGCCCGGTGCGGCGGTGAACAGCCTGGCGACGATGGGGGCAGAGAACATGGTGTCACTGGTGCCACGGCCCAGCGCCGGGCTCTTCTGCACCGAGACTTTCAGTTCACGTGCCACGCCGTCCAGCGACTTTTCCTTTTGCGCCCGGGCGGTCAGCGCCTGAGCCTTGCTGGCCATCAGCTTGCCCCGCTGTTCCACGGTCCAGGCGTTCAGGGCGTCGGCCTGTACCAGCGCCATCGGCTTGAGCTTGGGCGGCGTCACGCCGTTCACTCGGATGGCGTAATAGCTGCCGGCCTTGGTGGGGAAGGGATCGCCATCCTCGCCGACCTCGGCGCTGAACACGGCGGAAAGGAATTCGGGATCGGCAGGCGCCGCACCCTTGACGCCTTCGGGCGTGAGGCCGGTGGAATCCAATGCCGCCACGCGCCTGACGCGCATGCCGGCCTTCTTGGCTGCGGCCGCCAGGTCGTCGCCATTGCTGCGGGCGTCGGTGAAGGCGTTGACCGCGTCCACCATCTTGTTGCCCGCCAGCTGGGTTGCCAAGCTCTTGCGGATGTCCTCGCGCACATCATCAAGCGTGCGGGTGACGCCGGGCGCGATCTTGGTGACGCGCGCCAACACCCAGCCGCCGAAGGCGGTGCGGATCGGTTGACTGACCTCGTTCAGCGGCAGGGCGAAAATCGACTTGGCGCGATCGGGATCGGGCAGGTCGCTCTGCGCCAGCGTGCCTAGCGAGACCTGTTCGGGCTTGAGGCCTCGCGACGCTGCCAGGGCGTCGAACGTAGTGCCGGCAGAGATCTTCGCGCGGGCCGCTATCGCTTCGGCCTGGGCCTTGAATTCGATCTGCTGCACGTCACGGCGTTCCGGCACCACATAGATGGTCCTGCGCGACTCGTAATCGCCCTTGATCTGCTGGTCGGTGACGGTGATGCCGCCCGTGACATCCTCGGGCGTGATCGCGGCGAAATCCACCGAGCGGTATTCCGGGGTGGAGAAGCGCGCCGTATTGGTTTTCACATAGGCCGCCAGCACCGCCTCGCTGGGCGCGGGCACCGGCCCCACCGCTTCGGGGGAGACGATCACATAATCGGCGGCGCGCTTTTCATTGATGTAGAGGAACAATGCCTGGGCATAGGTCGGCGGTATGACGAAATTGGATTCCATCGCCTGGGTAAGCTGGTCCCGTGTCATGTCCTGGCGGACTTCCTCCATGAACTGGTTCTCGGTGTAGCCGGCGCCCGTGATCGCCTGCACGAAGGTCCGGCGGTCGAACTGGCCCACCGGCCCGCGGAACGGTGCCATGCTGCGCACGTTCTGCGCCACGGCGGCGTCCGCGGTGATCAGGCCCAGCCGGATCGCTTCATTGTTCAGGGCGGTGCGGCTGACAAGCTGTTGCAGGGCGACCTGGCCTAGGCCCATTTTCTGGGCCATTTCGGGCGTGAGGTCGGTGCCCATCTGCTGGCCCTGGTTGCGCACGAAGTTGCGATAGACGCGCTGGAATTCGGCCTGGCTGATTTCGGTGCGGCCGATGGTGGCGACGGCGGTCGACGAGCCGCCGGTAAAAACGTCGGCGATGCCCCAGACCACAAAGCTCATGCCCAGCACGCCCATCAGCAGGGTGGCGGCCCAGGACTTGGAAAGGTGGTGCATCCATTGAATCATTGCGGCAATTTCCGTTGCTAGTTCTGTGGCGCCAGTTTTGTGGCGTTCGCGGGCGGCGGATGATAGGGAGGGGGCTGGCTGGCGGCAAGCCGTGTTCCACCCCGTTTTTGCCGCCGAAATCGGGGGATTACAAGCACTTATCCTTCACTTACCCTTGGGGGGCTTCATGCGTCCGCTGGTGGCCGGAAACTGGAAGATGAATGGCCTGTCGGCCAGCCTGGCCGAACTGGGCAGTCTGCAGGACGGCTTGGCTGTTCTGGGGCCGCGGCTGGGCTGTGATGTGCTGGTCTGTCCGCCCGCCACGCTGATCGCCCAGGCCGCCTGGAAGGTAGCTGGCGGCGCCGTCGCGCTGGGCGGGCAGGATTGCCACGCCAAGGATTCGGGCGCCCATACCGGCGACATCTCCGCGCAGATGCTGAAGGATTCGGGCGCGTCCTTCGTCATCGTCGGTCATTCCGAACGCCGCCAGCATCACGGCGAAAGCGATGGCGAGGTTGCCGCCAAGGCGCAGGCCGCATGGCGCGCGGGCCTCAAGGCCATCATCTGCATCGGCGAAACCGAAGCGCAGCGTTATGCCGGCGACGCCAACCAGATCTGCGGCAAGCAGCTAGACGGCAGTGTGCCGGGCGGCGCCACGCAGGCCAACACCGTGATCGCCTATGAACCGGTATGGGCGATCGGCTCCGGCAAGACGCCGACATCAGCCGACATCACCGCGATGCATGCCCATATCCGCGCCTGCCTGGTGCGGCGGCTGGGCAAGGGGGGGCGGGAGATGCTGATCCTCTATGGCGGCTCGGTGAAACCCGACAATGCCGGAGAAATTCTTAACCTACCGGAAGTAGGTGGCGCACTTGTCGGTGGCGCCAGCCTCAAGGCATCAGATTTTCTCAGTATTATAAGGGCGATTAGCGGTTCTTAACCACTTCGCTCGACCCTTTTTTAACGCGCCGCGCCGCATTCTGCATTCATAAAAGAAGAATGTGCGCGGTGGGTAATGAGCAGACTGTCTTTCGACAGTGTGGACGTCCTGATTTACGATCCGGTGCCGTCAAACCGCACCGCGACGCGGGCGACCCTGTATGCGCTGGGGTTCCGCCGCACCGAAACCGTTTCCACGCTGGAAGCCTTTGTCGAGGCGGTGCAGAGAAATCCACCGGACATCACGCTGGTCGAAGCGCATGGCGACGGCGGGGAACTGTGCGACACCATCCAGCAGATGCGCCAGGGCGGTACGAGCTATAACCCCTTCATCGTCATCATCGTCACCGCCTGGGAAAAGAGCACCGCGCTGATCAACCGCGTGGTGTCGAGCGGCGCAGACGACCTGATCCTGCGGCCATTCTCCACGGCGCAGCTGGGCGCCCGCATCGAAACCCATATCGATCGCCGCAAGAGCTTCGTCATCACCACCGATTATGTCGGCCCCGACCGTCGCAAGGATTTCAGCCGCGGCGCCGGCGCCGAACTGTTCGATCCGCCCAACTCGCTGAAGATGAAGGCCAAGGACAAGATGTCCAGCGAGGCCATCGCCCGCAAGCTGGATGCTGACCTGAAGGCGGCGCGCGAAAAGCTGACGACCGAAAAGCTGCGCCGCGATTCCTTCCAGATATGCATCCTGTGGCGCCTGATGCAGGAACAAGCCATCGTGGCCGGGCA
This sequence comes from Pseudomonadota bacterium, assembly GCA_041192105.1. Taxonomy (GTDB): domain Bacteria; phylum Pseudomonadota; class Alphaproteobacteria; order Micropepsales; family Micropepsaceae; genus Rhizomicrobium. The sequence goes on along the minus strand of JBEENS010000016.1, from coordinate 20,256 downwards.
GATCCCACCCGACCTCGCCAAGCTGCAGACCCTGACCAAGTCCATCGGAACGCGCAGCCGCGACACCGAATTCCAGCCGGCGGTGGAATGGTGCGAGTCGGTGCTGGCGGCCGCCGAAGGCCTGAGCTTGGGCGTGGACCGCAATGCCTCGATGCATCTGCTGGGGCATGGGGCGCTGAGCCTGCACCAGGTTTTCCACCCGGAAAAAACGGCCGCCAACCAGCTGTCGGAAATCGACGCCACCGTGACGATTATCCGGGCGCGCAACCAGGTCGAAGCTCTGGCCAGCTAACGCGGGTCGCGCGTTGCCTGCGCTGCAGCCGGCAACCCTGCCCAACCCCCAAAAATCCTCGCTTGGGAAGGATTTGGCTGGATTTCTGGCTTTGGCTTCCCATTTCAAAGCCAATGTTCTAAAGACCCCCCGGAAGTCAGGAATCCCCCATGCAGACCCTTTTGCTTGTCGCCGAGCTGTTTATTGCCATCGCGCTGATTATTTTCGTGCTGCTGCAGCGGTCCGAAGGTGGCGGTCTGGGCATGGGCGGTGGCGGCGGTGGTGGCAGCATGGGTGGCCTTTTCAGCCCGCGCGGCGCGGCCGATACCCTGACCCGCGCGACCGCGGTTCTGGCCGGCCTGTTCTTCCTGACCTGCATCGGGCTGAACCTGCTGGCGCTGCATGGCCGCGACACCCGTTCCATCCTCGATTCGGCGCCGGCAACCTCCGCTCCTGCCAAGCCTGCGGCGCCAGCCGTGCCGCTGCCGACCGGGCCGTCCGTCCCCAAGCCTCAGTAATTGCATAGTTGTTAGCGCGCGAAATTTTTTCGCGTTTTGCGCTTGCGTGCGCGTGCCTATTTAATGATGGTGACCTCCCATGGCCCGGTTGATCTTTATTACCGGCGGCGTGGTCTCTTCCCTCGGAAAAGGTCTTGCGTCCGCCGCGCTCGGCGCGCTGCTTCAGGCGCGCGGTTACAAAGTGCGTCTGCGCAAGCTCGACCCCTATCTCAACGTCGATCCGGGCACCATGAGCCCGTTCCAGCATGGCGAGGTCTATGTCACCGATGACGGTGCGGAGACCGATCTGGACCTTGGCCATTACGAGCGCTTCACCGGCGTGTCGGCGCGCAAGTCCGACAATGTTACTTCCGGGCGCATCTATTCCCAGGTGATCGAGAAAGAGCGCAAGGGCGGCTATCTCGGCCGTACCGTGCAGGTGATTCCGCATGTCACCGACATGATCAAGGAATTCGTCCTAGCCGATATCGATGGGCTGGATTTCCTGCTGGTGGAAATCGGCGGCACGGTGGGCGACATCGAGGGGCTACCCTTCTTCGAGGCGATCCGCCAGCTGCATAACGATCTGGGGCGCGGCCAGACCGCCTTTATCCATCTTACCCTGGTGCCGTTCATTGAGGCGGCGGGCGAACTCAAGACCAAGCCCACCCAGCACAGCGTGAAAGAGCTGCGGGCCATCGGCATCCAGCCCGACATCCTGCTTTGCCGCGCCTCCCATCCCATTCCCGACGACGACCGCAAGAAGATCGGCCTGTTCTGCAACCTGGCCGCCGAGCGCGTCATTCCGGCGATGGACCTGGACACCATCTATCGCGTGCCGCTGGCCTATCACGAGGTCGGGCTGGACACGCAGGTCCTCAAAGTGTTCGGCATCGAGAACGCGCCGGAGCCTGACCTGTCGCGCTGGGCCGAAGTGGTGGCGCGGGTGAAGAATCCGGAAGGCGAAGTGCGCATCGCCATCGTCGGCAAGTACATGCAGGTCAAGGACAGCTACAAATCCCTGTCCGAGGCGCTGACCCATGGCGGGCTGGCCAACAATGTGAATGTCCATCTCGACTGGATCGACAGCGAAGTGTTCGAGCGCGACGACGCCGCCAGCTTCCTGGAGAATGTCGATGGCATCTTGGTGCCCGGCGGCTTCGGCGAGCGCGGCACCGAAGGCAAGATCGGCGCGGTGCGCTTTGCCCGCGAACGCAAGGTGCCGTTCTTCGGCATCTGTTACGGGTTGCACATGGCGGTGATTGAAGCGGCGCGCGACCTGGCGGGCCTGGAAGGCGCCGGTACCACTGAGATCGGCCATCCCAAGCATCCGGTGATCGGCTTGATGACCGAATGGGTCAAGGGCAACCAGGTGGAAAGCCGCGGCGCCGATGGCGACATGGGCGGCACCATGCGGCTGGGCGCCTATCCTGCGACCCTCACACCCGGTTCACGGGTGGCGGAAGTCTATGGCACCACCGAGATCAGCGAACGCCATCGCCACCGTTACGAAGTAAACACCAACTACGCCAAGGATCTGGCCAAGCATGGCATGGCTGTCTCGGGTTGGTCGCCGGACGGACGGTTGCCGGAGATCATGGAGATTGCCGACCATCCCTGGTTCATCGGGGTGCAGTTCCATCCCGAACTGAAATCGCGCCCGCTGGAGCCGCACCCGCTGTTCACCAGCTTCATCGCGGCAGCAGTGCAAAAGAGCCGGCTGGTCTGATGGCGCAACCGCCGGACGAATTCCCACAGCATATGTTCGAAGCGGCGGTGGATTTCGCCATCCTGGCCATCAGGACGCTGATCCTGGTCAATGGCGCGGCGGTGATCGCGCTGCTGACTTTTGTCGGGCAGGTCTGGGCCAACGACCAGCATAACGGCTCCGCGATGGCCAAAATTCTGTTCTGGCCTTTGCTGTTCTTTCTCACCGGTCTGATCCTGGCGGTGGTCACGTGCTTACTGGCATATCTCACCCAGATGATCACCACCGAGCGCGGCGGCGGCACGATCCCGCCGGCATCGAAGCGGCTTCGCCTCGTCGCGATCGCGGCCAGCATGCTGAGCATCTCGGCCTTCACGGCTGGCGCCGTGCTGACCGCGACCGGCGTCGCGGGCTAGCGCGCCAGGTACGCCGCGATCACTTCCTTCGGAATGATGTGATAGCCGTTGTTGGGCTTGGCGTCTGATGTCTCGCTGGTTTTTGTCAGCGTCACGTGCAACCCATTGATTGCGTCCACCGCGATGCAATCGTCGATGGCGAGCAGGTCGTCCTTGTGCTTCTGCTGAACGCGGTCGGAAAAAAGTTCGGTCAAAGCACGTTTCTTGGCATCCAGCGCGGACGGGGCGACGTAGAATCCCATCGCATGAAGCTCGGTGAACTCACCATCGCGATAGGCGCCCAGATTCACAAAGAACAGTTTTCCGGTGGCGGGTGACTGTGTGTCCGACAGCGTGACGCGCCAGCCATCCACCACGCCCAGCTCCAGCCAACTGTCGATATGCAGGCTTTGGGAATCGCCGAACCATTTGTCCAGCAGCTGGCCATAGGTGTCCTCGATCCGCGCGCCCGTTACGAACACCACGTCATGCAGTTCGGTATTGGCCTTGGGCGCCCGGCCGCCCAGGTAAACCGCGAACAATTTTGGAAGGGTCATGACCGGTTTATAGAACTTAATGGTTCCTTAACTGCAACCTTAAAGGGCGTAGGAAATAAGTAAGAAGCGCACCTATAGGATCGGCCCATGGGCCAGTCCACCTCTCTAACGCTTGTGCGCGCTGCCAGCATTGTTGCGGCGGGAATGCTGCTGTTCGCGGCGTTCGCCCCGGTGCGCGCCGAAAACCTGGACGGCTATGGCATCAAGCCGGTGGCGGGCGGCGAAATTTCCAATTACGGCCGCGTACCCGTGCCGGAACCCATGCCCGGCGTTGGCGGCTACAATCCCGCCGCTGCCGCCAACAACAGCTACAATGCCGCGCCGGTCAGCGGCGGCTATTATCCCCCGCAGGTTGGTGGCTATGGCGCCGCGCCCGCTCAGGGTGCGCCGATGTCCGACGGTTATGCGCCGGCATCCGGCGGCTTCAATGCTGGTCCGCCGCAGCCGCAAATTGCCGCCACCGCCACTGCGCCGCAGCCGGCTTATCAGTCGCAACCGAATGCGGCCTATGGCTATCAGCGCGGCCAGCCACCTGCCTACCAGCCGCAGCCTGCGTATCAGCAACCGGCTTATCAGCCGCAGCCCGCCTATCAGCCGCAAGTCGCCGCGGCGACAGCCTATGGCTATCGCGCGGGCCAGGGCATGGAGGCGCCGGCGCAAACCCAGCCGCAGGATTCGGCTTACGCCTATTATCAAACCGCCGCTTACCAACAGGGCAGTGTGCCGCGCGAGAATCCCGATTATGTGCTGGGCTCCGGCGACAAGCTGCGGTTGACCGTATTCGAGGAAGCCGATCTTTCCGGCGATTACACGGTCGATGGTTCGGGCTATGTCCGCCTGCCGCTGGTGGGGCAGGTGCGCGCTGCCGGCCTCACATCGCAGCAACTGGAAGCCGCCATCGGCAGCACGCTGGCGCGGGGCTATCTCAGGCAGCCGCGCGTCTCGGTGCAGGTTTCGACCTACCGGCCGTTCTACATCATCGGCGCCGTCACCAAGCCCGGCGAGTATCCCTACGTCAATCACATGAATGCACTGAACGCCATCGCGCTGGCCGGCGGCTTCACCCCCAGTGCGGTGGAAAGCACGATCTATCTGCGTCGTGAAGGCAGCAACACCGAAGTGAAGATGCCGACCGACCGCTCGACCCGGATTAATCCGGGCGATGTGGTGCGGGTCGATAACACCTTCTTCTGGGATGCGATGAATCTGTTCGGACCGCTGACCGGCCCGCTCGGCATCGCCGCCGGCGCTTTCGTCGTCCGCTAGACTTTCGCTGGCCGGCCCCAGTCTCTATAAGGGCGGCCATGAACCCCAACAGCATCGTCACGCTTGGTCCGGCGTCGAATCCCGTCGAGATCGGCAACGCTCGCAAGCTCACCATCATCGCCGGGCCCTGCCAGCTGGAAAGCCGCAGCCACGCCTTCGACATGGCGGGCGCGCTGAAGGAAGCCTGTAGCAAGCTGGGCGTCGGCCTGATCTACAAGACCAGTTTCGACAAGGCCAACCGCACCAGCGCCGCCACGGCGCGCGGCATGGGGCTCGAAAATGCCCTGCCGATCTTTGCCGACATCCGTTCCAAGTTCGGGCTGCCGGTGCTGACCGATGTGCATGAGCGCGACCAGTGCGCCGCCGTGGCGCAGGCGGTCGACGTGCTGCAGATCCCGGCCTTCCTGTCGCGCCAGACTGACCTCTTGGTCGCCGCCGCCCATACCGGCAAGTGCGTCAATGTGAAGAAGGGCCAGTTTCTTTCGCCCTGGGACATGAAGAATGTGATCGCCAAGATCACCGGCGCGGGCAATCCCAACGTGCTGGTCACCGAACGTGGCGTGACTTTCGGTTACAACACGCTGGTGTCGGACATGCGCGCGCTTCCCATCATGGCCGCGTTCGGTGCGCCGGTGGTGTTCGACGCCACCCATTCGGTGCAGCAGCCAGGCGGACAGGGCGACACGTCAGGCGGCGACCGCACCATGGTGCCGTATCTGGCGCGCGCCGCGGTGGCGGCAGGGGTCGCGTGCGTCTTTATGGAAGTGCATCAGGACCCAGACCATGCGCCATCGGACGGTCCCAACATGGTCAAGCTCAAGGATTTCCCCCACCTTCTCGAGCAGCTGGTCGAGATCGATGCCGTCGTGAAACGCTTTATTTAATGGGTCGCACGGACGAGGCGCTCGCTTCGCTCGCGTTCGCCGCTGCTCCCGGCCCTTAAACTGCTGAAGCCGTCCAGGCGCCGAACAGGCCGATGGCGGCCAGGATCACAAGAATCAAAGTCGGGAAGATGGTCAGCGCGAAGCCGGGCATGCGCGCCTTGTGATCGCCATAGCTGAACGCATAGAGAATGCGGCCCAGGCACCAGACCAGGCCCATGATCGGCACCACCCAGCCCTGAAAATACAGCGCCGCCAGCCACAGGGCCGGCAGGAAGATCACGATCTGCTCGACGGTATTGGCCTGGACCCGCACGGCATTCTCCAATGCTAGCGCACCGGTCATGGCGGGCGCATCGATCCGGGTCCGTTGGCGGGCGCGGCCCACCTGAATCACAAAGGCCATGGAGATCAGGATCGCCAGCAAGGTGACGATGGCGGTCAGGATGGTGGCGGGCGCGGCAAGCATCATGATGTTCCCCCAGATGAGCCCGCGCGCCTTGTTTGGCGGGCGGCACTCGCTTAGAACCCGGCAAGACTAAGGGAGTTCCCCCATGACCGCCATCATCGACATTATCGGCCGCGAAATCCTCGACTCCCGGGGCAATCCCACCGTGGAAGTGGATGTCCGGCTGGAAGACGGCAGCTTCGGCCGCGCTGCGGTGCCGTCGGGCGCCTCCACCGGCGCCCATGAGGCGGTCGAACTGCGCGACGGCGGCAAGCGGTATGGCGGCAAGGGCGTGGAAAAAGCCGTTAGCGCGGTGAATGGGGAAATCTTCGACGCCCTGTGCGGGCTGGATGCGGAAGAGCAGGTCAGGATCGACCGCGCCATGATCGGGCTGGACGGCACCCCCAACAAGGCGCGGCTGGGCGCCAACTCCATACTGGGTGTCAGCCTGGCGGTCGCCAAGGCGGCGGCCATTGCCGCCAACCTGCCGCTCTACCGTTATGTCGGCGGCGCGAAGGCGCAAGTTCTGCCGGTGCCGATGATGAACATCATCAATGGCGGCGTGCATGCCGACAATCCCATCGACTTCCAGGAATTCATGATCATGCCGGTGGGGGCGTCCAGCTTCCGCGAAGCACTGCGCATGGGCGCGGAAATTTTCCACACATTGAAGAAATCGCTGCATGATGCCGGCCACAACACCAATGTCGGCGACGAGGGTGGCTTCGCGCCCAACCTGAAATCGCCGGACGAGGCGCTGTCCTATATTTCCAAGGCGGTGGAGAAGGCCGGCTACAAGCTGGGCGACGACATTTTCTTCGCGCTCGATCCGGCTTCGACCGAATTCTTCAAGAACGGAAAATATGTACTGGAAGGCGAGGGCAAGACCCTCATGCCCGACGAGATGGTCAAGGTCTATGCCGATCTGTGCAAACGCTATCCCATCGTCTCTATCGAAGACGGCATGGCCGAGGATGACTGGGCTGGCTGGAAGGCCCTGACCGATGCGGTTGGCAAGACCGTCAACCTAGTGGGCGACGATCTCTTCGTCACCAATGTGAAGCGGCTGAAGCAGGGCATCGACACGGCGACCGCCAATGCCATCCTGATCAAGGTCAACCAGATCGGTTCGCTGACCGAGACCCTGGATACGGTCGAGATGGCGCACAAGGCCGCCTACAAGGCGGTGATGAGTCATCGCTCGGGCGAAACCGAGGATTCCACCATCGCCGATCTGGCGGTGGCGACCAATTGCGGCCAGATCAAAACCGGCTCGCTCGCCCGCTCCGACCGGCTGGCCAAGTACAACCAGCTGCTGCGGATCGAGGAGCAGCTGGGCGATACCGCCATCTATGCCGGGCGGACCATCCTGCGGGCCTAATCGTTAAAGTGACTCAAGCTAAGTTCCTTGAATACTTTACAAATTTTCTCTTGACCAGGCGAATCAGTGTGTGATTCGTTGGGGGAATGCGAATCAAGCGTTCCGTCACCCGTTTTTTCAGTGTCCTGATCGTCCCCGCCATCAGTCTTTCCGTGGTCGGCTACTTCGGCAGCTACGCCATCTGGGGCAATCGCGGCATCCTGGCCCTGGAAGACAGCCAGGCCAGACTGGGCATCCAGCAGCAGCAGTTGGTTCAACTCCAGGACAGCCGCGCCCGGCTGGAGCATCGCATCGGCCTGATGGAGAAGAACGGTGCCGACCCCGACCTGGTCGAGGAACTGACCCGCACCGAATTGATGACCGCCGCGCCCAACCAGGTCGCCGTTTCAAGAACCGGTCACTAAACCTTCCGAAAATTGCTTTCACTCGCCCTCTATCGTGAAGGCTATTGCGCAACTGCGAACAGTGTTCGCTTTCGCGGCGCAATAAAATAACAATGCTCTTGCCAAGCCTGCCGGAGCTTGCAACAACCCTTTTTCCGGCTTTCAAAAATCAAAAAACGGCACCGCAACCGCCCATGCCCGACGCTCCCAAAAGCAATTCCGACTCCCTCAAAAAACTCTATGCGGACATGCTGTTGATCCGCCGGTTCGAAGAACGCGCCGGACAGCTGTACGGCATGGGTCTGATCGGCGGCTTCTGCCACCTCTATATCGGCCAGGAAGCCGTGGTGGTCGGCCTGATGGGCGCCGCCAAGGAAGGCGACCAGCAGATCACCGCCTACCGGGACCATGGCCATATGCTGGCGGCGGGCATTGATCCCAAGGCGGTGATGGCCGAGCTGACCGGGCGCTCCACCGGCCTGTCGCGCGGCAAGGGCGGCTCGATGCACATGTTCTCGAGCGAGAAGAAATTCTATGGCGGCCACGGCATTGTCGGCGCCCAGGTGCCGATCGGTACGGGCCTGGCCTTCGCCAACAAGTATCGCGGCAACAAAAGCATCTGTCTGACCTATTTCGGCGATGGCGCCGCCAACCAGGGCCAGGTCTATGAAAGCTTCAACATGGCCGAGCTGTGGAAGCTGCCGGTCATCTATGTGATCGAGAACAACCAGTACGCCATGGGCACCAGCGTCGAGCGGTCTTCGGCGGTGTCCGATTTCTCCAAGCGCGGCGCGTCCTTCGGCATTCCCGGCGTCCAGGTGGACGGCATGGATGTGGAAGCGGTGCAGAAGGCCGGCGAAGAGGCGATGGCGCATTGCCGCGCCGGCAAGGGACCGATCATCCTGGAAATGAAGACCTACCGCTATCGCGGCCACTCCATGTCCGATCCTGCCAAATATCGCAGCAAGGAAGAACTGACCGAGGTGCGCGAGAAGCGCGACCCGATCGAGAATTTCGGCAAGAAGCTGCTGGAGCGCGGCATCATGACCGAAGCAGACATGAAGTCGCTGGACGCCCAGATCAAAGCCACCGTCATCACTTCCGCCGAATTCGCCACCGAAAGCCCAGAGCCGGGCCTCGACGAACTTTATACGGACATTTACGCCTGATGAGCACCGAAATCCTGATGCCCGCGCTGTCGCCCACCATGGAAGAGGGCAAGCTGTCCAAATGGCTGGTGAAGACCGGCGATGTGGTGAAATCCGGCACCATCCTGGCCGAGATCGAAACCGACAAGGCGACGATGGAATTCGAAGCGGTGGACGAAGGCACCATCGGCGAGATCCTGGTCGCCGAAGGCACCGAAGGTGTGAAGGTCAATTCGCCCATCGCCACACTGCTGGCGGATGGTGAAGCCGCCGGCGCGGCGCCCGCCAGGAAGGCGGCGAAGAAAGACGCGCCGAAAGAAGCCAAGACGGAAGCGCCCGCCGGAAAGTCCGAAGCCCCGAAAGTCGAAGTCGCGTCCGATCCGGAAGTCCCCGAAGGCACCGAATTCGTCAACCAGACCGTGCGCGATGCACTGCGCGACGCCATGGCTGAAGAAATGCGCCGCGACGAGCTGGTGTTCCTGATGGGCGAGGAAGTCGCCCAGTATCAGGGCGCCTACAAGATTTCGCAGGGCTTGCTGGACGAGTTCGGCGACCGCCGCGTGATCGACACCCCCATCACCGAGCATGGCTTTACCGGCCTGGCCGTGGGCGCGGCCTTTGACGGCCTCAGGCCCATCGTGGAATTCATGACCTGGAACTTCGCCATGCAGGCGATGGACCAGATCATCAACTCCGCCGCCAAGACGCGCTACATGTCGGGCGGCCAGATGAGCTGTCCCATCGTGTTCCGTGGTCCCAACGGCGCCGCCGCCCGCGTCGGCGCCCAGCATAGCCAGGATTATTCCGCCTGGTATGCCTCGGTGCCGGGCCTGAAAGTGATCGCGCCCTATTCCGCCGCCGACGCCAAGGGTCTGCTCAAGGCCGCGATCCGCGATGGCAGCCCCATCATCTTCCTGGAAAATGAAATCCTCTACGGCAAGAGCTTCCCAGTTCCCAAGCTGGACGACTTCGTGCTGCCGATTGGCAAGGCGCGCATCGTGCGCCCCGGCACGGACGTCACCATCGTCGCCTACTCGATCACCGTCGGACAGGCGCTGGAAGCCGCCGAGAAGCTGGCGGACGAGGGCATCGACGCCGAAGTGATCGACCTGCGCACCCTGCGCCCGCTGGACATGGACACGGTTATTGCCTCGGTGAAGAAGACCAACCGCATCGTCACCATGGAACAGGCCTGGCCGGTCTGCTCCATCGGCACGGAAATCTGCGCTCGCGTGGCACAGGAGGCGTTCGATTATCTGGATGCGCCCCCGACCAAGGTGGCGGGCAAGGACGTTCCGATGCCCTACGCCGCCAATCTCGAAAAGCTTGCCTTGCCGACGGTCGATGACCTGATCGCGGCGGTCAAGGCCGTCAGCTACAAGGAATAGAACGTGGCGACGAACATTCTCATGCCCGCGCTGTCGCCCACCATGGAAGAGGGCAAGCTGGCCAAGTGGCTGGTGAAGGAAGGCGACACCGTCAAGTCCGGCACCATCCTGGCCGAAATCGAAACCGACAAGGCGACGATGGAATTCGAAGCCGTGGACGAGGGCACCATCGGCAAGATCCTGGTCGCTGAAGGAAGCGAAGGCGTGAAGGTCAATGCGCCCATCGCCGTGCTGCTGGCGGAAGGCGAGAAAGCCGGCGCCGCGGTTGATATTCCTGCCGCCATGAAAGACATCAAGGCCGCGATGAAAGCCGAAGCACCGGCTGCGTCCGCACCCAAAGCGGATGCACCGAAAGTCGCCGCCGCGCCTGCTGCCAAAGCCGACGGCGCGCGCCTCTTCGCGTCGCCCCTGGCCCGGCGCATCGCCGCCAGCAAAGGCATCGATCTTGCCGCTCTGTCCGGCAGCGGTCCGCGCGGCCGCATCGTCCAATCTGATGTTGAAAACGCCAAGCCGGGCGCAGCCAAGCCTGCCGCTGTGGTCGCTCCCGCTGCCGGCGTCCCGGGTGTTGCGCCGCTGCCGGATGCGCGTCTGCTCTATCCGGCGGGCAGCTATGAAGAGACCCCGCACGATTCCATGCGCAAGGCCATCGCCAAGCGTCTCACTTCCGCCAAGACGCTGATCCCGCATTACTACCTGACGGTGGACTGCAATCTGGATTCCCTGATGGCGGTGCGTGAAAAAATGAACGCCGCTGCGCCGAAGGGCAAAGACAAGGTCCCGGCCTACAAGCTGTCGGTCAACGACTACATCATGAAGGCGTCGGCCATGGCGCTGATGAAGCATCCCGACGTGAATGCGTCCTGGACCGATACTGCCATTCTGCGCCACAAGGATGCCGATGTCGGCGTCGCCGTGGCGCTGGATTTTGGCCTGATCACGCCCATCATCTTCAAGGCCCAGACCAAGGGGCTGGTGGAGATCAGCAACGAGGTCAAGACGTTGGCGGGGCTGGCGAAGGAAAAGAAGCTCAAGCCCAACCAGTATGAGGGCGGCGGCTTCTCGGTCTCCAACCTGGGCATGTACGGCATCAAGAACTTCACCTCCATCATCAACCCGCCGCAAAGCTGCATCATCGCGGTGGGTGCGGGCGAAGAGCGCCCCATCGTCAAGAACGGCAAGATCGAGATCGGAACGGTGATGACTGTCACCATGTCGGCCGACCACCGGGTGGTCGATGGCGGCACCGGCGCCAAGTTCCTCCAGACTCTCAAGGCCTTCATCGAGGAACCGGCCTCCATGCTGCTATGACTCTTCGCCAGGCTCAGGGTTACGTCACACGCTCGGTCCTCATCCTGAGCCTGTCGAAGGATGGCCGGCATGGCTGAGACTTATGATGTGATCGTGGTCGGCGGCGGGCCGGGCGGCTATGTCTGCGCCATCCGCTGCGCCCAGCTGGGCCTGAAGACTGCGGTGGTCGAACGCGACCGCATGGGCGGCATCTGCCTGAACTGGGGCTGTATCCCGACCAAGGCGCTGCTGCGCTCCTCCGAAGTCTGGCACATGCTGCATCGGCTCAGCGAGTTCGGAATCAGCGGCGACAATTTCAAGTTCGACATCGCCAAGATTGTCGAACGCAGCCGCGGCGTGTCGCAGCAACTGTCCAACGGCGTTGCCGGCCTGATGAAAAAGCACAAGATCACTGTGATCGCGGGCGAGGCCAAGCTGGCTGGCAAGGGCAAGCTGTCGGTGACCAAGGACGGCAAGCCGGCGGAGTATGCCGCCAAGAATATTGTGCTGGCGACGGGCGCGCGCGCCCGTACCCTGCCGGGGCTGGAACCGGATGGCCTCTTGATATGGACCTATCGCGAAGCGATGGTGCCGCCGTCCTTCCCCAAGTCGCTGCTGGTCGTCGGCTCGGGCGCCATCGGCATCGAATTCGCCAGTTTTTATCGCACCCTGGGCGCCGACGTGACCGTGGTCGAAGTGCTGGACCGGGTGATGCCGGTGGAAGACGAGGAAATCTCCGCGCTTGCCGCCAAGGCCTTCACCAAGCAGGGCATGAAATTAAGGCTCGGCACCACCGTGACCGAACTGAAAAAGGGTGCGGACAATGTCACCTGCACCCTCAAGGACAAGGCCGGCAAGACCGAACAAGTCACCGTTGACCGGGTGATCCTGGCGATGGGCATTGTCGGCAATGTCGAAAATATCGGCCTGGAAGCGGCGGGCATCAAGGTCGAGAAGACCCATATCGTCGCCGGCAAGTACGGCGAGACCGGCGTGGACGGAGTCTGGGCCATCGGCGACTTGGTCGGCGGCCCCTGGCTGGCGCACAAGGCGATGCATGAAGGCGTGATCGTCGCCGAGAAGATCGCGGGCGTGAAGGGCGTGCATCCGCTGAACACCGCAAACGTGCCGGGCTGCACCTATTGCTGGCCACAGGTCGCTTCCGTCGGCATGACCGAAGCCAAGGCAAAAGAGTCTGGTCGCAAGATCAAAGTGGGCAAGTTCCCCTTCATGGCCAACGGCAAGGCCATCGCGCTGGGCGAACCGGAGGGGTTGGTCAAGACCATCTTCGACGAGACCACCGGCGAGTTGTTGGGCGCGCACATGATTGGCGCCGAAGTCACCGAGCTGATCCAGGGCTATGTCGTGGCCAAGTCGGGCGAACTGACCGATGCCGAGCTGTCGCACACCATCTTCCCGCATCCGACATTGTCCGAGATGATGCATGAAGCGGTGCTGGCAGCCGACAAGGTCGCGCTCCACATCTGATTATCTTGTCATGCCCGCGCAAGCGGGCATCCATGGGCCGCGATGCGGACGGAGTGATGGATTCCCGCTTTCGCGGGAATGACAAGGATGGTTACTGCAGCAATCTTTTCACATCCTCGGCCACGGCCGTGGTGTTGCTGGTATCGGTGGTGACCAGCCGCGTCTTGCCTTCACGGTCGAAGAAATACACCGCATTGGAATGGTTCACCTCGTAAGGCGGCCCTTTCTCGACCGAATAGGCGATGCGCCAGGTGCGGGCCAGATTGGCCAGTTCGTTGCGCCCGCCGCGCAGGCCCACCATTTGCGGCGAGAATGCGGCGGCATAGTCGCTCATCACGGCATCGCTATCGCGGTCCGGGTCCACCGTAACGAACAGGATGCGCACATCCGGGTTGTTCACCTTGCTCAACACGTCGGTCAGGTTGGCCAGGGTGGCGGGGCAGACATCGGGACAGTGGGTGAAGCCGAAATAGAGCGCCACAACCTTGCCGCGGAAATCCTCCGCCGTGACCGGTTTGCCGCCGGACGTCATGTGGAATTTCAGCTTTGGCATGCCGCCGGAGATATCGGTCATGTGCCAGCTGGTTTTGGAGCAGCTGACGCAGGCCAGAAGAGCAAAAATCAGGGCAGAGATGCGCATGGCGCGTCCTTATCACGCTGGGCGCGGCGGGCCTAGGCGCATAAGATCGCTGCCATGTATGTGCCGGACCATTTTCGTGAAGACCGCGCCGATGTGCTGCGCCAGGCGATGCAGCGGATCGGCTTTGCCACCCTTGTGACGCAGGGACTGCAGGCCAACCATCTTCCCATGCTGCTGGAGGGCGGCGTGTTGCGCGGCCATGTGGCGCGCGCCAACCCGGTCTGGAAAGATGGCGACGGCGAGGCGCTGGCGATTTTTCTGGGGCCGCATGCCTATGTTTCGCCCAACTGGTATCCCAGCAAGACGCAAACCGGCAAGGCGGTGCCGACCTGGAATTACCTGACGGTTCATGCGCGGGGCGTCATTCGCTGGGTGCAGGATGCGGAATGGCTCCGCGCCCACGTTACAGCGCTCAGCGATGCACATGAAGCGCCCCGGGAGGAGCCGTGGAAGGTGAGCGATGCGCCTTCCAGCTATGTTGATGGTTTGCTGCGCGCGATTGTGGGATTCGAATTTTCCATCACCAGCCTCGACGGCAAATGGAAGCTCAGCCAGAACCGTGATGCGGCGGATCGGGCAGGGGTGCGGGACGGTTTGCAGCGGGGCGGCCATGAAGAACTGTCGCATCTGATGGCCCAAAGCGATGACTAAAGGCCTGATGCGCGAATGGTGGTGGTACGCCGCGCTGCTGGCGTTGGGCGCGGTGATCTGGTGGATCTGCCGTTTTTATCCGGCTGACCTGCCGTTCTGGCTGCCCTGGGAATTTTCCTGGCCGATCTATCTGGCGACCGGCCTGACCTTGGGCTGGTTCGCGCGCGGGCTTTGCGTGCTGCCCAAGGACCAGCATCCACCGCTGTGGCGCAGTCTCTGCTTTGTCCTGGGCGTGGTCAGTTTCTGGATCGTGCTGCAGACTCGCATCGACTATTACGCCCAGCACATGTTCTTCGTGCACCGGGCGGCGCATTTTGTGCTGCATCACTTCGGCGCTTTCTTCATCGCGCTGGGGATGAGCGGGCCGGTGCTGCTGGCAGGGATGCCGGATTTCCTGAAACCCGTTCTCAAGGCGCGGCCTGTGCAGGCTACCATGGCCTTTCTGCAGTATCCGGTGATGGCGCCGTTTCTGTTCGTGGCGCTGCTCTATTTCTGGTTGATCCCCCAGATCCATACCCGTGTGATGCTGGATGCCAATATCTACGAGTTCATGAACTGGACTATGGCCATCAATGGCGTGATGTTCTGGGCGCTGATCCTGGATTCGCGCAGCCGTCCGCCGGCCCGCCTGTCGCACCTGATGCGGGCCTTGCTGATCCTGGTGATCGAGCTGCCGCAGATGGTGCTGGGCGCCATCCTGTCGCTGACAGAGCGCGATATCTATCCGGTCTATACAATCTGCGGACGGGTCATGGACATGACGGCCCTGAACGATCAGCATTATGGTGGGTTGATCATCTGGCTGCCCGGCACGCTCACCAGTTTCGCCGCCATGATCGTGGTGCTGGTGACCATGCGGCTGAATGAGGAGAAGGCAGCCCTTGAGGAAAACAAAAATGAAGCGGCTTAGTCTTGTGATCCTGCTGACCCTGACGGCGCCGGTTTCGGCCGCGTCCTTCAACGTCACCGATGCCTGGTTCCGCGCCCTGCCGGGCAAGCTGCCGGCGGCCGGTTATTTCACAAGCCACAACACCACCCGCAGCGATGTCGCCATCCTGGGCGCGCAGTCCGATGGCTGCAGCACGGTGATGATGCACAAATCCAGCAACACCGGCGGCATGGCCCGGATGGAGATGGTCGATCAGGTGGATGTGCCGGCGGGTGGCAAGGTCAGTTTCGCGCCCGGCGGCTATCACCTGATGTGCCTGCGTCCCACATCCTTGATGAAGATCGGCGGCAAGGTGCCGGTGGTGCTGCATCTGTCGGACGGCACCCGCGTGGCGGCGGCCTTCGCGGTTCGCGGGGCTTCCGGAAAGTAACTATTCTGCCGCCAGCTCCGCGTAGCTGACATGGCAGTGCCCGCCATGCTTCTGGAAATAGCGCTGATGGCTTTCCTCGGCCTTCCAGAAGGTCGGTGCCGGCTCGATCTGGGTGACCACCGGCGTCTTCCACTTTCCCGATGCATCCACCGCGGCCTTGCGCTCGGCAGCAATGCGGGCCTGTTCCGGCCCATGGGTGAAGATCACCGAGCGGTACTGGGTGCCGTGGTCCGGACCCTGGCGGTCGCGGGTGGTGGGATTGTGCATGCGGAAGAACAGGTCCACCAGCGCGCCATAGGACAGCTGGGCCGGGTCGAAACTCACTTCCACCACCTCGGCATGATAGGTGTCGCCGGCGCAGATCAGCCGGTAGGTGGGATTGTCGGTGGTGCCGCCGGCATAGCCGCTGACCGCGTCATTGACGCCGGGCACCTGCAGGAAGAAGTCCTCCACGCCCCAGAAGCAGCCCGCGCCGAAAAGTGCCTTTTCCATGATCCTGTCCTTCGCCAATCACACCCACTGATACGGCTGAGGGGCCAATCCGTTACATAGTGCGCGCCGGACGCTATAGAAGCCCATGACCCTCCCAAACCCCGATCTGCTGTTCGACCGGCTGGCCCCCCGCTTGCCGGAGGTCCCGGCGTGGGGCTGGCGGGCCGGCGCCATTGTCGGCCTGCTGGCGGCGACAGCGGCCATCGCCCTGGGGCAGCCGTGGGGGGGCGCGGTGCTGCTGCTGGCGGGGACAATCGCCGCCGGGGCAGGCGAGGCCCGCGCCCGCCGTGACGGCAAACCCGGTCTCCCGATCCTGCCGTTGGGTCTGCTGGCGATCCCCTTCGGCTTTGCCCTGGCGGAGCCGGACCGGGCGCTGGCGGCGATGTTTGCGATGTTCGCCCTGACGGTCGTGACGATCCTTGGCAGGACCCATGTTTCTGTTGTCACCTGGCTGACCGCAGCCGCTTTTTTGGCCGCCTGCATCTTCCCAGATCACTTTAGCCTCTTGGTCTATGCTGTTGGTGTCATGGCTTTTATCGCGGCAGGGCAGGGCGCTGCCAAAGGCTGGACATGAAAGTCGTCATCATCGGCGCCGGGGTGGCGGGCCTGTCCATCGGCTGGCGGCTTTTGCAGGCGGGGGCGACCGTGACGATCCTCGACCGGACCCAGCCGGCGCAGGGCGCGACCTGGGCGGCCGCCGGTATGCTGGCGGTAACCGCCGAGCTGGAAGACGCCCCCACTGCCGAACACGACTTCGCCCTCCACGCCAACGCTCTGTGGCCCGGCTTCGCCGCCGAGGTCGAGCAGGCCAGCGGCGTGCCTGTCGGCTTTGCCCGCAGCGGCGCGCTGCTGCTGGCCCCGGACGCCGCCGCGCTGGACGCGATGCGCGCCCGTGGAGCTGTTCTGGATGCCGCCGGGGTCCGGGAACTGGTTCCGCTGCTGGCGGACGGCATTGCCGGGGGGCTGTGGGCGGCGGACGAAGCCCATGTCGACAATCGCAGGCTGGGCGAAGCCCTGACCATCGCCTTCGTAAAGGCGGGAGGGAGCTTGGTGCCGCAGACGGCGGCAGTGAGCATCGAACAACAAGGCGGGGCGGCAGTCTGTGTGCTGACCCCCCGCCATCGCTATTACGCCGACGCCTTTGTGATCGCGGCCGGCGCCTGGAGCGGTTTGCTGGGGGATATTCCCATCACCCCGGTCAAGGGCGAGATGATCGCACTGGCGCCCCCTTTGGGCGCGCAATTGCCCGGTCCTGTGATCTGGGGGAATGGGGTCTATCTGGTGCCGCGCGACGAGGGCGGTCAAAAGCGCCTTCTGGTCGGCGCCACCATGCAGGAGGCGGGATTCGACACCAGCCTTTCGCCCGATGTGCGTGACCAGTTGCGTGCAGGCGCGCAAAGCCTGATCCCGGCTTTGAAACAGTGGGCGCTGGCGGACCATTGGGCGGGTCTGCGGCCCAAAAGCCCCGACGGCTTGCCGCTGCTGGGTCCGCTCAGAAACGGGAATCTTTTTGTGGCGAGCGGGCAGTTCCGCAATGGTATCCTGCTGGCGCCCGCCATCGCGCAATTGATGGCGAACATGGTGCTGGGGAAAACCAAAACCATCCCAGCCTTCGATCCAGGGAGATTTTCATGACTGATTTTGCGGTGGATCCGGTAATCGCGTCGCTGACCCACCATCTGGCCGACTGGTCGCTGTGCCGCGTCTTTCTTTACAACGACGCCCGCTACCAATGGGGGCTGCTGGTGCCGCGCCGGCCCGGCGTTATCGAGATGTGCGATCTGTCCGGCGAGGACCAGGCGCAACTCATGGCAGAGATCGTGAAACTGTCGAATGCGATCCGCACCCTGCCGGGGGTGGAGAAGCTGAATGTGGGCAACCTGGGCAACATGGTGCCGCAGCTGCACGTCCATGTGATCGGCCGCCGCAAGGGCGATCCCGCCTGGCCGGGACCGGTCTGGGGTCACAGCGATCCCGCACCCTGGCCCAAGCCCGCCGAAGCGCCGCTGGCGCTTGCCATTGGGTAGGGCGGCCAGTAGGGCGGTAAGGAACGGTTAACCATAAAGCCCGACAGTCGCCCCATGCAGGCAGAAGCCGCAGGGACAGCTGACCGTTCATCCGTGCTGGCCGCGCTGAAACATGCGGCGGCCGCGACGGGTTCGGATTTCCATTACCTGCTGGGCACCGCGATGCGCGAATCCAGCCTCAAGCCCAACGCCCAATCAGCGTCGTCATCGGCCACCGGCCTGTTCCAGTTCATCGACCAGACCTGGCTGGGGCTGGTGAAGGAGCATGGCGCCCAGCACGGCATCGGCAATCTGGCCAACGCCATCACCCGCGATGCCAACGGCCGCTATCGCGCCGACGCCGCCCAGAAGCAGTCCATCCTGGCGCTACGCAAGGACCCGCAACTCTGTGCCCTGATGGCAGGCGAACATGCCAAATCCACCCAGGGGCAGCTAAAGGCCAGCCTAGGCCGCGAAATCTGCGGCGGCGAACTCTATGCCGCGCATTTCCTGGGTCCCGATGCGGACAGCAAGTTGATCCGGCTGGCGGAGAAAGATCCCAAGGCCAGCGCGGCGGTGCAATTCCCGCAGGCCGCCAACGCCAACAAGTCGGTTTTCTATCACGCCGACGGACGCGCCAAGTCGGTGCGCGAAGTCTATGACTGGGCGCTGCGCCAGCCCGGCGGAGAAGGGACGGTGCGTGTCGCGGCCTTGCCGGACATCACGCCAGCTGCCGTGGAGGCGCCGACATTGGATAAGGCGCGCGCGCATGTGGTGACAGCGCAGAGCGATGAAATCCAGATGCTGCTGGCGAGTGTGATGAACTGGCAGCCGCGGGGCGGGCAGGGCCTGTTCGGGGCGCTGTTCGGGCTGGAAAAAAACGCCACGCCGAGTTCGGCACTGTCGTTCAATTCGAGCCTGCTGAACCTGTTTTCCGACTCGAAGAAATCTACTTCTTAGGCTTCAGGGTTTCATCAACCCGCGCGTCCAGTTCGGCGCACAGGGTCTGGGCCATCTTGTCATTGGTATCCTGTATGCCCTGGCGGTGGATCACCTGAATGGCGTTGACATGGCCGTCCACCAGACCCAGCGAAATCGCCTGGCTTTCCGGCAGCTCGCCGATCAGGCGCGACAGCGAACCGGCGACGCGCGAGATCAGCGGAAAATTGAAGGTGGTGGCCTGGCCCTTGATGTCATGGGCGGCACGCATCAGCGCCGCGCGTGAGGGGGCATCCGGCGTGGCGGCATAGCGCGCCCGCGCCACGATCAGGACCTTCACATCATCGGCGATCCAGTCGCTGAATTCCGATTTCAGGTTATCCAGGGCGCCTTCGGCGCGCTTCATCGCCGCCGTGTCGACGCCGCCGAGCCCGCCGCCGACTTTGGCTTTCAGCATGTTGGGCGGCATGAACAATTCGATGGGCTGTTCTCGTGCCATGGGTTTACTCCGCTGCCTGCTGTTTGGATTCGCTGCGCCGTTCGGGGCCACGATAGTCATCGGCGCTGCCGCGCCTGCGGCGGCAGGGGCCGAAATAGACGCTGGTGCGCACATAGGGCCGGGGATGCTCGATCACCGACACCAGCCGCGACATCATGGTCTTCACCGAGACCGGCTTGGCGATGAATTCGTTGACGCCGGCATCGCGCGCCTGGCGCACATGGTCGATATGTGTGTGGCCGGTCAGCATGATCACCGGCACAAAGGGATTGGGGGTCTGCGGACTGGTGCGGATCATCTGCACCAGCTCAATGCCCGACATGCCTTCCATCACCCAGTCCAGCACCAGCACATCGGGATTGGTTTCGCGCAGCACGGCAAGGGCGCGCTGGCCGTTATCGGCTTCGAAGATATTTACAACACCGAATGCCTGCAGGATCGTGATGACGAGCTTGCGCATATGCGCGTTGTCGTCCACGACAAGAACTTTCAGCCGGTCAAAACGATAGCCACTTGGCCTGCCGGATATTTTGTACCAGCGGAACTGAGACTACTGCATAGCTGGTGTTCCATCCAGATGGGGTGGCACGGGCATAAAAGCCTGCGGCGCTG
>JBEENS010000015.1:0-60352 GCA_041192105.1 Pseudomonadota bacterium | reverse complement strand
CCCCCCCCCCCCCCCCCCCCCCCCCCCCCCCCCCCCCCCCCCCCCCCCCCCCCCCCCCCCCCCCCCCCCCCCCCCCCCCCCCCCCCCCCCCCCCCCCCGGGGGAACCGGGTTTCAGGACATCATATTTCCGTGCGGGTCCGATCCGCGCTGGACGCGCTGGACGCACAATTGTCGCGGCTCGGCCGCGTCGGCTCCACCGCCGCCCTCACCGCCATGGCGGTGGGCGTCGCCGTGCCGCTGCATTTTCTGGTGCGGGCGCTGGAAGGTCTGCCGATGCAGCCCCTCTCCATGATCAATCTCGCCCTGGAGATCGTGATCGTGGCGGCGCCGATCATCTTCTATGCCCGCGACGTGATTTCCCAGCTGAAAAAGAGCCGCGCCCGGCTGGACGAGATGTCCCGCCGCCTCGCCATCTCGGCAGAACAGGCCCAGCATGCCAACAAAGCCAAGTCCGCCTTCCTCGCCAATATGAGCCACGAGCTGCGCACGCCACTGAACGCCATCATGGGCTTTTCCGAGGTGATGAAGGAGCAGCATCTGGGGCCGGTGCACAATCCGCGCTATCTCGGTTATGCCGCCGACATTCATTCCAGCGGGTGCCATCTGCTGGGCATCATCAACGACATTCTCGACCTGTCGAAGATCGAGGCCGGGAAAATGTCGCTGGAAAGCGCCGAAGAATTTCCCCTGCGCCATTCGCTGGAAGGTTCGCTCGCCATGGTCGCGGAGCTGGGCCAAAAATATGGCGTGCACGTCGTCGGCGAACTGCCGCCCGAACATGTGCGTGTGGTGGCGGTGGACCGCATGATCCGCCAGATCATGATCAACCTGGTCGGCAATGCCATCAAATTCACCCCCGCCGGCGGCAGCGTGACGGTCAGCGGCGCGCACACCGCCGATGGCGGCTATGCCGTGACGGTGCAGGATTCCGGCATCGGCATGACGGAAGAGGAAATTGCCCAGGCCCTGACGCCGTTCGGGCAGATCGAAAACAAGCTGACCGCCACCCATAACGGCACCGGACTGGGCCTGCCGCTGGCCAAGGCGATGCTGGAACTGCATGAGGGCACGCTGGAAATCTCCAGCCAGCCGGGCCACGGCACCCACATTGTGCTGAACTTCCCGGCCGGCCGCATCCGCAGCGGCCGTGCCGCGGCTGCTGCGTAGAGCGAATTGTTTTCTGATTGAATCGAGCTCAGCTTGTCATCCCGGCCAAGCGATGCGCCAGCGTCGCGCCGAGCCGGGATCCATCTTGCAAGCGGCACAATGGATCCCGGATAGCCGCTTCGCGGCTTCCGGGATGACAAATTCGGGTAAAATCGATCACAACAGACCCTAGGCCGGAGTCAAATCCCTGGCGGCGCGGGCAGCATCTTCCTTGGCGCGGCTGCGCTCGATCATCATCACGCAGAAAATCGAAACCTCGTAGAGCAGCACCAGCGGCACCGCCAGCGCCAGCATGGAGATTGCGTCGGGCGGGGTGAACACCGCCGCCACGGCGAACAGGCCGACAATGGCGTAGCGGCGCATCTCGCGCAGGCCCTTGGTGGTCACGATCCCGACCTTGCCCAGCAGCGACAACAGCACCGGCAGCTGGAAGGTCAGACCGAAGGCAAAAATGAGCGTCATCACCAGGCTGAGATAGTCGCTGACCTTGGCTTGCAGCTCGATCCCCATGGCGCCATCGGTGGTCGGCGCCTGGTAGCCGGCGAAAAACGCGATCGAGAAAGGCAGCATGATGTAATAGACGAAGGATGCGCCCAGCGTGAACATGAACGGCGTGGCGATCAGGAAAGGCCAGAAGGCGTTTTTTTCGTGCTTGTAAAGACCGGGCGCCACGAAGATCCAGAGTTGCGCGGCGATGGCGGGAAAGCCCAGGCAGATGCCGCCGAACATGCCGATCTTGATCTTGGTGAAAAAGACCTCGGTCAGCGCCGTATAAATCATGTGATCGTTGGGCTTGCCCTTCAGTGCCTGGTGCAGAGGCTCGGCCAGGAAGTTGAAAATCTGCGTCGAGAAAGCGAAGCAGACGACAAAACAGATGCCGAAGGACACCACAGCCCAGATCAGCCGCCGGCGCAGTTCCAGCAGATGCTCCATCAGCGGCGCCTTGGTGGCGTCGAGCGCCGCTTCGTCTTCCTGGGAGGGCGTGATCACGGCGCGTCCGTCATGGCGTGGCCGGACGCTCGGCCGGCGCGGTCTCGCCGGTGGTGTCCGTCACGTCAAATTCGCCGGCGCGCGGCGCCTGGGTGATTTCAAACTCGCCGCTGCGCGGCTCGGGCCCGCCTTCCAGGGCGGCGGAGGCTTCCGGCGCCGACTGTCCGGCGCTGTCCGTCATGTCGCCCAGCGGATTGCTGAAGCTGTTCTGCACATCGTTCATCGTGTTGTTGAAATCGGAAACCGGATTGTTCTTTTTCAGATCTTCGATTTCCTTGCGCAGCTCATCCAGTTCGGTCTGGCGCGCCATCTCATCGAAGCTTTTGCGGAATTCGTTCGCCATGCCGCGCGCCTTGCCCGCCCATTTGCCCGCCATGTTCATCAGGCGCGGCAAATCCTTCGGCCCCACCACGACCAAAGCCACGATGAGCAGGATGAGAATATGGCTCCAGCTGAACAGGTCGAACATCAAAGACGCCCCCCGCGATCCGAAAAAAACGCGGGCCTAAAAAACGCGCGATGAACCGGATCGCGCAATGAAATGAAAGTCGCGGATCAGACCGTGGTCTTGTCCGTTTCCTTGGTCTCGGCGTTGATCACCTTGGGATCGTCTTTTTCCGCCAGGCCCTTCTTGAAGGACGTAATGCCCTTGCCGAAATCGCCCATCAAGTCGGACACCTTGCCGCGACCGCCGAACAGGACCAGCGCGATGGCGGCCAGAATTGCGATATGAACCCAGCTAAACGCACCCATGACGTCACTCCTTAAGTCTTTGAAAGACTGAACTTTTGGCCGCGCTTCCCGCCCG
The DNA here is from genome assembly GCA_041192105.1 of Pseudomonadota bacterium. GTDB lineage: Bacteria > Pseudomonadota > Alphaproteobacteria > Micropepsales > Micropepsaceae > Rhizomicrobium. The sequence continues at coordinate 57,386 of JBEENS010000015.1, read as the reverse complement.
TGGCGCCGCCATAGCCCCCTTTAAAGCCTTCCCCGCGCCGGGGCGCAAGGGTGGGTTCCAAAGGGGGTTATTTTTCGCAAGCGCAACAATCCCTTAGTCCCGCGACAGGCGTGAGGATTTTTAGGGCGTGGGTGGGCGCCATCCGGCCGCTCGCCCAAGCTCGCGGCGTTCGCCGCTTTCGCAGGTCCACCGGACCTGCTCACGCTACGCGCCCCGGCTCACCCAACGAGGATTTCGCCCTTGCGGCCCAAGGCGTCAGCCAGGACCCCCAGGCGCTTCTGCACCGGCTCGCCGGCAATGGCTTCGCGCCGGGGCGGCACTTCCAGGATGATTTTCGAGGGCGTCATCCGCAACTTGTAATGCGCAAGCTCGCCCGCCGCCGACGCCGACAGCGAAAAAGCGAAGCGCCAGGCCAGGCCCAGCACCAGCGCGCGCTTTTCACCGTCCTTGTCCAGCAGGCCCGCCAGCGCCAACCCTTGCGGAAAATCCTCGTCGCCGGAATAGCGGTGGAATACCGATGTCGCGATCAGGGCGCGCGCCCGGTGGCTGGACCCGGCGAAGGGCGCGGTCAGAACCTGCGAAAAAGCGCCCAGCGCGCGATCGTCGGGATGGCGCCGCCAGCCGACATCGGAGAAATAGGCGCTCGCCTCGCGTATCCGCGCCAGTTCTCCGATCTCACCCTCGAACAGCGGCGCGGTCCAACGGATCATCTCGTCGGCGTGGGTTGGCACGCGCGCGATGCGGTTGTTCGTGGCGCGGGCGAATTCCACCAGCGGATCCTTGATGCGTTCCTCGGGCGACAGGCCGCGGAACAGAAGGCCTTCGCGCAAGCCATAGGCCGAGATCACCACATCCCTGATGTCGCCGGCTTCCAGCAACCGCTCCAGTACCACCGCGCCGTAAGGCAGGCTTTCGGTGCGGCGCTTGGACACGACCTTGATCTTGCGCACGCTGTCTTTCGACAGTCCCGCCAGCAGCCGGCACAGCCGCAAGGCGCGGCCACGCGGGATGATGTAATGCTGCAGGACGTGGAGCGGGTAATTCTGCTCCTCCATGTCCACCCGCGCGAAGCTGCGCCAGGCGCCGCCCACCGCATACAGCGCAGGCGCCGACAGGCCGGGAATATTCTTCAGCCCCTTGTCCACGATGTCGCGCGCCTTGTCGGGATCGCCCTTCGACTGGTCCATCAGGCGCAACGGGCCGAACGGCAAGGTTATGGCGCTGCCGGTCTTGCCGCCCTTGACCGTGACCATGTCCAGGCTGCCGCCGCCCAGATCGGCCGCCAGCCCGTCGGCATCGGGAATGCCCGCCAGCACGCCTTCGGCGGCGATGCGCGCCTCGTCCTCGCCGGCCAGAATGCGGATCGGCCCGCCCCAGGCTTTTTCGGCGCGGGCGATGAACTCGGTGTCGTTGGCGGCGTCGCGCGCGGCCGCTGTCGCCACCGCCTCACGGATTTCGACATTCAGGCCGTCGGAAATAACGCGAAACCGCGCCAAGGCCTCCAGCGCCGCGGCGCAGCCTTCGGCATGAAGCCGCCCGGTCGTGACCATGTCGCGGCCGATGGCGCAGATGGATTTTTCGTTTTGGAGCGTGGCGGCAACGCGGGCGGCGGTTTCATACACCACCAGGCGCACCGAATTGGAGCCGATATCGACAATGGCGACCGGCCCGCGCGCCTTGCCGGCACCGCGGGTCTGCGAAGCGCCCCTGGGATCAGACAGGACCGACACCGATGCTCAACTCCGGCACTTGCGCGAATCCGGATTCTGCATCTTGAGCGCGCGGCCACGGCCCGAAAGCGATGGGTTGGTCATGAAATAGGTGTGCGCGGAGAAAGCATTTGCGTCCTCGGAATGAGAATCACGGACATAGCGCCCGTCCGGCTCCATATACCAGCTTTGCGCCTGGTCTTTCAGCTGCGCCACCATGATCTGGTCAAGGACTTGTTGATGGACCGTTGGGTTTTCTATCGGAACCAGCGTTTCCACCCTTCGGTCGAGATTGCGTGGCATCCAGTCCGCCGAGGAAATAAAGACCTTGGCGTCCTTGTGCGGCAGGCCGTGTCCGTTGCCGAAACAGATAATGCGGCCATGCTCCAGGAAGCGGCCGACGATGGATTTGACGCGGATATTTTCCGACAGGCCGGGCACACCCGGCCGCAGGCAGCAGATACCGCGCACCACCAGTTCGATCTTCACACCCGCCTGGCTGGCGCGGTACAGCCCGTCGATCATGCCGGGGTCCACCAGGGCATTGAGCTTGATCCAGATCGCCGCCGGCTTGCCGGCACGGGCATGCATGATTTCCTGCTGGATGGCCTCGACCAGCCGTCCGCGCAGGCTGAAGGGCGACATGGCCAGTTTTTCGAGGCCCGTCGGTTCGGCATAGCCGGTGATGAAATTGAACAGCTGCGCGGCATCGCGCCCCAGCGCCGGTTCGGCGCTGAACAGCGAAAGGTCGGTATAGATGCGCGCCGTGTTGGGGTGATAGTTGCCGGTGCCGAAATGGCAGTAGGTGCGCAGCTGGCCGGCCTCGCGGCGCACCACCAGGCTGATCTTGGCGTGGGTCTTGAGGGCAATGAAGCCATAGACCACCTGCACGCCGGCCCGTTCCAGGTCGCGTGCCCATTTGATGTTGGCGGCCTCGTCGAAACGGGCCTTGAGTTCGACCAAAGCAGTGACCGACTTGCCGGCCTCCGCCGCTTCGATCAGCGCCGAGACAATCGGGCTGTCATGGCTGGTGCGGTACAGGGTCTGCTTGATCGCCACCACATCGGGATCGGCGGCGGCCTGGCGCAGGAACTGCACCACCGTGTCAAAGCTTTCGAACGGATGATGAACGATCAGGTCTTTTTCGCGGATGGCGGCGAAACAGTCGCCGTTATGATCGCGGATGCGTTCCGGGAAACGGGCGATATAGGGCTTGAACTGCAGGTCGGGACGTTCCGGCAGGATCAGCTTGGAAAGATCCGACAGGCCCATCAGATTCTCGACCGTGACGATTTCGGAATCGTCGAGGTCGAGATGCTGGGCGATGAAGTGGCGCAGGGAGCCCGGCATCGAGGCGCTGCACTTCATGTGGATCACGCTGCCGCGGCGGCGGCGCTTGAGCAGGGTTTCGAACAGCAGGACCAGATCTTCGGCTTCTTCCTCCACTTCCACATCGCTGTCGCGCAGCAGCCGGAACATGCCCCAGCCGGACACGTCATAGCCGGGAAACAATCGGTCGAAGAACAGCGCGATGACATGCTCCAGCGGGATGAAGCGCACGTCTTTGGGCGAGGCGGAATTTTCGCTGTCCGGCAGGCGGATGAAACGCTTGAGCTGGGGCGGCACCGGAATCAGGGCCGAGAAGTCCTTGCCGTCGCGCCGGTTGGTCAGCCGGGCGGCGATGGTGAAGCCCAGGTTGGGAATGAAGGGGAACGGATGCGCTGGATCGATCGCCAGCGGCGTCAGAACCGGGAATATCTGTTCGGCGAAGTGGGTCTTGAGATAGTCGCGGTCGCGCGCGCCGATTTCCTCGCTCGTCACCACGGCGATGCCTTCACGCCGCAGCTCGGTGTGAAGGTCGGCCCAGATGCGCTGCTGATCGGCGATCAGACCACGCGCGGCCTGGTCCACTTTCGCCAGCTGCTCGGCGGGGCTGAGGCCATCGGCGCTGGCCGTGGTGACACCGGCCCGCACCATGCCCATCAGACCGGCGACCCGCACCATGTAGAATTCGTCCAGGTTGGAGGCGGAGATCGACAGAAAGCGCAGCCGCTCGAACAAGGGATGGCGGCGGTTCTGGGCTTCGTCAATGACGCGGCGATTGAAGGCCAGCCAGCTGAGTTCCCGGTTGACGAAACGCTGCGGCGAGGCCGGGTCGAACGAAACCGTGCCCTGGTGCTTGAGCACCACCACATCCTCGGTCGAAACCTCGGACGCGTCGGCGGAATCCTCGTTGGCCACGGCGAGGTTCGGGGTGGGGCTGGTGGACATGTCCCAACCTACCCGCCAATCGGTGAAGATGTCATGACAAAAGAGGTTAACAGCGTTGCGAATCCGCCAGCAAGCCCTTGATAAGGCCAAGACTTATCGGCTTTTTCGCCACCAGGGCGGCGGCATCGGCCCGGGCGACAAAATCGCGGATGGCGCCGGGCGAGCGTTCCAGGCTGGCGATCATGTGGCTGACCACGCTTTCGGGAACCTGAAGCTGGCGGTCGGCGAAAAGCTTGACCGCTAGGCCCATCAGCAACGCGTCATCAGGCGCCCACAGATCGAAGGCCAGAAGGGCGCGGCTGCGCGACACCAGGTCAGGCAAGGTCAGGACGAATTTGCGCGGCCAGTCAGCCGGCGGAACCTGCGATGTCAGCAGCAAGGGCGTGCCGCGTTCCAGCAAGGCGAACAGTGGCGCTTCGGACACGCCGGCCGCGACATTCTCCACCACCAGCGCGCCGGCCGGAATATCGGCGGCGAGCAATGAGGCTTCCACCACCTGCGCCCCGACCCGCTGCGCCCACACCGCCGCGAGATGCGACTTGCCGCTGGCCGGCGGTCCGATCAGGGCTGCGGACGGCACAGTCCATTGCGCGAAGGAATCGATAAAGGCGACGGCGCGTTCATTGCCGGGCGCGACGATAAAATCGGCGCGGCCAAAGGCGCTCCGCGTCCCCAGCGGCAGGACGAGCTGGGTCACGGAGATTTTTTCTCCGCCGAATTTTTTTGCGTCAGGGCGCCGCGCAAAAAGGCGCCGGCATAGGCCGCCGCCGACATGACGGTGACAAGCCCGGTGATCCAGGCCGCCGCGCTCGCCAGGCTGGGAGATTCAATTTCCAGCGCCAGCAACAGCAGCATCGACAGGATGTACAGCACCTGCACCACGGTGGAGATCTTGCCGATCAGCAGCGGCTCGCTCCGCTGCGGCAGGGCAAGATAGTTTATCAGCAGCCAGCCTGTGGCGATGGCGGCATCGCGCGCCATCACCAGCGCCAGCAGCCATACCGGCGTGGCACCCACCGCATACAGCGCGGTGAGGCAGAACAGCATCAGCAGCTTGTCGGCCACCGGGTCCAGCCAGGCGCCGAACCGAGAGGTGAAACCCCAGCGCCGCGCGACATGGCCGTCCAGCCCATCACTGGCGCCGGCGACAGCAAAGACAATCAGCGCCGCAGTGTCGTGGTCGTTCAGGATCAGCCAGGCGGCCAACGGCGCCGCCAGCAACCGCAGCCCCGACAGCATGTTGGGAATGTGCCGGATCACACCGGCCCCTATTGGCCGGTGCGAGCCAGTGTCCACTGCCCGCCACGGTTGTTGAGAGAAAGCCCTGCGCCGGCGAAGGCCTCACGCAGTTGTTCGGTGCCGCCCATATAGGTCAGGTTGATGCGGGCATAGCCGACAGTCATCGCCGTCACCGTCATGCCGGTCACGCTGCTGATCGCCGCCAGCTGGCTCTGCAGATCGCCCCATTGCGCCAGGGACGCGATGCGCACATCGGCGGTCAGACGGCCGCGCTGGCTGAAATCGACCGCACTGCGCGTTTTCCACAGATCCTCGATCACACGAACCGCCGCCTGCGCCGCGGCGGGATAGGTGGTGCTGACGGTCTGCACCATCGGTACATCCACGCTGACCTTGGCCGGTGTTTCGCCCACGCCCAAACGGCGGATATTCACGGTCATCTTGCCGTTGGCATAGACCGCCTGCACCAGCGCCACTTCGGTGACGCGATGGCGGGACGCGACGGCGGACACATCGCCCCAGCCGGCGCTATCGAAATTCAGCCCCGCCAGATCGACGTCGCTCTCCGCGCCCGACACGGTGAAGGGCACGAGGCTTTCGCGGAAGGCGGGCGCCATCAGGGCCTGCGCCCAGGGGCCGCGACTGACGCCCGGCGACATCGGGATCACCAGGATGGGCCGGGACGGCGCGCGGGCGAACGCGATGTTGGCGGTGCGCAGCGTGCGCGCTACCGCATCGGGATTGAACATGAAGGTGACGTCCGCGACATAGCGGGTGGTGGAGCGGCGCTCATTGGCGATGGTGTAGCCGCGGCTGATGCGCAGCAGGGCCGCGCCATCCAGCGCCGGCTGGCGGCTCCAGTCGGCCTGGCGGGTGAGACGGCGGAACAGCACCTGGAACGCCCTGCCCCTGCCTTGCGTGATCGCGGCATTCAGCGCCTCGGTCGAGGATGCGCCGCCAGCATCCACATGGACATTGGGAACGGTGTAGAGCGCGTCCTGCGCCATCGCGGGGGCAGCAAAGAACGCCGCTGCAAGGAGGGCGGCGGACAGAAGGATGCGAAAACGCGGATGCATGGGACGCCTGTTTGAAGTGCGCGACTATACTGGCCGGACCGGGCGGGCGAAAGCGTCTAACTCCGTGCCAAAACAGGCAAAATTACGACCGGACGCACCGCCTGTGCGTGTTCCCATCCCTCGTCTTGCGCCTGCCCCGGCAGGTATTTAAACGAAGGCCATGCCTTATCCCGAAAATGGCCTGACTTATAAAGACGCGGGCGTGGATATCGACGCCGGCGAAGCGCTGGTGACGCGCATCGGCCCGGCCGCCAAGGCGACCCGGCGGCGCGGCGCCGACGCCGATCTGGGCGGCTTTGGCGGGCTTTTCGACCTCAAGGCCGCCGGCTTCACGGACCCGATCCTGGTGTCCGGCACCGACGGCGTCGGCACCAAGCTGAAGCTGGCCATCGATACGCAGCGTTTTGCGGATATCGGCCAGGACCTGGTGGCCATGTGCGTCAACGACATAGTCGTGCAGGGAGCCGAGCCGCTTTTTTTCCTGGATTATTATGCCACCGGCAAGCTGGAAGTGGAATCCGCCGCCACCGTGGTGGAAGGCATCGCCCGCGCCTGCAAGGAATCGGGCTGTGCCCTGATCGGCGGCGAGACGGCGGAAATGCCCGGCCTTTACGCCAAGGGCGATTTCGACCTGGCCGGTTTCGCGGTGGGCGCGGTGGAACGGGGCGACATCCTGCCCAAGCTGGAAACCATGAAGGCCGGTGACGTGCTGATCGGCATCGCCAGCAGCGGTGTGCATTCCAACGGCTATTCGCTGGTGCGCAAGGTGGTTGAGAAGAGCGGCTTGCCGCTGGACGCCGACGCGCCTTTCGCGCCGGGCAAGACAGTGGGCGAAGCCCTGCTCACCCCGACGCGTCTTTATGTGAAGGATGCACTGGCGGCGATGAAGACCGGTGGCCTCAAGGGCCTGGCCCATATCACCGGCGGAGGCATCACCGACAATCTGCCGCGCTGCCTGCCCGATGGGCTGGACGGCGAAGTTGATCTGTCGGCCATCGCGGTGCTGCCGGTGTTCCAGTGGCTGGCCAAGGAAGCCGGGATCGCGGAATCTGAAATGCTGCGCACCTTCAATTGCGGCATTGGCATGGTGGCGGTCGCCGACGAAGCCGATGCCGATGCGGTGATCGCGGCCTTTGGCGGCGGCGTGCGGATCGGCAAGCTGGTGGCCGGCTCCGGCGAAGCCAAAACCGTTTATCGCGGGGCCTTGAAGCTTTGAAGCGCGTCGCCGTTCTGATTTCCGGGCGGGGCAGCAATCTCGGTTCGTTGATCGAGGCGGCGAGCAGCAGTTACAAAATCATCCGGGTCATTTCCAATATCGAAGGCGCCGCCGGCCTGGAGCGGGCCGGCGCGGCAGGGATTCCCACCCAGCTCATTCCTCACAAGGACAAGAGCCGCGAGGCGTTCGATGCCGAAATCGATGCGGCCTTGCGCGCGGCGGATGCCGATATCGTGGTCCTGGCCGGCTTCATGCGCATCCTGTCCGATGGTTTCGTGCGCGGCTGGGAAGGAAAGCTGATCAACATTCATCCCTCGCTCTTGCCCGCCTACAAGGGCACGCGGGTGCATGAGCGGGTGATCGAGGCCGGGGAAACGCTGTCCGGCGCCTCGGTGCATTTCGTGGTGCCGGAACTGGATGCCGGACCGGTGATCGCGCAGGCCAGCGTGCCAGTGCACCCTTCCGATACGCCGCAGATCCTGGCGGACCGCGTGCTGGCGGTCGAGCACAACCTCTATCCTGAAGCCCTCAAGCTGCTGGCCGATGGCAAGGTGAAGCTGCACAACGGGCTGGCCGTCTTCGCCTAGCCGACGCCGGAGATTTTTGCCGATGCCTCCCACAGCTTCAGGGCATCGATGTCGCTGCGCGCCTCGGCGGTCGGTGTGGTGATGGCGCATTCATGGAAATATTCGCCGGTCACGCCCTCCACCACCTTTGACGAAGCCAGATAGGTGATAGTTTTTGCCCCCTCCTCCGGCGAAATGGCGCCGAGCGGCTTGGCCACTTTGAACACCGCGCGCAAAAGCCCACCGCTATGGTCGCCGAAGCGGGTGGCGACAAAGCCGGGATGCAGGGCGTTGGCGGTGACGCCTGCGGGCGCGCGCCGCGCCAGTTCGCGGTTGAACAGGATGTTGGCCAGCTTGGACCGCGAATAGACCGGAAAGCCCGAATAACCGTGCCGCGACTGCAGGTCGCTGAAATCCAGTTTCGCGCCGCGATGGGCGTTCGACGCCGTGGTGACGATGCGCGCGCCGGGCTTGAGGCACGGCAGCAGGATATTGGTGATGACGAAATAGGCCATGTGGTTGAGGGCGAAGGTCATCTCCAGCCCGTCGCCGGTTTCGTGCCGTGAGTTGAACAACGCCCCGGCATTGTTGACCAGGACATCGATCCGCGGTTCGCGCGCCAGTTCGGCGCCAACCCGCTTCATTTCCGCCAGGGTCGAAAGCTCGGCCATGTGCACGGCGTGCTCGGCGCCCGAATTGGCCTGGCGCAGTTTGGACAGCGTATCGTCGGCGCGTTTGCGATCGCGGGCGGTGAAGACGATCCGCGCACCCTTTTCCGCCAGCCTTATCGCGGCGACTTCACCGATGCCGGAGGTTGCGCCGGTGATGACGACGGTCTTGCCTTCCATGCTCATAAGAAAAAGGCCCCCGCGATGCGGGAGCCTTTTATCATGCTATGGCGTGGAATTCGACTTAGGAAACGATGTCGAGATCGCGGAAGAAGAACTTGATCTCGTTGGCGGCGGTTTCCGGGGCGTCCGAGCCGTGCACCGAATTGGCCTCGATGCTTTCGGCGAATTCCTTGCGGATGGTGCCCGCTGCGGCGTTGGCCGGGTTGGTCGCGCCCATCACTTCGCGATTCTTGGCAATGGCGACTTCGCCTTCCAGAACCTGGACCACCACCGCGCCGCTGATCATGAACTTGACCAGGTCGTTGAAGAAAGGACGCTCGCGATGCACGCCGTAAAAGGCTTCCGCGTCGGCCTGCGACAGGCGGATGCGGCGCGACGCCACAACCTTCAGGCCGGCATCCTCGAACTTGGCGATGATCTTGCCGGTGAGGTTCCGGCGCGTGGCGTCCGGCTTGATGATCGAAAGGGTGCGCTCGACGGCCATGGGGACTCCGAAAAGTTAAAAGCGGGCGCGTTATGCAATGGGTGAGCCGGGACAGCAAGAGGTCCGGTGGACCTCTTGCCCGGCGAACGCCGCAGGGGCTTGGCGCAGCCAAGCCGCGAAGGCCGGCCTGCGGCCGAAAGAACCTTGCCGGAAGGCCGTGACTGGTTATAAGGCCCCACAAATGCTGGCGATTGATAACATTGTGGTGCGGCTTGCGGGGCGGGAAATTCTTTCCGGCGCCACCGCCAACCTGCCTGCGGGCCGCCGTATCGGCCTGGTGGGCCGCAATGGCGCCGGCAAATCCACCCTGTTCAATGTGATCTTGGGGCGGCTGCACGCCGATGATGGCCAGATAAGCTGGCCTAATAGCTGGCGGGTGGGCGCGGTGGCGCAGGAAGCGCCCGGCACCGATGTCAGCCTGCTGGACACCGTGCTGGAAGCCGATCCCGAGCGCCTGCAATTGCTGACCGAGGCCGAGCATGAGACAGACGGCCACAAGCTGGGTGACATCTATCACCGGCTGGAGGCGATTGACGCCTATACCGCTCCTAGCCGCGCCGCTGAAATCCTGGCAGGCCTGGGCTTCTCGGCGGAAGACCAATTGCGCCCCTGCAAGGAATTTTCCGGCGGCTGGCGGATGCGCGTGGCGCTGGCCGCGATCCTATTCTCGGCCCCCGACCTCTTGCTGCTCGACGAGCCCACCAACTATCTCGATCTCGAAGGTGTGCTGTGGCTGGAGAACTTCATCCAGAAATATCGCGGCACCATCCTGATCGTCAGCCATGACCGCGACCTGCTGAACACGGGATGCGAATTCATCCTGCATCTGGAGCGCGGCAAGCTGAAGCTCTACACCGGCGGCTACGACACCTTCATGGCCACCCGCGCCGCAGCGCGCGCCAACGACATGGCATTCGCGAAAAAGCAGGAAGCCGCGCGCGCCCACATGCAGAAATTCGTCGACCGCTTCAAGGCGTCGGCGGCCAAGGCGGCGCAGGCGCAAAGCCGCATGAAGATGCTGGCCAAGATGGCGATGGTCGAAGTGCCGCCCGACGAATATGTCGCGCCGATCCGCATTCCCCAGGCCACGGCCGCCTCGCCGCCCCTGATCACCATGGACCGCGCCAGCGTCGGTTATGAGGCGGGCAAGCCGATCCTCACAGGCATGTCCTTCCGTTTCGATCCGGAAGACCGCGTCGCGCTGCTGGGCAAGAACGGCAACGGCAAATCCACCATGGCCAAGCTGCTGGCGGGCAAGCTGGAAGTCATGGGCGGCGAATTTACCCCGGCGCGCAAGCTGGTGGTGGGCTATTTCGCCCAGCACCAGGCCGAGGAGCTTGATACCAGCCTCACCCCGATCCAGACCCTGCAACATTCGCGCCCCAAGCTGATCCTGGAACAGGTCCGCACCCAGCTGGGCGGCTTCGGCTTTGCGCAGGACAAGCAGCAGACCCAGGTCGGCAAACTATCGGGCGGCGAACGGGCGCGGTTGATGCTGGCGCTGGCGACCCTGGACAAGCCCAACCTGCTGATCCTGGACGAACCCACCAACCATCTGGACATTGACGCGCGCAACGAATTGCTGACGGCGCTGAACGATTTCGACGGCGCGGTGATTTTGGTCAGCCATGACCGCCGTCTGGTCGAAGCCACCGCCGACCGCCTGCTGCTGGTGGCGGACGGCAAGGTGACGCCTTTCGAAGGCGACCTCGACGATTACCGCAAATTCCTGCTCACCGGCACCAACGCGCCGACCCGGCGCAGCGAAGAGCCGGAGGCCAAACCGACCAAGGAAGTCGCCCGCCGCAGCAACGCGGAAAAACGCCAGACCCTGAAGCCGCTGAAGGACAAGGTGAACGCCGCCGAACACCAGATCGCCGATCTGAACGCCGAGATCGCCAAGCTCGACAAGGCCCTGTCCGATCCGCTGCTGTTCACCCGCGATCCCGCCAAGGCGGCGTCGGTGTCGAAGAAGCGCGCCGACGCGGTGCGCAAGCTGGCGGTGGCGGAAAAGGCCTGGCTGTCCGCCACCGAATCCTACGAAGCCGAAAACATCTGATTTCCCGGCAGGCCGCCCAAGATTGCGCGGCTCTCAAAAGTCAAAGACACTCTTTCGCGACAACAAGAAGGTCGCACATGGCCCAAGCGCAGCTTTCCGGCATCATATCCAAACTGCATCTGCGGCTGATGCCGGTCTTGCTGATGATGTATGTGATGGCCTTTTTGGACCGGGCCAATGTCGGCTTTGCCAAGCAGGGCCTGGAAGCCAATGCCGGCATCGACAATGTCGCCTTTGCCTTCGGCGCCTCGATTTTCTTTATCGGTTATGCGGTTCTGGAGGTGCCTTCCAACCTGATCCTGCACCGGGTGGGGGCGCGGGTGTGGATGTCGCGCATCATGGTGACCTGGGGACTGATCTCGGCCGCGACGGCTTTCGTCACCACGCCGCAAACCTATTACGTCGCGCGCTTTGCGCTGGGCATGGCCGAGGCCGGATTTTTTCCCGGCGTGATATATTACCTGACCTATTGGTATCCGGCCTCGGCGCGCGCCCGTTCGGTCGGGATGTTCTTTTATGGCGCGCCGCTGGCACTCACCTTCGGCGGACCGCTGTCGGGACAGCTGGTCGCGCATGACGCCTTCGGCCTGCATGGCTGGCAGATCATGTTCATCGTCGAAGGCCTTGCCGCTTCGCTGGGCGGCATCGCGGTGCTGTTCCTGCTGAAGGATGGACCGCAAAAGGCGCCATGGCTGAATGATGATGAGAAACAGGTGCTGCAGACAGAACTGCAAAAAGACGATCGCTCGCGCGAACATAGTGGCGTACTGCGCACCTTGGGCAACCCGCGCGTGCTGTTCCTGGCGCTGGTTTATCTCCTGATCCAGGCGGGTTTTTATGGCCTGACGTTCTTCCTGCCCACCCAGATCGCAAGCCTGCTCGGAACCAATGTCGGTCTGAAGGTCGGACTTGTCTCCGCCATTCCCTGGACCGCGGCGCTGGTTGCGGTGACCGTGATCCCGCGCTGGTGCGATGCGCGCGGCAATGCGCGTGGGGTTGGCGCCCTGGCATTGGGAACAGCAGGCTGCGCGCTGGCCGCCTCGGCGCTGACCACCTCGCCATGGCTGGCAATGATCGCGCTGACCATCGCCGCCAGCGGCTTGATCGTGGCTCCCGCTTTGTTCTGGACCATGCCGACCGCCATCCTCACGGGAGCGGCGGCGGCAGGCGGCATCGGACTGATCAATGCCATCGGCAATCTGGGCGGCTTTGCGGCGCCGAACCTGCGCGCCTGGCTGGACGCCGTGTTCGCCAACAATACGGCGGGCCTTTTGGGGCTGTGCGTGGTCTGCCTGATCGGCGCCTGCTGTTACGCCGTGGCGCCGCGCGCGCCGCGCTGAATTTACCGGACGTGCTGCTTGGCCAGCGATTCCCATTCGCGCTGGCGGCTGCGATAATGGGACGGCGCGCCTTTGACCGAGGCCAGGATTTCCGCGAACAGCGCTTGCGCCCGGGCAGTCTGGCCGAGACTTTCCAGCAGCAATCCAAACCGGGCGCGGGCTTCCTCGCCGGGATAGCGGCTCACCACTTTTTCGTACTGCGCCACCGCCGCGTCATTCTTGCTCTGCAGCGCCAGCGCCCGGGCATAATCGAGTTCAGCATCGGCATCGAAAGCGGCGGGATCGACCTCTTTCAGTTTGACGAACAGGGCTTCCGCCGCCGCGCCGTCGTCCATCAACATGCGGGCGCGGCCCAGACCTTTGAGTAAAGCGGGATCGTTCGCGCCCAGTGGCCCTTCCATGGCGCTTTCATACAGCCCGGCGGCATCGGTGAAACGCCCGGTGCGAATACATTCCTCGGCCAAAGCGCGCTTGGAATCCACCGAGCCGATCAGCTCGACATTGCGCTTCTTCTCGCGATAGGCACGTCCGGGGTCGGCGACATTGACGACATTGTCGGCGAAGCGCCGCGCCGAATTGGAACGCCACAGGTCAGGAATGACGGCGACGGCGAGATAGGCGATCCACACCGCAATGGTGGCGAAGAAGCTGATGAAGGATGCCGCCGCCAGCCCGAGCAGCCACAGTGGAGTCTTGCCATTGCGGATGATGTGCCACGCCATCGCCAGGCTGACGAGAAAACTGCCGATCATCCAGGGACTGAAATAACCACCCACGCGAACCTAGCCTCAACTCTGTTTCTCGAACTTTCCGTTCGGTGTTTCTTTCCAGTAGGTCACGTCGTGACCGCCCGCCTTGGCGTCTTTCCATGCCGCGCGCGCATTGGCGAGGGCCGCTTCGTCCCGGCCGTCGAACAACAGCACCACCCGCGCCAGATCGTTCAACGAATCCCAGTCGGATGGCATGGCGCCACCGACATAAAAGACAATCTGGGCCGAATTGGGATTGCCTTCTTCCACCGTAATCAGCACGGGCTGGTCGGCGGCCTCGCCGTCGCCCAGTTGGGCATGGGCCAGGAAACTCTGGTCGTCATAGGTCCATAGCAAGGTATCGAGCGCGTCGGAACGCTCGCTGGAAGCGGTCTTGATCGCCGCCCGCCAGCCGCGCGCCAGCGATTTCTCGACCAGGCCCGGCAGGATGTCTTCGAGAGAGCGCCGCTCCAGGTGATAAAAAAGCGTCTCCGTCATGTCTCATAATGCTCTTTGACCAGCCGGTTGAGCAGGCGCACGCCCCAGCCGGTGCCCCAGCTCGGGATTGTCGGCTTCTGTTCGCCGTCCTGCCAGGCGACGCCCGCGATATCCAGATGCGCCCAGGGCGTTTTCTCGATAAAGCGCAGCAGGAATTGCGCCGCGGTGATGGCGCCGGAATTGCCGCCGCCGATATTCTTCATGTCGGCGATCTTGGACTTGATCATCTTGTCGTAGAAGGGATCGAGCGGCAGCTGCCACACCCGCTCGCCGGTCGTGCGGCCCGCCGCCTGGATACGCTGCACCAGCTGGTCGTCATTGGAAAAGACGCCGGCATGTTCGAAGCCCAGCGTCTGCACGATGGCGCCGGTCAGGGTGGCAAGATCGATGACGAATTTCGGCTTGAAGCGGCGCTGCGTGTAGGTCAGCGCATCGGCCAGCACCAGGCGGCCTTCCGCATCGGTGTTCAGCACTTCGATGGTCTGGCCCGACAGGGATATCAGCACATCGTCGGGCCGGGTGGCGTCGCCGCTGGGCATGTTTTCCACCAGCCCGATCACGCCCACCGCATTGACCTTGGCCTTGCGCGCGGCCAGCGCCAGCATGGTGCCGGTGACGCAGGCGGCGCCCGCCATGTCGCCCTTCATGCCCATCATGCCGTTGCCGGGCTTGAGCGACAGGCCGCCGGAATCGAAACACACGCCCTTGCCGACAAAGGCAATCGGCTTGGTGGATTTCTTTGCGCCATTCCATTGCATCACCACCAGCTGGGATTCGCGGGCGCTGCCCTGGCCCACGCCCAGCAGGGCGCCGAAGCCCTGCTTCTTCATTTCGGCTTCGCCCAGAATCTCGATCTTCACGCCCAGCTTCGACAACAGAGTCTTGGCGCGGCGGGAAAATTCCGCCGGGTACAGGATATTGGGCGGCTCGTTCACCAGGTCGCGGGCCAGGAAAATGCCGTCGGCCACGGCGGCAAGACCGCCATAGGCTTTCTTCGCCGCCACCGTGTCGGGCGTGACGATGCGCAGGGTTGTCAGCTTCTTTTCAAACTCGTCCAGGTTGCGAGTACGGTATTTGTCGAAGGCATAGCTTCGCAGCCGGGCGCCGAACACCAGATGCGCCGCCGCTTCCGCTTTCTTCACATTCGCACCCTTGGGGACATCGATCTCTAGGCTGGCGGCGCGTTCGCCGCCGGCATACAGCCGCGCCACGATCTGTGCCCCCAGGATTTCGAGCCCCTTCTCGTCCACGCTTTCGGGCTTGCCCAAACCCACCAGCAGCAGCCGCGACACCGCCATGCCGACGGGCGCCAGAACTTCCAGCATCTGGCCCGCCTTGCCGGTGAAGCGGGAGACTTTCAGGGCGCGGGTAAGGGCGCCGCCGGAGGCCTTGTCGGCGCGCACCGCCGCCGGAAGAAGGGCCGCCCCATCGGCCGCCCCCACCACCCAGGCGCCTGCGGCGATATTCGAGGGCGCAACAAAGGAAATCTGCATGTATATCTCCGGGCGGGCGGGGGAATTGGCGAAAAGCTGAACTCTGATGCTAGTTTAGGTCGAATCCACGCCGACCTCCAAGATAGGGTGCGCCAACAAGGGTGCGAATGACTATGGGAAGCGTGCGCCCCGAAGCGCCGGGACGGCTGGCTAGCGCTCTGCGCCCGCCGCGCCTGTCCTTCTATGTGCTGGGCCAGCTGCTTGGCCCGGTGGCGATGCTGACCTTCTTGCTGACCAGCGTGATCTGGCTGGTTAGTATCCTGCCGCTGCTCGACCTGGTGATCAACCGCGGCCAGTCGGCGCCCACCTTCCTCTATCTGATCTTGCTGCTGCTGCCGACGCTGCTGATGATCATCATGCCCATCGCCTTTTTCTTCGCCACCTTGTTCACCCTGCATCACCTGTCGGGCGAAAGCGAGTTGGTGGCGATGGCGGCGGCCGGATATTCGCTGCGGCAACTGGCGATGCCGGTGCTGGCGGCAGGCGCGGTCGTGATGGCGTTCACCTATCTGTGCGCCCTGTGGCTGATGCCGGCGGGCCAGCAGGCGCTGGGCGACAAGGTGCTCGACATCCGCGCCGACATGGCGGGCGCGCTGCTCAATGAAGGCGATTTCAACACCCCGGCCCTGGGCCTCACCGTCTTCATCCGCCAGCTGGGAAGCGGCGGCGAGATCAAGGGCATCCTGGTGCACGACAATCGCGACCGGAAGCGTCCCGTCACCTATCTGGCGGAGAAAGGCATCCTGGCCCAGACGCCGATGGGAACCCGGCTGATCATGCTGGACGGCACCGTCGAGGCGAGCGCCCAAGGCGGCAAGCAGCTTTCGGTGCTGCATTTCAAAAGCTACACCATCAATCTCGACCAGTTCGCCGGCCCCACCCGCAACACCCTGCGCAAAATTCAGGAGCGCTATCTGGGCGAACTCTTCTGGCCGTCCGAGACACAGGGCCTGACGGAGCGCATCCGCAACCAGTTTTTCGCGGAAGCCCATAACCGCCTGTCGCAGCCGCTCTACGCCATCGCCTTTGGCCTGATCGCCCTGGCGGCGGTGGTGCGCGGACGGCGGCAACGCGGCAGCATCGCCCTGCGCCTGACCATGGCGAGCTTTGCGGCGGCGGGCCTGCGCATCGCCGGCTACGGCATCATGGGCCTGGCGCAGCGCCATCCCGCCGTGACGGCGGTGTTCTATCTGCTGCCGCTGCTGGGCGCGGCGGGCGCCATCGCGGTGATGGCGGGCTACAGCCCCTCATCCATCCTGGCACGGCGCCAGATGCAGGCCGCCACATGAGCTGGTCCTGGACTCTTTACCGCTATCTGGCGGTGCAATTCCTGATCGGGGTGGCGACGGTCTATGCCATTTTCCTGGTGCTGGCGCTTTCCATCGACATCGTGGATTTGCTCAACCGTACCGCCGGACACAATGTCTCGACCTCGGTCGCCATCGGCATGGCGGTGCTGCAACTGCCCAATCTGGGCCAGAAGATGCTGCCCTTCGCCATCCTGCTGGGTGGGGTCTTCACCTTCGTGCGGCTGTCGCGCTCGCGCGAACTGGTCGCGACACGGGCGGCGGGCGTGTCGGCCTGGGATTTCCTGATGCCGCCGCTGACCGTTGCGGTGCTGATCGGTGTGTTCGTGGTGACGCTGTTCACGCCGGTATCGGCCCGCATGTTCTCCGAATTCGCCGGTCTGGAAGCGCGTTACGTCAAGGGCCAGGAGTCCCAGCTGTCCGTCTCGATGAACGGGCTGTGGCTGCGCCAGGGCGACGAGAAACACCAGTCGGTGATCCATGCCCTGCGCGTTGCCCGCCAGGGCGAGCATCTGGAAGAGGTGGTGGTGTTTCTCTATGGCCCCAGCGACCGGTTCACCAGCCGCATCGATGCAAAGACGGCGCAGCTGCATGACGGTTATTGGGTGATGAACGATGCCTTTGTGTCGGGCGCGGGCGGCTCACCGGTGAAACATGCCAGCTACCGGTTGCCCACCACCCTGACGGCGGAACAGATCGTGGAAAGCTCGGCCTCGCCCGACACGCTGTCCTTCTGGGACCTGCCCGGCTATATCCGCGCCGCGCAGGCGGCGGGCTTCTCGGCGACCAAATACCAACTCTATCTCTACACGCTGTATGCCCTGCCCGCCTTGTTCGCGGCGATGGTCTTCATGGCGGCCAGCTTCTCCCTGCGGTTCGGGCGCGATATCGGCCTTATCAAGGTCATTCTGCTCAGCGCGGCGGCCGGATTCGGCGTCTTCTTTTTCCAGGACCTCACCAATGTGCTGGGCCGCTCCGGCGCGGTGCCGATCCTGCTGGCGGCAACGGCGCCGGCGCTGGCGTCCATCCTGATCGGCATGGCACTCGTCTTCTCGCAGGAGGACGGCTGATGCCATCCTCCTGCTTCTTATTTTTAGGCGCGCCTGCGGGCGCATTCGCACGGGAGGACGGCTGATGCCATCCTCCTGCTTCTCATTTTTGAGCGCGCCTGCGGGCGCATTCGCGCGGGAGGATGGCTGATGTCCTTCTCCCTGCGCCCGGCGATGCTGGGCGCCTGCGCGCTGCTGGCGCTGACGCTGCCGTCCGAGGCTCAGGTCAAAGCGCCCGCGCCCAAGGCGCTTGCAACACCGGACAAAATTCTGCTGCAGGCCGACGAGATCGTCTATGACGATGAGCGCAAGATCGTGTCCGCGGTCGGCCATGTCGAGATTTCCGACTCGGGCCGCACCCTGATGGCGGAGCGGGTGGAGTATGACCAGGCCACCGATACGGTGACAGCGCGCGGCAAGGTCAGCATGGCCGATGCCAGGGGCAATGTCGCCTTCGCCGATCATGTCGTTCTGACCGACCATATGCGCGACGGCGCGCTGCGGGGCTTCGGCGCGCTGATCGGCAAGACCGGCCGTCTGGCGGCGCGCGGCGCCGAGCGCATCGATGGCAATGTGGTAATCGCCCACCGCGCCGTCTATTCACCCTGCACCATCTGCGAGAAGACGGGCAGCCGCACGCCGCTATGGCAGGTGAAGGCCGAGCGCGTGGTCTATGACCAGCTCAAGCACAAGGTGCGCTTCAACAATGCCGTCATGGAAGTAGCGGGCGTGCCGGTGGCATGGCTGCCCGTCTTTTCGGTGCCCGATCCCACCGTGCGCCATGCCAGCGGGTTGCTGACGCCCGAAGCGGGCAATTCCACCAAGATCGGCTACTTCCTGCGCGCGCCGGTCTATCTGTCACTGGGCCAGACCCAGGACATGACCCTGTCGCCCATGATGTCCACCAACGGCGGCCAGTTGATCGAGACGGAATATCGCGCCCGCTGGAACAATGGCGGATTGTGGTTCCAGGGCAGCGGCGCCTACAACCGCCAAGGCGGATTGTCGGGCACGTCCCGCGACCAGACCTATGGCCATCTGTTCGGTTCGGGCCGCCTCAATTTCAGCGAGAACTGGCGCACCGGCTTCGACCTGCAGACCACCAGCAACAACGCCTATATGCGCTTCTACGACATCTCGTTCCTCGACCGGCTGGTGAGCGACATTTTCGTGGAAGGCACGCCGGGCCGTTCGCGCTTCGCGCTCACCAGCTATTATTTCGAGGGCCTGCGCTCCACCGATATCCAGTCGCAGATTCCCTACATCCTGCCCCGGCTGGAAGCATCCTTCATTCCCACCCGCAAGGTGGCGGGCGGCTCTTTCCGCTTCGACCTCAACGGCGTCGCCATCGGCCGCCGCACCGGACACCATGGCCAGCGCCTCACCGCCGAGAGCGAATGGAAAAAGCCCTTCGTATTCGGCAACGGCCAGCTCTGGACCGTGGTGCTGAACGCCCGCGGCGACGGCTATCGCTTCCAGACCGACGCGTTCGGAACGACGCCCGCCAGCGACTACACCATCAAGCGCGGCACCGCCTATGCGGCGCTGGACTGGCGCTGGCCCTTCGTCGCCCAGGGCGGGGCGGGGCGCTCCTATATCGTCTCCCCCATCGCCCAGTTCATCGCCCAGCCCTATGGCGGCAATCCGGCGGGCCTGCGCATTGAGGATTCCAACGACTTCGAGTTCGACGACAACAATGTCTTCAGCTTCAACCAGGTGCCCGGCTATGACCTGATCGAAAGCGGTCCGCGCGCCAATGTCGGCGTGATGGCAGAGGCGCTGTTCCCCGGCGGCAAGGTGCAGACACAGCTGGGACAGACCTATCGCCTGAAACCCGACCCCTTGTTCGCGGCACTCTCGGGCAACAGCGGAACCGCGTCGGACCTGGTGGGCAGCTTCTCGGTCAAGTTCCCCAATCTCGACATCACCGACCGCATCTCCATGGACCGGGGCAACGGCACCGTGCGGCGGCATGAAATCTATGTCACCGGCACCTATGCCCGTTCCTCGCTCCAGATCAGCTATGTCCAGCTGCCGACCTCGGCCCTCACCCTGGGATTGCCAAGCCGCGAGGAGATCAACGCCCAGTTCGACCTCAATGTCTGGCGCAACTGGCAGGTTTTTGTGGCCGGGCAGCGCGACCTGCAGTCGGAAAAGTTCCTCAACACCGAATTCGGGCTGGGCTATGAGGACGAATGCCTGGCCATCTCACTGGCCTACCGGCGCAAATACACCCAGGACGTGATTTTGGGCCTGCCGCCCTCAACCTCAGTGATTCTGCGGTTCAACCTCAAAACCGGGTACACCCCGATCCAGCCTTTCAGCCTGTTTCCCCGGGATGTCTTCGCCCTGACCCATCCTTAACGCCGCGCCTTGATTGCAGCGCAAAATTCTTTATTTTGGCAGCGGGTTAGGGGCGAACGCCGGTTGTCGGCGAGGAATGGTTGTCCCTGCTTTGCGGTCCAAAAAATTGACGATGCGAATTACCAACAGTCTCTTGCTGGGCGCTACGGCGCTGATCTGGGCCAGTGCGCCGCTGCTGGCACAGAATACGCGCGCCCCGGCTGTGCCACCCCTGCCGGCCAAACAGGCCCAAGCCGCGCCAGCCAAGCCAGTCGCCAAGCCCGCGCCGACCGCCAAACCGGCACCCGTTCCGGTCCGGGCAGCAGAGCAGGACAGTGCGCCCCCCACCACGGCCGAGGTCGCGGCACCAACGACGGACGATCTGGCCGCGCCCACCGCTGACGATCGCGCACCCCTGGCCGAACTTGCGCCGGCCGCTTCGGCGCCCGTCGCGGCAGCGCCCGCCGCCGCACCCGTGGCGGCACGGGCGGCTTCCGCCGTGCCGGCAAACGCACCGGTGGCTTCCGCCGCGCCCGTGATACAGGAAGCCAACGCCGCCCCGGCGGCGGCCGAACCGGAAGGCAATCCCGACGATTCCAATTCCATCGTCGCCACGGTGAACGATGAATCGATTTCTGACTATGAGGTGCGCCAGCGCGTGGCGCTGTATGTGGCCACCTCCGGCATCAACCAGCAGCTGACGCCCGAACAGCGCAAGCGCATCCGTGCCCAGATTCTCGAAAGCCTGGAAGCGGAAAAGATTCAGTTGCAGGAAGCGGTGAAGAAGAAAATCACCGTCAGCCCCACCGAGGTGGACAAGCGCATCAACGCGATGATGGCGGACAACAAGTTCACCATCCAGGCGCTGCGCCAGACCCTGACCGCCGCCGGCGCGAGCGAGGACGCGTTGCGCGCCCAGATCACCGCCTCCATCGCCTGGATGAAAGCGGTGCAGGACCAGTATGGCGACCGCGTGAACGTCACGCCCGAAATGGTGGATGCCGAAATGGCGCGTCATGCCGAAGGCGCCAACAAGCCGCACTACCGCGTGATGGAAATCTTCCTGCCGGTGGACAATCCCGAGCTGGACGGCAAGGTCAAAAAAGACGCCGAGGATGTCCTGGCCCAGCTGCGCCAGGGCGCACCCTTCGGCATGGTGGCTCGCCAGTTCAGCCAGCATCCCACGGCCGCGACCAATGGCGACATGGGCTGGATCAATGACGGCCAGCTGGCGCCCGAACTGAACAGCACCCTGGCCAAGATGGCCGTGGGCGCCATGAGCGAGCCTGTCCGCTCCACCGGCGGCTATTACATTCTGGGCTTGCGCGAACGCCAGGAACCGCTGGGCACCAAGATCAACACCGGCCCGACCGGCCCCACTGGCCCGGCTGGCACGCTGCCGCTGGCCCGCCTGCTGTTCCCGGTCAGTCCACGCGCGCCCAAAGCCGAACTCGACAGTGTCATGGCGGTGGTCGTCCAGCTGCAGCAGCGTTTCAACGGCTGCGCCCCGCTGGAAGAGGTGCACAAGCAGATGAAGGGCACCGTTTACATGAATCTGGGCGATGCCAGGCTGGCAGAACTCAGCCCGCAGATTCAGAAGGCGATGGAAAATAGCGGGCCGGGCGATGCGGCGGCGCCTTACATGTCGGAGGCGGGCATTGAGCTGATCGTGCGCTGCGACAAGCGGCCAGAGATCAAGACCGCCTATGTCATGCCGACTCGCCAGGAGGTCGAGGACCAGCTGTTCCAGGGCCAGATTTCCGCCTTGGCGCGGCGCTATCTGCGTGACCTGAAGCGCGCGTCCAATATCCAGGTGCGCGACGACAGCAAGCCTGATGCCCTCATCCGCTGAAAGCGGATCGGTGAAAGACCGCGCTGAAGGCGAAACATTGGAAAAAAACGGTCAGGCGTTACCGATCCTCATCACCATGGGCGAGCCCGCGGGCATCGGGCCGGAAGTGGCCATGGCCGCCTTCGATCATTTCGGCGGGCGCGTCGGCGCCCGCCCCCTGAAGCTGGTGGGCGATGCGGCGGTTTTCGCCAGCCATAAAGACGCGGTCATTGCCACCACGGCGCGCGCGGTGCGCAGCCCGGGCAAGCCGGATGGCGCCAATGCCGCAGCGGTTACGCAAGCCATCGAGATCGCCGTCAAAGCCTGCCTGACCGGCGAAGCGGCGGCTGTTGTGACAGCCCCCATCAACAAGGCGGTACTGAACGGCGCCGGCTTTGCCTTTCCCGGCCATACCGAATTCCTCGCCCATCTCACGGGGGCGCGCCGGGCGGTGATGATGCTGGCCAGCGACACGCTGCGGGTGGTGCCGCTGACCATTCACATGCCGATCGCCGACGTGCCCAAGGCCGTGGACAAGCTTGCGGTGTTCGAGACCGCCGAGATCATCCTGACAGCACTGCGCCGCGATTTCGGAATTCTCAACCCGCGCCTGGCGGTGGCCGGGCTCAATCCCCATGCCGGCGAAGACGGCGTTCTGGGCGATGAGGATGCGGCGGTGATCGCCCCGGCCATCGCGGCGCTGAAGGCGCGCGGCTTTGCGGTGAGAGGCCCCTTGTCGGCCGACACGCTGTTCCACGAGGAGGCGCGCAAGACCTATGACGCCGCGCTGTGCATGTATCACGACCAGGCTCTGATCCCGATCAAGACGTTAAGCTTTTGGGACGGGGTGAATGTCACCCTGGGCCTTCCCATTGTGCGCACATCGCCCGACCATGGCACCGCGTTCGACATCGCGGGTACCGGCAAGGCCGATGCCCGCAGCATGATCGCGGCGGTGCAGATGGCGGCGGACATTTCTGATTCTCGGGCCGATGTCCGCAATCGATAAATTGCCACCACTGCGAGAAGTAATTGCGACCCATAATCTGGCGGCGAAAAAATCGCTGGGCCAGAACTTCCTGCTCGACCTGAATCTGACGGCGAAGATCGCGCGGGCGGCCGGCGCGCAGGAAGGCGGCGTGTTCTACGAGGTGGGGCCGGGGCCGGGCGGACTGACGCGGGCGCTGCTGGCCGAAGGCGCCGACAAGGTGATCGCCGTCGAGCGCGACGCGCGCTGCCTGCCCGCGCTGGAAGAGGTGGCGCAGGCCTGGCCCGGTAAGTTGGAGGTGATTTCCGCCGATGCGCTGTCCTTGGACGAAATGGCGGTCCTGCCGCCCGGGGTGCGCATCGCCGCCAACCTGCCCTACAATATCGGCACTGCTCTCCTCATCAAGTGGCTGACGCCCGGAGCATCGGCCAGCAAAACCGAGCCGGGCGACGAGGCAGACCATCAGACCGGCGAGGTTTTGCGTCCGGCCGGGCGACCAAACAATGAGTGCTGGCCGCCGCTCTGGGCCAGCCTGACCCTGATGTTCCAGAAGGAAGTGGCGCAGCGCATTGTGGCGCAGCCCAGCACCGAACATTACGGACGGCTGTCGGTTCTGGCGCAATGGCGCTGCACGGCAAAAATATTGTTCGACGTCAATCCGCAGGCCTTTGTGCCGCCACCCTCGGTGACGTCCTCCATCGTGCGGCTGGAGCCGCGCCGCGAACCGCTGGCGCCGGCCAGTCTGACAGGCCTGGAAAAGGTAACGGCGGCGGCCTTCGGCCAGCGCCGCAAGATGCTGCGCCAGAGTCTCAAACCGCTGGGTGGCGGGAGCTTGGCGGAAAAAGCTGGCATCGATCCCACGGCGCGGCCGGAAGACCTGACCATCGCACAGTTCGCGGCTCTTGCGCGCGCCCTGAACTGATCAGCCAAAAATGCTGCGCAGGAGATTGGTGGAACGCGCCACAGGATCGGTGCGGATCGCCCGCTCTTCCACCGCCAGATAATGGAACAGTCCGTCCAGCGCCTTGCCGACGGTGAAGCTGATCAGATCAAAACCGCCAGCGACCTGGCCCAGGAATGGTATCCGGTTGGCCCGATCCTGCACCGACTGCAGCGCCCGCATGGCGCCAGCGCCGTTCAGTGTTGAACGCACGATGGGGTGGAAGGAGTCGGTCAGCGAACCGGCGCAGGTACGCTGGAAATACTGGGTGACCGAATCCCGCGGCCCGGTAAGGATGCCCCGTGCATCGTCAAAGCTCATGCTGGAAGCCGCGTCCACGAAAATGTTCAGCGCCTTGGGCGCGGCCTGTTCCGCACCGCGGTTCATCCTGAGCACCAGATCATCGAGCATGCCACTGGCCCCCACCGTGCGCAGCGACTGGGCAATTTGTTCCAGCGGTCCGGGCAACGGGATGCGAATTTCCGGATCGCGAAAAAAACCATCCGGCTTGCCGACCTGGCCGATCACGCGGCGCGATGCGACTTTCATCGCATCCTTCAGGCCGAGGCCGATCTGGTTCTGGCTCAGCGCCGCCCCTGCGGGAACGCTGCCTGCGGCACCATTCACGGCGCTGCTGCCTGCTCCCCGATTCAGGAAATCGCTGGCTTCCTTGGGCAACTGAAATTGTGCCGCCGCTTTCAGTGGCGCCAAGGACAGGATGGCGCCCAGAAACATGCGGCGCGAGTTTTCGGACATATGCCCCCCTGAATTCCCCTATCTACGCAATTGCACAAAAAGGGGCGCGCTTCAAACCAGCCTGCCGACAAATTCGGAAATGCCCGTCTGGCGGCTGCGGCGCAGACGCTCGGCATTGAGGATCGCCTGGATATCGGCCAACGCCTTCTCGACATCGGCATTGACGACCACATAGTCGTATTCGGGCCAGTGGCTGATCTCGTCCGCCGCCTTGGCCATGCGTCCGGCCACGATCTCGTCGCTGTCCTGGGCGCGGTTGCGCAGCCGGCGCTCCAGCTCGTCATGCGAAGGCGGCAGGATGAAGATGCTGACCAGGTCGTCGCGCTTTTTTTCCTTGAGCTGCTGGGTGCCCTGCCAGTCGATGTCGAACAGCATGTCGCGGCCACTGCTCAATTCGTCGTTCACCAGATGTGATGGGGTGCCATAGCGGTTTCCGAACACCGTGGCATGTTCGAGAAACTTGCCGTCGGCCAGCCATGCGCCGAATTCGTCCGCGCCGAGAAAATGATAATCCTTGCCGTGCACTTCGCCGGGCCGCATCGGGCGGGTGGTGGCGGAGACGGACAGCGAGATGCTCTTGTCGTTTTCCAGCAGTCGGCGCGACAGGGTGGTCTTGCCCGCACCCGAAGGCGAGGACAGGACCAGCATCAGGCCGCGGCGGCTGATATTCTCATTCGACATTTTGGGATTGCTCGCGGAACTGGTCGATCACCGCCTTAAGGGCGAGGCCGGTGCGGGTCAATGTGATGTCCGAGGATTTGGAGCAAAGGGTGTTGGCCTCGCGGTTGAATTCCTGGGCGAGGAAATCCAGCTTGCGGCCGACGCCCTTGCCGTCGGCCATCAGGGCGCGCGCGTCCTGGACATGGGCGGTGAGCCGGTCCAGTTCTTCACGCACATCGGCCCGGGTCGCCAGCAGCGCCACTTCCTGCGCCAGCCGTTCGGGCGCCACCGGGGCGCCCGCCAGCAATTCCTGCAGTTGGGCCGACAGCCGCGCCTGCAAGGCCTCGGGCTGCGCCGCGGCAAGGGTGGCGGCTTCGCGCGTCAGCCGCTCGATTTCGCCGATCTGCGCCCCCAGCAGCGCCGACAGCTTGGCGCCTTCGCTGCTGCGCGCCTTGACCAGCATGTCCAGCGCAACGCTGAGACTTTCCAGGATCGCCGCATCGCGCAGCCCCCGGTCTTTTTCGTCCAGCACCACGCCCTCGTCCTGCACGATCACGCCCTTGAGCGCCAGGATGCCGTCCACCCGCGCCGGCGCCATGCCGGTCTCGGCGGCAATCTCGCGCGCGATCTTGACCGCGCTGGCCAAAGCTACGGCGTCGATGGAAAGACCGCGCACATTCGCCTCGGGCTCCACCGTAAGGGATATCTGGAACGAGCCGCGCGCGAAGCGTTCGCCCGCCAGCCGCCGCGCCGGCGGCTCCAGCCCGTCATAGCCGGGCGGCGTGCGCAGCCGCATGTCCAGGCTGCGGCCATTGACGCTCTTGGCTTCCCAGCGCCAGCGAAGGCCGCCATGGCCGCCCGCGCTTTCGGCAAATCCCGTCATGCTGGCGACTGTCATGGACGACTCCTGCGTAAGGGGCGAACTTACCGCGCGCACCGCTTTGCTGTCACGCGACCTGGGGCACGATCAAGGACGGGCGCGGCGACGGGGCGCGGGTTTGGGCTTGATCTTTGTCTGGGGCAAGGCGGGCAGCGCGGCGTCCGGCAACGGGACATTGTCGGTCGCGTTCAGCGCCTCGCTGGCCTGAACCTCACGCCGCGCCGCGCGCTCGATGTTGCGAAAGGCGACGACATTGCGGGCATGATCGTTCATGCTGGCGGCGAAGACATGGCCGCCCTTGCCGTTGGCGACAAAGAACAGATCCTCGCCTACCAGCGGATTGAGCACGGCGGCGATGGCGTCCTTGCCGGGATTGGCGATGGGGCCGGGCGGCAGGCCGGCGATCACATAGGTGTTGTAGGGCGTGGCACCTTCGATCTCGCTCTGGCGGATGCCGCGGCCGAGCGGATAGCCCTTGGTCAGGCCATAGATGATCGTCGGATCAGATTGCAGCCGCATGCGCACCTTCAGCCGATTGACGAAGACGCTGGCGATGTGGGGACGCTCCTGCGGCAGCGCGGTTTCCTTTTCCACGATCGAGGCCAGGATCACCGCTTCGCGCATGGTGCTGAACGGCAGGCCCTCGGCGCGGCCGGACCAGCGGGCGGCGAGGAAGCGTTCCTGGGCGCGGCGCATCTGGTCCAGCAGGCCGGCGCGGATTTGGCCGCGGGTGAACAGATAGGTTTCCGGCAGCAGGGTGCCTTCCTCCGGCACCGGCCCGGCATCGCCTTCCAGTGCACTGTGATGCTGGACCATCTTCCAGATCATGTCGCTGGTCAGGCCTTCGGCCGCCGTCAGCTTGTGCTGGATGGAGCGGCCTTCGACCAGGATCAAAGCGATGGCGCCCATCGAGGCGCTAGCGGGAAGCGCATACTCGCCCGCCTTGATCTTGTCGGCAAGCTTGCGGCTGCGAAGGCCGAACTCGAACAGCCAGACATTGGAGACCGCGCCCTTGTCTTCCAGCATCTGGGCGACGTCATGGGCGCGCGTGCCCGGTGGGATCAGGACAATGGTTTCGCTGCCCGAAGGCCCCGGCTGATCCCAGGCAGTCTGTGTCCAGGCGAAAATGCACGCCCCGATCACGCCCAGCACGATCAGGAGAACGAAGAAGCGCGCCATCTAGATTTTGGAAACGATCAGCGCGGCATTGGTGCCGCCGAATCCGAAACTGTTGGACATGGCGACATTGACCTCTCGCTTCTGAGCCTTGAGCGGCACCAGGTCGATCTGGGTGGTGACGTTGGGATTGTCCAGATTGATGGTGGGCGGCACGATTCCGTCGCGCATCGCCAGCAGGCAGAAAATCGCTTCCACCGAACCGGCGGCGCCCAGCAGATGGCCGATGGAGGATTTGGTCGAGGACATCACGGCCTTCGAGGCCGCATCGCCCAGCAACCGTTCGACCGCGCCCAGCTCGATGCCGTCGGCCATGGTCGAGGTGCCATGGGCATTGATGTAATCGATCTCCGACGCCGCCACCCCGGCGCGTTTCAGCGCCATCGTCATGGCGCGAAAGCCGCCATCGCCATCTTCCGACGGGGCGGTGATGTGATAGGCGTCGCCTGACAGGCCATAGCCCTTCACTTCGCCATAGATTTTCGCGCCGCGCGCCTTGGCGTGCTCATATTCTTCCAGCACCACGATGCCGGCGCCCTCGCCCATCACAAAACCGTCGCGGTCCTTGTCATAGGGCCGCGAGGCCTTGGTGGGGTTGTCGTTGAAGGCGGTGGACAATGCCCGGCAGGCATTGAAGCCGGCGATGCCCAGGCGGCACACCGCGCTTTCCGTCCCGCCCGCGACCATCACATCGGCATCGTCGAACGCGATCAGCCGCGCCGCATCGCCGATGGCATGGGCGCCGGTGGCACAGGCCGTGACCACGGCATGGTTGGGGCCTTTGTAGCCATGCTCGATGGAGACATAGCCGGACACGAGATTGATCAGGCGGCCGGGAATGAAGAAGGGCGACAGGCGGCGCGGGCCTTTTTCATGCACCAGGATGGCGGCCTGCTCGATCCCGTCCAGTCCGCCGATGCCCGAACCGATCAACACGCCGGTGCGGCAGCGGTCTTCCTCGGTCTGGGGCGTCCAGCCGGAATCGGTGACCGCCTGCTTGGCGGCGGCCAGGCCATAGATGATGAAATCATCCATGCGCCTCTGTTCCTTGGCGTCCACCCAGTGATCGGGATTGAACGTGCCGTCCGAGCCGTCGCCGCGCGGCACCTGGCAGGCAATCTTGGTCGCCAGGTCATCGACCTTGAATCTGGTGATGAGGCTGGCGCCAGACTGGCCGGCCAGAAGGCGTGACCAGGTCTCTTCCACGCCGCAGGCCAGCGGCGTGACAAGACCCAGGCCCGTGACGACGACCCTGCGCATCAGGCTTAAACCCTTATCGCTGGATCAGGAGGCGTTGGCTTTGTCGATATACTTGACGGCATCGCCCACGGTCACGATGGACTCGGCGGCGTCATCGGGAATTTCGATGCCGAATTCCTCTTCGAACGCCATCACCAGCTCGACCGTGTCGAGACTGTCGGCGCCCAGATCTTCGATGAAGGACGCAGTATCCGTGACCTTCTCGGCATCGACATTCAGATGTTCGACGACGATCTTCTTAACGCGCTCGGCAGTATCGCTCATGGACTTGTAAGCCTCTCTAGATTTCAAACCGGCAACTGGGGAAACGCCGGCACCCGCACTTTGGGTGCTTCGCGGGATGTCCGGTTAGGTATCATAAACCTTTCCCGACCGCCAACAAAGCACCTAACCAATTGATTTTGATGTCATATCATGGCCATCCCGCCATTGATATGGATGGTTTCGCCGGTGACATAGGCGGCTTCCTGGGAGGCCAGATAGGCCACGGCAGCCGCGATTTCCTGCGGCAGGCCCATGCGCCCGGCCGGGATGCGGCCCGATATCATCTCTTTTTGCTGGTCGGTCAGCACATCGGTCATGGCGGTCTGGATGAAACCAGGCGCCACGGCATTGACCGTGATGTTCCGGCTGGCGACTTCGGCGGCCAGGCTTTTCGTCATGCCGACCAGGCCGGCCTTGGCGGCGGCATAGTTGCCCTGGCCCGGATTGCCCGTCGCGGCCACCACGGAGGTGATCTGGATGATGCGGCCCCAGCGCTTTTTCATCATGCCGCGCAGCACGGCGCGGGACAGACGGAAGGCGGCGGTGAGATTGACGGCGATCACCTGATCCCATTCCTCATCCTTCATGCGCATGAAGAGATTGTCTTTGGTGATGCCGGCATTGTTGACCAGGATATCGATTGGCGCGCCGGCAGCTTCTTCCGCCGCCTTGGGCAGCGCTTCGACCGAAGCGATGTCGGACAGATTGGCCAGCGCGATAAAGGCATTGGCGCCCAGTTCGGCACGCACTGCTTCCAGCGCTTCGGCGCGGGTGCCGGAGAGAACCACCTTGGCGCCCTGGCTGTGCAGCGCCTTGGCGATGGCGCCACCGATGCCGCCCGAGGCGCCGGTAATGAGAGCTGTTTTACCCGTGAGATCGAACATGCGCGTTTCCCTGGCCCTCATGCTTCGACAGGCTCAGCATGAGGATTGAGTTTAAGTCCTCACCCTGAGCTTGTCGAAGGGGTGAGGAGAGTTTTGCGATAGCAAACGAAATGGTCCCCCGGACCATTTCGAGCGACGAACGCCGCGAGCTTAGGTGAGCGGCCGGACAGGTCACAGTGTCTTTCCGAAAGCTTCGAGGTCGGCAGGGGTTTCCAGCGCGATTGTGGCCAGGTCCTTGTCGATGCGCTTGACCATGCCGGTGAGGACCTTGTTGCCGAACTCCACCGTCGTGTCCACACCCAGCACCTTCAGCGACGCGATGCTTTCGCGCCAGCGCACGCGGCCCGTCACCTGTTCGACCAGCAGGCGGCGGACGCTTTCCGGATCATTCGCTTGCGACGCCGTGACATTGGCCAGCACCGGCACGGCCAGCGGGCGGATGGTGACGGCGGCCAGCGCCTGCGCCATGCGATCAGCGGCGGGCTGCATCAAGGGGCAGTGAAAGGGCGCGGAGACGGGAAGCGGCAAAGCGCGCTTGATGCCCTTGGCCTTGGCGATCTCGCCGGCGCGGGCCAACGCATCCAGCGTGCCGGAAATCACCACCTGGCCCGGGGCATTGTCATTGGCGACGACGCAGGTGCCGCCGCCAGCGGCGGCTTCCTTCGCGACTTCTTCGGCAGCTTCGATTTCCGCGCCGATCAGCGCGGTCATGCCGCCTTCGCCCAGCGGCACCGCCGACTGCATCGCCTGGCCGCGCGTCTTGAGAAGACGCGCGGTGTCGGCAAGGGTGAAAGCGCCGGCGGCGCAGAGCGCGGAATATTCGCCAAGGCTATGGCCGGCCACCAGCCGCGCATGTTTGGCGATGTCCAGGCCCATCTCCTTTTCCAGCACGCGCACCACGGCGATGGATGCGGCCATGATGGCGGGCTGGGCGTTCTCGGTCAGGAGCAGATCGGATTCCGGCCCTTCCCACATGACCTTGGAAAGTTTCTGGGACAGCGCATCGTCCACTTCCTGGAAGACTTCGCGCGCGCTGGTGAAGGCGTCGGCTAGCGCCTTGCCCATGCCGATGATCTGGCTGCCCTGGCCGGGAAAAAGAAAAGCGCGAGTCATGGTTGCAGACAAATCAAGAGCATCACCGCAAGTCAAGCGAGGGAATGGAACGCGCGATCACTTCGCCGCGACCAGCGCCTCGGCGGCGCGGCGTGACGCCGATTGCAGGCGCGAACCCCAGATGTAACGGCAGAAAAATGCGAACACCGTAATGCCCACGATCCATCCCAGGATTTCGCTGCCGGTGGCGCCGATGGTCCAGTGCGCCAGAAGCCAGGCCGCGCCCAGGCCGAACGCCGCCGGGGCGCAGAGAATCGTCAGCGCCAGGAGAATGATCAGCAGGCTGGCGATTTCCGCACCGATGCCGGCCATGCCGCGGTCCAGCCGAAGCCAGTGGTTGCCCAGCTTGCGCGCCCGGATTTGCTCCTCGATGGATTCCAGTTTCATCGCCGCTCCTGTCTGAACGTTTCGATATTACAACTGATCGGCACGCCTATGAAGTGAAATCCGGGTGCCTCTCATGTGCGGACATCACGGAAGAAGGCCCGCCCGATCACGATCACCGAGACGCCCGCCAGCACCAGCATGGCGGACATCAGCGTCATGCCCAGCACGAAATCGCCGGTGGTCTGGCGGGCCCAGCCCATCAGGTAAGGCCCGAAAAAACCACCGAGATTGGAAAAGGAATTCAGCAGCGCCAGCCCGCCCGCCGCGGCGGCGCCGCGCAGCAGCGCCGAAGGCAAGGTCCAGAACACCGCCAGCGCCGCATAGATGCCGCAACAGGCGACACACAGCGATGCGATCACCAGCCCATGGTGGGATAACAGGACCGCGCCCAGCATGCCGGCGGCCCCGGTAAAAGCGCCGAAGGCGACATGACCGGGACGTTCGCCGCTGCGGTCGCTGGACCATCCCAGCGCCACCATCGCGCCCATCGCCAGCAGATAGGGCAGCGCCACGATGAATCCGGTTTCAATATTGGAATAGCCCATCGCCTTGATCATCTGCGGCTGCCACAGATTGAGTCCGTAAAGCCCAATCACGATGGAGAAATCGGGGATCATCAAAATCCAGATGCGCTTGTCCTTCAGCATCTCGACAAAGCCGTGCAGCGCGCCGGGCGGTTCGGCGGCAAGGCGCGCCGCGATAATGCGCTTTTCATCCTCGGACAGGAATTTCGCGTGGCTCGGCCCATCGGGTAGCACCCACAGGGTGGCCAGGCCACAGAGCAACGACGGGATTCCTTCCAGCAGCAGCATCCATTGCCAGCCCCTGAAGCCCCAGCCTTCGATCCCCAGCAGCCAGCCTGAAATCGGTGCGCCGATTACATTCGACAAGGGCACTGCCGCCAGGAACAGGGCGATGAAACGCGCCCGCGTGGCCGAAGGGAACCAGTAGGTCATGTAGAGGATCATGCCGGGATAAAGCCCGGCCTCTGCAGCGCCCAGCAGGAAACGCAGGACATAAAAGCCGATGGGTTCCGTGACGAAGGCCGTCAGCATGGAAAGGATGCCCCAGGTGACGCAGATGCGGCACATCCAGACGCGCGCACCCACTTTCTGCAGCATCAGGTTGGACGGCACCTCGAACAGGAAATAGCCGAAGAAGAATACGCCCGCGCCAAAGCCATATATCTGCGCGGAAAAACCCAGGTCCTGGTTCATCGCCAGCGCGGCAAAGGAAATATTCACCCGGTCCAGGAAGCTGGCGACATACATCAGCATCATGAACGGGATCAGCCGCCAGGCCGCGCGCGCCAGGATGCGGTCGGACGCGATGTGGTCAGCCTGAGAAATCATCTAAGTGAGATCATCTAGCTTTTGCGTACAAAACTTTTGGACAGAAGCTGCATCGACCCCGCCGCCAGGATCAGCACGCCGACGCACATCCACAGGCCCGCGCGGTGATCCCCGGTCGTCTGCCGCAGCCAGCCCATCAGGTACGGGCCGAGAAAGCCGCTGAGATTGCCGAAGCTGTTGATCAGCGCGAAGGCGCCCGCTGCGGCGGTGCCGCCCAGGAACAGCGGCGGCACTGTCCAGAAAGTCGACAGGCCCGCATAGACGCCGCCCGACACAAGGCAGAATCCGGCGATGACAATGACGTCGCTGCTGCCCACCGCCGCGATGGCATAACCGACGGCGGCGATCAGCGCAGACAGCGAGAAATGCAGCGCCCGCTTGCCGGTGCGGTCACTGGAGACCCCCATCCCCCACAGGAGGACCAGCGAGAAGAGATAGGGGATCATCACGATCGCGCCCGTCTCGTTGTTGGAATAGCCCATGGCCTTGATCATCTGCGGCATCCAGAAGCCCAGCGCATAGATGCCGAACACGATGCAGAAATCAGGAATCATCAGCGCCCAGACCCGCCAGTCCTTGAACATGCCGGAGAGACCATGGACTTCGGCGTGCGGCTCCTTGGCCAGCTGCGCCAGCGCCACCTCTTTCTCGCGCGCACTGAGAAAGTTCGCCTTGGTCGGATTGTCGGGCAGGAAGCGCAGCGCCAACAGACCCAGGCCGAAGGTGGGAATGGCTTCCAGGATGTACATCCACTGCCAGCCATGCAGGCCATAGGCCTCCAGCCCCAGCAGCCAGGTCGATAGCGGCGCGCCGATAATATTCGAAATGGGAATGCCGGCGCAGAAGATCGCGAGAATCCGCGCCCGTGTCGTCGAGGGAAACCAGTAGGTGAAATAGAGCAGGATGCCGGGATAGAAGCCCGCCTCCGCCACCCCCAGCAGAAAGCGGATGATATAGAAACTGATCGGCCCCTGGACAAAGGCGGTGGCCATCGAGATCACCGCCCATGTCAGCATGATGCGCGACAGCCAGAGCCGCGCCCCGACCTTTTCCATGATCAGGTTCGACGGCACCTCGAACAGGAAATAGCCAATGAAGAAGATGCCGGCGGCAAAACCATAAATCTCGGGCGTGAAGCCGAGGTCCTGATTCATCGTCAGGGCGGCGAAGCCGACATTCACCCGGTTGAGGAAAGCGGCGATGTACATCACCACGATCAGGGGCACGAGACGCAGCGCCGCCTTGCGGAAAACCGCCTCCGCTTCGCTTTTCACAATATCCATGTCGCCCCCGGTGCCGGCGGCAGGGTCCGCGAAGGCTGTCACGATTGCAAGACAGTGCAAGACCAGCGTTTTGGATGGACAGCGGACCATATAACATACTGTATTGTATGGTTATTTATGGGGCACTCCGGAGACGACCGGCTTTTATGGCCAAAAACCTTGCTCCCCCCTTTGCCTTCCTCTATAGCCCCGCCCTCAACGGCTGCGGTCGGCCGGGAACCCTCACAAGAGGGTGTGCGCATGGTGCGCGTCCCGGGCGAGCCAAGGCGAAGGTCAGATCCCCTGATCCTTCGTTCCGCGGCCAAATGAAAGGGACGCAAGATGGCTCTGTACGAGCATCTTCTGATCGCGCGCCAGGATATCAGCGCGCAACAGGTGGACGCACTGGCCACCCACCTCAAGACCATCGTCGAAGGCGAAGGCGGCAAGATCGAGAAGCAGGAATATTGGGGCCTGCGCGGACTTGCCTATCGCATCAAGAAAAACCGCAAGGGCCATTACGTCCTGCTGAACATCAATGCGCCGGCCGTTGCGGTGATCGAGCTGGAACGCCAGCTCAAGATCAACGAAGACGTGCTGCGCTACATCACCGTCAAGGTGGACCAGTTCGACGTATCGTCGAGCAAGGCCCGCCGCGACGACAAGCCCGAAGGCACGAAGCCTGAAGGCGAAGCCGAGGAGATCCTGGTATGAGCTATGGTGGCAACCGTGACGGCGGCGCCCGCGAAGGCGGACGTGGTGGAGATCGTGAAGGCGGACGCGGCGGCGACCGCGAAGGCGGACGTGGCGGCGATCGCGACGGCGCCCGCCGTCCCTTCTTCCGCCGCAAGAAGACCTGCCCCTTCTCCGGCGATAACGCGCCGAAGATCGACTATAAGGACGTGAAGCTGCTGCAGCGCTTCATTTCCGAACGCGGCAAGATTGTCCCTTCGCGCATCACCGCGGTCAGCAACAAGAAGCAGCGCATTTTGGCGAATGCCATCAAGCGCGCCCGCTTCATGGCGCTGCTGCCCTACGTTGTGAAGTAGGAGAGCGACCATGCAAGTGATCCTGCTCGAACGCGTCGAGAAGCTTGGCCAGATGGGCGATGAAGTCCGCGTCAAGGACGGCTTTGCCCGCAACTTCCTGCTGCCCAAGAAGAAGGCCCTGCGCGCCACCAAGGCGAACCGGGATTTTTTCCAGACCCAGAAGGTCCAGCTGGAAGCCAACAACCTGAAGCTCAGGGGCGAAGCCGAAAAGATCGGCCAGAAGCTCGACGGCAAGACCTTCGTCCTGATCCGTCAGGCCGGCGACCGTGGCCAGCTTTATGGTTCGGTGACTCCCCGTGACGTCGCCGACGCCATGGAAAAGTCCGGCTTCAAGGTTGACCGTCACCAGGTGACGATCAGCGTTGCCATCAAGCATATCGGCCTGGTCACCCTGCCGGTGGTGCTGCATCCCGAAGTGAAGGTGAACATCGCCGTCAATGTCGCCCGCAGCGAAGACGAAGCCGAGCGCCAGGCGCGCGGCGAGAATGTGCTGGCGGAGAAGACCGAGGCCGAAGAAGCCAAGGTGGCGGCTGAAGAACTGTTCGAAGACGGCGCCGCCCCCAAGGTGGAAGCCGAAGAAGGCGTGGAATCCGAATAAGGTTCCCACCTCGATCCAGACTGCAAAAAGGCCCGGGTCGCACCGGGCTTTTTTCTTTGCCTCAATCGGAGCCATGAAAAAGCTGCTGGCGGTCCTTCTGTGTGCCCTGCCTGTTCCCGCCTGTTTCAAAGGCGCGGTAATAGCCCCTGGCCCATTGCGTAAGGTCCGTCTCCGCCGCCGTGAATGCCCTATCTATTTGATAATGAATAACATTTTAATGTATCGGGGCGTACCCATGTCCGGCAAGCGGGCCTGCCACAATTATCCGCCAGCGTCAGGGTAGGTTATATTCCCCGCGTCCAGGAGACGGTTTCATGTCCATACAGTCCCAGATGCGGCGCATCACCGTGCCCGAGATTCGCGCCCACAAGGGCGCCAAGCCGATCGTCTGCCTGACCTGCTATCACGCCCATACCGCCAAGCTGCTGGACAGCCATGTCGACCTGATCCTGGTGGGCGATACGCTGGGCATGGTGATCCATGGGATGGAAACCACGCTGGGCGTCACCGTCGAAATGATGATCCTGCATGGCCAGGCCGTGATGCGCGGCTCGCAGCGCGCGCTGGTGGTCGTGGATATGCCGTTCGGCAGCTACGAAGAATCCCCGGAAATCGCGTTTCACAACGCGTCACGCATCATGAAGGAGACGGGCTGCCAGGCCGTGAAGCTTGAGGGCGGAACGCGCATGGCGCAAACCATCCGCTATCTCAGCCAGCGCGGCATTCCGGTGATCGCCCATATCGGCATGACACCGCAGAATGTGCAGGTGCTGGGCGGTTTCAAGACCCAGGGCCGCACGCCGGCTGAATGGCCTGCGCTGGAAGCCGACGCCAAGGCGGTAACCGAAGCCGGGGCCTTTGCCCTTGTGCTGGAGGCCATGGCTGAGCCGCTGGCCGCCCGCATCACCGAACTGGTCGCCATTCCCACCATCGGCATCGGCGCCAGCCCCACCTGCGACGGCCAGGTGCTAGTGATGGAAGACATGCTGGGCCTCAATCCCAACCCTCCCAAATTCGTGCGCGAATATGCCCAGCTCGGCCCGGTGATCGCGGCGGCGGTCGAGGCCTATGCGCGGGATGTGCGCGAACGGCGCTTTCCGGGGGCGGAAAATGTCTACCCCATGAAAAAAGCCCTGTAAAAGCCGCAAAACCGGTTCAATTCTTACCTGTCCGCACATTGCACGCGGCCCCCGCGCGGGCTAATTAACACGCTGTCTCAATGGCTTCGGCAAGCCGAAGCGGGGCGCAATGGCTTCGGCCACGATCCAGAAGGACCGCCCCAAGCGGCCTGCCGAAAAAGGTTCTGAACTGTGAGTGATATTTTTCGCGAAGTCGAAGAAGACGTTCGGCGCGAGCGGGCCCAAAGGATCTGGAAGCGCTACGGCACCTATATCATCGCGGCCGGCGTGCTGGTGTTCGTGGGCATTGGCGCCTGGCAGCTGTGGCAGCGCCATGATCGCCAGGAGCGCGAAAAGATTTCCGCCCAGTTCGTCGCCGCGCAGCGCATCACCAATCCGCGTGACGCCGCCAACGCCTTTGTCGACCTTAAGGGCGGCAAAGGCTATGGCGAGATTGCCCGCCTCAGCCAGGCCAGCGCCATGTTCGTCGCGGGCCAGCGCAAGGAAGCCATCGACCTCTACAAGGAGATCGCCGCCAGCGACAGCGGGCCGGTCGGATCGGTGGCCCGGCTGCGCGCCGCCTGGGCGCTGGCCGAAATCGCCACGCGCACCGAACTGGCCGAACTGCTGAAGCCGCTGAACCAGCCGGGCAGCCCGTGGCGTGAAAACGCGCACGAGGTCATGGCCTTTGCCGATTACCGCGCCCTGGACATAAAATCGGCGCAGGCAAAGTATGCCGAGCTGGCGGTCGATCCCAAGGCGCCCGACGCGCTGAAGGCCCGCGCCAAGGCGATGTCCGATTTCATCAAGAGCGGCGGCGCCATCACTTATGGCTCGGTTCCGCCCGAAGTGGTCGTGCCCCCGCCACCCGTCGCGGCACCTTCGCCCACCGCCGCGCCGCAATGATGCTGTCGCGCGCGCTTCGCCTGGGCCTGGTCGTTGCAGCAAGCACGCTGTTGCTGTCGGGCTGCGTCGTCACCGACGAAGTCAGCAGCTGGTTCGCCACCAGCGGCAAGAAATCCAACCTGCGCGGCGTGCGCATTCCGGTGATGTCGCTGGATGAAGCGCTGAAGCCCGATCCCGAGCAGGCCAAGATCGCGGTGGTGCTGCCGCCGCCCTACCGCAATCCGGAATGGCCGCTGCCGGGCGGCTATGCCGCCAATGCCATGTATCACCTGGCCGCGCCGGGACGGCTGCGGCAAGCCTGGAGCCAGGATGCCGGCAAGGGCACCGATAGCGACTCCGACCTCACCTCCTCGCCGGTGGTGGGCGGCGGGCTGGTCTATGTGCTGGATTCTGCGGCCCATGTTTTCGCCTTCCGCACCACCGATGGCCGACCGGCCTGGGACCGCAATCTGGCACCCCCGGATGGCAGCGACTGGCCCACCATGTGGGGACTGCTCGGCAAGGCCAATACCGTGGACCCGGCCCAGGGCATGGGCGGCGGCGTCGCCTATGCCAATGGCAAGGTCTATGTCACCAGCGGTTTCGGCGTGGTGGTCTGCATGGACGCCAAGACCGGGCGCGAGATCTGGCGCAAGGACATGCGCATGCCGATCGTCAACGCGCCGGTGGTCACGGCGGGACGGATTTTCTTCTCCACCCACGACAATCATTTCTATGCCCTGGCCGCAGCCGATGGCCGCCAGCTCTGGGATCATCAGGGCATCACCGAGGCCGCCGGCATCCTGGCCTCCACCAACGCGGCGGTGTCCGGCGAAACCGTGATCGCGCCCTATACCTCGGGCGAGCTTTTCGCGCTGCGCATCCAGAACGGCCAGGTCGGCTGGAGCGACGTCCTGTCACGCACCGGCCATGTCACCGCTTTGTCGCAGCTGGACGATATCGCGGGCCGCCCGGTGGTCGACCGCGGCGTGGTCTATGCCATCAGCCAGTCGGGCCTGATGGCCGCCTTCAGCATCAACACCGGCGAACGCATGTGGTCGCGCGATATCGGCGGCATCCAGACTCCCTGGGCGGCGGGCGACTATGTCTATGTGCTGGATAACAATGCGCGCCTGCTCTGCCTGACCCGCAAGGAAGGCAAGGCCCGCTGGATTCACCAGATGCCGCAGTATGAGGATGTGGAAAAGAAAAAGGACCCCATCCTGTGGGCCGGGCCGGTGCTGGTTTCGGACAAGCTGATCGTCGTCTCGTCCAATGGCTATGCCCAGGCGCTGTCGCCCTATGACGGCAAACTGACCGGCCGGGTGGAAATTCCCGGCGGCACCACCATCGCGCCGGTGGTGGCGGACGGCACCATGTATATCTACACCGCGTCCGCCGAACTGGTCGCTTTGCGGTAAGATGCAGTATGCCTTTAAAGCTCGCGATCGTAGGCCGTCCCAATGTCGGGAAATCACGCCTCTTTAACCGCCTTGCCGGGCGCACGGCTGCCATCGTGCATGACACGCCAGGCGTCACCCGCGACCGCCAGGCGGTGGATGCCGAGTATGAAGGCATCGCCCTCACCCTGATCGATACCGCCGGGTTCGAGGACGCCGCCACCGGCAGCGTCGCCCATCGCATGACCCAGCAGACCATCACCGCCATCGCCGAAGCCGAGGCGCTGCTGTTCCTGATAGATGCGCGCGCCGGCGTCACCACGGGCGACGAGATCATCGCCCAGGCGCTGCACAAGTCGGGCAAGAAGGTGATCCTGGCCGCCAACAAGTGCGAAGGCCGGGTCCAGGTGCTGGACGATGTCTATGGCCTGGGCTTTGGCGAGCCGATCCGCATTTCCGCCGAGCACAATCTGGGCATGGAAGACATTGTGGCGGCGCTGGAAGACCTGATGCCGCAAGCTGCCGCGCAAGAGGACGAAGGCGGCGACGAAGCCGACGAAGAAGACGCGGAGTTTTCCGAAGACGACGAGCCGGAAGAAGACGTGGTGGTCCATTATCTCGACCGCCCGCTCAGGCTGGCGCTGGTGGGACGGCCCAATGTCGGCAAGTCCAGCCTGTTCAACCACCTCCTGGGCGAGGAACGCTCGCTGGTGGGACCGGAAGCGGGCCTGACGCGCGATTCCATCACCGCGCCCTGGAAGGCGGGTGACCGCGACGTGTTGCTGCACGACACGGCGGGCCTGCGCAAAAAAGCGCGGATGGCCGGCGAGACGCTGGAAGAAATGTCAGTGGCCTCGACGCTTGAAGCCATAAGGTTTGCCGACTGCGTGATCGTGATGATCGACGCCACCGCGCCGTTTGAAAAACAGGACCTGACCATCGCCGACCTGATCGCCCGCGAAGGCCGCGCCATCATTTTTGCCGTCAACAAGTGGGACCTGCTGGAAAACAAGGCTGGCGGCATCTCAAAGATGCGCGAAAAGCTGGACCAGTCGCTGCCGCAGATCGCAGGCGCACCCCTGATCGCCACCTCGGCACGGACCGGTGAAGGCATCGACCGGCTGGCCGACGCCGTCACCGAAGCCGACCGGGCGTGGAACAGCCGCGTCTCCACCGCCACCCTGAACCGTTTCCTGGAGGGCGCTTTGCAGCGCCATGCCACGCCGGCCATTTCGGGACGGCGGGTGCGTATCCGCTACATGACCCAGCGCAAGGCGCGCCCGCCCAGCTTCACGTTGTTCGGCAACCAGCTCGACGCCCTGCCCGAAGCCTATCTGCGCTATCTGTCGAATGGCCTGCGGGAAAATTTCAACCTCAAGGGCACGCCGCTGCGCTTCTCAGTGCGCAACAGCAAGAATCCCTACGCGCCCAAGGGCAAGAAAAGCTAGGCGCGGAAGTCGACGACCGTTTCGCTCTGGTCGTAAGACGACGACAGCATCTCCACCACCTTGGGCGTCATCGCCTCGGGCGTGACCAGGTCATTGGGGTCCTCGCCCGGCATCGCCTTGGCCCGCATGGCGGTGCGCATCGGCCCCGGATTGAGCAGGTTGACCTTGACGGTGCTGCCTGTGCATTCGGCGGCGTAGGTCAGTGCCAGCATTTCCAGCGCGGCCTTGCTCACCGCATAGGCGCCCCAATAGGGCTTATGTTTTTTCGCCGCGCCGCTGGAAATAAACACCACGCGCGCCGCATCCGACTGGCGCAGCAAGGGGTCCATCGAACGGATCAGGCGCCAGTTGGCCGTGACATTGACGTCCATCACTTCCTGGAACTGCTTGGGCCCGATCTGCGCCAGCGGCGTCAGCGTGCCCAGCACGCCGGCATTGCCCAGCAGCGCGTCCAGCTTGCCCCAGCGCTCATAGATCGAGGCCCCCAGCCGGTCGATGGCATCGAAATCGCGCAGGTTCATCGGCACCAACGTCGCCGTGCCGCCCACCTTCTGGATGGCGTCATCGGCTTCTTCCAGCCCGCCCACGGTGCGCGCGACCAGGATGACATGCGCGCCGGCCTGCGCCAGCGCGATGGCGCAGGCGCGGCCGATGCCGCGCGACGCGCCGGTGATGAGCGCGATGCGCCCGGTCAGGGGTTTGGTCATGGCAGGTTCCTAGGCTACGTCCGCCAGCAGCGAGAGTTGCCGCGTGCCGCCGCTGATGTCGGTCAGCGCGATGGGGTAATCGCCGCTGAAGCAGGCATCGCAGAAGGCGGGCGCCTTGGCGCTGCGTTCCGCCTTGCCCATGGCGCGGTAAAGCCCGTTCATGGAAATGAAGGCCAGGCTGTCGGCGCCGATGAAGCGGCGCATCTGCTCGACATCCATCTTGTGGGCCAGCAGGTCGTCGGTGTTGGGCGTGTCCACGCCATAGAAGCAGGAATGGGTGGTGGGCGGTGAGGATACCCGGAAATGCACTTCCGCGGCGCCGGCATCGCGCACCATCGCCACGATTTTCTTGGAGGTGGTGCCGCGCACGATGGAGTCGTCCACTAGGATGAGGCGCTGGCCCTTGAGGCGCGCGCGGTTGGGATTGTGCTTCAGGCGCACGCCCAGATGGCGGATGGAATCGGACGGCTCGATGAAAGTGCGGCCGACATAATGGTTGCGGATGATGCCCAGCTCGAACGGGATTTTGGCGCTCTCGGCGAAGCCCAGCGCGGCGGGCACGCCCGAATCCGGCACCGGGATCACCATGTCGGCGTCGACCGGGGATTCCTCGGCCAACACCGCGCCGATATTCTTGCGCGCCTCATAGACGTTGCGCCCTTCCAGCGTGGAGTCGGGGCGCGCGAAATAGATATATTCGAAAACGCAGAAGCGGTGCGCCTGCGGCTTGAAGGGGAAGTGGGTGTGAATGCCGTCCTTGTCCACCACCACCATCTCGCCCGGCTTCACGTCGCGGATATATTCCGCGCCGATGATATCCAGGGCGCAGGTCTCGCTGGCAAAGATGGTGGCGCCGTCGAGTTGGCCCATCACCAGCGGCCGCACGCCGTTGGGATCGCGCACGCCGATCAGTTTCTTGGAGGTCAGCGCCACCAGAGAATAAGCGCCCTGCACCTGGCACAGGGCATCGATCAGCTTGTCCACGATGCGGGCCTTGGGGCTGCGCGCGGTCAGGTGGATGATGGTTTCGGTG
Organism: Pseudomonadota bacterium; assembly: GCA_041192105.1. Taxonomy (GTDB): domain Bacteria; phylum Pseudomonadota; class Alphaproteobacteria; order Micropepsales; family Micropepsaceae; genus Rhizomicrobium. Next base: position 15,145 of record JBEENS010000015.1, on the reverse strand, counting down.
TCGGAGGTGGAATGGAAGATCGCGCCCTGCGCCACCAGATCGGTGCGCAGCGTATGGGCGTTGGTGAGATTGCCGTTATGGGCGATGGCGAGGCCGCCGCCGGCCAGGTCGGCGAACAGGGGCTGGATGTTGCTGGCGCGGCTGCCGCCAGCGGTGGAATAGCGGTTGTGGCCGATGGCGAAGCGGCCTTTCAGGTTCCGGGCGGCCTGGGAATTGCGGCCGAAGGCATCGCCCACCAGGCCGGAATGCCGCTCGGCAATGAAATGGCCTTCGTCATAGGTGACGATGCCGGCCGCTTCCTGGCCGCGATGCTGAAGCGCGTGCAGGCCCAGCACCGACAGCGCGCCGGAATCGGCATGGTCGAAAATGCCGAACACGCCGCACTCCTCGTGCAGCGCGTCGTCGTCCCAGATGTGATCTTGTTTGCTAATCATGGGGCCGGTCATCGATTACCGCTTCCGCCGGTCTCTATGAGCTTGTCTAGCCGCTGGCGGTCATTGGCGCCATAGGATTTCGTGGCCGGGGCTGCGCTCTTCTGCTGCACCGGCGCCGGCGCGGCAGGATAAACACGGTTAGCACTGCCATTGTTGCGGATCAGGTCTGCCATGGGGTCAGAACGGCCAGACATGTCAGACGCCCGGGGCGCCGGCGCCTGGCGCACTTCGTCGCGGCGGACAGGGGTATAGGGGTAATCGGCGGGGGCATCGGGCACCACCGACAGCAGCACCTGGGATGTGCTCTGGACCATGGGCAGAAGTTCCGCCTCGGTCAGCCAGCGGGGCTGCTGGCGGATGGGGACGAAATAGGTAAAGGCGAGATAGGCCAGGCCCACGATCACCAGTCCGCGCACCACCCCGAAGGCAACGCCCGCCGCCCGGTCCAGGGGACCGATGGGCGAGTTTCTCACGCTTTCGCTGAAACGGTGGCTCATGAAGGCCAGGGGGATGAACACCGTCAGGAACACCGCCGCATAGGCCAGCACCGAGGCCAGCCAGGGCTGGTTCACCAGGGAGCGCATCATGGGGATCAAATAGGGGCCGAAATATAGGCAGGCAAGGGCCGCCGCCACCCATTCGAAGATGGTCAGGGTTTCCCAAAGGAAACCGCGCCAGGCGGCATAACCCGCCGACACGATAATGACCAGAACGATCAGACAGTCGAGGAAGGTGACCGACAGGCTCATGATTCGACTTTACCACCTGTTGAGTCGATTTTCGCGCAATCTTCGCAAAAGCGCCCACTCATTGCGCGGGCTCTTTTCTCGATTGCGCTCGGGGGGGCGTGGGCTCAGGCGCAAATCTCAGCAGTTCGGCGACGCTGGTAATCTCCGTTAACGCCATGCCGGAAACCTCGGCCCGGGTTCCGGCGGGCACGAAGGCATTCTTGAAACCCAGCTTGGCGGCTTCTTTCAGGCGGCTTTCGGCCTGCGGCACCGGGCGGATGTCGCCGGACAGGGAAATCTCGCCGAAAAATACCGTGTCGCGCGGCAAGGGCTCTCCACCAAAGGATGAAACCAGCGCGGCGGCGGCCGCCAGGTCGGCCGCGGGCTCGCCGATCTTCAATCCGCCCGCGACGTTCAGATAGACATCCGACGCCCCGATTCCAACCCCGGCGCGGGCATCCAGCACCGCCAGGATCATCGCCAGACGCCCGGTATCCCAGCCCACCACGGCGCGGCGCGGGGTGCCGTAGGAGGTGGGCGAAACCAGCGCCTGGATTTCGCACAACAAGGGCCGCGTGCCTTCGAGGCCCGCGAACACCGCCGTGCCGGGGGAAACCGATTTGCGGTCGCCCAGGAACAGCGCCGACGGATTGGCGACCTCGGCCAGGCCCTTGCCGGTCATCTCGAACACGCCGATCTCGTCGGTGGCGCCGAAGCGGTTCTTCACCGCGCGCAGCACCCGGAAATGATGGCCGCGCTCGCCTTCGAAATAGAGCACCGCATCCACCAGATGCTCGACCGCCTTGGGGCCGGCGATCTGACCATCCTTGGTGACATGGCCGACCAGCAGCAGCGCCGCGCCCGACGCCTTGGCATAGCGCACCAGGTCGAACGACGCCGTGCGCACCTGGGCGATGGTGCCAGGCGCCGCGTCCAGCGCGCCGGTCCACAAGGTCTGGATGGAATCGATGGCGACAATGCCCGGCGGCTTGCCCGCTTCCAGGGTGGCGAGAATATCTTCGACACAGGTGGCGGCGCCCAGCATCAGCGGCGCATCGGCCAGCCCCATGCGGGCGGCGCGCATGCGCACCTGCGCCATCGCCTCTTCGCCAGAGATGTAGATGGCATGGCCGCCATTGTTGGCGTACTGGCCTAGCGCCTGAAGAATGATGGTGGATTTTCCGATCCCCGGATCGCCGCCGACCAGCAGCGCGGAGCCCGGCACCAGCCCGCCGCCGGTGACGCGGTCGAATTCATTGATGCCGGTGGGACGGCGCGCCGGCGGGGCGTCCTCTGTCTTGAGGTCTTCCAGGGTAATGCGGCGGCCTTTTGATCGCCGGGCCGCTCCGCTGCCCAGGGGCGGCGCGATGCCTTCTTCGGTAATCGTGTTCCAGCCGCCGCAGGATTCGCACTTGCCCGACCATTTGGGCGTGGTCGCGCCGCAGGACTGGCAGGCGTAGGTGGGGGAGGATTTCGCCATGATTCGAGTTTAGCACAGCGGTCAACACCTGCGGAAAAACCTCAGTTTTCCGGGGCCATTTGGCTTGTGGGCAGATAGCGCGCCATGACATGGCGGGCCTGTTGGTAACTCAGTTTCACCCGCAAGCCTTCCTTCTCGGTGGCGAAGCGGTCCTGGGGCAGGAAACAGGCATAGCCCAGTACCAGATAGTTCATGTTGAGACACAGGTCTTCCGCCACCGATTTGATCTGGCAGGTGGTGTAGAATTTGTGCTCGCCCAGAATCACCACCAGCGTGGGACGCAACTCGGCCGCATAGCGTTTGGCGGCGCGACGAATGCGGAAATTCCGGATCAGGCCCACTTCACAACGTCTCCCGCCGGTCCAGCCGCTCGCTCAAGCCAGCAACACGCAACCGTCATGGCCCGGCTGGTCCGGGCCATCCAGTTTGTTCTTAGCAGAAAACTGGATGGCCCGCATAAAGCGGGCCATGACGAAAGGTGGTTGGGTGGCCCGCACGCCGGCGGGCCATGACAAGAGGGCTACGCCTTCACCGCCATCTTGATCGGGCCTTCGGCCCGGCCATGGATGAACTGATCGACATAGCGATTGCCGCTGCGGTCAACCTCGCCGGTGGGGCCCTGCCAGATGATCTTGCCGCCATAGAGCATGGCGATGCGGTCGGAGATTTTGCGGGCCGAGGCCATGTCATGGGTGATGGACAGCGTCGTGGCGCCGACGTCTTTCACCGTGGAGACGATCAGGTCGTTGATGATGTCGCCCATGATCGGGTCCAGGCCGGTGGTGGGCTCGTCGAAGAAAATGATTTCCGGATCGGCGGCGATGGCGCGGGCGAGGCCGACGCGCTTCTGCATGCCGCCCGACAGCTCGACCGGGAACAGGTCGCCGACATCGGCGGTGAGCCCGACCTTGGCCAGTTTTTCCATGGCGATGTCGCGCGCCTGTTTGCGCGCCATGCCACGACCCTGGATCAAACCGAAGGCGACATTTTCCCAGACCGGCAAAGAGTCGAACAGCGCCCCACCCTGGAACAACATGCCGAACTTGCGCATCACCCTGTCGCGCGCCGCGCCGTTGATATGGGTGATGTCCTCGCCATCCACCAGGATGGTGCCCTCGTCCGGGCGGATAATGCCCAGGATGGACTTGATGGTAACCGACTTGCCGGTGCCCGAGCCGCCGATGATCACCAGCGACGAACGCGGCTCGATGGTCAGGTCGACGCCATCCAGCACCACCTTGGAGCCGAAGCGCTTCTTGACGCCGATCAGTTGGATTTTTGGCGTCATTTGGAGAACAGCAGAGTGGTGAGAAGGTAATTGGCGGCCAGGATCAGTATCGAGGAGGACACCACCGCTGCGGTGGTGGCATTGCCGACGCCCTGCGCCCCGCCCTTGGAATTGAAGCCGTTGTAGCAGCCCATCAGCGCGATGATGAAGCCGAAGGCGGCCGCCTTGATCAGGCCGGAGACGATGTCCTGCTGGGTGGCGAAGTCCACCGTGTTCTTGAGATAGATGCCGCCGGAAAAGCCCAGGCTCTGGGTGGCCACGACATAGCCGCCGAACACGCCGATGGAGTCGGCGATGCCGACCAGCACCGGCATGCACAGCACGGCGGCGATCAGGCGCGGCACCACCAGATACTTGATGGGATTGGTGGCCAGCGTGGTCAGGGCGTCGATCTGCTCGGTCACTTTCATGGTGCCGATCTCGGCGGCGATGGCGGCGGCGACCCTGCCTGCCACCATCAGGCCCGCGATCACCGGCCCCAGTTCGCGCGTGATGCCCAGCACCACGATCTGCGGCACGATGGCTTCGGCGCCATAGCGGTTGCCGCCCAGATAGATCTGCAGTGCCAGCGCGCCGCCGGTGAAGAACGCCGTCAGGCCCACCACCGGCAAGGAGTAATAACCGATGCGCATGATCTGCTGGCCGATCAGGCGCCAATAGATGGGCGGCGCGACGATGGCGGCCAATGCCGTGCCGGTGAACATGGACAGCCGGCCGATATGGGCCAGCAAGGTCATAGTGGACCGGCCTATGGGAGCAAACGGATTCATGAGTCTTTGCCTGCTTCGTAAACCTTCGGCATGCGGCGCAGCCGGGTGAGAATTTCATATTCGTTGGTGCAGGCATTCGCCGCGACTTCACCTAGCGCGATGGTATCGCCCAGCAGCTCCGCCGCATCGCCGGGGTTCACGGCCAGGCCGGTGACGTCCAGGGTGAGCATGTCCATCGACACGCGGCCCACAATCGCCGCGCGCGCGCCATGGATCGCCGCGGACCCCTTGCTGGAAAGGGTGCGCGGGAGGCCGTCGGCATATCCGAGCGCCACGGTGGCGAGCATGGTGGGCCTTTTTGCGCGGAACGTGGCTGCGTAGCCAACGCTGTCGCCCGAGTCAATTCGGCGGACCTGCAGCACTTTTCCGGTCAGGACCGCCGCCGTCTGCATCAAATTTTGTGCACCCCTCTTCTCGGAATCGGGTTGCGGGTTGGCGCCGTACAGCGCCACGCCCGGCCGCACCAGGTCGAAATGATATTCCATGCCCAGCATGGCGCCATGGCTGGCGACCAGGCTGGCGGGCGCGGGCGGCAGCATCGCCAGCGCATTGCGAAAGCGTGACAGCTGCTGGGCGTTCATCGGGCTGGCCTCGTCGGCGCAGGCCAGGTGGCTCATCACCAGCACGATATTCAGTCCGGCCAGACGGTGCGCGCTTTCGCCCGACAGGATCGCCAGTTCGTCGGGCGGCAGGCCCAGCCGGTTCATCCCGGTATCGACATGGATCACGGCATCCAGGCTGGTGCGGGCGGATGCGGCTGCCGCGCCCCAGGCAGCGATCTCGGCCAGGCTGTTCAAAGCGGGGGTCAGGCGATGGGTCAGAAGCGCGGGCACCGCGTCGGGCTGCGCCCCGTCCAGCACAAAGATGCGGGCCTGCGGCAGGATCTTGCGCAGGGCGATGCCTTCGGCCAGCCGCGCCACAAAAAAGGAATCGCAGCCGGCCTGCGCCAAGGCCGGCGCGACGGCGCTGGCGCCCAGGCCATAGGCATCGGCCTTGACCACGGCGGCCACCGCGCAAGGCCCGGTCATGCGGCAATAGGTGCGATAATTGGCGGCGATGGCGCCAAGGCGCACGGTCAGCCGCGCGGCTTCGAAATCCTCCCCCATGGTCCCGGCGCTCATGGGCGCAGGATGGCGGCGAGCGGCGCGCGCGTCCACTAATTCCCTCCCAGGATATTGATGCCACCCTGCCCCATGGACGGGTTCAGGCAAGGCGTGTGCTGCAGGATGGGGCAGCCATTCAGAGCCGGATTGCGGCCGGTCTGGATGTCGCGCTGCATCTGTTGGCTGCCGGTGACCCGGATGCCTTCGTCGGGATCGGGATCGCGCAGGCGCGGCAGCTGCGAGGCCGGCACCATCACCAGCGAGCCGTTGGGCATGCGCATGCCGCGCCAGGGCTGGCCGCCGCAGATATCGCGCTCGGCGCGGCTCAAATGCTCCCAGCTGCCGGCGCTGCAGGCCAGTTCGCGGCCCACCGCGCTCAATATGTCGCCCGGCGTTGCCTCCCGGCCGGTGCTGTCGGGCGTCACGATCGGCTTGGGAATGGTGATGGGGGCCGTGGTGTACAGCGGCGGCGCGCTGTTCTCGATATCCGGATTGATGGTGCGCAGCGGCGGCGCGTTGGGATTGTTGCCCAGCGACGGCAGCATCAGCAGGGTTTCGATCACCGGACGGTTGCGCTCGCTGAAGGGCCGGATGGAAATCACCAGCACGGTGAAGAGAAGCACATGCAGCGCCGCGACCATGGCCCATGAGGTGGCCCGGCCCGCATTGGTGCGCTTGAGCTCGGCGAGATCGCCGCCCGGACGCAGGAACGGATGCGCCAAAGATGCAGGGGCGTGATTATCGATGGCCAAAAGTCACTATCCGTCGCAAAGCACTTCCCCGCAGCCCCACCATATAGGAGCCGGACAGGGGGCAAAACAGGGCTGGAACCGGCTGTGATGGCGGAAAAGAGGCGAAAATGCTAACGCCAGCACCATGCGGATTTATCTGATCAACCTGGCGCGGCGCCCCGACCGGCTGGCGGCGATGCAGGGCGAGGCCATGGGGCTGACCCTGACGCGGGTCGAGGCGGTGGACGCCGCCGCGGCGGATGCCGGCACGGTGGATCGATGGTTTGCGCCAAATGATGTGAAAGGGGGCGGCCCCCTGGGCGAGATTCCGCGCGGCGACAAATGCTGCCTTCTGTCCCACCGCCGCGCCTGGGAAATATTTGTCGCCAGCGGCGATGCCCATGCCGTGTTCCTGGAAGACGATGTTCGGCTCTCGTCGTCGGCGGGCGCCTTGCTGACCAGCGACAGCTGGATTCCGGCAGGCGCTGAAGTCATCAAGCTGGAGCATTACGGCCCGCCCGGCCAGCGCGTGCTGCTGGCGAACCTTCGCGCTCTTTCGATGGCGCCTCCGCGGCAAGCCGCGACGGCGCGCGGCGAGGATTTTGCCATGGGCGCGATGCTGTCGCGCCATACCGGGGCCGCCGCCTATATCCTGTCGCGCGGCGCGGCCCAGGCCCTGCTGGGCGAGAGCCGCTTCAACCTGCCGGTGGATCACCTGCTGTTCAATCCCAACAACTCAGCGATGTTCATTTCGCTGGCGCCCTGGCAACTGGTGCCGGCCATCGCGCGCCAGAAGGAATTCGTCGGCGAAAAATCCGACATAGACGGCACGCGCGCCCCGCTGCGCCGGCTGAGCTGGACCTATATCCGGCGCGAAGTGGTGCGTTTCGCCTATGACCTGCGGCTGCTGCCGCACCAGTTCCTAGCGATACGGCGCGGCGCGAAATTCGTGGCGATGAAAACCGCCGACTGATCAGCGAGGCTCTTAACGCGGCGGGCCGTCATGGGCCATGTTGCTGAAGCGCGTGTACATGCCTTCGAACACCAGGTCGATGTTGCGGGTGGCGCCGTGACGGTGCTTTTCCACCAGCACTTCGGCGCGGTTGGTCGCGCGCTCCAGCTTTTCCATCCATTTGGCATGCTCGGCGCTGCCCGGCTCGGGCTCGCGTGACTTGAGGTAATATTCCTCGCGATAGACGAACATCACCACGTCGGCGTCCTGCTCGATGGAGCCGGATTCGCGCAGGTCCGACAGCACCGGGCGCTTGTCGTCGCGGGCATCGACGCCGCGCGACAGCTGCGACAGCGCCAGCACCGGCACGTTGAGTTCCTTGGCTAGGGTCTTGAGGCCCTTGGTGACTTCGGTGATTTCCTGCACCCGGTTCTCGTGACGGCGCGACGGCTCGACCAGTTGCAGATAATCGATGATGATCAGGCCGATATTCTTTTCACGCTTGAGGCGGCGGGCGCGGGCCGCGATCTGGGCGATGGAGATGCCGCCGCTATCGTCGATGTAAAGCGGCAGCGATGACAGGTCCTGCATGGTGAGAACGAACTTCTCCCATTCGCTTTCGCTGAACTTGCCGTTGCGGATCTTCCACATTTCCAGCTCGGACTGCTCGGAGAGAATACGCGCCGAGAGCTGCTGCGCCGCCATTTCCAGGCTGAAAAACAGCACCGGCGCGCCGCTGGGATACTCGGCGCCCGATTCCAGGTCGCGCATATATTGCTGGGCGGCGTGAAAGGCCATGTTGGTGCCCAGCGCCGTCTTGCCCATGCCGGGACGGCCCGCAAGGATCAGAAGGTCGGACGGCTGCAAGCCGCCCAGCAGGCTGTCGATATCGGTGAAACCCGAAGTGACGCCGGAGATGCGCCCGCCACGGGCATGGGCTTTTTCGGCGGATTCCACGGCCTTGCGCAGCGCTTCGTGGAAGTCCATGGCGCCTTCGCCATACTTGTTGGTCTCGGCCACCGCATAGAGCGCCTTTTCGGCCTCGGCGATCTGGTCCTTCGAGGTCTTTTCGGTGGGCGCGTCATAAGCGGTGTTGACGATATCCTCGCCGATGCGGATCAGGCTGCGGCGGACATAGAGGTCGGCCAGGATGCCGGCATAATCCTTGACGTTGGGAATGGCCGGGGCGGCAGCGCGCAAGGCGTCGAAATAGGCCTGGCCGCCGGTCTCGATCACGCCGGGATCGGACTTCATGGTGGCATGCAGGGTCAGCGGGGTGACCACCACGCCGCCGCGCTCGATCATCTGCGACATGGTTTCAAAGATGCGCGCATGCAGCGGATCGTAGAAATGCTCGGACTTGACCAGCGCGCTGGCACGCTCCATCGCCCGGTTGTCGGTCAGGATCGCGCCCAGCAAAGCCTGCTCGACGTCGATGTCGTAGGGGACGTGGCGGTAGGCTTCCTGTTCCATGGTCCCTGTGGCGATCTGCGCGCGCTTTTCGCGCGGGGCGAGCAATCAACAATTCGCGGTCGGGTCGTTCAAGCGGCTTGAACATCCGCTCACAGGCATGAATTGGCCCCGCGAATCGTCATGTCTAGCCCTAGTAGCAAAGCCCAATTGGACCGCTATGTCGCAGTTTTTCCGCATCCGCGTTGTTCCGCAGGCAGTAAAGTAGTGCGGCACCCCCCTGGATCGTCCGGTCTGGAGTGCCCTGACCGGGCACATCTGGCGCGCGCCTTAGCCGTAGTCGGTCTCGCGGAAAGCCGGCCGTTTTTCCGTCCGCGCCGACAGCGCCACCAGCTGCGGGAAATCGCCCGCCGGCACGAGGTCGGGCAGCATGTGCTGGATGAAACGCCAGCCGATCGCCGTGGTGATTTCCGGCTGCATCACGTTATCGCCCGCGAACCAGTCGTCGGAAACTTCCCCTTCCAGCTCCCGCAATGCCGCCAGCATCTGCCCGCCGACCCGGTCCATCCAGGGTTGATGCCGCTTTTCTTCCGGGCGCTGGTTGCGCTCGTAAACGATGGCGACGCTCTTGTCGCTGGCCGCCAGTGCCAGGCCGACCTGGCGCAGCGCCCGCGTATGCGCAGGTGTCTCGGCGGGCATCAGGCTGCGGCCCGCAATGCGTTCGACATGGATGAGGATCAGGGTGGAATCCATCAGCACCGTGCCGTCATCGGTCACGAATGTGGGCGCCTTGACCACCGGGTTGATGGCGGTGAACTGGTCGAAGTGCCGGAACACCGACACCGGCTCATGTGTGAACGGCAGGCCCAGAACCTTCAGCGACACCGCCACGCGGCGCACATAGGGCGAGTTCAGCATTCCGATCAGGCGCATGAGAATTCTCCTTTGTGGTCACGCTGCCATGGCGGCGAATCAATGCAAAGGCCGGCGGACCTGATGACCGGCGCCATAGCGTGTCATGGGTCAAGTCAGCCGAACAGTTTCTTGTAGCCGTCCGGCTTGAAGCCGACGGTCAGCTTGCCCTTGGCGTCCAGCACCGGGCGCTTGATCATCGACGGCTGGGCCAGCATCAGGGCAATCGCCTTCTTCTGCGTGATGCCGTCCTTGTCGGCATCGGGCAGTTTCTTGAAGGTGGTGCCGGCGCGGTTGAGCAGCACTTCCCAGCCGACCTTCTTCACCCAGCCTTCCAGGACCTGTTTGTCGATGCCCGCCTTTTTGTAGTCATGGAAGCTGTAGGCGATCTTTTTGGAATCCAGCCAGGTCCAGGCCTTTTTCATCGTGTCGCAATTCTTGATGCCATACAGCGTCGTCATTCCAGCCTCGGTAAAGTTCAAACGCAGGATATGGGAGGCGCGCGCCGGGCGGAAGGCGCTATCCTTTGCGCATGACCAAAGATCAGGACTGGACCCGCATCGCCACCGAACTGGATGAACAAGGCTGGGCGGTGCTGCCTGGCCTGATGTCTGAACCCGCCTGTGACGCGATGGCGGCGCTGTACGGCCGGGACGAAGCCTTTCGCAGCACTGTGGTGATGGCGCGGCACGGTTTCGGGCGCAGCGAATACCGCTATTTTTCCTATCCGCTACCCCCACCAGTCGCCGCCCTGCGCACTTCGCTTTATCCCCGCCTCGCCCCCATCGCTAACCAGTGGCACGCGCGGATGGGGATGGAGACACGTTTTCCCAAAACCCATACCGACTTCATCGCCCGCTGCCATGCGGCGGGCCAGACGCGCCCTACCCCGCTGCTGCTGCGCTATGGTCCCGGCGATTACAATTGCCTGCACCAGGACCTCTATGGCGCGCAGGTGTTTCCGCTGCAGGTGGCAGTGCTGTTGTCACAGCCCGCGCGCGATTTCACCGGGGGCGAATTCGTGCTGACCGAACAGCGGCCGCGCATGCAGTCACGCCCCGCCGTGGCGCCGCTGGGCGCGGGCGACGGCCTGGTCTTTGCCGTCAGCCAGCGCCCGGTGAAGGGTACGCGCGGCGATTATCGCGTGACGATGCGCCATGGCGTCAGCAGGCTGCACAGCGGCCAGCGCCACATCTTGGGCATCATCTTCCACGACGCGACGTAAGCGCGCGCCTCACGGCTTGTCGGGCGACAGCCATTTGTAGACCAGGCCCGCGATGGCCGCGCCCGCGATCGGCGCCAGCCAGAACAGCCACAATTGCTCGATCGCCCAGCTGCCCTGGAAGATGGCCGGGCCGGTGCTGCGCGCCGGGTTGACGCTGGTGTTGGTCACCGGGATCGAGATCAGGTGGATCAATGTCAGACACAGGCCGATGGAAATCGGCGCGAAACCGGCTGGCGCCCGGCCATGGGTCGAACCCAGGATCACGAACAGGAAGGCGAAGGTCATTGCCACTTCGCAGACCAGCGCGGCGATCAGCGAATAGCCGCCCGGCGAATGTTCGCCATAGCCGTTGCTGGCGAAACCGGCGCCGACATCGAAACCGGGTCCGCCGCTGGCGATGACATAGAGCACCGCCGCGCCGAACAGGCCGCCCGCCACCTGCGCGCCGACATAGCCGGGAAGATCGCGGATGGGAAAACGCCCGCCTGCCCACAGCCCGACCGACACCGCCGGATTGAGATGACAGCCCGAAACATGACCGATGGCAAAGGCCATGGTCAGCACGGTCAGGCCGAAAGCGAGAGAGACGCCGACAAAACCGATGCCCAGTTCGGGAAAGGCTGCGGCCAGTACCGCCGCCCCGCATCCGCCCAGCACAAGCCACGCCGTTCCGATGAATTCCGCAACCAGCTTCAGGGTCATTGCCCACTCCTGTTTTGAGTCCACCCGGGGCAAGGCTAGGCGCGTTGGCGCAGCCTGTCGCTGATTCTTAAATGGGAGGCAGGTGTGTCGCCATGATTACGCCTCGCCCGCGCGTGTAGGATGCAACATGGCAAGAGGCCCCCGCATCATGTCCCGCCGGCGGGTTTGCGCCGCCCTTCTCGCTGGCACCGCCATGCCGCAGGCTGCCTTCGGCCAGGGGAGCGATGGCGTGCGCCGCGCCGCACGCAGGTTGAACCAGCTGCATGCCATCCTGGTCCAGCGCGGCGATGAGGTGATCGTGGCGGAAGCGCCGCGCGGCCCGGGGCTGGACCGCGCCGCCAACATCAAGTCCTGTTCCAAAAGCGTCGTGGCTTTGATCCTCGGCACCGCTATCGCGCGCGGCGAGATCAAGCGCGTGACCGACGGCCTGAATGTCGTCGCACCCAGGCTGATCCCGGCCAAGGCCACACAGGGCGTGGCAGCGATCACGATGGAAGATCTGGTGACCTTGCGCGGCGGCCTCGAAAGCACTTCGGGCGCGGGGTATGGCAGTTGGGTGCAATCGGGCAACTGGGTGGCCCATGCGCTGCGCCGCCCCATGATCGATACGCCGGGCGGCCGCATGATCTATTCCACCGGCAGCACCCATGTGCTGGGCGCGGCGCTTGCCACCGCCACCGGCAAGAGCCTGCTGGCGCTGGCGCGCGAAAGGCTGGGCGGGCCACTGAAGATCGACGTGCCGGCCTGGACGCGCGATCCGCAGGGTTTCTATTTCGGCGGCAACGAGATGGCGCTGACGCCGCGCGCCATGCTGCGCCTCGCCCTGCTGATGCGCGACAAGGGGCGCTTCGGCGGCGCGCAGGTTATTTCGCAGGCCTGGATCGACGCATCGCTGACCCGCCGGACCCAGTCGCCTTTTTCGGGCCTCTATTACGGCTATGGCTGGTTCCTGAGCGAAAGCGGCTTTGTCATCGCGCGCGGCTATGGCGGCCAGATCATCGCCGCCCATCCCGCGCGCGGGCTAGCGGTGGCGATCACCTCCGATCCCACGATGCCGGCGCGTTCGGAAGGCTATTTCGGCGACCTGATGGCGCTGCTGGAAGGCCCGGTCCTGGCATTGGCTTGAAAAGCGGCTGAGAAAGAGAAGTGCTCTCATCTCGATCCGTGCATCAGGCAAGGCCTGCTGAACTGAGTTTGCCGGATGGTCTTTGCAGGCTGGCCGATGCGCGGAGAACGCTTGCCATTACTGGCAGTTCGGGTTGGGACGGTTCCATGGGTCGAGATTGACGCCGGGAGCGGAGGAACATGCGCCGCCGGGTCCAAAGGAAAGCCCACTGTTCGGAAGGGTCGAAAGCGCGCCACCCGGGCCGACATAAAGGCCGCCGCCGGGCGCTGTCGAAAGTCCGCCGCCTGGGCCGGTGGACATTCCGCCGCCCGGTCCGGTGTAACGGCCGCCGCCCGGACCAGAGGAAAGCCCGCCGCCTGGCCCGTAGGAGCAGGGACCGCCCGGGCCTGCGTAGCCCACACACTGTGCAGCGGCCATGGACGAACTTGTCATGAGAAATGCTGCAGCGAACAGTCGGGTAAAGCGCATCTTGCCTCGCAGTGTGAATCCCCGGCTGGGACGGACAAGCTTACGGCCCGAACCGTTAACGCCATGCGCCTTTGCGCGGTGCCTAAAAAAGCCCCTTCGGGTCTGACACCATCGGCTTGGGGCGCCTGGCCTTTTCAGCCCGCTCTTCCCTTGCCATCGACCAGCGCAGGCCTTCCTGGGTTTTCAGGCAGGCTTTGATGCGTTCCGGCGTTGCCGCTTCCTCGGCCAGCCAGATCGCCCAGTCGGCGGCATCCAGCACGGCGGGCATGCGGTCGGTCGGCAGCGCCGCAATCAACTTGTTGACGGCCACCGTCACCATGCAGGCGGCCAGCATCGGCGCCGGCAGATCGGGAGACTGGAAACGCCGCCACACGAACGCTATGCCGATGGCGGGTTCTTCACCCGGCGTGATGGTATGCTGGATGGTGGGGCCTTCCATGTCGGGCGCCTCGTTGAAAGTCTTGACCAGCACGATGCCGCGCTGGCCGTCGCGGAAGGCGTCGGCAAAGGCCTGTGTCGTGTCGATGCCTTCGGCGCGGGCATGGATGGGCTGCGGCCTGCGCCAGTCTTTTGGATGCGGAAACCCCCAGCGCATCGGCACCACGCGGCGCACCTCGGCCACGATGTCGAGCACGATTACCGGAACATTGGCCATCACCCGGAAGGCGATTTCCTTGTCGGCATCCGCCTTCGCCTCTGCCCGCTTGCTGCTCATCGGCTGGGTGAAGGCCACGACCTCGGCCCAGGACGCCATCGCCGTGAATTTTCCGCACATGGAGGGAAGGTATTGCGCACGAGCGGATTGGGCAATTCCCCTACCTGTTCCCCATCGCAGGCCGTTCAATGGCGCGCGCTTCTCCACCAGTCCTCCACCAGTTCCCCACAAGGGGGGAAAAGTTGCTGCAGAGGGAGGAGGAAGGAGGAAGAGAAGGAGTAAGAGAAGGAGGGAGAAAGTAAACACACTGTCCGCTGGCGCGGACGGTGTCGGGGTTCGCAAGGCTCGCTATTGAAAAACAACCCCCGCCAGAGCCATTTTCAAGCTCGTGCGAGCCGTCTCGTGCAGCGGCAGGTGTTCGGGTAGCGGGAGGCAAATCTGCACGCGGATATCGCGCCGTAGAGGGCGGCCTGCAAACGCCGTCCTCGTGCGCTTTGCGATCTTTGATCGTCAGGGCCGGACGCAACGCCTCGCCCAAGCTCGGCGCGTGATCCGCTCAAATCGATCCATCAGGATCGATTTGACCCAGCCCAAAGGCCGGGTCGCGGATCACTCCCACTCAATAGTCCCAGGCGGTTTCGACGTGATGTCGTAGACCACCCGGTTGATGCCGCGCACTTCGTTGACAATGCGGGTGGCGGTGCGGGCGAGGAAGTTGTGCTCGAAGGGATAGTAATCCGCCGTCATGCCGTCGGAAGACGTGACCGCGCGCAAGGCGCAGACATGGTCATAGGTGCGGGCATCGCCCATCACGCCCACGGTCTTGACCGGCAGCAGCACGGCAAAGGCCTGCCAGATCTTGTCGTAGAGGCCGGCCTTGCGGATTTCGTCCAGATAGATGACGTCGGCCTTGCGCAGAATTTCCAGTTTCTCGTCGGTGATCTCGCCGGGAATGCGGATGGCCAGGCCCGGCCCGGGAAAGGGATGGCGGCCGACAAAGGCAGGCGGCAGGCCCAGCTCGCGGCCCAAAGCGCGCACTTCGTCCTTGAAGAGTTCGCGCAAGGGCTCGACCAGCTTCAGTTTCATGAAGTCCGGCAAGCCGCCGACATTGTGATGGCTCTTGATGGTAACCGACGGGCCGCCGGTGGCCGAGACGCTTTC
>JBEENS010000014.1:0-60831 GCA_041192105.1 Pseudomonadota bacterium | reverse complement strand
GAAGGAGGGACGCGTGCAGGCTAGAGTGCTGCTTCCACACTACTACGATGTCATCCCACGCGATGACGATCCAGAGCGCCAGATTTCGCAGATTATTCAAAGGCCGTCCTTCCAAACATTCTGGCGCTTTCGCGCACGGCGCAGGTCCATGGGACCATAAACGGGCAGCGGTGCCGCCCCGTATTAGATAGGGCGTTTCTAGCGCATTGCCAGCCATCAAAACGTTAAGAGTTTTGAGGATGCCCCGCAACACGCTGGGCGCTTTCGCCTCAGGCGCCAACTTTGCCGTTTTTGAGGGAACCGCCGGTTTTCCTTGGATTTTCCGGCCGCACCAGCAGGGCGAGTTCCGCCTGCCCCTTGGACGCGGGACCAATGTGACACCCATGCAAGGTTGCGCCTTTGCCCAAACTGCCCGCAACCACCTTGTCGAAAAGCCGCTCCAGCGCGTCGAATCGCGGGCGATAGGGCTGGCCTGATACCGCCATCAACATCGCCGCCAGGGCCCGGAGGCCGACCTCGCGGGGCGCCGCCGCCAGCACGGCCGGATCGAGCAGCACACCCGCCTGGCCCTTGCCCGCGGCGCGCGCCAGCACCGCTTCGGTGACGGTTTCCAGGGCGGCGCGGGCCCGGGCCAGATGGGTCGCGGCAGCGGCGATGCGCGAAGGGGTCAGCCCCAGATCGGCCAGGGCGCCGCGCGCCTTGCGGATTTTCACCCGGTCGAACGCGGCGTCCTCGTTCATGGGATCGTCCTGCCAGGCCTGGCCCAGCGCCGTCAGATACACACGCAGATCGCCGCGCGTGATGCCCAGCAGCGGACGCGCCACCGACAAAAGCGGAAATCCCGGCACCGGCCAGGGCGCGCGCGCGCGCATCGCGGCCAGCCCGTCCAGCCCGCTGCCGCGCGCCAGGCGCAGCAGAAAAGTCTCCGCCTGGTCGTCGATTGTATGTCCGACATAGAGGGCGGCGATCTTGTGCCTGGCCAGCCAGTCGCCCATCAGCCGGTAGCGCGCCTCGCGTGCTGCCGCCTCGACTCCGGATTTCGGTTTGGCGCCGCGCCACGACAGGACATACGCAGCCAGCCCCGCCTTTTTGGCCCAGGCAGCGACTTGACGCGCCTCCTTGCCGGAGGTCTTGCGCAGCCCATGGTCCACCGTCAGCACAATGGGAGATTTCAGTTTGTGCGCCTTGGCAAAAGCCGACAGCAAATGCATCAGGGCAAGGGAATCGCCGCCGCCCGAAACGGCGACGGCCAAGGGGCCGTCCTGCTGCGCCATCGCAGCGGCGAAAGCCGCTTCGAGCGTCGCGCCCGCCTTACTTGCTGCAGGCCGTTTTGCGCAAGGTCGCGGCCTGGCCGAGGGTTTGCGGCGAGGCGTTGGGGTATCTGGTCCTGATGAGCCCAAGCGTGGTGCAGCCTTCCGATTTCTGGCCCATCGCCATGAAGGACTGGGCCAGCTTGAACATAGCGTCCGACGCGCGGGTTGCCTTGGGATATTTCTTGATCACCTCGGCAAAGGTGCGCGCCGCGCTGGCATAATCCTGCTGCAGGAAACTTATATTGGCCACCCAATAGATCGCCTGGGGCGACAGGTCGCTGTCGTCGGGATTGGCGTCGGCATAGCCGCGAAAGGCGGCGGCAGCTTCGGTATATTGGGCGCGGCTCATCAGATTCATCGCCGCGTCATACTGGGCGGCGTTGCCGGGCGCCGCCAGCGAACCGTTCAGCGGCGTCGGCGCACGGGGACCGGCCGGCAGGGTACCCAGGGTGCCCGGCGGACGGCCGCGCATGGGCGGGGGATCGAAATTGCCACCGGTGGCGTCAATCGGCGGCAATAGATCGCCGGCCCGCATGCCCTGCGGCGGGTAAGACTGGGGTACCACCGAGGCGGTACCGCCCGCGGCGCAATTCATCGCATCGGCCGCGCCCAGCTGCTGCGCCGACAAAGTGCAGAGACGATAGGCAAAGTCCTTCTGAATCTCGTCGACCTTCTGGTTCTGCTGGCGGATCTGGTGCGCCAGTTCCTCATTGGTGCCGGTCGCCTGGGACAGGCTGCTGGTCAGGCCGCGAACGCGGTCCTCCAGCTGCCGGATGCGGTCATTGGCCTGGGTGATGGCATTGTCCTGGCCATCCTCATGTGCCCTGACCGCCGCCTTCTCCTCGTCGCTGGGACCAAAGAGCTGGGCGCTGGCGGGAACAGGGCCGAGGGCGATACAAATCGCCAGTACCGAAACCGCGATGCGCTGGATCATCATGAGCGACCTTCTACGAGTCTTTCCCTATAACAGGGCTTTAAAGCAAAAAAGGGGCGCGGGATTTTCCCACGCCCCTTTTTATTCACATGCGCAAATCAGGAGTTCGCGCCGCCGCTGACGATGGTGACGCCGCGACGATTCTGCGACCAGCAGCCTTCATCGGACGAGGTGCAGACAGGACGTTCCTTGCCGTAGGAGACGGTTTCAACCCGGCCGGTGGAGACGCCCTGGCTGACCAGGTATTCCTTCACCGCATTGGCGCGGCGCGCGCCCAGCGCCAGATTGTATTCGCGGGTGCCGCGTTCGTCGGCATGACCTTCGACGGTCACACGCACTGCCGGATAACGCTGCAGCCAGGCGGCCTGGCGGCCGAGCAGGGCCTTGTCACTTCCCTCGACATTGTACTCGTCCAGAGCGAAGCGGACAGTGTCGCCGACATTGACGCGCAGGTCTTCGGCGCTGCCCGGAATGATGCTGGACGTAACGGGCGCGGACGCGGGGGGCGGCGCGACAGCCACCGGCGGCGGCGCGGTGGTGACCGCTTCCTGCTTATGGGTGCAGGCGCCCAGCACGAGAGCCGCCGACAGGCAGGCAAATTTCACGGACGTTGAAAATCGGATCATTACGGAATCTCCTGGCAGCGCAGACCACCGGTGCGGGCACCCACGCTAAAGAATTAAGATTGCACCTCAAACCCCAAACGCACTAAACAGCAAAAAGAGCCAAAAAAAGGCGTTCAAAATCACCCTATCCTAGGAAAAGGGGCCTACTGGATCAAGGGCGACCAGGCCGGGTCCGATGCCGATCCGGGCGTCAGCACGCGCCGCTGGTTGCGTCCGGTAACATCCACCGACCAAATCTGCGATCCCGCGCCACCGCCCAGGCCGCGCGAATACATCAGCACACGCCCATTGGGCGCCCAGGTGGGGCCCTCATCGCGCCCGCCCGAGGAGATCAGACGCTCGCCCGAGCCGTCGGTGCGCATCACACCGATGGTGAACCGGCTGCCCTGCTGCTTGGTGAAGGCCAGAAGATCGCCGCGCGGCGACCAGACCGGCGTACCGTTATTGCCCTGGCCGAAGCTAATGCGGCGCTGGCCGGAGCCGTCCGCATTCATCACATAGACCTGCTGGCTGCCGCCGCGATCGGACTCAAACGCGATCTGCCTTCCGTCCGGCGAAAAGGACGGCGCGGTATCGATGCCCGGATCGCTGGTCAGGCGCTGGACGGCGCGGCTGCGCAAATCCATCACATAGACGTCGGAATTGCCGCCGGTTTCCAGGGTCAGCGCCACCTTGTTGCCGTCGGGCGAAAAACGCGGGCTGAAGGTCATGTTGGGGAAATTGCCCAGCACCTCCTGCTTGCCGGTCTCGATATCGAACAGGTACACGCGCGGCTTGGTGGCGATATACGACATGTAAGCGATCATCTGCGCCGTCGGATTGAAGCGCGGGGTCAGCACCATATAGCTGCCATTGGTGAGGAAAATCGGGTTGGCGCCGTCCTCATCCATGATCGCCAGCCGCTTGACGCGCTTGAGCGCCGGGCCGGTCTCGGAAATGAAGACAATGCGGGTATCGAAATAGCCCTTCTCGCCCGTGATGCGCTCATAGATGGCGTCCGAAACCATGTGTGCAATGCGCCGCCAGTTTTCCGGGGTGGTGAAAAATTGCAGGCCCAGCATCTGGCTTTCGCCGTAAACGTCCCACAGCCGGAAATCCACCCGCAGGCGGCCATCGGGCTGCTGGGTGACCTGACCGGTCACCAGGCCCTGGGCGGTAATACTGCGCCAGCTGCCGAAATTGGGCACGGCATTGATATTGGTGATGCGCTCGGCAAAGCCCTTCTGGTCCAGCGGACGGAACAGGCCGGAGCGTTCCAGATCGGCCCGCACCACGCCGGCGATATTGGCGCCGGCCTGGGGATCGCCGACGAAATCGGGAATGGCGATGGGCAGCGGCTGGGCATTGCCCTGCGTCACATCAACCCGCAACTGCGCCAACGCAGGCGTGGAAGCCAGCGCCGCCAGTGCGGCCAGAACCATCAGGAATTTCTTCATCGCAATCTCCAAAGACATTGGCCGCCCTATTGTTCCATCATCTGACGCGGATCGAAGTGCAAGGGGTTGATTTCCCGCCAAACATTATAGCGCTCGGCCGGCAGCCTGTAGGGCTGGCACTGATAGATCGCCCGGCTGGCCGCTTCCGCTGCGGCGCGGGTATAGGCGTTGCCGGCGGCCGTTGCCGCTGTGCCCGGCGTCAGTTGCAAACCGCCCACCGTGCCATCGGGGTTGAGGCGAAGGGCGTAATCCACCACCAGGTCGCGGGCATCCGGGGCGCCAGTGGGCGGCGACCAGCAGCGATAGATCTGGCTTTTCAGCGCATCGGCAATATTGGCCGTCATGGCATTGCCCGATCCGATGCCGGGGATAACACGCTCGGCAGGCTTGGCACTCTTCACCGGCTTTTCGGGCGTGGTCAGCTTGTTGAGCAAGGCATCGAAATTCACGGACGCGGTCTTTTTGGGCTCCACCGGTTTTTCGACCGGTTTCAGGTCTTTCTTCACATCGAACTTGGGCACCTGCGGCACCGGCGCCGGCTCGACCGCCTGCAGCTGCGGCTCGGGCGGCGCTTCTAGAGCGGGTACCGGGATATCGAGTTTTTCCGGCTCCGGCGCGGGCGGCGCCTGGGCGGCGACATTGGTGACATCGGCGATGGTCACCAGGTCCACCGGCACGACATTGCTGTCGTCCGGCATGTCGAAATTGCGCTGAAAGGTGAAAAGCGCGGCGGCCACCACCGCTGCGTGAAACGCAACGGAAACCAGTACGCCATAGCGCGGTCCGCTCGCCGTGGTCGGGTGGGTGCGCCGGTAGGTGGCGGTCGCCGCCGCCCTAGCGCGCGTCGGGCTGCTTGACGACATCCGTTACCAGTCCGATATGGGTAAAGCCGCTGGCTGCCAGCAGCCCCATCACTTCCATCACCTTGCCGTAATTAGCCCGATCATCGCCGCGCACGAAGATACGCTGATCGTAGCCATTGGCGGCGACGGCCTTGAGCTTGTCGACCAGCGCGGCCTGGGCAATCTGTTCCTTCTGCAGGAAGATGACGCCATCGCGGCGAACCGTGATGGACAGCGGCTCGCGGTCCTGCCCCAGCGCCGGCGCCCGTGTCTTGGGCAGATCCACCGCCACGCCGACGGTGAGCAGCGGCGCCGTAACCATGAAGACGATCAGCAGCACCAGCATCACGTCCACAAAGGGCGTGACATTGATTTCCGCCATGGCGCGGCGGCGCATCCGTCCACGGCCGCGCGACGAAGTGTGCTGGATGCCCGCTGCCATCAGCGCATCGCCTTTTCATCGAGCTGGCGCGACAGGATGGCGGAAAATTCGTCCGCGAAGGCATCCAGCTGGTTCACATAGCGGCCGATATCGGCCACGAAACGATTGTAGAAGATAACCGCGGGAATGGCGGCCAGAAGGCCCATGGCGGTGGCGAACAGCGCCTCGGCGATGCCCGGCGCCACCACGGCCAGGGTCGTGTCATGACGCGCCGCGATCGCCGCGAAGGAATTCATGATGCCCCATACCGTGCCGAACAGGCCGACAAAGGGCGACACCGAGCCGATGGTGGCCAGCAATCCCAGCTGCTTTTCGATGCCGTCGGTCTCGCGCAGGATGGTGACGCTCATCGCCTTGTCGATACGCTCCTTGATGCCCGGCAAAGAGGATTCGCGCGGCGTGCCGCTTTCAAAGGCGCGGTGCCATTCGCGCAGGCCGGCGATGAACATCGCCGCCATCGGATGATCGTTGTGGGAGGCGAACTGCTGATAAAGCTCGTCGAGTGACTGGCCCGACCAGAACAGCTTATCGAAGCGGCGCGCCTTGCGCTTGAGGTTCGACAGCAGCATCAGCTTGTTGAAGATAATGGTCCAGGACCAGAGCGAGGCGGCCAGCAGCAGGATCATCACAGCTTTGACGATGATGTCGGCGCGCAGGAACATCGGAATGACCGAGAAGCTGCTGGCGACATCGCTGGCTGGTACGCTGGTGACGCCGGGCGGCGCATCCAGCGCCTGGGTCTGGGCGGCGGGACCGACCGGGGCGGCGATGGGCGCCTGGGCAAAGCCGGGGGCGTCGAACGCCAATGTCAGAATCGCGACGAGTGCAGCGGCAATGAATCTGGTGGTCATTTGAAAACCTTTTGGCGACGTGAGCAGGAGCTATTGCCCCCCGATCTTGGCCGAAGTTTGACGAATAAGTTCAAGTTTCTTCTGTGGTTACGAAAGGCGCAAGAGTCTCGGCGACGTTTTTGGGCAAACGGCGCGCCTTGCCCGTTAACGTGGTGATGCAGGCTTCGATCCGCCCCTCTACCAGCAACGTATCGCCGCACATCACGCGCTGGGTGGCGCGCATGCGCGCACCTGACAGGCCGGTGAGGATGGTGCGCACCGTCACGGCATCGTCCAGCCGCGCCGGACGGTGATACTTCACCGCGATGGAGCGGATGGCCCAGGCGGTCGGTTCATCCTCTTCCAGCCCCGCCATCTTGGAGATGCCCGCTAGGCGGAAGAACTCGGTGCGGCCCCGCTCCATGAAGCGCAGGTAATTGGCGTGATAGACCACGCCGGACAGGTCGGTGTCCTCGTAATAAATGCTGATGGGCAGGACATGGGCCTTGCCGTCAAAATGGCCCAGGCCATTGAGCACTTTATTCATTGCTGTCGCTCGCAAACAGGGCGGTCTGGGCGCCGGGCGGCGCGGCAAGGCCAAGATGGCCATAGGCGGCCCCCGCCAGCACCCGGCCGCGCGGGGTGCGCTGCACGAAACCCTGCTGCATCAGATAGGGCTCGACGATTTCCTCGATGGCATCACGCGCCTCGCCCAGCGCGGCGGCGATGGTCTCGATACCCACCGGCCCGCCGCCGAAATTCTCGGCAATCAGAGACAGGTAGCGGCGGTCGAAGGCATCCAGGCCCCGCGCGTCTACCTCGAGGCGCGTCAGGGCGGCATCGGCAATCTTGGCGTCCACCTTGGGCTGCTTTGCGACAGCCGCGAAGTCGCGCACCCGTTTCAGCAGGCGGCCCGAAATGCGCGGCGTGCCGCGCGAACGGGCAGCGATCTCGCGCGCGCCGTCCTTGGTCAGTTCAAAACCCAGCACCCGGGCGCCGCGCTCGACAATCGAAAGCAGTTCGTCGGGCGTGTAGAAATTCAAGCGCACCGGAATGCCGAAACGGTCGCGCAGCGGCGTGGTAATCAGGCCGGAGCGGGTGGTGGCGCCCACCAGCGTGAAAGGCGCCAGCTGGATTTTCACCGACCGCGCCGACGGCCCCTCGCCGATCACCAGGTCGAGTTCGTAATCCTCCATCGCCGGATAAAGAATTTCCTCCACCGCCGGACTGAGGCGATGGATCTCGTCGATGAACAGAACATCGCGCGGCTCGAGGTTGGTCAGGATGGCGGCAAGATCGCCGGCCTTGGCCAACACCGGGCCGCTGGTGGAGCGGAAATTGACACCCAGCTCGCGGGCCACGATCTGGGCCAGGGTGGTCTTGCCCAGGCCCGGGGGGCCGTAGAACAGCACATGATCCAGCGCTTCGCTGCGCGCCTTGGCGGCATCGATGAAGACGGAGAGGTTTTCGCGCGCCTGTTGCTGGCCGACGAAATCGGCCAGCCGCTTGGGGCGCAGCGAAACCTCGAGCGTGTCGTCGTCGCTGCGTTCGGGCTTGACGAGTCTTTCTTTGGTCATCGCGCCATGCCCTTCAGGGCTTCACGGATCAGGCCGCCCGTTTCGGTGTGTTCGCCCAGCGCCTGCGCGGCGCGGGCCACCGCCTCAGCGGCGCGGGCATCGCTGTAACCCAGATGGACCAGCGCCGATACGGCATCGGCCTCGGGGCCACGCGGCGCGGCGGCCATGGCAATCGCGCCCGCCTCTTCGCTGCCCAGCATCATCCCCCCAGACATCAATGAAGCCGCCTTGTCCTTGAGTTCGGTGGCGATGCGCAAAGCCAGTTTCGGTCCCACGCCCGGCGCGCGGCCGATCATCGCCTTGTCGCCCAGCGCCAGGGCGCGGCTGAGATCACGCGGTGACAAAGTGGACAGCACCGCCAGCGCCACCTTGCTGCCGACATTCTGCACCGTCTGCAACAGCCGGAACCATTCACGTTCCTCGGCGGAGGCAAAACCGTAAAGCTTGATGGCGTCCTGGCTGACTTTCATCTCGACCATCAGCGATGCAGGACCGCCCACCGCCAGCCGTGACAAAGTGGAAGACGGGCAGCCCACCAGATAGCCGACGCCGTTCACATCCAGGATCACGCCCTCCTCGCTGATGGAATCCACGATACCGGTCAGCTTGCCGATCATGGGCCACCTCCAACGCGCCGGCGCGGTTCTTCGACAAGGATCATGCGGGCGCGGGTGGTGGAAAGATGCGCGTGCGCAATGGCGCAGGCCAATGCGTCAGCGGCGTCGGCCTGCGTCACGCCGCAGGCGGGCAGCAGCCGCTTGACCATGAACGCTACCTGTTCCTTGCCGGCATGGCCCGCGCCCACCACGGACTTCTTGATGTGGTTGGGCGCGTATTCGGCGATATCGAGACCGGCCTGCGCCCCCGCCAGTAGCGCCACGGCGCGGGCATGACCCAGTTTCAGCGCGGCGCTGGGATCGCGCGCCACAAAGGCCTGCTCGACCGCGATGGCGGATGGCGTGTGCTCAGCGATCACGGCGGCCAGTTCGCGGTGCAGCAGCAGCAGCCGCGCGCCCAGACCCAAAGCCGGCTTGGTGACGATCACGCCATGGGCGACATGGGCCAGGCGCGAGCCCTCAACGTCGATTACCCCCCAGCCCATGGCCGAAAGGCCCGGATCCAGGCCAAGGATGCGAATCGTCACGCCCATGACCCGTTTGTACTCTTTATGTTCGAGAATTTCCTACTGGCTCGCTACTGTTTCTGGGCGAAATCCAGCATGGCCAGTGCGATTTCCCGCTCGCCCATCACCACCTTGCTGGCGCCATGCGACAGAAGATGGTCGACCTCGGCGTCGAAATGGGCCCGCGCCACGATGGGTAATCCGGGATTGGCGCGGCGCGCCTGCTGCACGATCTGGCCCGCCTCAAAGGCTTCGGGAATGGCGACAAACAGCAGCTTGGCCGCGCCCAAATTGGCCGCCGCCAGCACATCGTCCTTGGCGGCATTGCCCCGAATATGTTCGAGGCCCGGATCACCCACCGCGCCTTCTTCCACCACCAGCAGCGGCATGGTGCCCTTGATGCCGTCGGCGATCAGCTTGCCGACCCGGCCATAGCCCACCAGCACGGCATGGCCGGTCAGCCGGGTCGGCTCGGGCGCGGGGCGCGGCATATCCGGCGCCGGGGGGACATTGGGCGAGGCTTCGCGCTTGGCCGCCAGCGCAAACAGCAGCGGATTGAGCAGGATGGAGAGAATGGAGGCGCACAGTATGAGATCGCGCGCGGCTTCCGACAGCAGGCCCAGCCCGATGCCGAGATCGGCCAGGATGAAAGAGAATTCGCCGATCTGCGCCAGGCTGATCGAAATGGTGACGGCGCTGGTGCTTTTCACCCCGAACAGCCGCAGCAGCAGATAACAGGCCGCGCCGCCCACCAAGACAATGCCGAACGTTGCGGCCAGCGCCAGCGGTTCGTTCAGCACCACGCGCGGGTTGAACAGCATGCCGACCGAAACAAAGAACAGCACCGCAAAGGCGTCACGCAGCGGCAGGGATTCTTCCGCCGCGCGCTGCGACAGCGCCGACCCCGCCAGGATCATGCCGGCGAAGAAGGCGCCCAAGGCGATGGAGACGCCGAACAGCACCGCCGCGCCGAACGCCACGCCCAGCGCCACCGACAGGACCGCAAGCCGGAACAACTCGCGGCTACCGGTATGGGCGATGTAATGCAGCATGGCGGGAATGACCCGCCGGCCGACGAGCAGCATCAGGCCCGCGAACAGCGCCAGCTTGCCGAAAGTGAGGCCCAGACTCTTGGCCAGGACCATCATGTTGATGTCGCCGCCTTTCAGCACGGCGGCGATGGGCGGCAGCAACACCAGCACCAGCACCACCAGCAGGTCCTGCACCACCAGCCAGCCGATGGCGACCTTGCCGCGTCTGGTTTCCATCAACCGGCGATCCTGCAAGGCGCGCATCACCACCACGGTGGAGGCGACCGACAGGCAGAGACCGAACACCAGCCCCTGCGCCAGCGGCCAGCCCAGCAACATGCTGGCGCCGACGCCCAGCCCGGTGACGGCCGCCATCTGCAGGGCCGCGCCGGGGATGACGATGCCTTTAACCTCCAGCAGGTCGCGCGGCTTGAAATGCAGGCCGACGCCGAACATCAAAAGGATCACCCCGACATCGGCGAGTTGCAGTGCCAGGTTGGTGTCGGCGATGAAACCGGGGGTGAACGGGCCGATCATGACCCCGGCCAGCAGATAGCCGACCAGGGGCGGCAGCTTCAGGCGCTGCGCGATGGTGCCCATGATAAAGGCCAGGCCAAGGCCCACGACGAGAATGGCGATCAGCGGCGACATTCCATGCATGGCGCCACTATCGAATAGATTAAGCGCGGGCGGAACTTCTTTCTGCCCGCATGCCCGCGCTTTCCGTCCGGCGTGACGCCCGAAGCGCTAACTGCGCCGGTTTGGCGCCTCGCTCAGTGACAGACCAGCGAGCCGTTGCAGTTTTCCGCATTGCCGGTGGGGCAATTGCGCATGTCTAGCACGGTGACGTTCCAGCGGCCGCTCTCGTCACGGCACTGGGTGCGGAAAACCTGTCCCTGCATCTGGCCGGCGCGGCAGCTCTGCGCCCAGGAGCCGGATGGCAAAGCTGCGCCACCGCCAAATCCGCCGCCGAACTCGCCGCCAAATCCGGGGCGGCCACCACCGCCGCCCGCCATCCGGGCGTCGGCTTCGCGCAGGTCGTTATCGCTGCAGCGCTGGGCATTGTTGATGCGTTCATTGCGCCGGCCAAACTGCACCAGGCAGCCGCCGCCGACATTGATGATGGTGCTGCCGTCGCGCATCGGTATGCCGTCGCGCCCGGGCTGCGCCATGGCGGCGCCGGTCATCAGCGCGAGAAAGGTTGAAGCAAGCGCGATAGCGGTTTTCATGGCGGCCCCCCCGGATTATGTCCCCTCGCCTGCCATCGTCGGGATGCCCCAGTTTAGGCGGGGATGGCGTGCTCCGTCAAGGAACCGCAGGCTCGCGAAATCAGCCGGCCAGCTTGGCCATCAGCGCGTCGGACAGTTCGTAATTGCCATAGACGTTCTGGACATCGTCATGGTCGTCCAGAACTTCCACCAGCTTCATCAGCGTCTCGCCAGCGTCATCGGCCACCGCCACATTGTTCTGCGGCCGCCAGATGATGGCCGCCGAGGCCGGTGCGCCCAGCTTGGCTTCCAGCGCGTCGCGCACGGTGGCGAAATTCTCGATCGAGGTGAGGAATTCGTGGCTCTCTGGCGAGGAAACGCATTCGTCGGCGCCCGCATCGAGTGCCGCTTCCAGCATGGCGTCCTCGCTGCCCTTGTCGGCCGGATAGGTGATGACGCCGACATGGTCGAACATGAAACTGACCGAACCGGTTTCGCCCATCGCCCCGCCATATTTGGAGAATGCGGCGCGCACGTCGGCGGAAGTGCGGTTGCGGTTGTCCGTCATGGTTTCCACGATCAGCGCCACGCCGCCGGGGCCGCGGCCCTCATAGCGGATTTCGTCGTAATTCTCGGCATCGCCGCCGATCGCCTTGTTGATGGCGCGCTGGATATTGTCCTTGGGCATGGACTCCGTCTTGGCGGCGAGGATGGCGGTGCGCAGGCGCGGATTGTGCGCCGGATCGGGCATGCCCAGCTTGGCAGCGACGGTGATTTCGCGGGACAGCTTGGCAAAGAGCTTGGAGCGCTCCTTGTCCTGCTTGCCCTTGCGGAACATGATGTTCTTGAACTGACTGTGACCGGCCATTTCGATTTTCCCTGTTGGGGGCTGAGATACCGTTCCCGCCCCCCTCTTTTCAAGTCCGCCCGCCAGGGGGCAGGATAGCGGCGATTTTCAGCATCTATTTCCATTCCAGCATTTGCAGGCCAATTCATTGCAGGAGAGTCCCGTGACCAGCCTGAGCACCGACGCCCTCACCCTGACCCATGTCGCCATCACCCTGATCGCTATCGCCAGCGGACTGGTGATCCTGGCCCAGCTGCTGAAAAACGCCATGTCCAGCGGCTAGACCGGCGTCTTCCTCGCCACCACGCTTTTGACCAGCATCACCGGCTTTGTCTTCTTCCAGCCCGCCAATGCGCCGACCCCGGCCCAGGCGACGGGCGTGGTGGCGCTGCTGGCGCTGGTGCCCACGCTTCATGCCTTATACGTGAAGCATCTCACCGGCCCCTGGCGACTGACCTATGTGATCGGCGCGGTGTTCTCGCTCTATCTCAATGTCTTTGTCCTGGTGGTGCAGCTGTTCCAGAAAGTGCCGGTGCTGCAGCCCCTGGCGGGCAATCCGCCCGGCGGTCCGGTGTTCGGTGCGACGCAGGGGCTGGTGCTGATCGTTTTCATCTGGGCCGGCTGGCGGGCCGCCAAACGCTTTCGTCCCCTGATCGCCGTGGCGGTGGTGTCATGAAACGCTTTGCTTTCGCCGCCGCCTTGGTCCTGACCTGCGGCGACGTACAAGCCGCGCCCGATCCGTTCGCCCAGACGCGGCTGGAATGGAACAAGCCGCAAAAGCCGTTTCACGTGATCGGCAATATTTATTATGTCGGCGCCGCCGGCGTCAGCGCCTTCCTGATCACGACGCCACAGGGCCATATCGTCACCGACGGCGCGCTGCCGGAATCGGCGCCGCTGATCGAGGCCAATATCAAGGCGCTGGGCTTCAAACTGTCGGACGTGAAAATCCTGCTCAACAGTCACGCCCATTTCGACCATTCCGGCAGCTTGGCGCGGCTCAAGCAGGTGAGCGGCGCCAGGCTGGTTGCCAGCACGGCGGACAAGCCGATCCTGGAAAGCGGCCATATCAGTTTTGGTCCTGCGGCCAATGCCGATTCCATACCGGTGAAAGTGGACCAAGTGGTCGCGGATGGTGGAACGGTGTCGCTGGGCGGCGTCACCCTCACCGCCAATGTCACCTCCGGTCACACGCCGGGCTGCACCACCTGGACGATGAATTTGCGCGACGGCAATGCGACGCGAAAGGTGATGTTCTTCTGTTCCATCAGCGTGGCGGGCAATCCGCTGGTCGGCAACAAGCAGTTTCCCGGCATCGTGCAGGCCTATCGCGCCAGCTTCGCGCGGCTGAAGACGATGCAGGCCGACATCTTCCTGGCGCCGCACGGCGCACAGTTCGGGATGGAGGAAAAACTGGCCAAGGTGAAACCGGGCGCGGCCAATCCCTTCATCGATTCCGGCGAACTGCCCCGCTTTATCGTCAAGGCGGAAAAAGACTTCGACGCCGAACTGGCCCGCCAGCAGGCCAACGCACCGCCCAAAATCTGACAGCCCCTGCGACAGAAGGCGAGCAGTTGTGCCTTGACATTACTTTGGAATGTTTCTAAGTATTGCTCGCAACAAAACGGCTTTGGAGTAAGAAATGCTGACGATTGGCGACAAATTTCCCGATTTCACGGTAACGGGCGTGGTGTCGACCGACCCGAATACCGCTTTCAAGCCCTACAACCAGGACAGCGACAAGGGCAAGTGGAAGCTGGTCTTCTTCTGGCCGAAGGACTTCACCTTTGTCTGCCCGACCGAGATCGCCGGCTTTGGCAAGCTCAAGTCCGATTTCGAGGACCGCGACACCGTCATCTACGGCGTCTCGACCGACAGCGAGTTCGTCCACCTCGCCTGGCGCCAGAACCATGCCGACCTCAAGACCCTGCCCTTCGCCATGCTGGCGGACACCAACCGCCGTCTTTCCAAGACGCTGGGCATTCTTGACGACGAGGCCGGTGTCGCCAAGCGCGCCACCTTCCTGGTCGATCCCGACGGCAGCATCCGCTTCGTCTATGTCACCGACATGAGCGTCGGCCGCAATCCGGCCGAAGTGCTGCGGGTGCTGGATGCGCTGCAGACCGACGAGCTCTGCCCCTGCAACTGGCAGAAGGGCGAAGAGGTCATCAAGACCGCAGCGTAATGAACTGACGAACCGACGCTCCGCCCCTGTTCCCCCGACCCGGCGGAGCATGCTTGCCCTCATCCCCAAAAGGATGAGGGCCTTTTTTGAAAGATTTCGCGATGTCGATCGAATCCCTGAAGAACGCCCTGCCCGAATATGCCAAGGACCTGAAGCTCAACCTGTCCTCACTGGCGAGCGAGAGCCTGCTCACAGAGCAGCAGCGCGCCGGCACCTTCATCGCCTGCGCCCTGGCATCGCGCGAACGCACCGTCACCAGCGCCATTCTCAGCGAATTCGCGCCGCATCTGTCGCCCGAGGCGCTGACCGCCGCCCGCGCCGCCGCCGCCATCATGGCGATGAACAATATCTATTACCGCTTCACCCATCTGGCCTCGGCGCCGGACTACAAGACCCTGCCGGCGCGGCTGCGCATGAACGTCATCGCCAAGCCCGGCGTCGACAAGGTGGATTTCGAACTCTGGTGTCTGGCGGTGTCGGCCATCAATGGCTGCGGCGTCTGCATCGACAGCCATGAGAAAATCCTGCGCGAGGCCGGTCTTTCCGCCGAACAGATCCAGGCGGCTGTGCGTATCGCCGCCACCGTGCACGGCGTCGCCGCCACGCTGGATGGCGAGGCGCACAGCGCCGATCTCGCACTCAACGCGGTCGCGGCTTGAAGTCTTAAAGCTCGGGCAGCGATGGCTTCAATCGCCCACCGACGCGCACCGGCTCGATCCGCGTTGCAAGCCCCTTGGGCCCGGTCTGCACGAAGACGCCGCAGAGCGTGGCGGGGCCGGTGGCGGGCGAAAAACGCTGGCTGGACATTTTGCGGGTGAAGCGCTGCAGCGGCTCGGCCTTGTCCATGCCGATCACGGAATCATAATCGGCGCAGGCCCCGGCATCGGTCTGATACGCGGTGCCGCCCGGAAAAATCTGCGCATCCCCGGTCGGAACATGCTGGTGCGTACCCACCACAAGACTGGCGCGGCTGTCGCAGAAATGGCCCATCGCCATTTTCTCCGACGTGGCTTCTGCGTGCACATCGACGACAATGGCGTCGGCGCCCTCGCCCAGCGGGCAGGCGTTCAACTCCCGGTCCACCGCCGCGAACGGATCGTCCAGCGCATCCATGAAAACGCGGCCCATCACATTCACCACCAGAATACTGCCGGCGGGCATCTGATAAAGATTGGCGCCGCGACCCGGCGTGCCCTTGGGATAGTTCGCCGGGCGCAGGATGCGGTCCTCGCCATCGATATAAGTGAGGATTTCCTTCTGGTCGGCCCAGTGATTGCCGGTGGAAATCACATCGATGCCCAGGCCGAAGAATTCTTCCGCGATGGCGCGGGTCAGGCCGAAGCCGCCCGCCGCATTCTCGCCATTGGCGATGACGAAATCGAGCTTTAGCCGGTCGCGCAGGCGCGGCAGTTCCGCATGCGCCACGTCGCGCCCCGGTTTGCCGATAACGTCGCCCAGGAAAAGAATGTTCATCAAAAATGCCTGATACCCTGCTCGGTAAGGACCATGTCGAGGGTCCTATCATGCGCTTCGTGCGGAATCGAGGCGGCTTCCTGCCCCGCATAGGCGATGCCGATGGCCGGGACATCCAGCAGCGCAAGCGTGCGGTCATAGAAACCGCCGCCATAGCCCAGCCGGTGGCCGGATGCGTCAAAGGCCAGCAGCGGCACCAGCAGGACAGCGGGTGTGACGCGCGGCCATATGGCCAGCGGCTCATGAATGCCGAAGACGCCGGGCGCCAGCACGCCATCGTCCGGCACGCGGTGGAAATCCAGCGGCTGGCCTTTGGCGCTCACGCGCGGGAAGGCAATAGGAAACCCCATTTCCACCAGCCGCTCCAGCAGCAGATGCGGATCGGCTTCCTCGGGCAAGGCATGATAACCGCCGATGATCGCGCCCTTCGCGATCGGCAGGCTTTCGGCATGGCGCGCAATCGCGTGCGCGAAACCGGCATCGGCCAGCGCCTTGCGCGTTTCGCGCGCGATATAACGAAGCTCGGATTTTTCCTGCGATGTCATGGCCCACCAGGTGAAGGATACGCCGGCGCGTCAAGATGATCTGTCTTGGGATTGTGGATGGGATCACCTGGGTGGCCCGCATTCGCGGGCCATGACAGTCCTGAAAATGAAGGTGGACGGTACCGTATTCGCCGTTGGTATCGGATCTCATGGGCCTGCAAGTGCAGGTGGGCATCGTATGTCCGGAACCACGGCTCCAGCCAGGAACAACTCCCGATGAGTACAATTAAGGCCCCTGGGCATCGCAACCTGACGCGCGAGACAGTGACCGTCCGCCTCTAACTTAGGCGTGCGCAAGCCTTGCTGCAATGTCTTCAAGTCTTTTGGCAGCGCTTTCCAGCACATCGGCCGCGTCACTTTCGGCCTGTTCCGCCCGCAAATGGAGATTTTTTCTCTCATCGTCACTCGCGGAACCTGTGCCGAGCTTGCCGGTTATCTCCTGATTTTCGTCTGCGATCAGCAGCGCCGCCATCAGCATCATGCGGGCATCGCCCACCTGGCCGACCGAACCCAGCACTTCGCGCGCCTTGGCATCGACCTGGGCAGCGAGGCCCTTGAGATGCTCTTCCTCGCCCTCATCGCAGGCGATGGTATAGGCGCGTCCGTTCACCATGACATTGACCAGCGGCATGATCTCTACCTCGCCAGCGCGGCGCGGATTTCGCCAATCGCGCCATCCAGCCGGCCTTCCACTTCTTCGGTCAGGCCGGACAAAGCGGCGATTTCATCTTCCAGTTCGGCAATGCGCGCCATCAGGCGCTCGCGCTCGGCTTCCAGTTCGGCGACGCGCTCGGGCAGCTTGGCGGCCTGGTCAAGATTCTCGCCCACCGCACCCGCTGCATTTTCGATGCTTTCAAGGGCTGTCCGGAAGCGCGCTTCCGCCAATTTCAGCCGGCTCATCAGGGCCTCATCGCTCAATTCCCGCAAGACCTTAGGCCTTGGGCGGAAATCGGGTCAACCGCTGCGCGTTTCCGGCATATCCCCGGCCCTTGACGGGGGTGGCGCGCGCTCGCTAAGGCACCCTCACTTTCCCGCTGAAAGACCCCATTATGACAGCGCCCGATCAGGCCCAAATTCGCCGTCTTGCCAATGCCATCCGGATTTTGTCCCTGGATGCGGTCGAGACCGCCAAATCGGGCCATCCCGGCCTGCCGCTGGGCATGGCCGATGTCGCCACGGTGCTGTTTTCCCGCTTTCTGAAGTTCGACGCCGCCGCCCCGGGCTGGGCCGACCGCGACCGCTTTGTCCTGTCGGGCGGCCATGGCTCGATGCTGCTCTATTCCCTGCTCTGGCTGACCGGCTATCCCAAAGTCACCATCGAGGACCTCAAGCATTTCCGCAAAGTCGGCAGCCCCACCGCCGGCCATCCAGAGCATGGCGACCTGCCCGGCATCGAAACGACCACCGGCCCCCTAGGCCAGGGCATTGCCAATGCCGTCGGCATGGCGCTGGCCGAACGGCTGCTGAACGCCCGCTTCGGCGACGAGCTGGTCAGCCACAAGACCTATGTCATCGCCTCGGACGGCGACCTGATGGAAGGCATCAGCCACGAAGCCATCGGCCTGGCCGGGCATCTGAAGCTCTCCAACCTGATCGTGTTGTGGGACGACAACAACATCACCATCGACGGCGCACTCGCCCTGTCGGACTCCACCGACCAGTCCAAACGCTTCCAGGCGGCGGGCTGGACGGTCGACAGCTGCGACGGCCATGACGCCGCCGACATCGCCCGCGCGCTGGAAAAAGCGCAGAAGGCCGACGGCCCGGTGATGATCGCCTGCCGCACCATCATCGGTTTCGGGATGCCGGGCCGCCAGGGCACCCAGAAGGCGCATAGCGATGCGCCGGGCGCCGAGATTGTGGCGGGCGCGCGCAAGGAACTGGGCTGGGAATACGAACCCTTCATCGTGCCGGACGATGTGCTGAACCAGTGGCGCGCCATCGGCAAGAACGGCGTCGCCGAACACAAGGCCTGGGCCGCGCGCAAATCCGCCAGCAAGCATGCCAAGGATTTCGACGAAGCAATCAGCGGCGTGATCCCGGCCTCGGTTGGCACGGCATTGACGGCGCTGAAGGAAAAACTGTCGGCCGAAAAGCCCAGCGCCGGCACCCGCAAGATGTCCGAAAAGGCGCTGGACGTCATCAATGCCGAACTCAAGGCCACCATCGGCGGCTCGGCCGACCTGACGCCGTCCAACAACACCAAGACCAAGAATATCGACGGCGTGACGCCCGGCAATTTCGCCGGCCGCTACATCCATTACGGCATCCGCGAGCATGGCATGGCCGCTGCCATGAACGGCATGGCGCTGCATGGCGGCATTATTCCCTATGGCGGCACCTTCATGGTGTTCTCGGATTATTGCCGCCCCGCCATCCGCCTCGCCGCCCTGATGGGCATCCGCGTCGTGTTCGTGATGACCCACGATTCCATCGGCGTCGGTGAAGACGGTCCCACCCATCAGCCGGTCGAACATCTGGCGGCGCTGCGCGCGATCCCCACCTTGCTGGTGATGCGCCCCGCCGACGGCGTGGAAACCGCCGAATGCTGGGACCTGGCGCTGAAGAATGACCGCCGCCCCAGCCTGATCGCGTTTTCGCGCCAGGATGTGCCGACCCTGCGCGACACCCACACCACCGAAAATCTGTCGGCCAAGGGTGCCTATGAACTGGCGGGCGATGCCAATGCCAAGGTGACATTCCTGGCCACCGGCACGGAAGTCAGCCTCGCCATGGAAGCCCGCGCCAAGCTGGCCGCCGAAGGCATCGCCGCGCGCGTCGTCTCCATGCCCTGCTGGGCCTTGTTCGAGGAGCAGCCGGAAGACTATCGCAAAAAGACGCTCGGCCCGGGCACCATCAAGGTCGCCATCGAAGCCGCCGCGCGCCAGGGCTGGGACCGTTATATCGGCTCCGAGCTTCTCGGGGATGGCGGCGCCTTTGTCGGCATGACCAGCTTCGGCGCCAGCGGCCCCTACAAGGATGTCTATGCCAAGTTCGGCATTACCGCCGACGCCGCCGTGACCGCGGCGAAAAAGCTACTCAAGATTTAGTGCAGGAGAATTGAAATGGCGCTGCGTGTTGCAATCAATGGCTTCGGCCGTATCGGACGGCTGGTGCTGCGGGCGATTGTGGAATCGGGCCGCCGCGACATCGAAGTCGTGGCCGTCAACGATCTGGGCCCGGTGGACACCAACGCCCATCTGCTGCGCTATGACAGCGTGCATGGCCGTTTCCCGGCCCAGGTCAGCGTCGACGGCGAATACATGATCGCCGCCGGTCACAAGATCAAAGTGACCTGCATCAAGAATCCCGCCGAGCTGCCGCACAAGGAACTCGGTGTGGACATCGCGCTGGAATGCACCGGCATCTTCACCTCGAAGGAAAAGGCCGCGGCGCACCTGACTGCCGGCGCCAAGCGCGTGCTGGTGTCGGCGCCGTGCGACAATGCCGACCTCACGGTCGTCTATGGCGTCAATCACGACAAGCTGACCAAGGACCACTTGGTCGTCTCCAATGCCTCCTGCACCACCAACTGCCTGGTGCCGGTGGCTAAGGTGCTGAACGATGCCGTCGGCATCGAGCGCGGCATGATGACCACCATTCACAGCTACACCAACGACCAGCCGTCGCTAGACCAGATGCACAAGGATCTGTATCGCGGCCGCGCCGCGTCGCTGTCCATGATCCCGACCTCGACCGGCGCCGCCAAGGCCGTCGGCTTGGTGTTGCCGGAACTGAAAGGCAAGCTGGACGGCATGTCGGTGCGCGTGCCAACCCCGAACGTCTCGCTGGTGGACCTGAAATTTGTCGCCAGGCGCGCCACCAGCGTTCAGGAAATCAACGACGCCATCAAGGGCGCCGCGCTGGGTCCGCTGAAGGGCATCCTGGACGTGGTGCATGAAAAGCTGGTCTCGGTGGACTTCAACCACAATCCGGCTTCATCCAGCTTCGCCCTGGACCAGACCAAGGTGATGGACGGGACCTTCGTCTCAATCATGACCTGGTATGACAATGAATGGGGCTTCTCCAACCGCATGGCCGACACCGCCGTGGCGATGGGCAAACTGATCTAGATGGCACAGCGCGTAGCGAAGGGGCGCCAATGGATAATTTTCGCACGCTCGACGACCTGAACGTGAAGGGCAAGCGCGTGCTGGTGCGCGCTGACCTTAATGTGCCGGTCGCGGACGGCAAGATCACCGACGCTACCCGTATCACCCGCCAGGCGCCGACCATCAAGGAATTGGCCGAAGCGGGCGGGCGCGTGATCGTGCTCAGCCATTTCGACCGGCCCAAGGGCAAGGTCGTGCCGTCCATGTCGCTGAAGGTGCTGGTGGAGCCGCTGGCCCGCGCGGTGGGCCGCAAGGTCGCTTTCGCCGAGGATTGTATTGGGCCCCAAGCACAATCTGCTGTCGCCGCCCTGAAGGACGGTGACGTGCTGCTGCTGGAGAACACCCGCTTCCACAAGGGCGAGGAAGAAAACGACCGTGCCATGGCCGAACAGCTGGCGGCGCTGGGCGATATTTTCGTCAACGACGCCTTTTCCGCCGCGCATCGCGCCCATGCTTCGACCGATGGCGCGGCGCGGTTGCTGCCCAATGCCGCCGGCCGCTCGATGCAGGCCGAACTCACCCATCTGCAAAAGGCGCTGGGCAATCCCGAACGCCCCCTGCTGGCGGTGGTGGGCGGGGCGAAAGTCTCGACCAAGATCGCGCTGCTGGAAAATCTGGTGAAGCGGGTCGAGGTGCTGGTGATCGGCGGCGCCATGGCCAACACCTTCCTCGCCGCCCAGGGTATCCCGGTCGGCAAGTCGCTGTACGAACCGGACCATCTGGAGACGGCGCGCAAGATCATCCATGCGGCCAACGAAAGCGGCGCGGCGATCCTGCTGCCAACCGATGTGGTGGTGGCCAAGGAATTCAAGGCCGGCGCGGCGCACCGCATCGTGAGCGCCCGCGAAATCGCCGACGACGAGATAGTGCTGGATGTCGGCCCCGCCAGCATCCAGGAATTCGAGACCCGCCTGAACGGCACCCGCACCCTGGTGTGGAACGGACCGTTCGGAGCCTTCGAAACCGCGCCCTTCGATCAGGGCACCGTCGCCGCCGCCAAAGCCGTGGCCAAGGCGACCAAGGCCGGCGAGCTTCTGTCGGTGGCGGGCGGCGGTGATACCGTCGCGGCGCTGGCCCATGCCGGTGTCGAAGATGATTTTACCTATGTCTCCACCGCCGGTGGCGCATTTCTGGAATGGCTGGAAGGCAAGGAATTGCCGGGCGTTGAAGCGCTGACAGCCAAATGAGGGCGACATGAATCTCGACGAACTGAACGCAATCGCCAAAAAGATGGTGGCGCCCGGCAAGGGCATCCTGGCCGCCGACGAATCCACCGGCACCATCCAGAAGCGCTTCGACAAGATCGGCGTGGAGAATAGCGAAGACAATCGCCGCGACTATCGCGAGCTATTGTTCCGCACCGACACCGCGATGAAGCAGCATATCGGCGGCGTCATCCTGTTCGACGAGACCATCCGCCAAAAGGCCAAAGACGGCACGCCGCTGGTCAAGCTGATCACCGATGCCGGCAGCACCCCCGGCATCAAAGTGGACAAGGGCGCCGTGCCGCTGGCCGGCGCGCCGAACGAGACCATCACCGAAGGCCTAGACGGGCTGCGCGGACGCTTTGTCGAATATCACAAGCTGGGCGCGCGCTTCGCCAAGTGGCGCGGCGTTTACGAGATTGCCGAAGGCAATCCCAGCCATGACGCCATCCATGCCAACGCCCATGCCCTGGCGCGCTATGCCGCGCTGGCGCAGGAAAACGGCATTGTCCCGATCGTCGAGCCGGAACTGCTGATGGACGGCGACCACACGATTGCACGCTGCGAAGGCGTTACCGAATGGATCCTGAAGGAAGTCTTCCAGGAACTGTATTATGCCGATGTGAAGCTGGAAGGCATCATCCTGAAGCCCAACATGGTCGTGCCGGGCAAGAAGTGCTCCAAACAGAACTCCGTAGAAGAGGTCGCAGAACGCACCATCAAGGTGCTGAAGCGTTGCGTGCCGGGCGCCGTGCCGGGCATTGCTTTCCTGTCGGGCGGCCAGTCGGACGAAGACGCCACCGCGCATCTGTCGGCGATGAACGCGCTTCCCAACCTGCCCTGGGCGCTGACCTTCTCTTATGGCCGCGCCTTGCAGGCAGCGCCGCAGGCCGCCTGGAGCGGCAAGGCCGAGAATGTCGCCAAGGCGCAGGCCGCCTTCGCCCATCGCGCCATGATGAACAGTCTGGCCGCCACCGGCAAATGGACCAAAGACGCAGAAAAGAAGGTCGCGTGAGCGGCTGCAGGCTTTATCTGGTTTCGCCGCCGCGGATCGCGCCGAATGATTTCGCGCAGGTTCTGAAAGGCGCGCTGGCGGGCGGCGATGTCGCCTCGTTCCAGCTGCGCCTGAAACACGCCAGCGACGACGAGATCCGCCGCGCCGCCGACATCCTGCGCCCCGTCGTGCAGGCGCAGGGCGCAGCCTTCATTCTCAACGACCGGCCCGACCTCGCCGCCGAACTGGGCTGCGACGGCGTGCATGTCGGGCAGGAAGATGCCTCTTACGCGGAAGCGCGTGCGGCACTGCCCAATGGCATTGTCGGCGTCACCTGCCATGACAGCCGCCACCTCGCGCTGGAAGCGGGCGAAGCCGGCGCTGACTATGTCGCCTTCGGCGCCTTCTTCCCCACCCAGACCAAGGAGCCCAAGACCCAGGCCGACATCGAACTCCTCGAATGGTGGGGCGAGATGATGGTGGTGCCCTGCGTCGCCATCGGCGGCATCACGGTGGACAATGCGCCCGCGCTGGTGGAAGCGGGGGCCGATTTCCTCGCCGTCTCGTCCGGAGTCTGGGACCATGCCCAGGGTCCCGAAGCCGCGGTGCGCGCCTTCAACACATTGTTTGAACAGGTCAGGCAGGCTGAAAAAGCCAAAAAAGCCTGACGGCTGGAAATGCGCCGCCCGGCCTGCTATCACCCGCCCGCTCTTTGAACCTGCAGACCTCTCATCCCGCGCCACGGAGGCGTTGAACTATGGCCAAGATTTCCGGCAATGAAGTGCGCCCCGGCACCATGATCGAACATCAGGGCCGCTTGTGGATGGCGGTGAAGAGCCAGTCGGTGAAGCCCGGCAAGGGCGGCGCCTACAACCAAGTTGAACTCAAGGACATCGAATCCGGCACCAAGCTGAACGAGCGTTTTCGCTCATCGGAGATGGTCGAGGAAATCCATCTCGACAAGAAGGACTTCCAGTTCCTCTACGCCAAGGACGACATGCTCACCTTCATGGACATGGAGAATTACGAGCAGATCGAACTGGCGACCGATTTCGTCGGCGACCAGGCGGTGTTCCTGCAGGACGGCATGAAGACGCTGGTGCAGATGTATGAAAGCAAGCCCATCGGCATCAAGCTGCCGGTTCAAGTCACCCTGACCATCGCCGAAGCCGATCCGGTGATGAAAGGCGGCACCGCCGCGCCGTCCTACAAGACCGCGGTTCTGGAAAACGGGTTGAAACTCCAGGTACCCCCTTTCATCGGGGCGGGCGAGAAGATCATCGTGTCCACCGAAGACGGTTCCTACGTCCGCAGGGCTGATTAAACCATGGCATTTTCCTCACCCGCCCTGAACGTGATGGTGGCCGCGGCCCGCAAGGCCGGCCGCCCGCTGATCCGCGATTTCAACGAACTGGAAAATCTGCAGATCTCGATGAAGGGTCCGGCCGATTTCGTCACCAGCGCCGACAAGCGCACCGAAAAAATCCTGATCGACGAACTCAGCAAGGCCCGCCCCGGTTATGGCTTTCTGGGCGAGGAAGGCGGCGCGGTGAAGGGCGCCGACGGCACCCACCGCTTCATCATCGATCCGATCGATGGCACCACCAATTTTATGCACGGCATTCCGCACTTCGCCATTTCCATCGGGCTGGAGCGCGAAGGCCAGATGGTGGCGGGCCTGGTCTACAATCCCGTCACCGACGATCTCTTCACCGCCGAAAAGGGCCATGGCACCTATCTCAACAACAAGCGCCTGCGGGTCGCGGCGCGCAAGGAACTGGCCCCGGCCGTGATCGCCACCGGCCTGCCCTTCCTGGGCAAGGACGGCCATGCCCGCGCCGGCGCCGAGATGGCCGAAGTGATGAATGTGACGGCGGGCATCCGCCGCTTTGGTGCCGCCTCGCTCGATCTCGCCTATGTCGCGGCAGGACGTTTCGACGGCTTCTGGGAACACAGTCTGCAGGCGTGGGACATCGCCGCAGGTATCGTGCTGGTGCGCGAGGCGGGCGGCATGATCAGCGATCTGCGCGGCGGTGCCGAGATGCTGACCCAGGGCACGGTGCTGGCGTCCAACGAGAACCTGCACCCGCAGCTTCTCAAGCTGCTGAAGACGGTGAAACCGGCCTGAAAATTGGCGCGGCCTAGCGCACTTTTCCCGCCGCATTTTCCACCACCACGTCCGTGACCTTCGCGGTCAGCGGTGTGGCCGGCAGGTGCGAGGTAAAGCCAAGCCCGACAAAGAAAGGCCCGCTGGTCTTGAAGGTGACCGGCGCGCCTTCGGGATGGATGGGCTCGCCCTGCCAGCTGACCCAGAGCTGGAACTGGTCGCCCTTTTTCTCAATGCCGAAACGGGCGGGATGCAGCGCCTGCGATCCCTTTTCCGCCGTGCCGGGCGTGGGCTGGCGAGCGGCGCGAAAGGCGATGTCGCGCATCAGGCCGGTCTTCTCACCGCGCCAGGCGATATGGACCATGCCGTTACCATGCTGGGCCGCGACGATCTCGCGGGAGTCGTCGTCCAGGCTGTCGCGGATCACCAGCGCCACCTTGCGGTCGTGGAAATCGTCCATATTGGGCCACGTCACGCTGCCGGCCAGCGAGACATCGCCGCTCATCTTCTTCCAGAGAAAATGAAACTCGTCGCGCTGGTACCAGATGTTATAGCCGGCGGCGCTGATGGTGTAGGTCTTGCTCGCCGCGTCATAGCTGGCGCTGCTGGGCACCAGCGGCCCGCCCACATCGGTGCTGTTCTCGAACTGGCCAACCGGCTTGTTGAAGCTGACGGAGGCGCGGTGGAAATCCTGCGGCGGCGCGATCTGCTTGTGGGTGGGCGAATTGGGCAACGCCCAGTCCGGCACATCGATGCCGGGCGGCGACGGCGGCGGGACCATGGACGATTGCGCCCATGCCGGCGAAACAAACAGCGCAGCCACGACTACCGATAGAAGAACGCGCATCAAGCCTCCCATGCAGGGCTTGTGTGCCCCGTCGGCGGCTAACGTGCCGCCAAACGGCTGCGCGCGCAAACAACAAATAATCAGAATTCGATAACTGTTCGAATGCTTTCGCCCGAATGCATCAGGTCGAAGGCTTCGTTGATGCGTTCCAGCGGCAGTTTGTGGGTGATCAGGGGATCGATGGAGATTTTTCCTTCCATGTACCAGTCGACGATCTGCGGCACCTGGGTACGGCCGCGCACGCCGCCAAAGGCGGTGCCTTTCCATGTCCGCCCCGTCACCAGCTGGAAGGGACGGGTCTTGATCTCCTGGCCCGCGCCCGCCACGCCGATGATGATGCTTTCACCCCAGCCGCGATGGGTGCATTCCAGCGCCTGGCGCATCAGGTCGACATTGCCGACACATTCAAAAGAATAGTCCGCGCCGCCCTTGGTCAGTTCAACCAGATGGGGCACGACATCGCCCTGCACTTCTTTGGGATTGACAAAATGGGTCATGCCGAACTGGCGGGCCAAGGTTTCACGGGCCGGGTTGATGTCCACACCCACGATCATGTTGGCGCCGGCCATGCGGGCGCCCTGGATCACGTTCAGCCCGATGCCGCCCAGGCCAAACACCACGACATTGGCGCCGGGCTCGACCTTGGCGGTGTTGATCACCGCACCGATGCCGGTGGTGACGCCGCAGCCGATATAGCAAACCTTGTCGAAGGGCGCGTCCTCGCGGATTTTCGCCAGCGCGATCTCCGGCAGCACGGTGTGATTGGCGAAGGTAGAGCAACCCATATAGTGATGGATCTTCTGCCCGCCGATCGAGAAACGCGACGTGCCATCCGGCATCACGCCTTGTCCCTGGGTGGCGCGGATGGAGGTGCACAGGTTGGTCTTGTGCGAGTTGCAGCTTTTGCACTGACGGCATTCAGGCGTGTAGAGCGGAATGACATGGTCGCCCTTTTTCAGAGACGTCACGCCGGGGCCGATATCGACCACGATCCCCGCCCCCTCATGGCCGAAGATGGCCGGGAAAAGACCTTCGGGATCGGCGCCGGAGCGGGTGAATTCGTCGGTGTGGCAGACCCCACTTGCCTTGATCTCGACCAGCACTTCCCCCGCCCGGGGGCCTTCCAGGTCCACCGTCTCGATCACCAGGGGCTTTCCGGCGGCATAGGCGACGGCGGCTCTTGTTTTCATTGGCGTAAAGGCTCCCTTGACCGGCCCAGAATGTGCGGCATTTGGGTAATGGTTGCAAAGTGTTAGATTACGGATAGGCTGCGTTTGGGCACCTTTCCTGAGCTGTCGACGTCATGCGTTCCTTGTCCCTTCTGGGCCTCTCGGCTGGTCTTTGGCTTGCGTCCCTCGGCGCGGGTGTGGCGCAGGGCGTCTCCACCGGACTGGAAGTGCGGGTCAATCCGGGGGCCGGCCGCAGCAGCGGCGTCCTGCTTTATCCCGGCGGGGAATATTCCCGCGTCGTGCCGCAGCTGCTGTATGCCGGCCAGCGCGGCGGGCCTGTCAGCCTGTACCCGCCCGGCACACGGCGCATCGCACGGTCCACGCCCCGCCCGGTCCGCATGGCCAGCGCCGAGCCGCCGCCACCGCGCCCTCAGGCCGCGCCACCGCCCACCGCATCCGGCAGCAATCCCTTTTTGGGCACGCCCAATCTCAGCAATGTGTTCGGCGGCGCCCCGTCCGCCCCTAGGCCGGCCCCGCCCCCCCGGACACCGCCCGCACCCGACACGGCCGGCCTGACCAAGCGCAGCGTGATCTTGTTCGCCCGGGACGCCTCCGAGCCGGCCGATGGCGCGCTCGGCGCCATCAAGTTCCTGGCCGTCAATCTCAACAGCGCCATGACCCGCGCCTCCAGCCGCGTCGAGCTGCAGGCCTTTGGCGGCGGCAAGGGCGACAAGGGTTCCGACGCGCGCCGGCTGTCGCTCAAGCGGGCGCTGGCCATCCGCCAGGTGCTGATCAACGACGGCGTATCGCCCGACCGTATCGACGTGCGGGCGATGGGCGGCGCCGATGATTCCGGGCCGGCCGATCGCGTGGACGTTTACGTCCGGGCCTGACCGCAGAGCCGTTCAGAGCGGCACATCAACCAAGGTTCGCCCATGCGTTTCGCCGTTCTTGCCGCAGTCCTTCTCTGTCTCAGCGCCCAAGGCGCGGCGGCAAAGGAAAACAAGACCATCACCACCGCAGGCACCGGAATTGCCATCGCGTTGCCGGTGATCGCGGCGGGCATCACCGCCTACAAGCAGGACTGGACCGGAACCGCCGAACTGGCTGCCACCAC
Source organism: Pseudomonadota bacterium (assembly GCA_041192105.1). Lineage (GTDB taxonomy): Bacteria > Pseudomonadota > Alphaproteobacteria > Micropepsales > Micropepsaceae > Rhizomicrobium. The sequence continues at coordinate 32,868 of JBEENS010000014.1, read as the reverse complement.
CCTGGCCACGGTCGGCACCGCCTTTGCGCTCAAGCAGATCGTGCGCTCGCGCCGGCCCGATGGCAGCGACTACAAGTCCTTCCCGTCGGACACCACGGCGCTGGCGGCCTCGGGATCGTCATTCCTGTTCCGGCGCTATGGCTGGCAATATGGCCTGCCGGCCTTTGCCGCCAGCCAGTTCGTGTCCTACAGCCGCGTCCAGGCCAACAAGCATCGCTGGTACGATACCATGGCCAGTTCGGCGCTGGCCCTGGGTTATGCTTCGCTTCTCACCACGCGTTTTCAGAAACGCTACAATGTCTATTCCGAGATCGAGCCCGCGCCTGACGGCGCCATGCTTCATCTGTCCTATCGCTTCTAGGTCGGGTCGCTTCTAGGCCGGGACCTCCACCGCGACGTCGGTGAACCTGTTCACCTGACGTAACGGCGGGAAAAACTTCATCCACAATCCCACCACCAGCAGGGTGCCGACGCCGCCCGCCACCACCGCGGGCACCGTGCCCAGCAATGCGGCGGTGGTGCCGGATTCAAATTCTCCCAGCTCGTTCGACGCACCGATGAACAGCATGGAGACGCTGGAAACGCGCCCGCGCATGGTATCGGGCGTGGAAAGCTGGATCAGCGAGGAGCGGATATTGACGCTGACCATGTCGGACGCGCCCAGGACATAAAGCGCCACTAGCGACAGCGGAAACCAGCTCGACAGGCCGAACACGATGGTGGCGACACCGAATATCGCCACCGCGGCGAACATCTTCGACCCGACCTGCCGGCGGATTGGCCAATGGGTCAGATAGAAGGCCATGGAAAAAGCCCCCACCGCCGGGGCGCAGCGCAGAAAGCCCAATCCCACCGGGCCAACATGCAGGATATCGCGCGCATAGACGGGCAGCAGCGCCGTGGCGCCGCCCAGCAGCACCGCGAACAGGTCCAGGCTGATGGCGCCCAGCACCACGGGGCGTGAGCGCACAAAGCGCACGCCTTCGGCAACGCGCTCATAGCGCGAGGCTTCCGTCGCTTCCGGCTTGAAACGCCGCCCGCCCAGCCGCGCCACGATCAGGCCCGCGCCCAGAAATCCGGTAATGCACAACGCATAGACCGGCACCGGACCCAGCGCATAAAGAAACCCGCCCAGTGCGGGTCCAGAGATCACCGCCGCGGTGAAGAAAGACGAACTGAAGGCCATGGATTTGGCCAGCTTTTCCGGCGGCACCAGGAAGGGCAGCAGCGACGCGCCGGACGGTCCGGCAAAGCCGCGCGCCGCACCGAACAGGACCAGCACGATAAAAAAGGGCCAGGCGCTGTGGGTGTGAAACAGCGACAGCGCCAGGAACAGCGCGCTGCACACGGCCTGCAGCGCCGCGGAAAGGCTGTAGACGCGGCGCTGGTTCAAACGGTCGGTGATGTCGCCCGCCGGCAGAGTGAGGAGGAACATGGGCAGGAACTGGCACAGCCCCACCATGCCCAGCGCCAGCGGCGTGCGCTCCATCTCATAGATCTGCCAGCCGATGGCAACGGACTGGACCTGGATCGCGAGGGTGGAAAGGAAGCGCGCACCCACAAAGAGATTGAGGTCGCGGTCACGATACGGGCTGGCGGGAGTGTCGCTCATGAGACCTGTGTGCCTTAGCACGCAGGCGCCGAAAGGAAAGACGTTACTTCGTCGCGATCAGCTGGCGTTTTGCAGGTGCAAGGTATGCATATTCATGCCGTCGGCGACGTCGAACTTTGTCCTAGCGAAGCCCGGCTTGGACAGGACTGGGCGGGCATTGCGCGAGAAACCGTAGGGCTCCAGCGGAAGGCCGATCCAGCTGGTGTCCATGCGATCATTGCTGTTGGCGTCTTGGTAGGCCTGGATGGCGTAGGTGCCGGGCGCGATATTGTTGAGGGTGACGGTGGTGCGGCCCGCTTCGGCCTTCACATCGGCAAAGGCCACCGGCGCGGACTTGTCGTCGGGATAGCGCGCCTCGTCATACAGGCCCAGCCGCAGGATGCCGCCCTTGGGCGAGACATTCTGGACATGGATCACCAGGGTGGCGCCTGCGGCAGGGGCCTGGGGTTGACCCTGGGCCTGGGCCGGCGCGACCAGCCCCACGGCAAGCACCATCAGGCTGACCGCCAACAGGGCGACCGCCGTCCAGACCAGCGCAAGCCGCTGGAAACCCATGGTTTTCGCCCTCCCGAGCGCGATGATCGTCATTGGCATCAATATCTCGCAAGGGTCCTGGCAGATGACAAGCCGCAAGACCCTTGGCGGACGTGCCGCAGGGTCTCATATCCCGATGAACTGGGGCTTAAAGCTGAGAAATCAAGCCAGCCTGGGTTCCAACTTCTTGCAGGCGTCGATCAGACCCTGCACGGCGCCAGACGAGCTGGTCAGCCCCGCCTTCTCGGTCTCGGTCAGATCCAGCTCCAGGATCCGCTCCACGCCCTTCTCGCCGATCACCACCGGCAGGCCGACATAGAGATCCGTGATGCCATAAGCGCCATTCACATGGACAGCGCAGGGCAGCACGCGCTTCTGGTCCTTGAGATAGCTTTCGGCCATGGCGACCGCCGAGGTGGCGGGGGCGTAATAGGCCGAACCGGTCTTGAGGAGGCCGACAATCTCGGCGCCGCCATTGCGGGTGCGGTCCACGAGCTGGTCCAGGCGGTCCTGCTTGATCCAGCCCATCTTGACCAGTTCGGGCAGTGCGATGCCGGCCACGGTGGAAAAACGCGGCATCGGCACCATGGTGTCGCCATGGCCGCCCAGCACGAAAGCCGAAACGTCTTCGACGCTGACATTCAGTTCGTCGGCGATGAAGTGGCGGAAACGCGCGCTGTCCAGCACGCCCGCCATGCCCACGATCTTGGCATGGGGCACGCCGGAGAATTTCTGCAGCGCCCACACCATCGCATCCAGGGGATTGGTGATGCAGATCACGAAGGCGTTCGGGCAATTGGCCTTGATGCCTTCGCCCACCGCCGCCATGACCTTGAGATTGATGCCGAGCAGGTCGTCGCGGCTCATGCCGGGCTTGCGCGGCACGCCGGCGGTGACGATCACCACATCAGCGCCGGCAATGTCGGCGTAACTGTTGGTGCCGCTGAGCTTCGCATTGAAACCATCAACGGGGGCCGACTGGGACAGGTCAAGCGCCTTGCCCTGGGGCAGGCCTTCGGCGATGTCGAAGATCACCACATCGCCCAGCTCTTTAATCGCCACGAGATGGGCGAGCGTGCCACCGATCTGTCCTCCGCCAATAAGAGCGATTTTCTTGCGCGCCATGGTGAAATCCCCGTTGCAAAATCCGCAGGCTACCTAGCCGCTGGCGGCGTTTCCGGCAAGCTGACAGATCGCCCTAGCCGCCCTGCTGGCGGCGCAAAAGACCCCGCCGCTGCAAGCGGCAAAAAGAAAAGGCCGGATGCGAACATCCGGCCTTTGCTGTCTTCTGACGAATAGAACCGATCTTTAGATCGCTTCCTTCAGTTCCTTGGAGGCGCGGAACGCGACCTTCTTGGAAGCCTTGATCTTGATGGCTTCGCCGGTAGCGGGATTGCGGCCCATGCGCGGACCGCGCTTGCGCACGACGAGAATGCCAAGACCATTCAGACGGATACGCGCGCCCTTCTTCAGGTGCTTGGTAATCAGGACAATAATATCTTCCAGAATCTCATTGGCCTTCTTCTGGGAAAGCTCGTGCTTCTCAGCGAGCTGGCCGGCGAGCTGGCGGGTGGAAACGGTTTCGACTTTTACGGCTTTTACGGCTTTGGTGGCGGCTGCCATTGGGATTCTCCCTCTAACGAATCAACTGATGAGCGCGATTTTACGGCATTTCCCGCAAGATGAAGCGGTCTCATCACAAAAAAACGCAATAAATTGGGGCTTTTTCCATATATGGGGAGAAAAGCCTGCAAAATGGGGGTTTTTGAGGTGGCCGTGCCGTCCAAAAAAAAACGGGCCGCGGCGGAAATCCGGCGCGGCCCGCAAAATAAGGCTTAAACGACTCAGGCGGCGGTGTTGGACGCCTGGGTATCACTGACGTTATCGGTGCGCTCGGTGATGCGGGCCGACTTGCCGGTGCGCCCGCGCAGATAATAGAGCTTGGCGCGGCGGACCTTGCCCTTGCGCACCACGGTCACCGAATCCACCAGCGGCGAATAGACCGGGAAAACGCGTTCCACGCCTTCGCCATAGGAGATTTTGCGGACTGTGAAGCTTTCGTTCAGGCCGGCGCCCTGACGGGCAATGCAGACGCCTTCAAAGGCCTGCAGGCGTTCACGAGTCTTGTTGGCCTTGGCTTTTTCGTCATAGGTCACGTCGACCACCTTGACGCTCACCTTCAGCGTATCGCCGGGGCGAAACGCAGGATGCGCCTTGGCCCGCACGGCCTTCATCTGCTCGGCTTCGAGCTGCTGCAAAAGGTTCATTTTACCAGTCTCCGTGCGGAAAAAGCGGAAATGCGGGAATAGAGCCGGGGCGTATAGCCTAGGCCGGGGCGTTTTCAAAGGCCCTTGGGGCCTTTGGGGTGGGTCTTTTCATAGAGTGTCCAGAGGTCCGGACGCCGGGCCTTGGTCAGGTCCTGTGCCTCCCGGACCCGGAATTTGACGATTTCGGAATGATTCCCGCCACTTAATACCTCGGGGATCGGCCTGTCCTCGAACAGTTGCGGCCGGGTGAAATGGGGATATTCGAGCAGGCCCGAGCTGAAGCTTTCCTCCTGCGTGGAGGTATGATCTCCCAGCACCCCGGGCAGCAGCCGCACCGCAGCCTCCACCAGCGCCATGGCCGCGATTTCACCGCCCGCCAGCACGAAATCACCGAGACTCACTTCCTCGATGCCCCGCGCGTCGATCACCCGCTGGTCCAGTCCTTCGAACCGGCCGCATAGCAGGATCGCGCCCGGGCCATCCGCCAGCTTACGCACCCGATCCTGGTCGAGGCGCGGCCCGCGCGGCGACAGATAGATCAGCGGACGCCCCGTATGTTCCACCGCATCGATCGCGGCGGCGGCGACATCGGCACGCATCACCATGCCCGGCCCACCGCCGGCCGGCGTGTCGTCGACGCTGCGATGCTTGCCCAGGCCATGGTCGCGAATGTCACGCACCTCCAGCGACCAGAGATCTTTCTCCAGCGCCTTGCCCAGCAGCGAAATGCCCAAGGGACCGGGAAACATTTCCGGAAACAAAGTGAGGACCGTGGCCGACCAGCTACTCATCGAGCCATCCTCGCGAGCCAAACTACGCTGCCGCCATGGCCCGCTCGGCGACGATGGGCACCATCATTCAACATGATGGTGCCCATCATCGTCATCGTGTTCGGGAACGGCAACGATGATGTAGCCGTCGGCGATATGGATGTGCGGTACTGTCTCGCGGGTAAAGGCCAGATGAACGCTATCGCGCTCCCTTCCATCAAGTGAGGCGCGCGTCAGTTCGATCACGTCGCTGGCGCCGAAATTGTGGACGGCGGCTACCTTGCCCAGCACCCGGCCTTCGCTGTCGCGCGCTTCCAGCCCCACCAGGTCGGTGTAATAGAATTCGTCTTCGTCCGGCGCAGGCAGCGCGGCGCGGTCCACGAACAGCTCGGTGCCTTTCAGGCTTTCCGCGGAATTGCGGTCACGCACCTCTTCAAATGCCATCACCGCCTCGCCCGGTTTGGTCGGGCGAAAAGTGGTGATGGTGAAGATGCGTCCGTCCTTGCCATGCAACTTGCCATAGCGCGGCAGGGCGTCGGGGGTTGCGGTGAAGATTTTCGCCTTCACCTCGCCCTTCAGACCCTGCGCGCCCATGACGGCGGCCAGGAGAATGTCAGCCGGCAACTAGGCTGCCGGCGCTTCGGCCGTCTCGGCAGCCTTGGCGGCAGCCGCGGCGCGTTCCTGCGCCTTCTTCTTGGGCTGGGCCTTTTGCGGATTGTTGTGCACGCGCGCCTTCACCAGGCCGGCATTGGCCAGGAACTTGTGAACGCGGTCGGACGCCACCGCGCCCTTGCCGATCCAGGCCTGGGCGGACTCCAGGTTCAGCTTCAGACGGTCGGCATGATCCGACGGCAGCAGCGGATTGTAGAAGCCGATCTTCTCGATGAAGCGGCCGTCGCGCGGATTGCGGCTGTCGGCGATGACGATGTTGTAGTGCGGGCGTTTCTTGGTGCCGCCGCGGGCGAGACGAATGCGAAGTGCCATGTTCATTTTTCCTTGCGTTTAAAACGTTAAAATCAGTCGTTCTTACTTACCGCCGACCCGGAAACATTCCGGGCGGTAATCCACCGGGCATTGCGCCCATGCCGGGCATCGTCGGCATGCGGCCGCCTTTGCCCATTTTCTTCATCATGTCCGCCATCTGGCGGTGCATTTTCAAAAGCTTGTTGACGTCCGACACGTCGACGCCGGCGCCCGCGGCGATGCGCTTCCTGCGCGAGCCGTTGATCAGGTCGGGGTCCACGCGTTCGGTCTTGGTCATGGACTGGATGATGGCTTCCTGGCGGGTCAGGATGCGATCGTCGAGTCCCGCTGCATCCAGCTGGCCCTTGATCTTGCCGACGCCGGGCAGCATCCCAAGCACACCCTTCATGCCGCCCAGCTTCTTCATCTGGTTCAGCTGCGATTTCAGGTCGTTCATGTCGAACGTACCTTTTTTCATCTTGGCGGCGAGCTTCTCCGCTTCTTCCTTGTCCAGCGTCTCGGAGGCGCGCTCGACCAGCGACACGACATCGCCCATGTCGAGAATGCGGCTGGCGACGCGCGCGGGATGGAAGGCTTCCAGAGCGTCCAGCTTTTCGCCCGCGCCCAGGAACTTGATCGGCGCACCGGTGACAAAGCGCATCGAAAGCGCCGCGCCGCCGCGGCCATCGCCGTCAACGCGGGTCAGGATGATGCCGGTGACGCTGACGCGGTCGTGGAAGGATTTGGCGATGTTGACCGCGTCCTGGCCGGTCAGCGCATCGGCGACCAGCAGAGTTTCGTGGGGATTGACCAGCGCCTTGATGCTGGCGATTTCAGCCATCAGCTGTTCGTCGATATGCTGGCGGCCGGCGGTGTCGAGAATGACGGCGTCATAGCCGCCGACCTTTGCCGATGCCAATGCGCGCTTGGCGATATCCAATGGGCCCTGGCCGGGCATGATCGGCAGCGTGGCGATGCCGGCCTGCTCGCCCAGCACGCGCAGCTGCTCCATGGCGGCCGGACGCGTCGTGTCCAGCGAGGCCATCAGGACGCGCTTTTTCTCTTTGGTCTGCAGCAGCAGGCCCAGCTTGGCGCTGGTGGTGGTTTTGCCCGAACCCTGCAGGCCCACCATCAGGATCGGGGCCGGCGGCGAGCCGATATTCAGGGCGGCATTTTCCTGGCCCAAAGTCTCGACCAGAACGTCATGGACGATCTTGATGACCTGCTGGCCGGGCGTCACCGAACGGATGACATTCTCGCCAATGGCGCGCGGGCGCACCTTTTCGATGAAGTCCTTGACCACGGCCAAGGCAACATCGGCCTCGATCAGGGCGGTGCGCACTTCGGCCAAAGCGGCATCGACATCGGCTTCGCTGAGGGCGCCACGGCCGCGAAGCTTGTCGAAGACGACGCTGAGGCGAGATTGTAAGGACTCAAACAATTTCCAAGCACTCCAAGCAGTTACGCCCCAGGGGGCGCACCTGCGCTGCCTGGGGTCGATCCCCCGCGCGGGGCGGGGGACCGGAAAGGCCTGTGGTCTTTCCGGAAAGGAGCGGTTTTTAGGCCGTGGCAGGCGGAAAAGTCAAATATTGCGCTGATTGACAGGTTCCCCCACCGCTTCAATGCTCCGGCCAAAACAAACGCCAAACTGGAGGGAAAATGCCTGACCTGAACCGCCGCCTGATGCTCGCGGGCGCTGCCGCCGCCGTGCCGGCCCTGGCTTATGCCCAGACCGCCAAGCCGCAACTGGGCACGCCGCTGTCGGTGATTACCAGCCCGGCGCGCGACTTCGGTCCCGGCGCGCCGCCGCCCGGCTCGCCCGATCCCGACATCATCCGGGTCGATCCCAGCTTCGGCGGCCTCCTGATCGGACAGGCCGCCATCAAGCGCGTCTCCACCGGCTATCACTTCCTGGAAGGCCCGGCCTGGTCGTCGGTCGGCCTCTACGCCATCTTCAGCGACGTCAAGGAAGACACGCTCTATCGCTATCTGTGGGAGACCGGCCAGGTTTCGGTGATGCGCAAGCCGTCCTTCTCGACCAACGGCAACAGTTTCGATTTCCAGGGCCGCCAGCTTTCCACCCAGGATTATTTCCGCCGCGTGGTGCGCTGGGAGTTGAACGGCTCGATGAGCATCACAGCCGATGCCTATGACGGCAAGCCGCTCAACTCGCCCAACGATGTCTGCCCGCACAAAGATGGCAGCGTCTGGTTCACCGATCCGCTGTTCGGCGCCAACCTGGCCGAGGGTCATCCCGATGACGGCGACGGCCCCACCAATCCGGGCGGCCTGCGCGATCCGCGCATCGGCAACACGGGCGTCGGCCTGATCGGTTCGATGAAGCAGGTGCTGCCCGCCAATGTCTATCGCGTCGATCCATCGGGGCGCGTCGATCTGGCGCTGCCCTTCGAGCAGGGCCTGGGCCCCAACGGCCTGTGCTTCTCGCCCGATTACACCAGGCTCTACATCATTCGCGGCGGCCGCATTCATGTCGGCGATGTTGCGGGCAACCGGCTGGCCAATGTGCGCGAGTTCACCGACTGCATGGTGGACGGAATCCGGTGCGGCTCCGACGGCATGCGCGCCGACAAGGCCGGCAATATCTGGGCGAGCGCGGGCGGCCCTTTGGGCTATTGCGGCGTGACGGTGTGGAATCCCGCCGGCAAGCTAATGGGGCGCATCCGCCTGCCCGAGGGCTGCGCGAATGTCTGTTTCGGCGGTCCCAAGCGCGATCACCTGTTCATGACCGCCACCCAGTCGCTCTATATGCTGCGCCTCAACATACAAGGTGCAGCACCGGGCTGAAAGCCCGGCCGCTGCACCATAGGGTGAGGAGCGGTCGCGCAGCGTCGAGCAGGTCCAGTGGACCTGCGAGAGCGACGAACGCGCCGGGCTGACGCCGCGCTGCAAGATTGACAGCCGGTTTTCGGCGGGTTCCAGTCCTTTCCAGAACAACAATACTGGGAGGACTTCATGCCTTTTGATCTGTCACGCCGCACAATGATTGCGGGCGCCGCGACCATGCTGCCGACGGCAGCTTTTGCGCAGGGCAAGGCGCAGCTTGCGCCGCTGACCTCGATCCTGACCGGGCGCATCTATGGCCCGGACGCGCCGCCGGTCTCCTATCCCGATCCCGATGTGCTGATCGTGTCGCCGGAAGGCGCCAAGGTCTTCATCGGCCATTCCAACATCACGCGCCTGGGCACCGGCATGGTCTGGGCGGAAGGCCCGGCCTGGAGCAATCAGGGCCAGTATGTGGTGTGGAGCGATGTGACGGGCGACGTGCAGTATCGCTATATCTGGGAAACAGGCCAGATCACGCCGTTCCGCCGCCCCTCCTACAATTCCAACGGCAACACCTTCGACTTTCAGGGCCGCCAGATTTCGGCGCAGCATTATCTGCGCCGCGTCGTGCGCTTCGAGCATGACGGCACGCTGACCGTGATCGCCGACAGCTTCAACGGCCAGCCGCTCAACTCGCCCAACGATATCGCCGTGCACAAGGACGGCAGCATCTGGTTCACCGATCCCTATTACGGCGGCCAATTGTCGGAAGGCCATCCCGATGACGGGGCCGGCCCGTTCACCGACGGCGTCGCCAACGGCAATATCGGCAACGGCATGCTGGGCGTGATCGGTTCGAAGAAACAGGTGCGTCCGCCGGCCGTCTATCGCGTCGACCCGACGGGCAAGATCGACATGGTGCTGGAAGGAAATCCCAACCTGGTCGCCAACGGCATCGCCTTCTCGCCCGACTACAGCAAGGTCTATCTGTGCTGGGGCCGCGAGCTGGCGGTGGCCGATGTGCAGGGCGCCAGGATCGCCAATCTGCGGCCCTTCACCGACTGCGTCGTCGACGGCGTGAAGTGCGTCCCCGACGGCCACCGGGTGGACGCCTATGGCAATGTCTGGTCCGGCTCGACCGCGCCGCTGGGCTATTGCGGCGTCACCGTCTGGAACCCGCAGGGCAAGCTGATCGGCCGCATCCGCACGCCAGAGGTCATCGCCAATGTCTGCTTCTGCGGGCCCAAGCGCGATTACCTGTTCATGGCAGGCTCGCAGTCCGCCTATTTGTTGCGGGTGGGCGTCCAGGGGGCCGCAATCGCCTAACAGACCCGCAAAATCCTTCGTTTACGGAATGGCGTGGGGGACTTAAGGTGGGGGCAGAAGTCCTCCCGAAAGTTCCCCATGCCCAAACTGCCCGATTCTTCCGCCTCCGCGATCAAGGCCCGCGAGGCCCTGACCAAGATCTATAAGGCCTCCAAGCCCAAGGAAGCGCCTGCCGCCCCGCCCAAGCCGCGGATCGCCAAAGGCCGCTAGGCCGCCACGCCGAAAAACAAACGGCCCGCCGGTTACCCGGCGGGCCGTTTCGTTTTGCAGGACCTGAAGATTACTGCAGGCTGGTAGCCACAGTGCCAAAAGCAGTCGACAGCTTGGTGCCCACCGCGGTGACACCGCTGATGATGGCGACGGCGATCAGGGCAGCGATCAGGCCATATTCGATGGCCGTGGCGCCGCTTTCGTTGGCGATGAAGTTCTTGAACATCTTATGCATTGCGATTGCCTCAAAATAGGACAGTCGCGATGTAGCGCGTCCGGCTACGGATGCCGACGGTTACATCCAAAAGCGCTTAACAGGCATCGTTAAAGTAACACCTGTTAATGTAAAGATTAATTCCGCAAGCCCAGTTTTTCCGCCAGATAAACAAAGGACAGCGCCCACATTTCCGCGGCCTGGCGATGATCGGCGGCGGCGGAATGGCCGCCATCGGTGTTTTCGTAGAACCAGACTTCGTGGCCCTGTTCCACCATCCGCGCCGCCATCTTGCGGGCATGCACCGGGGTGACGCGGTCGTCACTGGTGGCGGTGACGAAAAACACCGGCGGATATTTCACGCCCTTTTTCACATTCTGGTACGGCGAGTAGGTCAGGATGTAGTCGCGCTCCGCCGGGATCGCCGGATCGCCATACTCGCCCACCCAGCTCGCGCCCGCGCCGATATGGGTATAGGCGATCATGTCGATCAGCGGCACCTGGCAGACCACGGCGCCGAACAGGTCGGGACGCTGCACCATCACGGTGGAAACCAGCAGCCCGCCATTGGAGCCGCCCAGGATGCCCAGCTGCTTGGGCGTGGTGAGCTTGCGCCGCTGCAGGTCTTCAGCAACGGCGGCAAAATCGTCATAGGCGCGCTGGCGGTTGGTCTTGAGCGCGGCATTGTGCCAGGCCGGCCCGAATTCGCCGCCGCCCCGGATATTGGCCACCACATAGATGCCGCCATGGCTCAACCACAGCCGCCCAAAATTGGCGCTGTAACTGGGGGTCAGCGAAATCTCGAAGCCGCCATAGCCGTAGAGGACCGCGGGCGCGGGACCGCTGAGTTTTTTGGGCCGGGTGACGAAATAGGGAATCCGGGTGCCGTCCTTCGACGTCGCCTCAAACTGTTCGGTGACCATGCCGGAGGCGTCGAAGCGGGCCGGCAGCGACTTGATCGGCCCCGGCACGTCATTGCCGGCGTCGAAATAGAGCGTGGTCGGCGTCAGGTAATTCTGGAAGCTGAATATCACCTCAGGCCCATCGTCATTGGTCGAGACGATACTCGCAGTTCCCGCTCCCGGCAGCGTCAGCACCTTGCTGCTCCAACCGCTTTGTTTGTTTTTTGGGCCGGTGAAGACATGCACCGCACCAGTGACATTGCTGGTAATGGCGGCATAGAGCTTGTCGCGCCCCGCGCCGACGGCTTCCACGCTCTGGCGCGGACCCGGCGCGAAGATCACCTGCGGGGTTTGACCGTCGCGGAACGCCACCAGCGCGCCCCTGGGGAATTTCATGCCGTCTTTCTCGTAATCCTCGCGCAGCACCGCTATCAGCGCGCGATCGATCATGGCCTTGACGTCGGCCGATAGCGGCATGTCGAGCTTGCGGCTTTTGCCGTTCTCAACCGCGAAATACTCGCTTTCGAAAAAGCTTACCGCGCGGACCATAAAGGGAAAGCTGCCCTCTTTGGTGTGGAACACCATAGGCGCCACCAGCACGTCTTCCTTCTTGCCTACATAGAGCAGCGGCGCGGCGGCGATGGGGGTCCCGCGCTTCCACATTTTTATGGTGCGGGCATAGCCGGAATTGGTTTCGCCGTCCCTGGCGGTGCCGAACAGGATGGTGTCGCCGTCCAGATATTCGATATCGACCTTGGCTTCCGGCAGGGTAAAGCCGTCGGTCATCAGCGTCATGGTTTTAAGGTCGTATTCGCGGGTCACCACCGCATCGCCGCCGCCGCGCGACAGCCGCACCAGGCAGCGTGTTTCGCCCGGCGCGCAGGTCGCCCCCTTGAACACCCAGTTTTCGCTTTCCCCCTTGGCCAGCGCGTCGACATCCAGCAGCAGTTCCCAGTTGGGGCTTGCCGTCTGGTAACTGGCGATGGACGTGCGCCGCCACAGGCCCTTGGGGTTTTTCGCGTCCTGCCAGAAATTATAGACATTGCCGCCGCGCAGGCTTCCGGTCGGGATGCGGTCGGTGGCGTCCAGCACCGACAGGACGGAATCGTAATTCTTCCGGTAGCGCGGATCGGCCCTCAGCGGCGTCAGTGCCTTGGAGTTTTGTTCCTTCGCCCAGGCCAGAGGCTTTGCGCCATGCACCTCTTCCAGCCAGACATAGGGATCATCCAAGGCAAAGGCTCCTGAAGCGAGGACGGAACCGAGCAACAGGGCAAACAGGCTCAATTTCGTGCGCATGGCGGGTCCGGGTTTTTCGCGGGGGCAAGGATGTGAAGTTTGCGCCCCGGTGTCCATGGAAAATACCGTCCCGCCACCCTATAAGGCCCCATGACTGCTTTCCTGAAAATGCATGGCCTGGGCAATGATTTCGTCGCCTTCGACGCGCGCGAAACCGCTTTCGCACTGACCCCAGATCGGGCGCGGGCGGTTGCCAACCGTCATTTCGGCATCGGCTGCGACACGGTGGTGGTGATCTGCCCCGGTGGCGCGGCTGCCGATGCCAGCCTGCTGTTCTACAATGCCGATGGCGCGGAATCGGAAAGCTGCGGCAACGCCACGCGCTGCGTCGCGCGGCTTTTGATGGACGAACGCGGACTGGCGCGGGTCAAGCTCTCCACCAAGGGCGGCATGCTGATATGCAGCGATGCCGGCAAGGGCCTCGTCACCCTCGACATGGGCGAACCGAAACTGGACTGGGGTGCGATCCCGATGATCAAGCCGGTCGATACCAGCAATTTCCCGCTGGATATCGGCGGCGCCGAAATTCCGGCCAGCGCCGTCTCGATGGGCAATCCCCATTGTGTGCTGTTCGTGCCCGATGCCACCAAAGCCCCGGTCGCGACGCTGGGGCCCAAGATCGAAATCCTGCCGCTGTTCCCCAACCGGGTGAATGTCGAATTCGCCCAGATTCTGGACCGCAGCCGCATCCGCATGCGGGTGTGGGAGCGCGGCGTCGGCATCACCCTGGCCTGCGGCACCGGCGCCTGCGCCACCGCCGTGGCCGCGGTGCGGCGCGGACTGACGGAGCGCAAGGTCGAACTGGTGCTGGACGGCGGCTCGCTTTTCATCGAGTGGCGCGAAGACGACAATCACGTGCTAATGACCGGCCCCGCCGCCTTCCCCTATCGCGGCCGCGTCGATCTGGACAAGTTATGACGCTCGACGTCGTGACCTTCGGCTGCCGCCTCAATGCCTATGAGAGCGAAGCGATCCGGCTTCGGGCCGGCGAAGCGCAATTGCGGGACGCGGTGGTGGTCAATACCTGCGCGGTGACCGCCGAGGCGGTGCGCCAGTCGCGCCAGACCATTCGCAGGCTGAAGCGCGAGAACCCGGCGCGGCGCATCCTGGTCACCGGCTGCGCCGCCCAGACCCAGCCCCAGACCTATGCCGCGATGGCCGAAGTGGATGGGGTGCTGGGCAATGCCGAAAAACTGACGGCGCAGGCCTATGCCGATTTCGGAACCGAGAGTTGCGAGAAAATCCGCGTCAACGACATTATGAGCATCCGCGAAACCGCCGCCCAGATGGTGGATCATTTCGAAGGCCATACCCGGGCCTTCCTGCAGGTGCAGAATGGCTGCGACCATCGCTGCACCTTCTGCGTCATCCCTTATGGACGAGGTAATTCGCGCAGCGTGCCGCTGGGCGCGGTGGTGCAGGAAGCCCGCCGCCTGGTGGAAAAAGGCTTTGCCGAGATCGTGCTGACCGGGGTGGATCTCACCTCGTATGGCGCCGACTTGCCCGGTTCACCTGGTCTGGGCGCGCTGGTGGAAAAAATCCTCAAATTGATCCCGGAGCTCAAGCGCCTGCGCTTGTCCTCCATCGATTCCATCGAGGCCGATGCCATTTTGATGCGGATGATCGCAGAGGAAGAGCGACTGATGCCGCATTTCCATCTGTCAGTGCAATCGGGCGACGATCTGATCCTCAAGCGCATGAAGCGCCGCCATAGCCGCGCCGACACCGTTGCTTTTTGCGACGCGGTGCGCCGCCATCGCCCCGAAGCCGCCTTCGGCGCGGACTTTATCGCGGGCTTTCCCACCGAAAGCGATGCGATGTTCGAGAACAGCCTGTCGCTGGTGGACGATGCCGGGCTGTCATCGCTGCATGTCTTTCCTTATTCCCCCCGTCCCGGCACCCCCGCCGCCAAGATGCCCCAGCAGCCGCACGGCCTGGTCAAGGAGCGTGCCGCACGCCTGCGCGCCCGGGGCGAAATGGCGCGCAACGCGCGGCTGGACGCCATGGCCGGCAGTACCCATATGGTGCTGGTGGAGAGAAACGACATCGGCCGCACGCCCTGTTTCACGCCCGCCCGCTTGCCGGCTGGCCTGATGCCCGGCAACCTGACGCGCCTGACCATCACCGGCCGCGACCGTGATCATCTCGTCGGCGCGCCGGCATGAGAAGCTTCGGCGAAGCCCCGCCGCCGCCCGGGTTTCTCGAGCGGCTCAAGACCAGCCTGTCCAAGACCGGACTGGGCGAGATCCTCACCAAGAAGAAGCTGGATGCGGCCGCCATCGCCGAGCTGGAAGAGGCGCTGATCCGCGCCGATATGGGCGTCACCCAAGCCAAAAAACTGACCGCCGCCGTCGCGAAAAATCGCTATGACGCGGAAATCTCGGAAAGCGAATTGCGCGCAGTGCTGGGGCGCGAAATCGCGGCGCTGCTTGCGCCCATCCAGAAGCCGCTGGTGATGGATCAAACCAAAAAGCCGTTTGTGATCCTGGTGGCCGGCGTCAACGGCACCGGCAAGACCACCACCATCGGCAAGATGGCCAAAAGGCTGACCGAAGAGGGTGCCAAAGTGACATTGGCGGCGGGCGACACGTTTCGCGCCGCGGCCATCGAACAGCTCAGGGTCTGGGCCGACCGCGCTAAGGCGCAGTTCGTCGCCACCAAGGCGGGCGGCGATGCCGCGGGCCTGGCCTATGAGGCGCTGGAAAAAGCGCGCAGCGACGGCAGCGACATCCTGCTGATCGACACTGCGGGCCGGCTGCAGAACAAGGCGGGGCTGATGGCGGAACTGGAAAAGATCGCCCGGGTCATCAAGAAGCTCGATTCCTCCGCCCCCCATGCCGTGCTGCTGGTGCTGGACGCCACCACCGGCCAGAACGCGCTAAACCAGGTCGAGGCCTTCAGCGCCACCGTGCCCCTGACCGGCCTGGTCATGACCAAGCTGGACGGCACCGCCCGGGGCGGCATCCTTGTGGCGCTGGCGGCCCGTTTCGCCCTGCCCGTGCATTATATCGGGGTGGGCGAAGGCGAAGACGATCTACAACCTTTCGTGGCGGCTGATTTCGCCCATGCGCTGGTCGGTGCAGCAGGAGAACAAAAATGAACCCTCAGTTGCGCAAGCTGGCCCTGGACCTGGGGCCGCTGCTCATTTTCTTTGCAGCCTTCAAGTTTCTGGGAATTTTCGTCGCCACGGCCACCTTCATGGTCGCGGTACTGGCGGCACTGGCCATCGGCTATGCGCTGGAAAAGAAATTGTCACCCATGCCGATCTTCACCGCCGTGCTTGTGGTGATCTTCGGCGGGCTGACCCTGTATCTGAAGAATGATCTTTTCATCAAGATGAAGCCCAGCGTCCTCTATGTCTTCTTCGGCGCGATGCTGCTCGGCGGGCTGCGCTTCAACCGTTTGTTCATCAAGTATGTCTTTGCCCAGGCGTTTGAACTGGATGAAGCCGGCTGGAAAAAGCTCACCATCCGCTGGGGGATTTTCTTCCTTGCGCTGGCCGCACTCAACGAGACGGTATGGCGGCTGACCAGCACCGAGACCTGGGTGGCGTTCAAGGTCTGGGGCATCATCCCCCTGCTTTTCCTGTTCGCGCTCGCACAGACCCCGCTGGTGATGAAACATCAGCACGGCGACAAAAACGCGCAACAATAATGCGCCCCTCTGGCATCGGCATCGATGGCACGGACTATCTTGTTGAGGTGCCCCGCGAATTTGGTGTGGGTGCTTGTGGCCCGGATACCACGCATGGTGTGCCCCATGGCGCAAACCACGCAAGGCTTTTGCTAAATGGCATAGGCAATCGCATTGCGGACCGGAACCACGCACGCTTTGTAATATGACATTTGAAAAATTTTGCGCATGGACATCGACGCGCAAAACCGTTTTAACTGCCCGTCCGGAGCGCAGCACACCGTTCATGTAACCCGATACGGGACATGGCATCAAGCGCACCGCCTAGAGCGTCGCGAGAAATATTCAGGGGTCTTGGGATGATGAAGGGGCAGCGCAGAACGGGAAATGGTTTCGACCTTTCCGAAGCGCCGTCTCATCTCATTCGCCGTTGCCAGCAGTTCTATGGCGACCTCTATGCGCGCGAAGCCGGCGGCAAGGAATTGACCAAGCAGCAATTCACGCTGCTCTGCGCCCTTGAACAGAATGACGGCACCAGCCAGACCGCGCTGGTGGAGATCACCGGCATCGATCGCTCGACCTTGGCGGAAATGGTGCGCCGGATGCTCGAGAAGGGCCTGTTGTCGCGCGAGCGGACCAAAGAAGACCAGCGCGCCAATGCCGTGGCCATCAGCCCGGCCGGCCGCAAGGCCCTGCGGGGCGCCCGCAATGCCGCCGACCGCGCCGAACGGGCGCTGCTGGAGGCCCTCCCCATCCCGGACCGCCAGAAATTCGTCAAGGCGCTGTCCCAGATCGCCCAGGCCGCCGAACAGCTGGATGGCGATGGCGCTTCCCGTCCCCGGCGCAACCTGCGCCGCAGAAAAATAGGCGGGTAGCCCTTCCACCTACCTGTCATGCGCGCAAAAGCGGGCATCCACATTGCCCCACCGCTGAAAGCGGATAGATGGATTCCCGCTTTCGCGGGAATGACAATGAAGGTGGTCAGATCACGATATTGATGTGCTGCCCCAGCCGCAACGCGCCGCTCTGGGCGTGCGGCTGCGCGGGCGCGGTCTGGACCGGGGCTCCGGTCTGCTTCAGCGGCAGCGGCGCAAAGCCGCCGTCTGCCGGCGCGGTCTTGCCCAGTGCCGCAGCGAAAGTGGCCTGCGGCGCTTGCTGAGCCTGCGCAGGCACATTCAGGCGAGTCCGCGCCTCGCGGGCGGCCTGCTGGGCGGCTATCAGGGTGGCGCTGACTTGCATGGCCCAACCCTCGCAAAACAGGGTTAGGAAAGTCCTAACTGCCAGATGGCCGCCTAGGGATTGGCCTGGGCCAGGCGGATGGCCGGCATCAGTTGCTGTTCCAGCACCGCATCGGTGATCTCGCCGACATATTTGAAGCGCAGGATGCCCTTGCCGTCCACGACATAGGTTTCCGGCACGCCATAGACGCCCCATTCGATGGAGGCGCGGCCGTCCGCGTCCTGCGCGATCTTGTCGAAGGGGTCGCCGACCTCATCCAGGAAGGCACGTGCCGCCTCGGGCTTGTCCTTCTGCACCAGGCCATACAAAGCGATGCCGGGCACCCTGGACAGGATCGCCAGCTGGGGCGCCTCAATCCGGCAGGGCGCGCACCAGGAGGCAAAGACATTGACCACGCTGACATGTCCCGACGCCAGGTCGGCGGGGGTGAAGGCAGCGCTGCGCGCGTCAAGCGGCGGCAGGACCAGGCGGGGCACCGGCTTGTTGAGCAGAGCTGACGGGATGACGTTGGGGGACGGCGACCACAGGCTGCGGAACAGGAAGAAGGCCAGCAGCGCGAACGCCGCCACCGGGAGAATGTTGATCCAGCGCTTCATTTCTGCTTTTCCAGCGCCGCCAGCTTTGCCTTGGCACGGCGATAGGCGCACACCGTCCAGAGCGTCGCGCCCGTCAGCGCCAATACCGACACGCCATAAGCGGGCCAGATGAAGGCGCCATAGCCCCCGCTCTTGGCGGCAAGAAAACCCAGGATCACGCTCATGCGGCCCCCTGCATCAGGTTGCGGGCGCGCCGTTCCAGGATCGCGGTGCGGATACGCAGCATCCAGAGCGTGGCAAACAACAGCGCATAGCCCAGCATCATCGTCAGCAGCGGCGGGATATAGACGGCCGCCATCTTGCCGGCGGTGATGGTCTCGCCCTGGTGCAATGTATTCCACCAGTCCACCGAGAATTTGATGATTGGAATATTGACCGCGCCGACCAGCGCCAGGATGGCGGCGGCGCGCGCCGCGCGCAGTTCATCCTCGATCGCGCTCCACAGCGCCATGTATCCCAGATACAGGAACAGCAGCAGCAGGAAGCTGGTCAGGCGCGCATCCCACACCCAATAGGTGCCCCACATCGGCTTGCCCCACAGCGCGCCGGTGATCAGGCCCAGCACCGTGAACATCGCGCCCAGCGGCGCGGCGGCGCGCGCGGCGGTATCGGACAGCGGGTGCCGCCACACCAGCGACAGCAGCGAGCAGGCGGCGATGGCGACATAGGCGCTCATCGCCATGGTCGCGGCGGGAACGTGAACGAAAAAAATCGCGACGGTGGTGCCCTGCTGGTAGTCGGGCGGCACCGTGAAGGCGAAAAACAGGCCTGCCCCCAGCGCCAGCGCCGCGCCGATGGCGGTGAACGGCAGCACCGCACCCGACAGGCGCATGAAATTGTGCGGATTGGCGTAGCGAAACAGGAACTGCATCTAACTATCCAGGTTCAGGCGGACGCTGGCCGCCGCCGCAAAGGGACTTAGCAGCACCGCGCCAAAGGCAAAAGCCGCCAGCAGGCCCAAGGCCCCGCCGCGGCCCATACCGTCCTGGGCCTGGGCGACCGCGCCCGCCCCGAATATCACCGCCGGAGCCAGCAGCGGCAGGATGATCAGGGGCAGGATCAGGCCGCCGCGTTTCAGCGACAGGGTCAGGCTGGCCCCGATGGCGCCCACGGCACTGACCGCGGGGGTGCCGATCAGCAGCGACACGAACAGCGTCAGGGTCGGGGCGGCATCGAGATTGAACAGCAGCGCCAGCAGCGGCGACAACAAGGTCAGGGGCAGGCCGGTGGACAGCCAGTGGGCCAGAATTTTGGCCAGCGCCGTTGCCTCGAGCGCCAGGGGCGACAAGGCGATGATCTCCAGGCTGCCGTCTTCGAAATCGCCCTGGAACAGCCGGTCGAGCGACAGTAGCGCGCTGAGCACCGCGCCCATCCACAACACGCCGGCCGCCACCCGCGCCAGAAGCTGCAGATCCGCGCCGACGCCCAGGGGCACCATGGTGGCCACCAGGGCGAAGAAGGACAACGCCAGCGCCGCCCCGCCGCCACTGCGGGCCGCCAGGCGCAGGTCGCGCAGCAACAGGGTGCCAAAAGAACTCAAAAACTGGGGGCTCACAGCTTGAGGCTTTCGTTGGACAGCCCCAGGGGTTCATGGGTGGCGGCAATGATGATGCCGCCATGGCCGCAATGCCTGGCCATCAACTGGGCCACCAGCGCCTGCCCGGATGTGTCCAGCGCCGCGAAGGGCTCGTCCAGGAGCCACAGCGGACGATTGCTGACCAGCAGCCGCGCCAGGGCCAGCCGCCGTCTCTGGCCCGCCGACAGATAGCGGCAGGGCAGTTCGGCCTGACGTTCCAGCCCCACCTGTTTCAGCACGCCCGCTTCAACGTTGTTGCGATAAAGGCGGGCAAAAAAATCCAGCTGCTCGCGCACAGTCAATTGCGGCTTCAGGCCGTCCTGATGTCCCAGCCAGCCAATCGTCTTGCCGCGCGCGTCGGCGTCATCGCTTTCGACGTTCACGGTCTTGAGCACGATGCGTCCCGCCGCCGGCGCGAGAAACCCCGCGATCATCCGCAGCAAGGAGGTCTTGCCCGCGCCATTGGCGCCTTCTACCGCCAGCGCATGGCCCGCGCTGACGCGAAACGACAAGCCGTCGAACAGCTTTCTGTCGCCGCGCGTGCAGGCGAGCTTTTCAGCGGTAAGGGAAGAAATCATGCGTGAAAACTAGCGGCTCCGATGCCACTAGTACATGTGCTGGCCGCCATTAATGGACATGGTGCTTCCGGTGATAAAGCCACCCTCCTCCGCCACCAGAAACAGCACCCCGCGCGCGATTTCCGATGCCTTGCCCAGACGCGCCACCGGAATGCGGGCGACGATCTTGGCCAGCACTTCGGCCGGCACCGCCGCCACCATGTCGGTGTCGATATAGCCGGGCGCGATGGCGTTGACGGTGATGCCCGCCTTGGCGCCTTCCTGGCCCAGCGCCTTGGTGAAGCCATGGATGCCGGACTTGGCGGCGGCGTAATTGACCTGGCCATATTGGCCGGCCTGGCCGTTGATGGAGCCGATATTGACGATGCGGCCGAACTTGCGTTCCAGCATGCCGTCCCACGCCGCCTTGCACATGTTGTAGCAGCCGCCGAGATTGGTATCGAGAACCTCGTCCCAGGCTTGGCGGTTCATTTTCTTCATGGTGGCGTCGCGGGTGATGCCGGCATTGTTGACGATCACATCCACTGGGCCGAGCTCGGCTTCCACTTTTTTGATTCCGGCGGCGCAGTCGTCAAAGGACGACACGTCCCATTTGAAGGCCTTGATGCCGGTGCGATCACTGAAGGCCTTAGCGCGCTCGTCATTGCCGGCATAATTCGCCGCCACCACGAAGCCCGCATCCTTCAGCGCCACCGAAATCGCCTCGCCGATCCCGCGCGTACCACCCGTCACCACCGCTACCCGAGCCATGCGCTTTCCTTTTGCTTTCAACTTTGCTGGAAACAGTTAGGCCCGCTTTTCCAGGCGTTTCAACCAGGAACGATGCTGCGCTGCACTCTTTGTCATGCCCGCGAAAGCGGGCATCCATCAGGCATGGATTCCCGCTTACGCGGGAATGACAAGATGAGGATGCCTTACCGCTCCACCGTCAGCGCTATTCCCATCCCGCCACCAATGCACAATGTCGCCAAACCCTTTTTGGCATCGCGCTTGCCCATCTCGAACAGCAGGGTGGTCAGGATGCGGGCGCCGCTGGCACCGATGGGATGGCCGATGGCGATGGCGCCGCCATTGACGTTCACCTTGGCCGGGTCCCAGCCCATTTCCTTGTTCACGGCGCAGGCCTGGGCGGCGAAGGCCTCATTGGCTTCCACCAGATCGATATCGGCGGCTTTCCAGCCCGCCTTCTGGAGCGCCAGGCGGCTTGCCGGAATGGGACCGGAGCCCATCACCTTGGGGTCGACGCCGGCCTGGGCCCAACTGGCGATCCGCGCCAGCGGCGTCAGCCCGCGCGCGGCCGCATCCTTGGCACTCATCAGCACCAGCGCGGCGGCGCCGTCATTGAGACCGCTGGCATTGCCGGCGGTGACGGTGCCTTCCTTGTTGAAAGCCGGCTTCAGCCCACTCATCGCCTCGAATGTGGCGCCATCGCGGATATATTCATCACTGTCGACGATGGTGTCGCCCTTGCGGCCCTTGACGGTGACGGCGACGATTTCGTCCTTGAACCTGCCGGCCTTGCGGGCAGCTTCGGCCTTGTTCTGCGAGGCAACGGCGAAACGGTCCTGTTCCTCGCGGCTGATCTGCCATTCCTTGGCGACATTCTCAGCGGTGACGCCCATGTGATAGCCGTTGAAGGCATCCCACAGACCGTCGCGGATCATGGTGTCGATGAACTGCATGTCGCCCATTTTCTGACCGGCGCGCAAATATGCGGCATGGGCCGAGAGGCTCATGGATTCCTGGCCGCCCGCCACCACGATCGCGGCGTCACCGGCGGCGATCGCCCGGGCGCCCAGCGCCACGGTGCGAAGGCCGGAGCCGCAGACCATGTTGATGCCCCAGGCCGGCGCACCCAGCGGGATGCCCGCCGCCATGGAGGCCTGGCGGGCCGGGTTCTGGCCCTGGGCCGCGGTCAGGACCTGGCCGAGAATGACTTCGGAAACTTCCTCGCCGCTCACCTTGGCGCGTTCCAGCGCGGTGCGGATGGCGACCTCGCCCAGCTTGTGGGCCGGTACGGTGGCGAAGGCGCCGCTGAACGACCCCACGGGGGTGCGGGCGGCCGAAACGATGACGACGTCTTCCATGAAGAACCCTGTCTTTTTCTTTTATTGCCGCGCGCAAAATGCCGCGAACGCGCCCAATGGTAAACTGCGGCTAAAATACCATTACGATTCAATGGTTTAAATATCTACTGACGAATTATTCTGTGTTGCGGCTGCTAAATGGCGCTAGACTCTCGCGTTGCGGGGTGATGTCTTACCGGCCTTAATTCCAGCACCGGCGGGTGACTGGGCCGCCTTTCGGGGAAGGCGCGGACAAGGCGTTGCAAAGCAGTCGGGGATTAAAGTGTCAGAAGAAAAAACCAAAGCCGAAGGCCCTGTGGTCATCAAGAAGTACGCCAACCGGCGGCTCTACAATACCCAGACATCGTCCTATGTGACGCTCGACCATCTCGCCGCCATGGTGAAGGAAGGGACCGAGTTCGAAGTGCTGGACGCGCGCACCGGCGACGACATCACCCGTTCGGTCCTGACCCAGATCATCTTCGAGGAAGAGGCCAAGGGCCAGTCGCTGCTGCCCATCAAGTTCCTGCGCCAGCTGATCCGCTTCTATGGCGACTCGCTGCAGACCTTCGTGCCCGGCTATCTGGACATGAGCATGGACAGCTTCACCAAGAACCAGGGTCCCATGCGCGACCGCATTGCCGAAGCGCTGGGCGGCGGCAACCAGATGGTCGAGAACATGACCCGGCAGAACCTGGCGCTGTTCGAGAACGCCATGGCGATGTTCACGCCGTTCGGCGCGGCGGGCGGTGCAGTGGGCAAAGCCGAAGGCGGCAAGCCGGCCGCCAAACCGGGGCCGCAGGGCACCGAAGACATCGCCGATCTCAAGGAAGAGATGGAAGCGATGCGCCGGCAGTTGGCCGAGTTGAGCCAGCGCAAATAGTGGGTTTCGCCGTCCGGGGTGCCGTCAGCATCGCCTTGCTCACCGCGCTGGGCGGCTGTTTCGCGCCCATGACGACGCGCGAGGCGCAGAGTATCGCCAGTCAGCGCCTGACCCGTTATTGCAACAAAAGCTGCGGCGACTTCACCCTTGCCAATACCCAGAAGATCAACAACCGCTGGCTGGTGGATTTCGACGCGCCCCGGCACAAATTCACCGTCACCGTTGAAGGCAACGGCAACGCCCGCGTCGATACCTGGAATAAGTAGATATTACGGAGCGACCGCAAACCCGGAGCAAAGCGGAGGGATTGCTAGCGGCAGCGTAGCAATGCGGCGCGACCATAAAAAATCTTATGAACCCCAATCGGGGTTCATAAGCGGCTCTCCGAAATGGAAGCCCTGGAAATAATCGACGCCGAAATTCTGCAGCAACGCGGCATCGTCATCCGACCCCACCCATTCGGCCACCGTCTTGATGTCGAAGCTGCGCGCCAGGCCCACCAGGGTGCGCACAAACACCTGGTTTTCTGGCGAGCGGCTAAGGTCTTCCACATAGGAGCCGTCGATCTTGACGGTATCGACATGCAGCATCTGCAGATTGCGGAAAGACGTATATCCGGCGCCGAAATCATCGATGGCGACGCGCACGCCCAGCTCGCGCAGCTGTGACACGAAGCGGGCATTCTCCTCGAAATGATGCAGGGCGGCGGTTTCGGTCAGCTCCACGATCAGCCGGTCCGCCACATCGTTTTCGGCGCGGACATAATCCACGAAATCCTGCAGCCAGGCCGGGTCGCTGGCCGCCGTGCCCGAGACATTGACCGCCAGGGTCACCTTCTTGTGGGCCTTGAGCTGGGCGATGGTGGCTTCCAGCGCGAAACGATCCACCAGATGGACGATGCCCATCTGCTCGGTGGCGGGCACGAAATTGCCCGCGCTGATAACGGAGCCATCGGGCTTGATCATGCGCAACAGGCATTCGTAATGCGAAACCTTGCGCGAACGCGCCTGCACGATGGGCTGGTAGGCCAGCTTGAGGCGATTTTCCTTCAGTGCCAGCACCACGTCATCGGCGATCTGCATCTGGCGCAGGCGCGCGGTTTCGCGCTGGTTGGAGACCTGATAGGCGGCAAAGCCGTCGCGGCCATTGGCGCGCGCCTTGTCCAGCGCCTGTTCGGCACGCAGCATGGCTTCCTGGCTGGTCGAAGCGGCCTGCGGCAGCTACACCGCGCCCACGCTGCAGGTGGCAGCCACCATGCCGTAGCGGGTTTCCACGATGTTGGCGCGCACGCTGGCGCGCAGCCGGGACGCCACCACCGTGATTTCGCGCTCGGAGCAGTGCTTCAGGATGACGCCGAACTTGTTGCCGGCGATGCGCCCGATAATGTCGCTGCCGCGCAGCGTGCGGGAGAGGCGCTCGCCCACGCCCATGATGACTTCCTCGCCGGCATCGAAGCCGAAGCTGTCATTGATCATCGCCAGGCGGTCGATGGAGGCGACCAGGAAGGCGCAGTGGCGCGTTTCCAACTTGGCGCTCTCGATGGCGGTGGACAGTTCCTCGCGCAAGGCGTTGCGGTTGAGATGGCCGGTCAGTTCGTCGCGGGTGGCCAGATAGCTGAGCCGGCGCACTTCGCGCGACCGCTCGGTGGTGTCGCGCATCAGCCCGACCAGCCGCACCGTGCGGCCATCTTCGCCGGGCATGCGGGTGCCGACCATGGTGAAGCCGACCGCGCCCATGGCGGAGGCAAATTCGATATCCAGCTCGAAGGTGGTGGATGCGGCGCTGCGCGTGTCCAGCACGGCGGTCAGTGCGGCGCGGCGCTCGGGTGAAATATTGTCGAGGAAATTTCCGCCATCGTGCGAAACCAGATGCAGCGGCAGGATGTCGCTGGCGCCGTCCCAGACGATGGGGCCCGAGGGCACGTTCCAGTCAAAGACCGCCGTGCCGGCCGCCTGGGCCGCCAGGCGCAGGCGCAGTTCGTCTTCCAGCGTGGCGAGCTGGGCGACGTCATCTCGCTTCTGCAATGCGGCGTTCAACACAATCCACCATCCCGGGCCGGTTTCTCCGGCCTTTGCTGGCGGTCAGTATGGCGATGCGGACTTAAGAAAGCGGAAATCGCGCGCCGTCGCGCGGGGCGGCGCGGCCCTTGCGTTGTGGGGTGGTATGCGCGTGACCGGACCCCTGGACTCAATCGCCCGCGGAGGTGTTAAGACCTTCGCTGCGGCCCCGCGCGCCATCGAAAAATCCAGTACTTCCAGCCATTTGGGCGGCCAGACACCGGACTTTTCGCAGGCCGGGCAGAAATCTGCGCCACGTTTGCAGGTCGAACTTGTGTGTCAGGAAGAGACGCCGGCCTTCGATCCATTTTGGGACGGGCCGCGCCTGTTGCCATCTTTTGTCGCCCAGCTGATGGGCCAGGTGATGCCGGAGCGGCGCGAAGCTAATGTTTCGGTGGAAACCGCTTACGGCACCGCCGTGCCGCGCCAGGCTTTGCTGGTGGACCGCAAAAGCTGATAGCGCGACAAGCCCAGCAATCCCGCCGCCAGAAATAACAATGCGCCGGCCCCAGCGCCTTGCTGCAAGGTGGCGAGACCGGCTGCGAGCAGCGCCACGCCAGACAAGGCCGGCACCGGCGCCATACCGTTTAGCGCGGCAGCAATCACCACCAGGCTTGCCACCGCCACCGGCATCAACGCCAAAATCCACAGGCCCGACAGCATGGCCGCGAGCCCTGCCGCAAGGCTTGCGACCAGCGCCATGGTGGCAGCGAAACTGCGCAAAGGCCGCGCGAACCGCGCCAGCGCCGACAGCGCCAGCGAGCTTGATGCCAGCGGCAACAGGAACAACACCGCGACATCGGCCAGGCCCGACACCGCTGCTGCCGCCAGCGCCGCCAGCAGCATCGCGGCGAAACGCAGATACAGACGCGCCGCGGCGCGCATCGGCGCGGCCAGCATCCAAGCGCCGATGCTGGCAGCAAACAGCGAAGCTGCACTCACGAGGATTAGAGAATCAAAAGCCATCTGGAGCAGGATACTCCAGATGGCTTTTTTTGATTACGCGGCCAGCAGGTTGCGCAATACGTACTGCAGGATGCCGCCATTCTTGAAGTAGGCCACTTCGTCCGCTGTCATGATCATCAGGTGGAGCGGCAGTTCGAAGCTCGTGCCATCGGGGCGATGGACCAGGGCCTTGATTTTCTGGCGCGGCTTGAGCGCGCCGGACAGGCCGGGAATGTCGATGATTTCGCGGCCCGTGAAGCCATAATCCTTGCGCGTCTTGCCCGCCTCGAAACAGAAGGGTGCCACGCCCATGCCGATCAGGTTGGAACGGTGAATGCGCTCGAAGCTTTCAGTGATCACGGCGCGGATGCCCAGCAGCTTGGGACCCTTGGCAGCCCAGTCGCGCGACGAGCCGGTGCCGTATTCCTTGCCGCCGATCACCACCGTGCCAAGGCCGTCCTTCTTGTAGGCCTG
This sequence comes from Pseudomonadota bacterium, assembly GCA_041192105.1. GTDB lineage: Bacteria > Pseudomonadota > Alphaproteobacteria > Micropepsales > Micropepsaceae > Rhizomicrobium. The sequence goes on along the minus strand of JBEENS010000014.1, from coordinate 5,943 downwards.
GGCGGCGTCGAAGATGGACATGGTTTCGCCCGGCGAATCGGGCTTGGCGTAATAGACGGTGTTGCCGCCTTCGGCCCCGCCCATCATCTCGTTGCGGATGCGGATATTGGCGAAGGTGCCGCGCTCCATCACTTCGTGGTTGCCGCGGCGCGAGCCGTAGGAATTGAAATCGCGCTGCGCCACATCATGCTCGGACAGATAGACACCGCCCGGCGCCGTGGGCTTGATGTTGCCGGCGGGCGAAATATGGTCGGTGGTGATGCTGTCGCCGAACAGTGCCAGCACCCGCGCGCCCGCGATTTCGTCGACCGCCTTGGGCGCCAGTTCCATGCCCTCGAAATAAGGCGGGTTCTGCACATAGGTCGAAGCCTTGTCCCACTGATAGGTCTGGCCCTTTACTAGCTTGACTTTTTTCCAGTTGGCATCGCCGTCAAACACATTGCCGTAGCGCTTTTTGAAGCTGGCGGGCTTGACCGCCTTGCGGATCGTGGCGGCGATTTCCTTCGGGGACGGCCAGATGTCCTTCAGGTAAACTGGCTCGTTTTCCTTGTTATAGCCAACCGGCTCCCGGGTCAGGTCCATGTTGATGGACCCGGCCAGGGCATAGGCCACCACCAGCATGGGCGATGCCAGATAGTTGGCGCGCACCTGGGGATGCACCCGGCCTTCGAAATTGCGGTTGCCGGAAATCACGGCGGCAGCGATCAGGTCAGCCTCGGTGACGGCCTTGGCCACAGCTTCCGGCAGCGGGCCGGAATTGCCGATACAGGTGGTGCAGCCATAGCCGGCCAGGGTGAAGCCCAGCTTGTCCAACGCCTTGTCCAGGCCGGCTTTCTTCAGATAGTCGGTCACAACCTGCGATCCCGGCGCGAGACTGGTCTTGACCCAGGGGCGCACCTGAAGGCCGCGCTTGACCGCCTTCTGCGCCACCAGGCCGGCGCCGATCATCACGGACGGATTGGAGGTGTTGGTGCAGGAGGTGATGGCGGCAATCACCACATCGCCATGCCCGATGGAATGCTCGCTGCCTTCCAGCCGCGCACGCTTGTTGGCGCTGTCTTCCTTCTTGAAGGTGGTCATCAAGTGCTCGGCGAAATTACCGGCGATGCCGGTGAGCGATACGCGGTCCTGGGGCCGCATCGGCCCGGCCATGCAGGGCTCGACCGTGGTCATGTCTAGGCCCAGCGTGTCGGTGAACACCGGGTCGGGGCTTTTCTTGGTGCGCCACAGGCCCTGGGCCTTGGCGTATTTCTCCACCAGCGCCACGCGCGGCGCTTTGCGCGCGGTGTTCTTGAGGAACCGCACCGTCTCGGCATCGATCGGGAAGAAGCCGCAGGTGGCGCCATATTCCGGCGCCATGTTGGCGAGGGTGGCGCGGTCTTCCAGGCTCAGTTCGTCCAGGCCGGGACCGTAATATTCCACGAACTTGCCGACCACGCCCTTCTTACGCAGCATCTGGGTGACTGTCAGCACCAGATCGGTGGCGGTGACGCCTTCGCGCAGCTTGCCGGTCAGCTTGAAGCCGATGATCTCGGGGATCAGCATGGAGATGGGCTGGCCCAGCATGGCCGCTTCCGCCTCGATGCCGCCCACGCCCCAGCCCAGCACCGCCAGGCCGTTGATCATGGTGGTGTGGCTGTCGGTGCCTACCACGGAGTCGGGGAAGGCGACTTCGATAGTCTTTTTGTTGATCGAGTCCTTCTGCTTCCGCACCCACACGGTTTCGGCGAGATATTCCAGATTGACCTGATGGCAGATGCCGGTGCCCGGCGGCACGACGCGGAAATTGGCGAAGGCCTGCTGGCCCCAGCGCAGGAAGGTGTAACGCTCCTTGTTGCGCTCATATTCGACGGCGACATTCTTCTTGAAGGAATCTTTCTGGCCGAAATTGTCGATCATCACGCTGTGGTCGATGACCAGATCGACTTCCGCCAGCGGATTGATCTTTTCCGGATTGCCGCCCAGATTTTTCATGGCATCGCGCATGGCGGCCAGGTCCACCACCGCCGGCACGCCGGTCAGGTCCTGCATCAGGACGCGGGCGGGGCGAAAGGCGATCTCGCGGTCGGAGGTGCGTTTTTTCTGCCAGGCGACCACGGCGCGGATATCGTCGGCGGTGACGGTCTGGCCGTCCTCATGGCGGAGCAGATTTTCCAGCAGCACCCGCATCGAATAGGGCAGTTTCGACGCGCCCTTCAGGCCGTTCTTTTCCGCCGCGATCAGGCTGAAATAGACATAACTCTTGGCGCCGACTTTGAGGATTCTGCGGCATTTGAAAGTGTCGAGGCTCTGCGTCACGGGAGCGCCCTTTTGCTGGAATGGAAGATTCGGGTTTAGTCACATTCCTGCCCAAAAGGAAGGCGTGGCTTGGTCACGCCCCTTGCGGCTTTCGCTGGCCCGAGGGCCAGCGAAAGCCCCCTCCCCGCCGGTGCGCTGGCGCGCGCGGGGGAGAAAGCCCCAAATGGTTGTCAGATCGGCTTAAATTCGCCCAATTGCGATGGAATAGTGACGGCAATGAAGGGAGGCTGGCCGTCTGCCAGTCCAGGCGGAAACAACCGCTGAGAAAGTATCGCGTGAGATCCGTCCTCGTCCTTTTTGCGGTTCTGTTGGCCAGTCCGGCTCTGGCCCAGCCTAATGGCGGCCCCGGCATACCGCCGGGCATGGCCTCGCGGCTGGCGGCCGAGCGCCTCAGCGCGGTTCAGCCGGGCCTTTACAGCACCGGCGACAAGGACAGTTTCACGCTGCAGCCCTACGGCCGCGGCAAGTTTCTGCTGCGCTTCTCCGGCGCATCCGAGCATTTCGTCCTCACCATGGATCGCAGCTCGCTGGGCACCAAGCTACTGAAATACGATACCGGCGCCATGGCGCTGCGGGTTTCGGTGTGGGGCGGGTTGACACTTTATACCCTGGCCAATCCCGGTGGCCTGCCCGCCACCCGCCAGGGCGACGCACCGCCCCTGCCCGTTCTGGAAGTATCGGGGCCGGAATTACAGACCGCGCTGAACGATGAAGCCAGTCACCTCAGCTATATGCAGAAAGTAGCGCTGAAATTCTCCGCCGATCCGGCCGTGCTGGAATCCGATCCGGAAACGCGCGGACGCGCCTTCGACGCCCTGACCAATGCGGCGCTGGGGATCGAGCGTTTCCTCGCCCAGTCACCCACCAGCCGCAAGACCCTGATCAAGCGCATCAACCGGGTGAAAGTGGCAGAAGGCGGCAAGCCGACCATCAGCATCGTAGGCCAGACCCTGCTGGTCAGCTTCGTTCCCGGCGAAGGCCATGAAGGCCACGCGTCGTCGCTGTCGATCCAGCAGGAGCTGGGACGCCTGATGGCGATAACAGCCAAAGACATGGCCGCAAAATAAAAGGCGCTCCCTTTCGGAAGCGCCTTTTTCGTTTGCGCGGATAAACCTCTTACTTCTTGCTCATCACTGTGACGCGGCCGACGCTGGTGTCGCCCGCGACTAGGTTGTTGTTCTTGTCGAACACCCAATAGCTGGCTTCGATGAACTGGCCATGGCCGATGCCCATGCCGTTGCCCACCGCGCCCAGCACCTTGCCGTCACGATTGAGCTTGAGGAACTGGCCGTCCTGGCCCGACGCCATCCAGGGATTGCCGCTCTTGTCGAATTGCAGGGCGCAGACCAGATTTTTGGTAAGCAGCGTCTTCTTGAAGCGGCCCTCCGCCGTATAGACAACGATACGATACTGTTCGCGGTCACCGATCCAGACATCGCCATTGGTGGGATCCACCGCCAGGCCATGCACGTCGTTGAACTTGCCCTGGCCCACTTCATTGCCGAACCACTGGCGCGCGAACTTGCCGTCCGAGGTGAGCTGCATGACACGCGCCACGCCGTACTTGTTTACGGGATCGGGACTGTCGACATCGTTGGGGCTTTCATTGGCATGACCCATGCCGATATAGACTTCGCCCTTGGGACCGAAGGCGACCATCACTGGCTGCCACAGCAGGCGCTGGTTCTTTTCCTCGATCCAGTCGCCGCGCTTGCCGCGCTCGCCGATGGTGAGCAGCAGCTTGCCCTCGGACGACAGCTTCTTGACCGTCGCCTGGCCGGCGTCGGTGATCCAGACATTGTCCTGGGCATCCACCGCCAGGCCATGGGCCTTTTCATGGAAGCCGATCACGCTCTCGGGCACTTCCAGCAACAACTTGCGGCTGGCATCGAACTTGAGGAGCTGGCTCACACCGGCGGGCGAGCGCTTGAAGACCCAAAGATTGCCCTTGGAATCCAGGCCCACGGCGGGCACGCCTCCGATGCCCTTGGGCAGGAAATAGGGATAGGAGAAGGTGTAGCCCAGATTCTGGTCGTAAACGACGCGTGACAGCTGGTTGCGCGCATACCCGCCTTCGCGACCGCAGATCGGTGAGCCCTTGCAGCCGGGCGTGGCGACAGTGCCGTCCGGCAAGCGACGGCCGCCGGCGCGCTGTTCGCGCGGCAGCACGTTCACGGTGCCATCGGCTTCAACAATGGTGTTGCCGCCGGAATCGGGAAAGGACGGCGTCAATTTCCAGGCGGGCGTTCCGTTCCTGGCCGGCTCGCTCTGGATCGCCAGCCGGTCGGCCTGGGCGAGAGCAGCGGTGGTCATCAGGCTCAGCGCCAGGCCCGCGAGATACAGATTTTTCATCAACGTCTTCCTTTGTTTTTTTGGCCTTGCAGCGTTTTTGGAGATTTTGTTGGGGCGAACGATGCGCGGAGGGCGCGGGCGGCGTCAACGGCCAAAACGAGAAATTGTCAGCGTGTGCGCTGCAATAGAGGGCCCACTATGGCGTGAAACCGTCGGGCGCCATCTCGAATTTCGAGAATTCAAAGCCTGGAGCAACCGTGCAGCCCACCAGTGTGTAAGCACCCAGGCTTCTTGCCGCCTGCCATTCGCCCGGCGGCACCACCAGCTGCGGCACCTGGGCTTCTTCGATATCCGGGCCGAGAATATAGGTGTCCCTGCCGATTTTCAGTTCCAGCGGCGCGCCGCGATAAAAGTGCCAGACCTCGGCGGCATCCACCCGGTGCCAGCGCGAGACTTCGCCCACCTTCAGCAGAAAATAGATCGCGGTGGAAAAAGCGCGGCCATCATTGCCGCCTCTAAACGTCTCGCGGAAATAGCCGCCTTCGGGATGCGGCTTCAAATCCAGCAGTTGGATTAATCTATCGGCCTCGGTACTCATTCGCTGCCGCTCATTCGTTTAGCGCTCGGCCCGAACATCACGCCGCCGGGCGAACCCGGATGCCGCCCCGCGCATTCATCGCTTCCATGCTGGCGGCGAGACTGCGGGCATCATTCAGCGCATTGTGAGTCTGTCCGATGAAAGGAATGCCCAGCGCCGGGGCGATGTCGCAGGACAGCATCCCGCGCGGGTCCAGCCCCTGCACCGCGAACCAGCCGCGCAGATCGTAGAAAACAGGCAGCGGATGCGCCCCTTCGATGCCGTACAGACGCAGATTGTCCACCAGCACCTGTTCGTCTCGGCCAAAGGCGGCGATGGGGCCGTCACCCGCGAAATCCAGAAAACGGGCATAGGCCTGCACGAAATCCACGCCGCGGGCCGTCACCGCGTCCTGGGTGATGCCGGTGAGATTCTGGAAATAGGCCGAGAGCTTCGGGTTGATGCGCGGGCGCACCAGCGCATCGAAGGCGTCCAGCTCCGCGAAGGTGTCGGCGTTCAGCTTCACCGCCCCGATCTGCACCACTTCGCGGTATTCGCCGGGCGTCAGCCAGTGACGCGCCATGGAACATTCCCAAGCCGTGTATTCCAGGTCGAAGATGGTGATGATGGGAGACGACACGCGCATGCCCCGGCTGTCCAGCTTTTGGCGAATCATCTACTAGGGCGTGTCTTCAATTGAGCCAAATGATAGCAGCAGCGAGCTGGATAGCGGCGAGGAAGTTTCTGGCGGTTTTGTCATAACGGGTCGCGATGGC
>JBEENS010000013.1:0-68027 GCA_041192105.1 Pseudomonadota bacterium | reverse complement strand
GAAGGCGGAATTGTGGGATCGCTGGCAGCGCGGGGAGTCGCTGAAGGCGATTGGTCGGGCGTTTGATAAGCCGTCATCGTCGATATATTTTCAGTTGGCCCCGCATGGGGGGATCCGGCCCGCGCCCTGTCGCCGCTCGAAGCTGGCATTGACGCTTGTGGAGCGCGAGGAGATATCGCGCGGGACGCGGCAGCTGAGTCCGCACGGTCGATGGCAGGGAAGCTGGGCCGGTCGCCCTCGACGGTGAGCCGTGAAATCAGCCGTAATGGCGGCTATGATCGCTACAGAGCGTCATCGTCTGACGAGACGGCCTGGGAGCGTGCGTGTCGGCCGAAGCGCTGTAAGCTGGCGACTAACCCGCAGATGCGGGAGGCGGTGGTGCGGAAGCTGAGAGGCAATTGGTCGCCCGAGCAGATCGCGGGCTGGCTGAAGAGTGCACATCCTGGCGACGAGGCAAATCAGGTGTCCCACGAAACGATCTATCGCAGCCTGTTTGTTCAAGCCCGCGGGGTGCTTAAGAAAGATCTGGTTCAGCACCTTCGCTCGAAGCGGACGATACGCCGCTCAAGGAGCGCGGATGCGAATGGGGATCGGCGAGGCCAGATCGCGGATATGGTGTCGATCAGGGAGCGGCCGGCGGCGGTTGAAGACCGGGCGGTGCCTGGTCATTGGGAAGGCGACCTGCTGTCAGGGTCGAAGAACAGCCATATTGCAACCTTGGTCGAGCGCCATACGCGTTACGTGATGTTGGTGAAGGTAGACAGCAAGGAGACGCAAACGGTGGTATCGGCGCTGATCAAGCAGGCGAAGAAGCTGCCGACCGAATTGTACAAATCCCTGAACTGGGACCGCGGCAAGGAGCTTGCGGATCATCGGCGGTTTACATTGGCGACGGACATCGCCGTGTACTTCTGCGATCCGCAAAGCCCCTGGCAGCGCGGCTCCAACGAGAACACTAATGGCCTGCTGCGGCAGTACCAAGGGGACAGACCTGTCGGTCCACTCCCAGGCACATCTGAACAAAGTGGCTCGCCAGCTGAATGGACGGCCGCGCAAAACCTTGGCGTTCCAAACGCCGGCAGATAGATTTAACGCCTGTGTTGCGTCGATCGGTTGAGCCGGCAGCGCAAAGCGGACATGCGCACTAAAGTTTAAGGCACCAGCCAGACAAAGATGGCGGCCATGGCGGCAAGGCTTGCCACCGTCAGACCTAGGCTTTGCGCCAGGCGGTAACGCAGGCTGAAAAACAGGATGTAGCCGACCAGCGACAGGATCAGGAAGATCGCGGCCGATACATCGATCAGCAGCTTCCAAGCATCGCCGACATTCTTGCCGCGATGCAGGTCGTTCAGGATGGTGACGGCATCGGGCTTCTGCCGAGTCGCTTCGGCCGCACCGCTTTTCAAATCCACCATGACGCTGGCATTGCCGCTGACGCCTTCAAAGCGCAGGAAGGCTTCCTCGCCGTCGATCTCGCCGCTGGCATAGACCCCGCCGACACCGTCCTGCCGGGCCATCATCGCGCCCAGCGCGCGAGCCGGATCGGCGGTCTTGAGGGCGGCGGCGACGTCGCCCGGGGGCAGCGTGAAACGCGTTTCCTGCGGCGCGGCGTCTTCCTGCTTCAGCCATTCGGGATGGTTGAGCAGAAGGCCGGTGATGGAAAAGAACATCAAAGCGATAAAGGCAAAGGCCGACAGATACCCGTGCCACAGGCGCGACTGGCGGTAGAATTCGATCTTCCATCGCGGTATCGGGCGCGGCCGGCGCGGCAGCGCATCCGAAACCATGTCACGCAGCACATCACTCACAGGCTTCTCCCATAACTGGCGCGCACGCGCCCGATCTCGCCATCGGGTTTGGATTCCACCACCGCGCCGTCCGCGCCCAGGGTCAGTTCCAGGCGCTGGACGGTGTGGCCGCCCTTTTCCCGCGATGCCTCGATGCTGAGTATATACTTGCCCTGCGGCACTTTCTTGCCCGCATCGTCCAGCCCGTCCCATTTGATGCTGTACTGGCCCGGCGCGCGGGTCGGGCGGCTGACCGAATCCACCAGCTTGGCGTCGTTGCGCCCGAAGCGGCGCCAATAGATGTAATTTTCCTCGCGCCAGCGCGTCTCCGTGCCCAGCACCAGCAGGGTGCGGATCAGGGTGCGGTTCTCATCGGTGATCCACATCGCGACATAGGGGTTGTGATAGGTGCCGGCGCTGACCCTGGGCACTTCATATTCGACGTTCAGGCCAAAGCCCGCCGGCCAGCCGGCTGGTCCTTGCGCTATCGCGCGGGGCGCCTGCGCCACCACACCGGCGCACGGCCAGCGTTCCGAGGTGAAGGTTTCGCCGTCCTTGGTGACAATGCGCGCCGCGACATTGGGCAGGCTGTCGGCCAGCGCCAGGCTTTCGCGCGGCGGCAGTACCGAAAATGCGGTGGCCAGCGCATCGGCATCGGCGGCGCTGTCGGCTATCGCCGTGGCGTAGGCGATGTGATTCAGCCGTGCGCCGGTCAGCGGCGATATGGTCAGCTGGCCCCGGGCCGAACGGCCGCTGGTGGCGACCGCCTGGTTTGAGACCAGAAGATGCGACAGGGACGGGGCGTTGTCGGCGGGATTGGCGGCATCGACGACGCCGATGCGCCAGTGCGCGCCGTCCGGGGCCGCGCCCCAGCAGGCGAGGTCGCCGCCGATGTCCACCATCACGCCGTCCACGCCCGGCACGCAGCGCGCCGCCGCCAGCGCGCGGTCGATGATGGTGCCTTTGGCCAGTCCGTCCACCGCGAAGACGACTTCGTCAGGGCGGGTGATGTTGCGGCTGGCGGCGTCCAGGCGCAGGCTTGCGGCTTCAATCCGCACCGCAAGCCGCGCACTGTCCTTGCAGGCTTCCAGCAACCGGCCGATGCGCGCGCTGTAGGCGCCGCCGGTGATGTCGCGCATTTTCTCGCAGGCCGCGATCACGGCGAACAGGTCCTGCGACACCGGCAGGGAGGCGGACGCATTCAGCGTCATCAACTCGCTGTCGCCGCGCCAGGCGCTGAGGATGCGGTCGAGGCGGGCAATCTCGGTGCGCGCCGCGTCAATCGCCAGCGCCGCCGCCAGCGGCTTCTTCGCCACCACGGCGAGGTCGAGCGAGGTCCCCAGCACATGGTCGGCATGAAAGCGCCAGGTGCCGGCCTGTGCCTGGGCGGGCAAGACCAGCGCCGCAATCGCGTTTCCCGTCAGTCCCAGCCCGTATGTGATGCGCATGATCGAATCCCCAGCCGAAAACTAGCGTGGAAACAGGGGGCGCGGGAAAGTGCTGGCGTTTTGGTGCCGGGGCCGTCCGGGTTACAGTGGCGCCATGCCGCCCCGTCACACCATCGCCAAAGCCGTCACCGTCACCGGCACCGCCCTGCATGCCGGCGTGTCTGTGACCATGATCCTGGCGCCCGCCGCGTCCGGCAGCGGCATTGTCTTTCGCCGCGCCGACCTGGGCGCCGACATTCCGGCACTCTATCTCCATGTCGGGGAGACCCGGCTCGGCACGGTGCTGGAGCAGAGCGGCGCCAAGGTCGGCGTGGTCGAGCATCTGATGGCGGCTGCTGCGGGGCTGGAGATTGACGACCTGCTGGTGACCCTGGACGGGTCGGAACCGCCGATCCTGGACGGCGATGCCTTGTCCTACCTCACCCTGCTGGAAAGCGCCGGGATGGCAGACCAAGACCGGGCCCGGACGGCGATCCGGGTTCTCAAACCCGTGACGGTGGAAAGCGGCGACGCCAAAGCCTCCCTGCTGCCGGCCGAACGTCTGTCCTATGCTTATGACCTCAGCTTTCCGGTGATCGGCGAGCAGTTTTATGAATTCGCCTTCACCCGCGCCAGCTTCAAGGCGCAGATCGCCCCCGCCCGCACCTTCGGTTTTCTCAGCGAGCTGGAAGCGCTGAACAGGATGAACCTGGCCAAGGGCGCCTCGCTGGCCAATACCCTGGCGCTGGACGCGACCGGGGTGGTCAACCCTGAAACCCAGCGTTTTGCGGATGAGTTTGTGCGCCACAAGATCCTGGACGCCATCGGCGACATGGCGCTGGCCGGCGCCCCGCTGATCGCCCGTTTCGAGGGCCGCAAATCCGGCCATGCCACCAACAATGCCCTGCTGCGGGCGCTGTTCGCCGACCCCGGCAATTACCAGCGGGTGGAACTGTAAAAAACAGGACACTTTCCTGAGGCCGCCTGGTCGCGGTATATAGAGCGGGCAAGGCGCGAAGCCGGCCCAATCTCATGTTAACCCATTGTTTCAATGTGGTATTTCGCGCGAAGGACCGTTGTGATGCTGCCTGACTCTGTCCGTGCTCCGCTGCGCGCCGCCCTTTTGGGCCTGGCCGTGATCGTGCTGGCCGGCTGTTCCCTGTTCGATACCGACAACGAGACCAACAACGCCAACAAGGACGCCGCCAATTACCAGGAGCGCAGCGTCGAGGCGATCTATGCCGATGGCTGGCGCATGATCAACATGGGCAACTGGGAAGGCTGCGCCGGACAGTTCAACGAAGTCGATCGCCAGCATCCCTATTCGGTGTGGGCCCGCCGCGCCATGCTGATCAGCGCCTTCTGCTCCTACCAGGCCAACGCCTATCCGGCCGCCATTTCCACCGCCGACAATTATATCTCGCTGCATCCCGGCAGCCGGGAAGTGGCCTATGCCTTCTATATCAAGGCGATTTCGCTCTATGAGCAGATCGTGGACGTTGGCCGCGACCAGTCCAACACCGAAGGCGCGCTGGTGGCGCTGCAGGACGTGGTGCAGCGTTTCCCCGACACAGAATATGCCCGCGACGCCACCCTCAAGATCGACCTGACCAACGACCATCTGGCGGGCAAGGAAATGGCAGTGGGCCGCTATTACCTGGCGCGCGGCGACTATATCGGCGCCATCAACCGCTTCCGCACCGTGGTCGACCAGTATCAGACCACCCCCCAGATCGCCGAGGCGCTGCAGCGCCTGACCGAGGCCTATTACAGCCTGGGTCTGAACACCGAGGCCCAGACCGCCGCCGCCGTGCTGGGCCGCAATTATCCCGGTTCCGGCTGGTATCAGTCGGCCTTCAACATCCTTCGAGGGCGCAACCTGAAGCCGATGGAAGACAGAGGCTCCTGGATCAGTCAGGCTTTCCGGAAGGTTCTCTGATTCCCGAAAGGGGCATTCGTGCTTTCAGCCCTGACCATCCGCGATATCGTCCTGATCGAGCAGGCGGCGCTGGAATTCGCGCCCGGCCTCAATGTGCTGACCGGGGAAACCGGGGCGGGCAAATCGATCCTGCTGGATTCGCTGGGGCTTGCTGTCGGCGGCCGTGGCCGCGCCAGCGTGCGGGCCGGCGCTGCCCAGGGCTCCGCCACCGCCATTTTCGAGCCGGGCAAGAACCATGCGGCGCGCACCTTGCTGGAAAGCCAGGATATGCTCGCCGGCGAGGAGATCGTGCTGCGCCGGACTTTGGGCAGCGACGGGCGCAGCCGCGCCTTCATCAATGACGAAGCGGTGGGCGTGGGCCTGCTGAAAGATTTGGGATCGCTGTTGCTGGAAGTGCACGGCCAGCAGGATGACCGCGGCCTGTTCGACACCGCCACCCACCGGCTCTTGCTGGACGGCTTCGGCACCCTGAACGGCGATGCCCAGACCGTGGCGGCGCTATATGGTGAATGGGCCGGCGCCCGTACCGCGCTGGAGGACTTGCAGGCGCTGGCGACCCGGGCCCAGGCCGAAGCCGATTTCGTGCGGGCCGCCGCCATGGAGCTGTCCGATTTCGCGCCGCAAGCGGGCGAAGAAGAACGCCTGGCGGCGGAACGCGCCCTAGGCATGAATGCGGCGCGGATCGCCGAAGATGTCTCATCGGCGCTGGAATCCCTGCAGGGCGAGCGCGGGGCGCAGACTGGCCTGGCCCAGGCGATGAAAAAACTCAGCCGCATGAACGAGGAGGCGCGCAAGATCGCGGCCCCCGCCGAAACCGCGCTGGAACAGGCCTATGCCCTGGCGGAAGAAGCGCGGCAGGAACTGGAATCGCTGCAGTCGCGGCTGGACACCGACACCAATGCGCTGGAACGCAAGGAAGAGCGGCTGTTTGCGCTCCGGGCGCTGGCGCGCAAATACAGCGTGCTGCCGGACCAGTTGCCCGGGCTGCGGGACGAATATGCGGCCAAGCAGGAAGCCCTGACCTCAGGCGGCAACCAGATCAAGAAAGCGGAAGCAAAGGTGTCCACCGCGCGTGACGCCTATCTGACGGCGGCGCGCAAATTGTCGAAGTCGCGCGAAGGCGCGGCGAAGAAGCTGGAAGGCGCCGTGGCGGGCGAACTGACGCCGCTTAAACTGGGCCATGCCAAGTTCCGCGTCGCGCTGGAAAAGCTGGACGATGACAAGGGCGCGGCCAGTGGGCTGGAACGCATCGCCTTTGAAGTGGCGACGGTGGAAGGCGCGGCCTTTGGCGGCCTGGCCAAGATCGCCTCGGGCGGCGAACTGGCGCGGTTTTCGCTGGCCCTGAAAGTGGCACTGGCGCAGGTGTCGTCCCCCGCCGCCATGGTGTTCGACGAAGTGGACCGGGGCGTGGGCGGGGCGGTGGCCGATGCGGTGGGCGAACGCGCTGGACGATGATCAGCGGCTGGAAGAAATCGCCCGAATGCTGTCGGGCGCCAATGTCACCGCCGAAGCCCGCGCCGCCGCCAAGCGGCTGATGGCGGAAGCGTCGGGACCTGTGAAGAAGCAGCGCAAAAGGGCATGAAATCCGTCGACAAGTTGACGTCGGCCGAGGCGGAAAAAGAACTCGACCGCCTGGCGAAGGAGATCGCCCGCCACGACCGCGCCTATCATGGCGAGGATGCGCCGGAAATCAGCGATGCCGATTACGACGCCCTGCGCCGCCGCAACTCCGAAATTGAAGATCGCTTTCCTTTATCGGTGAGGGCCGACAGCCCGAGCCACCGCGTCGGGGCCAAGGCGAGCGAGCGCTTCGCCAAGGTGGTGCACAGAAAGCCGATGCTGTCGCTGGACAATGCTTTCAGTGACGAGGATGTGGCGGAATTCCTAGGGCGGGTGCGCCGCTTCCTGGGTCTGAAAGAAGAAGACGAGGTCGCGGTGACGGCCGAGCCCAAGATCGACGGGCTTTCCGCCTCGCTGCGTTATGAGAATTTTTTATTGGTTGAAGCTGCAACTCGTGGTGATGGATTTGAAGGGGAGAACATCACCCCCAATGCCAAAACCGCCCACGATATTCCATTGCGTCTGCGCGGTAAGCCGCCCGCTGTGCTGGAAGTACGCGGCGAGGCCTATATGACCCACAAGGCCTTCACGGCTTTGAACAAGCGCCAAGAAAAGGAAGGTAAGCCGTCCTACGCCAATCCGCGCAATTCGGCTGCAGGCTCAATTCGACAGCTTGATCCTGCTGTCACAGCAAAGCGCGATCTAAATTTCTTTGCTTACACTTGGGGTGAGGCAAGTGAGCTTCCGGCTGACACTCAATGGGGCATGCTGCAAAAATTCCAAGAATACGGCTTTCGCATAAACCCGTTGGCGAAGCGGTGCACAAATCTAGCAGAGATCCTTGAATTCTATCGCGACATCGAAAGTAAGCGCGCCAAGCTGGGCTATGACATTGACGGCGTGGTCTACAAGGTAGACCGGCTGGACCTGCAGGAACGGCTGGGCTTCGTCTCCCGTTCGCCCCGCTGGGCCATCGCCCACAAATTCCCCGCCGAGCAGGCCGAGACGGTGCTGGAGGATATCGAAATCCAGGTCGGTCGCACCGGCAAGCTGGCGCCGGTGGCGCGGCTGAAGCCGGTGACGGTGGGCGGCGTGGTGGTGTCGAACGCCAGCCTGCACAATGAAGACGAGATCGTCCGCAAGGATTTCCGCATCGGCGACAGCGTGGTGATACAGCGCGCCGGCGACGTGATCCCGCAGATTTTGCGCGTCATTCTGGAAAAACGCCCGAAGAACGCCAGGTCCTACAAGTTTCCCGAGAACTGCCCGGTCTGCGGCAGCCATGCGGTGAAGGAAGTGGACGAAAAGACCGGCAAGGTCGATGTGGACCGCCGCTGCACCGGCGGACTCATTTGTGACGCCCAGACGGTGGAGCGGCTGAAATATTTTGTCGCCCGTGATGGCTTCGATATCGAAGGCTTGGGCGGCATCATGATCGAGCTGTTCCACGACAAGGGCCTGTTGAAAGAGCCCGCCGATATTTTCGCCCTGACCGGAAAGCCGGAAAAAGTCACCAAGGTTTTGGCCGAGCATCGTGCGGCCCTGAGCGAGGAACGCCGTGCCGCCGAAGGCAAGGGCCCGGTCAAGAAAGCGTCCAAGGAAAAGGACCGCGAAGACAAGGTGGTCGAAAACCTGATGGCGGCGATTGAAAAGCGCCGCACCATCGGCCTGGACCGGCTGATCAACGCCCTGGGCATCCGCCATGTTGGCGAAACCACCGCGCGCCTCCTGGCGCGGCGTTATCTGACCCTGGACGCGTTCCTGAAAGGCATGACGTCGGCCGATGCGCTGGAGGAATTGCAGCATATCGAAGGCATTGGCGGCGTGGTGGCCGAAGCCATCCATGATTTCTTCGACGAGCCGCACAATGTGAAGGCGCTGGGCCGCCTGCTGGACTGGCTGACCGTCACCGAAATGGCAGCGCCGGCACAGTCCTCACCTGTGTCGGGCAAGACCGTGGTGTTCACTGGCACGTTGGAAAAGATGACCCGGCAGGAAGCCAAGGCGCGGGCAGAAAGCCTGGGCGCGAAAGTTTCCGGCTCGGTCTCGGCCAATACCGACATCGTGGTGGCGGGCCCCGGCGCGGGCAGCAAGCTGAAAGAAGCGCAGAAGCACGGTGTCGAAGTGATGGACGAGGACGCCTGGCTGAAGTTGATCTCATAATGTCATTCCCGCGAAAGCGGGAATCCAGCAGACGAGCGTCCGCAAGCCGGAAAAGTCCTTGGATGCCCGCTTTCGCGGGCATGACAAGAAAATTAAATACTGCGCGTCGCCCGGTCCAGCCACTTGCGGACCTCTGCATCCAGCAGATGCGAAAGCGTGTCGCGCACCCGGGTGTGATACAGGTTCAGCCAGCTTTTTTCCTCAACTGTCAGCAGGCTGGGCTCCACCAGATTCAGGTCGATCGGCGCCAGGGTGATGGTCTCGAACCCCATCATCCGGCGTTCGCCGCCGAGATCCTCCGGCTGTGTCACCACCACCAGATTCTCGATGCGGATGCCGAATTTCCCGGTCTTGTAGAAGCCCGGCTCGTTGGAACAGACCATGCCGGGCATCAGCTTCTGCATCACTGGCTTCTTGGAGATGTTCTGTGGCCCTTCATGCACTGACAGGTAACTGCCCACGCCATGGCCGGTGCCGTGATCGTAATCCAGTCCCGCTTCCCACAGCGGGCGGCGGGCGAAGCTGTCCAGCTGCATCCCGATGGTGCCGTCGGGAAAGCGCGCCGTCGCCAGCGCGATATGGCCCTTCAAGACCCGGGTGAAGCGGTCGCGCATTTCCGGCGTCGGTTCGCCCACCATGATGGTGCGGGTGATATCGGTGGTCCCATCAGGATATTGCGCGCCGCTGTCCAGCAGGAACATCTCGCCGGGATTGATGGCGCGGTTGGTCGAGCGGGTAACGCGGTAATGCACGATGGCGCCGTTGCTGCCTGCGCCCGAAATCGTGTCGAAGGAGACATCGCTGAGCACGCCGGTGGCGCGGCGGAAGCCTTCCAGATTTTCGGCGGCGTCGATCTCGGTCAGCTCGCCGCCCGCAGCATGGCTTTCGAACCAAGACAGGAAACGCGCCAGCGCTGCGCCGTCGCGGATATGCGCCTTGCGCATCCCTTCGATTTCCAGCGGGTTCTTGCAGGCCTTGGGCAGCTGGCAGGGGTCGGCGGCCTGCTTGATTTTCGCGCCTGTCTTGTTCAGCCGGTCGAAGATCGCGGCAGCGGCGGTGGACGGGTCCACCAGTACGCTCTTGCCCTTCATCGCGGCCAGCGCGACGGCAAATTGCGCGGGGTTATGCACCTGCACCGAATTTCCCAGATGCGCCATCAGCTCGGGATTGCGCTTGGCGGGATCGAGAAACAGGTCGGCGCCGCCATCGTCATGCAGGATGGCAAAGGCCAGGGTGAAAGGCGTGTGCGGCACGTCATGGCCGCGAATGTTCAGCAGCCAGCAGACAGAATCCGCCAGGGTGATGACGGCGGCTTCCGCGCCGGCGTTCTTCAAGCCTTCGCCCAGCTTGATCCGCTTGGCTTCGCTCTGCTCGCCCGCCAGGTTCAGCGCATGCGGCTTGGCGGGGGTAACGGGAGGGGCAGGCTGGTCATTCCACACCGCATCGATGGGGTTGCTGTCCACCGCCACCAATGTGCCGCCGGCTTTCTCGGTCGCCGCCTTCAGATGCGCCACGCCATGGGCGGTATGCAGCCAGGGGTCGTAACCCAGCTTTGCCCCCTTCTGGAGGTTATCGGGAATCCAGCCCTGCGGGCCTTCGCCGACCAGATCGCGCGGCTCGAACAGCTTGGTGTCGGTCTGGCCGCGCACCTGAAGGGTGTAGCGCCCGTCCACGAACACGGCCGCCTTGTCCGCCAGCACCACCGCCGCGCCCGCCGATCCGGTGAAGGCGGTCAGCCAGGCCAACCGCTCGGCATAGGCGGGCAGGTACTCACCCATATGCTGATCGCTGTGCGGCACGACAAAACCGTCCAGCCCGCGCTTGGCAAGTTCGGCCCGCAGCGCCGCCAGGCGCGGGGCGCAGGTGGCGGCATCGGAGGTGTCGTCATAACTCTGGAAGGGCTTGTCCATGCCCAAAAGTCTATCGCGCAGGCTTTTCCAGCACCAGCGCGCTCCACGGGCCTGAGCGGCGCACGCCGACAAAACGCAGGCCCTGATAGAAGCTGGTTACCAGCTTTTCCTGGTTGGTCAGCAGGCCCGACAGCAGCAGCACCGCGCCCGGCGCGAGGCTGCGCAGGATGGATGGCGCCAATTGGGTCAGCGGCCCCGCCAATATGTTGGCGATCAGCAGGTCGTAAGGCGCCGCATTCGCCAGCAGGGGATTGGTCAGCCCTTCCGCGGTGACGGCGGTGACCAGCGGTGCCACGCCATTGGCCCGCGCATTGTCGCGGGTGACTTCGACGGCGACAGGATCGATGTCGGAGGCCTGCACCCGGCGCTTCCACAATTTCGCCGCCCCAATGGCCAGCAAGCCGGTGCCGCAGCCCAGGTCCAGCACATTGGTAAAGCGGCGCCGGCGCGCCAGCTCGCTCAGCGCCGCCAGGCACAGCGCGGTGGTTTCGTGATGGCCGGTGCCAAAGGCCAGCCCCGCCTCGATCTTCATCGCGATTACGCCATGCGGCACGGTGCCGGCATCATGCGCGCCATAGACGAAAAAGCGCCCGGCCCGCACCGGCGACAGGCCTTCCTGGCTCAGGCGAATCCAGTCTTGGTCGGGCAGGGGCGCGACGATCACCGTGCGGCCGCTGATGCGCGACAGATAGGCGGCGTCAGGTTCTTCGGTATAGAGCGCTTCCACCACCGCGCCCTCGGCAAACGGTTCTTCCACAATCAGCACGGCTTGCGCGCTGCCGTCCAGCTCCAGCGCCGCGGCGGCGTCACCGGCTTCGAACTTGGTCAGCGCAATGCTGGCTTTCCAGAGGGGGGCCGTTACATGATTCATTAGCGCGCTTTAAATTCCACAAGTTTCATAGACTGGCCGCCGAACTCTTTCGTAGCGAGAGCTAGTGAATTGTCATTCGTAACTAGCATCATGCTGTTTGCAATCGCAACTTCTGCGATGCGAGTGTCTCGGGATTAATTTATTGGCTGTGGCGATTTCTTGGCCAGCCTATCCAATTCGGTGATTCGAGTGAGAAGGGTTTTGTACAAGCCTCCCTTGGCAGACCACTTTCCTTCGCCCCACTTGGTATCTCCCCACACCGAAGTCTCAGTCGGAACAGATTCCGTGGTTACTTCTTGAAATGATTGCATCAGTTGGCCCTGCGCGTTTCGCAGCGTGTGGCTCGCAACTCATCTTTTTGAATATGAGTGACAAAATTTTGTGCGGCGTAAACACGGAGATGTCGCACTGGCCATCCACAACAGCATTAACAATATTTGTGTCGAGCAGCACCCGCATGGGGTTCACGCCCGACTGACAAACTGATCAATCACCCGCTTTTCGCCCGCCTTGTCGAATTCCACTGTCAGCTTGTTGCCTTCGACATAGCGCACCCGGCCATAGCCGAACTTCTGGTGGAAGACGCGGTCGTCGCGGGCATACAGCGAAGCGCCGGGATCGCTGGTCTGGGCGCTCCAGGACTGAGCTTCAATGAACGGCGTGCGTGTTCTTGCGGCACCGGCCGCACGATGCGCCTGGGCCCGCTTCCAGCCCGGTGAATCATAGGTGCTGCCGAAATTGGCGGCATTCTCATTGTCGCGGAAGCCGGTATAGCCGCCGTAGAAACCTTCATCGACCGTGGCGTCGACAAGATTCCCGGGAATTTCCTTGATGAAGCGCGACGGCAGCGCGCTCTGCCAACTGCCATGCACCCGCCGGTTGGCGGCAAAGGAAATGCGGATGCGTTGGCGCGCCCGCGTCAGCCCGACATAGGCAAGACGCCGTTCTTCTTCCAGACCGGCCAACCCATTTTCATCCATGGTGCGCTGGGACGGAAACAATCCTTCCTCCCAGCCCGGCAAAAACACCGTGTTAAATTCCAGCCCCTTGGCGGCATGAAGCGTCATCAGGTTGATGCGGTCGCCGGATTCATCTTGGGCGATTTCCATCACCAGCGACACATGTTCCAGAAAGGCGGGCAGGGATTCGAACTGCTCCATCGAGCGGACGAATTCCTTCAGGTTATCCAGCCGCCCCGGTGCTTCCGCCGACTTGTCGGCCTTCAGCATGTCGGTATAGCCGCATTCGTCCAGCACCATTTCGGCCAGTTCGGTGTGCGGTAAAATTTTGGCGGTGTCGGTCCAGCGCGAAAAATTCGCCGCCAGCTCGCTCAGCGCCTTGCGCGCCTTGGGCGGCAGCTCATCGGTTTCGGAGATTTCGCGCGACGCCGCCAGCAGCGGCAGTTGGCGGGCGCGGGCGAACGCGTGCAGCAGCGCCACGCTGGCATCGCCGATGCCGCGCTTGGGCTTGTTGACGATGCGTTCAAAGGCCAGGTCGTCATCGCCCTGCGCGATCAGCCGCAGATACGCCATGGCGTCGCGCACTTCCTGGCGCTCATAAAAACGCGGGCCGCCGATCACCCGATAGGGCAGGCCCAGCGAGATAAAACGGTCTTCGAATTCGCGCATCTGGAATGAGGCGCGCACCAGTATCGCCATCTGGGCAAAGGCCTGGCCTTGGCGGTGCTGGTCTTCGGCTTCCGACGCCACATTGCGGGCTTCTTCCTCGGCATCCCATACGCCAGCGACGCGAATCTTTTCGCCTTCGTCGCCTTCCGTCCACAACGTCTTGCCCAGCCGCCCCTTGTTGGCGGCGATTAACCCAGAGGCCGCGCCCAGGATGGCGGAGGTGGAGCGGTAATTGCGCTCCAGCCGGATCACCGTGGCGCCAGGAAAGTCGCGCTCGAAGCGCAGGATGTTTTCCACTTCCGCGCCGCGCCAGCCATAGATCGACTGGTCGTCGTCGCCCACCACGCAGACATTGCCCGACCCCTTGGCCAGCAGGTTCAGCCACAGATACTGGACGACATTGGTGTCCTGGTATTCGTCCACCAGCATGTAGCGGAAGCGGTCGCGGTAATCGGCCAGAATGTCGGGATAGGTTTTGAGGATGTGCAGGGTTTCCAGCAGCAGGTCGCCAAAGTCGGCCGCGTTCAGCGCCTTCAGCCGCTCCTGATACATGTGATAGAGCGTCTTGCCCTTGCCGAGGGCGTAACCCTGGGCTTCGCCTTCCGAGACATCGCCGGGCCGCAATCCGCGATTTTTCCAGCTGTCGATCATGCTGGCCAATGCGCGGGCGGGCCAGCGCTTCTCGTCCACGCCTTCGGCCTCGATCAGCTGCTTCATCAGCCGCAGCTGGTCGTCGGTGTCGAGAATGGTGAAATTGCTTTTCAGCCCCGCCAGCTCGGCATGGCGGCGCAGCATCTTGGCGCCGATGGCGTGGAAGGTGCCCAGCCATTGCATACCCTCAACGGTACCCCCAATGAGTGCGCCGATGCGCTCCTTCATTTCGCGCGCCGCCTTGTTGGTGAAAGTGACGCACAGGATCTGCCCCGGCCAGGCGCGGCGGGTGGCCAGGATATGGGCGAGGCGGGTGGTCAGCACGCGGGTCTTGCCGGTGCCGGCGCCGGCCAGCACCAGCACCGCGCCATCCACTGCTTCCACCGCGGCGCGTTGCTCGGCGTTCAGCCCGTTCAGATAGACCGGATCGCGCGGCACCGGCGCGGATGAGGGTTCTTCGCTGAAGGCGGAATCCAGCGGGTCGGAATAGCGGTCGCCATAGCCACTCATGGCGAAACCTGGGAATCTGGGGACATGAGAACGATTTTAGAACACGGGCGCGGCGATGCCCACCTAATTATGATCGTCTTTGTCTTCCAGCCTGTGGCCTGACAGGCGTTGTTCCGCCTTGTCTTTCTTCGCCTCGCCCAGCTTACGCAGCGCCTTGGGCGTACCAAAGGCGATGCGGTTGGCGTCGGCAACCTTATCCTTTTCCGCCCGGCCCTTGGCCTTGCGGGCGCGGTTCAGGTTGACGATCTCAGCCATCTTTCGCCATGCCCCTAGCATAGGCGGGGCGTTCGGTCACCCGGTTCACATAGGCTTCCAAAAGATCGGTCTTGGGCAGCAGCGGCGAGCCCATGAACAGCTTGAACATCGTCGCGATCAGCACGTCGGCGGCGCTGAACTTTTCGCCCAGTATGTAAGAGCCCTTGCTCAGGGTGGCATTGACCAGTTCCATCACTTCGTCGGTCTTGACCCAGCCGGCGGTGCCGCGTGGCACGTCGGTCTTCATGAAGGCGCTCATCCAGGCCGGCTCCATCACCCCGGCATAATAAGCCAGCCAGGTCAGGTAAGCGCCGCGCTTGGGGTCGCCGATCAGGGGACCGATGCCGGCTTGCGGAAACTTGTCGGTGAGATACAGCGCGATGGCGGCGCTTTCATAGACGATGGTCTCGCCGTCGCGGATGGCGGGCACCTTGCCGTGCGGATGCGGATTGTGCGTGTCGAGGGCGCCGCTGCCGTCGCCGCGCCGGATGGTGACTTCAGCCAGTTCATAAGGTGCGCCCAGTTCCTCCAGCAGGAAAATGAAGCGGGAGGCGCGCGAACGCGGAGCGTGATAAAGTGTGATCATAAGGCAAAAGTTAGCTGCCTTTTTGCGCCAGTGCAAAGAGGCGCAGCGCGCTGGCCAGCGGGTGTTCGCCCCGGCCCGCGTCGATCTTTCCCACCAGCGCCGCCAGGGCGATGCCGTCCTGTTGGGCAGATTGGTCAATCACCGCCCAGAATTCCGCCTCCAGCGCCACGCTGGTGCGATGACCCGACAGCGAGAAGGAGCGTTTCTTCAGGCTCATCTAATGGCCCGCCAGTCGAGCACCGCCAGTTCCCGTTTCAGCTTTTTCGCGCCAGTGCGCGGCGGCATCAGCAGTTTGGGCTTTCGCAGTTTTGCGACGGAGCCTGCCGCGATCACGGCATTGCGGTCCACCCAGCCATCGGTATCCAGCAGCCGCACCTTGCGCCACTGCTTGCGCAGCAGCCGCACCATCGCGTCGGGCGTGCGGTCGTCGTCGCTATCCACGATCACGTTCATCAGGAACAGCGAACCGCGCGGGTTCATTCGCGATTTGGCGAGGCGGAAGAAGGCGGCGGTCTTGAACTTGGCCGGCATGCCGCCTTCGCCGAAGGCATCCAGCACCAATGCGTCATGGCACTGGCGGTGCTTCTTCAGGTAATCGATGCCGTCTGCGATATGGCAGGGAATATCGGCGGGCAGGCTGAAATAATCCCGCGCAATGTCGAAGGACAGTTTGTGGATGTCCACCATGGTCACCGCCACGCCCGACTTGCGCAGCATGGTGGCCAGCGTGCCGCCGCCGCAGCCGATCATCAGGACGTTTTTGCTGCCCGCCTGGCGCAGGAACGCGTACATGGCATGGATATAATCGGCGGTGCTGACGCCATCGGCGTCACCCGCGCTCTGGTGATATTCCTTTTGCCAGTAGCTGACCTTGCCGGTGCGGTTGTCCTGCACGATGACATGGCCGGGGGCGGGCGAGCGGCGCAATCCAACCATCCTGTCATTCCCGCGCAAGCGGGAATCCACCTTTAAAGCGAGCTTTGTCCATAACCTGGATCCCCTTCCCTCGCATCGCTTCCGCGATGCTTGCCGGGGATGACCCCTTCGGGGTCACTTCGGCGCGATCATGTCTTCGGGGCGGACCACGGCGTCGAATTCCTCCGCCGAGACATAGCCGCCCTTGACCGCTTCCTCTTTCAGGGTGGTGCCGTTCTTGTGCGCCGTCTTGGCGATCTTGGCGGCATTGTCATAGCCGATCTTAGGCGCCAGCGCCGTCACCAGCATCAGCGACCGGTCAAGCCCCGCCTTGATATTGTCGCGGCGCGGCTCGATGCCGACCACGCAATTGTCGGTGAAGCTCACCGCGGCATCGGCCATCAGCCGCACGCTCTGCAGGAAATTATAGGCCATCACCGGATTGTAGACATTCAGTTCAAAGTGACCCTGGCTGCCCGCAAAGGTCAGCGCGGCATTGTTGCCGAAGATATGCACGCAGATCTGGGTCAGTGCCTCGCACTGGGTGGGATTGACCTTGCCCGGCATGATGGACGAGCCCGGTTCGTTTTCCGGGAGCGCCAATTCGCCCAGGCCGGAGCGCGGGCCTGAACCCAGCAGGCGTATGTCGTTGGCAATCTTGAACAGCGACGCCGCCACCGTGTTGATCGCGCCATGGCTGAACACCATGGCGTCATGGGCGGCCAGCGCCTCGAACTTGTTGGGGGCGGTGGTGAAGGGCAGGGCGGTGATCCTGGCGATGCGCTCGGCCACCATCTTGTCGAAGCCGACTGGGGCGTTGAGGCCGGTGCCGACCGCGGTGCCGCCCTGCGCCAGCTCCATCAGCTTGGGCAGGCTCTGTTCGATGCGGGCAATGCCGTTGGCGATCTGTGTGGCGTAACCGGAAAATTCTTGGCCCAGGGTGATGGGCGTGGCATCCTGGGTGTGGGTGCGGCCGATTTTTATAATGTCGGCCCAGGCCACCACCTTGGCGGCCAGCGCCGTGTGCAAATGCTTGAGCGCAGGCAGCAGCCGGTGATGGATTTCCTCGGCACAGGCAATGTGCATCGCCGTGGGATAAGTGTCGTTGGACGACTGGCTCATATTGACGTGATCGTTGGGATGGACCGGCTTCTTGCTGCCCATCTCCCCGCCCAGCATTTCGATGGCGCGGTTCGAGATCACTTCATTTGCGTTCATGTTGGACTGGGTGCCTGACCCGGTCTGCCACACCACCAGCGGGAAATGCTCGTCCAGCTTGCCGTCGATCACTTCCTGGGCGGCGGCGACAACGGTCTCGCCGATCTTCTTGTCCAGCGCGCCCAGCGCCATGTTGGTCTCGGCGCAGGCGCGCTTGACGATGCCCAGGGCGCGGATGACCGGTTGCGGCTGCTTCTCCCAGCCGATCTTGAAATTGCCCAGGCTGCGCTGGGCCTGCGCCCCCCAATAGCGGCTGGCGTCAACTTCAATGGGTCCGAAGGTGTCGGTTTCGGTGCGGGTCTTGGTCATGTGTGGAAAAACTTCGAAGGTTACTTTTTGCGGCCAGACTTACTTCTTGCGAAAAGAATCCAGGCTCACCACTTCGCCGGGCGCGGGCTTTTCGGCCGGCTTGGCTTCCGGTTCGGCGGCTTCCTCTTCCGCCTTTTCGGGCGGATTGTTCGGCACCATCACCGGGCCGGTGGCGGCCTTGGCGACGTCGCCCTCGGCACGGAACTGCAGGCCGAACTGCACGCCGGGGTCGAAAAAGGCGGTCAGGGCATTGAAGGGAATATGCAGCGGCGCCGGCAGCTTCTTGAAGGTCAGCGTCACCTCGAAATAATCCTCCTTCACCTTCAGCGCCCAATACTGGTGCTGGATGATGATGGTCATTTCCTCAGGATATTGTTCTTTGAGGAACTCCGGAATATCCACACCGTCGGCATGGGTTCGGAAGGTCAGATAGAAATGATGCGCGCCGATCAGGCCGGACTTCTCGATGTGCCGCAATGTGTCGCGCACAACGCCGCGAAGCGCCGCATCGGTCAGTGCCTGATAGCCAATAAAGTCTTTTGCCATATGGGTCGCAGACTATGCGCGGAAATCCTCAAGTCAATCTCGCCAACCCGCCCCAAATGTGCCCGGCGGCTCAAATTGACGCAATTGCGAAGGAAAACGGAACCGGACCGGCATAAACGCCGTTGTGAATAAGCAGTGCCTTGAGGCTTTGGGGTTTATCGTCATGAGCATCGCGCAAATCGCCCCCTTGGTGGAAAGTGTCCCCCCGACCCTCTATGGCGGGACCGAGCGGGTGGTGTCCTGGCTGACCGAGGAACTGGTGGCCCAGGGCCATGAGGTGACGCTTTTTGCGTCAGGTGATTCCCGCACCGCTGCCCAATTGGCGCCCATCGTGCCCCGCGCGCTGCGGCTGGACGGCATCCACAATAGCCTGCCCTACAACATCATCATGCTGGACCAGGTGGCGTCCCGCCGCGACGAGTTCGACGTGATCCATTTCCACATCGATTTTTTCCACTATCCGCTGTTTCGCGGCATGGCGCACAAGACCCTGACCACCCTGCATGGCCGCCAGGATCTCCCCGAGTTGCCCGCCATCTACCGCGCCTTCCCGCACATGCCGCTGGTGTCCATTTCCAACCATCAGCGCCTGCCGGTGCCGCCGGTGAACTGGATGGGCACGGTCTATCACGGCCTGCCCGAGCACCTCCTGAAGGAAGGCAAGGGCGAGGGCGGCTACCTGGCGTTCCTGGGCCGCATCTGTCCCGACAAGGGCCCGCTGGAAGCCATCGAGATCGCCCGCCGCGCCGGCATGACACTGAAGATGGCGGCCAAGGTCGATCCGGCCGACCAGGACTATTTCGATGAACAGGTGAAGCCGGTGCTGGATGCCAGCCCGCATGTCGAGTTCATCGGCGAGATCAACGACGCCCAAAAGCCGGAATTTCTCGGCAATGCCGCAGGCCTGCTGTTCCCCATCAGCTGGCCCGAGCCCTTCGGCCTGGTGATGAT
Organism: Pseudomonadota bacterium; assembly: GCA_041192105.1. GTDB lineage: Bacteria > Pseudomonadota > Alphaproteobacteria > Micropepsales > Micropepsaceae > Rhizomicrobium. The sequence goes on along the minus strand of JBEENS010000013.1, from coordinate 48,801 downwards.
CGAAGCCATGGCCTGCGGTACGCCGGTGATCGCCTTCAATTGCGGTTCGGTGCCGGAGATCATGGAAGACGGACTGACCGGCTTCGTGGTTGCGGATGTGGACCAGGCGGTGGTGGCGGTGTCCAGGCTGGACAGGCTGCGGCGCCCCGCCATCCGGTCGCGCTTCGAGGAACACTTCAGCGTCAGGGCGATGGCGCGCGCTTATGTCGGGATTTACGGAAAACTGGCTGCGTCGGGGGAAATGAGCGCCGTCGCGGCGGAGTAAAGATTTTCATAGGAGCGAAAGCATGGAGGCAAAAATCCTCCCAGGCTCGCCGGACGATATCTCGACTTTCTATATTCAGGCGACGGAATCCATCCAGCAGCGCTGGCCGCGCACCCTCAAGCAGGGCGACACCTTCGCCATGTTCGATGCGCTGGGCGATTGCATCGCGCCGGGCCTGACGCCGGGCGGCGTTTTTCACAACGACACGCGCTATTTGTCGGGTTTGCAGCTTCTGATCGACGGTCAGCGGCCGCTGCTGCTGTCCTCGGCGGTCGAGAATGACAATGTCGTCCTGACGGTGGACCTGTCCAATCCCGATATCTACCAGGGCAATGCGCTGGTGCTGCCGCGCGAAACCCTGCATGTGCGGCGCTCCAAGTTCCTCTGGGACGGCACCTGTTACGAGCGTCTCGCCCTCCACAATTTCGACACGCGCGCCCAGGCCTGCAGGTTGAGCCTCACCTTCGCCGCCGATTTCGCCGATCTGTTCGAGATACGAGGGCTTCAGCGACCCGCCCGCGGCGAGACCACCGTAGCGGTAATCGGCGGCGCCAAGACCATCTTCCGCTATGCCGGTCTCGACCAGGTCGAACGCCGCAGCGAGATCGGCTTCGATCCAATGCCCACGCAGCTCACCAAGAACCAGGCGCTGTATCACCTGAAGCTGGAGCCGGGGCAGCAGGCCGCCATCATTGTCACGGTTCGCTGCACCAACAGCACCCAGAAGCACGGCGAGACTAGAGAGTTTTCGCACAGCTATCGCGCAGCGCGGCGCGGCGCCAGCCGCGCCTGCTGCCTGGGCGGCAGCGTCACGTCCAGCAACGAGCTGGCCAACCGCATGCTGCACCGGGCCGGAGCGGACCTGTCGATGCTGGTCACCGACACGCCGCAAGGGCCTTATCCCTATGCCGGCACGCCCTGGTTCTCGACGCCGTTCGGGCGCGACGGCCTGGTCACGGCGTTGCTGATGCTGTGGCTGGACCCGGCTTTGGCCAAGGGCGTGCTGAACTATCTTGCCGCCCACCAAGCCACCGCACTGGACGACCGCGCCGATGCCGAGCCGGGCAAGATCCTGCATGAAACGCGGGCCTGCGAGATGGCGGTACTGGGCGAAGTGCCGTTCGGCCACTATTACGGCAGCGTCGATTCCACGCCTTTGTTCGTGCTGCTGGCGGCGCGCTATTTCGAGCGCACGGGCGACATTGAAACCATCCGCAGGCTCTGGCCCAACATCGAAGCGGCGCTGGCTTGGATTGACCAGTATGGCGACCAGGACGGCGACGGCTTTGTCGAATATTACCGGGTGAGCGAAAACGGCCTGACCAACCAGGGCTGGAAGGATTCCTCCGATTCGGTGATGCATGCGGACGGCAATCTCGCCATCGGTCCCATCGCGCTCAGCGAAGTGCAAGCCTATGTCTATGCCGCCAAGCAGGGCGCCGCGCTGCTGGCGGCCAGGCTGGGCGAAACGGAAAAAGCCTCCGAGCTGGCCATCGCGGCGGAAAAACTGCGTGCCGCTTTCGAGGAAAAATTCTGGTGCGAGGAACTGGGCAGCTATGCCATCGCGCTAGACGGCGACAAGCGTCCCTGCCGGGTGCGCACCTCCAATGCCGGGCAGGTGCTGTTCTGCGGCATCGCCGCGCCGGAACGGGCGCAGAGACTGGCCGCCACCCTGATGACGCCGGAAATGTTCTCGGGCTGGGGCATCCGCACCCTGTCGGCCGATGCGCCGCGCTTCAATCCCATGGCCTATCACAATGGTTCGGTCTGGCCGCACGACAATGCCCTGATCGCGCTGGGCCTGTCGCGCTATGGCCTGAAGCGGGCCGCCAGCGCCATCTTCGAAGGCCTGTTTGATGCCGCCACCCATATGGAGATGATGCGCATTCCCGAACTGTTCTGCGGCTTCCCCCGCCGCCGCGGCGCCGCGCCCACTTTATATCCGGTGGCTTGCGCGCCGCAGGCCTGGGCCAGCGTGGTACCCTTTGCCCTGCTGCAAGCGTGCCTAGGACTGGAAATGTGTTTCGAGCGGCGGGAGATCCGCTTCAACAATCCGCAGCTGCCCAAATTCCTGGAAGAGATCGCCATCAATGACCTGGTGCTGGGCGAGGGGAGCGTGAACCTGCGGCTGCGCCGCAACGGCGCAAACACCGAAGTCACGATTGTCTCCAAGCGCGGCGACATCGCGATCAAGATTACACAATAGTGCACGTCCTCATGCTGAGCCTATCGAAGCATGGGAGACACACGCACTTCATACTTCGACAGGCTCAGGATGAGGTTTGGTGTTGTTTGCAAATCAGTGGGGGGTTTCTGTTGCCCGGTACCCCCCGAACCGCGCTTGGCTAACCGAAGTTAGGCAGCGAGGGCCATTTCATTATCGTTGGCACCTAAACAATAGTCCGATGACGGCGGAACCATACCGGGCAAAAGAACTGCCTTTACACATCCGTCGATCCTGTTTCGCCCCCACAAAAATCCTCCATCGCCAAGGCTTTGGAGGACTTATGGTGGAGGCGCCGGGTACTGCCCCCGGGTCCGGGCTGCTTATTACACAGTCGTTTATCGCCATAGTCGCCCGGGCGAACCCGGATGACCTGCACAATATAGGCGATGGGGGTTAAGAATTGAAGGGCGGAACTTTCTTGACTCATCGGCCCGCGCGAGGCACGGCCAGACAAATGAAGACGATTTACGCCAGCGAGGCCGAGGTCATCCGCATCGGCGAGGGGCTTTTCGCCGCCGCCCTGCCGCGCGCCGAATGGACCCATGCCGCCCATTTCGCCGCCGCCTTGTGGCTGCTGCGCACTCGTCCCGACCTGGACGCGCCGTGCGTCCTGCCGGGGTTGATCCGCGCCTATAATGAATCCGTTGGCCGGGTGAATGACGATACGGGCGGCTATCACGAAACCATCACCCTGGCCTCGATGCGGGCATTAAAGGGCGTGCTGGATGCCAATCCCGCCGATATGCCGCTCTACCGCATCGTCAACAGCCTGATGGCCTCCAACATGGGCGACCCCAACTGGCTGCTGGAATACTGGTCGGTGGCCCGGCTGATGTCGGTGGATGCGCGGCGGGAATGGCAGGATCCCGACCTGAAACCACTGCCATTCTAAGGGTGAAGCCAGCATCCGAATCCGGTAGGATTTCCCCGTGCAGCAATATCTCGACCTTCTGAAACTCGTGCGCGACACCGGCGTGGAAAAACGCGACCGCACCGGCACCGGCACGCGCTCCATTTTCGGCCACCAGATGCGCTTCGACCTGGCCGACGGTTTTCCGCTGGTCACCACCAAGAAGGTGCATCTCAAATCCATCATCTATGAACTGCTCTGGTTCCTGCGGGGCGAAACCAATGTCCATTGGCTGCAGGAACATGGCGTCACCATCTGGAACGAGTGGGCCGATTCAAACGGAGAACTTGGCCCGGTCTATGGCTATCAGTGGCGCAGCTGGCCCTCGCAGAGCCCCACTTCGAAAGATCGAGGCACCATCGACCAGATCAGCAACCTGATCCGCGACATCAAGGCCAATCCGGATTCCCGCCGCCTGATCGTCACCGCCTGGAATCCGGCGGATGTGCCGCGCATGGCGCTGCCGCCCTGCCATTGCCTGTTCCAGTTCTATGTCGCGGACGGAAAGCTGTCCTGCCAGCTCTACCAGCGTTCCGCCGACATCTTCCTGGGCGTGCCGTTCAACATCGCCTCCTATGCGCTGCTCACCATGATGGTGGCGCAGGTGACGGGCCTCAAGCCGGGAACCTTCGTGCACAGCTTCGGCGATGCGCATCTGTACCTGAACCATCTGGAACAGGCGGACGCGCAGCTGGCCCGCCAGCCTTATCCCTTGCCGACCATGCGGCTGAACCTGGCAGTGACGGATATTTTCGCCTTCCAGTATGGCGATTTCACCCTGGAAAATTACCAAGCTCATGCCGGCATCAAGGCCCCGATAGCCGTCTGATCGCCATATTTGACAAAGCTGGGGTGGGGGGTAAAACACCGCCAACAAGGAGATTTTCCATGGCGACGGCAGACGTAGAAGGCAAGGACGAAACCAAGCTGGCCAATGGTGGTGGCGCCTTCCCCTTCTGGTTTTCGGTGACCGTGGTGGCTGGCCTGCTCGTGGTCCTGATCGGGATCGTCTATGGCGTGATCCAGCTTTTCTCCTGAGAACATCTGAATAAGGAAAAAGCGCCGGAGTTTTCTCCGGCGCTTTTTCTTTTTCTGCTTGTCATGGCCCGCAAATGCGGGCCACCCAGGTGACACGATGCAGGCTCGCCGAATTCACGGCGATGTTCAAATCGTTAAAATCGCAAATGACCTGAACTGGGTGGCCCGCACTCCGGCGGGCCATGACAGTTGGGTTGCCCAGCTATTTCTTCGGCAGCGCGAACACCAGCAAACTGTCACCGCCGCCCGGGCTGTTCAGGTACGAGCCGCCCGTTGCGACGATGGCCACGAACTGCCGCCCGTCCTTGCCGCGATAGGTGATGGGCGTGGCATGGGCCGAATGGTCCAGCTTGTACGCCCATAATTCCTTGCCCGTCCGGCTGTCAAAGGCGCGCAAGCGTGCATCGTCGGTGCCGGCGATGAAGGTGACGCCGCTGGCGGTCAGAATCGGCCCGCCATTGCTGGCCCGCCCGGTGTCGCGCTTGCCTTCGGGGAAATGATCGGTGACGCCCAGCCGTGAGCGCCAGGCGATCTCTGCCGAGTTGACGTTCACCGCGATCAATTCGCCCCAGGGCGGAATATGGCAGGGCGTCTGGGTCTTGGGATCGACGAAGCGGGCGCTGGTCATGTTCCATTCGCCATCGGCCCGCTTCACCAGCCTCTCGACATAGCCCATCTCGTTGGAGTTGAAGATAAAGAGGCCCAGTTTGGGATCGAAGGCGCCGCCGCCCCATTCCGGCCCGCCCGCGGCGCCGGGAAAGCGCACCGTGGTTTTGTCGGCGCGCAACGGCTCGTACATTTTCGAGCCGACCAGCTCGCCCTTCTTGATCACGCCTTCGCAGATGGCGCGATGCTCGGGCGTGTTGTCCGCCACTTCGCTCAGGTCGAAGCTCATGCGGGTCATCACGTCGGGCTTGTTGGGGAAGGGCTGGGTCGGCCAGGCCGTCTCGCCGGGATGCGAAGACGGCGGCACCGGCTTTTCGGTGACCCCGAAGATCGGCTCGCCGGTGACGCGGTTGAGCAGGAACAGCATCGCCGTCTTGTTCATTGCCGCGACGGCGGGAATCGATTTGCCGTCTTTCTTAACCGTCAGCAGCACCGGCGTGGTGTGCAGGTCCAGGTCCCAGATGTCGTGATGCACGGTCTGGAAGTGCCAGAGATACTTTCCGGTGCTGGCCTCCACCGCCACCAGGGAGTTGGAGAACAGGTTTGCGCCTTTGTGATCGCCGCCATAGCGGTCGAAGGTCGGGGCGCCGAAGGGCAGATAGGCGATGCCACGCAGGCTATCCACCGTCAGCATGTTCCAGATATTCACGCCCGACCGCTGCTTCCAGCCGTCATCCTCCCAGGTCTCGGAGAATTTCTCGCCGGGGCGCGGAATGGAGCGGAAGCTCCAGGCCAGCTTGCCGGTGATGACGTTCCAGGCGCGCGCGTCGCCCGCCGCGCCCTTGGACGGCGATTCCTGGACCCGGCTGCCGGTAATGGCGAGGTTCTTGTAGATCGTCGGCGGCGCGGAATAGCCATAAAACGCATGCGGCAAGCCGTTCATGATGTCCGGTGTCTTGGTGTCGACGATACCTTCCACGCCAAAGCCCTTCGACGGCGCGCCGGTCTTCACATCTAGCGCGATCATCCGTCCGCGCAAAGTGCCGAAGATCAGGCGGGGGCTGTGGCTCTTGTCGCCCGGCCAATAGCCCACCCCGCGAAAGGGCGGCTGATCGCCGGTCGGCAGGTCATAGGCCCAGAGCTGCTTGCCGCTGGTGGAATCCAGCGCCACGACGCGGCCATAGGGCGTGCCCAGAAACATCCGGCCATCCACCACCAGCGGCGAGGTGGTGGCGAAGGGCACCCGCGCCAGCTTCTGCGACGGGATTGGATGCATGTGATAGGTCCAGGCCACCTGCAGCTTGCCGACATTGGCGGGGGTGATCTGGGTCAGCGGCGAGAAACGTCCGCCGCCCGCGTCATAGCCATAGGACGGCCAGTCGCCGCCCTTGGTCGTTGACTGCGCCGAAGCGCAAAGCGGCAAGCACAGGGCGATCACGCCCAGCAGCATCTTTTTCATGATCAGCCCCTGATGTTATGCGACGAGCTTACTTGCCCATCTCGTCTTCCTGATAGACGGCGATGATCTCGTCGAAATTCTTTTCCGCCTTGAAGCCCATCCTGGTGGCGAGGTCCGGCTTGTAGCGTCCCGCCCAGCCCTGCACGATCTTCGCCACGAACGGATCGTCGGTGCGCTTGATCAGCGCCACCGCCTTGTCGCCCGCCGCCTTGCGCAGCGCCTCGATCTGTTCGCCCACCGTGGCGGAGACGCCCGGCATAGTCATGGAGCGGCGCGGTCCCAGCGACGACGTGTCGATGGTTGCGGCATTGATGAAGAAGTTCACCGCGGCGCGCGGGGACGCGAACCAGTGCCGCACCTCATCGCCCACCGGCAGCGGGGCTTCCTGGCCCGCCAGAGGTTCGCGCAGGATGCCGGAGAAGAAGCTGGAGGCCGCCTTGTTGGGCTTGCCCGGGCGGATGCAGATGGTGGGCAGGCGCACGCCGACACCGTCCAGGAATCCCTTGCGGCTGTAATCGGCCAGCATCAGCTCGGTCATCGCCTTCTGGGTGCCGTAGCTGGTGGTGGGGGTCAGCGCGAAATCGTCGGGAATGGGATCGGGGAAGGGCGGGCCGAACACCGCCAGGGTCGAGGCGAAGACAAAGCGCGGCTTGTAGGGCGACTTGTCGCTTTCCAGCCGGACGGCTTCGAAGAAAGCCCAGCTGCCGTTGAAGTTGATCTTGTAGCCCTTCTCGAAATTGGCTTCCGCATCGCCCGAGACGATGGCGGCGAGATGAAAGATCACATCGGGGCGCTCCGCGATCAGGGTGGTGGCGACGCCGCGTTCGGAAAAATCCGTGACGATGCTCTTGCTGTCTTTCGGGCAGCCTTCGGGGATGGGGCTGTCCACCACATCCACCAGGGTCAGGCCGGTGATGGCCTCCCCACCCAGTGTCTTGTCGCGCGCCAGCCGTTCGATCAGCTTGCGTCCGATCATGCCGCCCGAGCCGGTGATCAGAATCTTCATGTCGGTTCTTCCCTGATGCAGTTTTTCCGGCCGCGACCATAACCGAACAGGGCAGTCCGGCAAGGCGGATGCTGCGCCGCAGCGGCAGATAAGACTTTCTCTCAGATTTTGCGGCTTTTGACGCGCCGCCGGGGCAGGAATAGCGTGGCTGGACAAGCCGGAATCGGCACAGCGAAGGGTGGGACGCGTGAAATTTGCTTTTGTATTGGCCGTGGTGGCCAGCCTGCCGGTGGCGGCCATGGCGCAGGATATTCCCAGCCCCTACGGCAAGCCCGAAAACCAGTGGGCGTCTCCTGAGGGCGCCGACGCCAAGTGGGGCTCCACCGCCGGTATCGAGCGCGGTCCGCGCGGCGAGATCTGGGCGATCGACCGCTGCGGCGCCAACAGCTGCGACGGCTCCGACCGCGGCGCCGTCATTCAGCTGGACATGAACACCGGCAAGGCGATCAAGAGCATCGGCGCCGGCCTGTTCGTGTTTCCGCACGGGCTGCATGTCGACCGTTCCGGCAATGTCTGGGTGACCGATGGCGGTGTCAGCAAGGATGGCACCAAGGGCCTTCAGGTCATCAAGCTGTCGCCGGACGGCAAGGTGCTGCTGCGCCTGGGCACCGCCGGCCAGCGCGGCAATGACGAAAGTCATTTCCAGTCGCCCAGCGATGTGATCACCGCCCGCAATGGCGACATTTTCGTCACCGACGGCCATGCGCCGATCGCCAATATCGTTCCGCCCGACCTGAACATGCGGGTGATGAAGTTCGACAGGAACGGCAAGTTCATCAAGCAATGGGGCAAGGCGGGCGCGGGCCGCGCCGACTTCAACAATCCCCATGCCTTGGCATTGGATCCGCGCGGGCGGTTATATGTGGCTGACCGTGTCAACAACCGCACCATGATCTTCGACCAGGACGGCAAGTTCATCGACGAGTGGAAGCAGTTCGGACGTCCCAGCGGCTTCTACATCACCGGCGACCGGCTCTATGCCATCGACGCCGACTCCAGCGAAGCCAACCATCCCGGCGGCTGGAAGAAGGGCGTGTGGATCGGCTCCATTCGCGAGGGCAAGGCCGAAGCCTTCGTGCCGGACGATACGGCGGGCGAGGGCGTGGTCGTCGCCCCCAACGGCCACATGTATGGCGCAGTCAATGTCGTGCCGCGCGGCATCACCCGATATCAGAAAAAGTAAGGAGCAGCTTATGAGCGCTACCCGACGGACATTCCTGCTGCGCGGCTTTAGTGCCGGCACCACCGCCTGGCTGGCGGCCAACTGGCCGGCCCAGGTCGCGGCGGTGGAAAGCGCCCAGGCGATGGGCCATTTCACCTTCTTCACGCCCGCCCAAGCGATGGAGATCGACGCCATGGCGGCGCAGATCTATCCCAGCGACTCCACGCCCGGCGCGAAAGAAGCGCAGGTGATCTATTTCATCGACCTGGCGCTGGTCACCTTCGCGCAGGACAAGCAGGCGATCTACAAGCAGGGTTTTGCCGACCTCGCCGCCAAGACCGGCGGTCGCCCGCTGGGTGCGATGCCGATGTCCGACCAGATCGCGCTGCTGACGTCCATCGAGACCACGCCCTTCTTCCGCACGGTGCGCGACCACACCATCATGGGCATGTTCGCCGCGCCCCAGCATGGCGGCAATTTCCAGAAGGCCGGCTGGAAACAGATCGGCTTCGACGACAGCCTCAATTTCCGCGCGCCCTTCGGCGCCTATGACAAGGCGTGATGCGATGAAAAAATACAGCCCGTCTGAAGAAGTGGATTTTGTGGTCATCGGCTCCGGCGCGGCAGGCGCCGTGATGGCCAAGCAGCTGGGGCTTGCCGGTTTCTCGGTGGTGGTGATGGAGCAGGGGCCATGGGGCGCCTATGGCCATGAGCAGGATTACAGCAAGGACGAACTCTCCAACCGCTTCCCGGCGGAAGACGACACGCTGATCTCCGATCCCAGCAAGTACCGCAACACCTTCCGCCGCAATGCCAGCGAGAAGGCGGTGGCCGGTAATCACAGCTATGGCTGCGTGGTGGGCGGCGGCACTGTTACTTATGGCGCGTCCTCCTGGCGGCACCTGCCCTGGGAATTCGACGAGGCCAGCCGCTTTGGCACCATGAAGGGCACCGGCATCGCCGACTGGCCCATCAGCTACAAGGAGCTGGAGCCCTATTACGTCCAGGCGGAATGGGAGATCGGCATTTCCGGCCCCAACCTGAAATCGCCGCTGATCGCGCCCATGTCCAAGCCCTATCCGGTGCCGCCGCTGCCGCTGAAAAGCAGCGGCGCGCTGATGCAGCGGGCGGCGGAGAAATTGAACCTGGTGGTGACGCCCAATGTCGCCGCCATCATCACCCAGCCCTATAATGGGCGTTCGGGCTGCATTCATTGCGGCATGTGCTCGGGCTATGGCTGCCAGGTGAAGGCGCGTTCGTCTTCGGCGGTGTCGCTGCTGCCCATCGCGGTGGCGACCGGCAACTGCGAGATCCGCGTCCATTCCACGGTGCGCGAGATTTCCGTCAATGCGGCGGGCCGCGCTACCGGCGTGATATATCTCGACAAGAAGAATGACAATCGCGAAGTCTTCCAGAAGGCCAAATGCGTGGTGCTGTCGGCCAATGGTACCGAGACGCCGCGCCTGCTGCTGATGTCCAAGTCGGGCCGTTTCCCGCAAGGCCTGGCCAATTCCAGCGGCATCGTCGGCAAGTATCTGATGACCGGCAATGGCGGCGGCGCCTCCGGCCTCTTCAGCGATCCGCTTAATGAGTATAAGGGCTGCGTCACCGGCGCGGCGGTGCTGTCCTATGTCCCCAATGATGTGAAGGGGCGCGGCTGGTATGGCGGCGGCCGCATGACGGCGCGCGGCCAGCAGTCGCCGATCCAGTATGGCTTGGGCGGCCCGCACAATGCCCCCAGATGGGGCGCCGGCTACAAGAAGGCGCTGATCGAGCAGGCCAACCGCAAGCTCACCATGGTGAACTTCATCTCCCAGCTGCCCATCGAGACCAACATGGTGGATCTCGACCCCGATGTGAAAGACGCCTGGGGCCTGCCGGCGCTGCGCATCACCACCACCAGCCATGAGAATGATTTCAAGGCGATGCAGTTCTTCATCGACAAGTCGGTGGAGATTCTCAAGGCGGCGGGCGCGACCACCGTCTGGGCGGACCAGGTGTCGGACAGCCGCGGCGGCGCGCATGCCCGCGGCACCTGCCGCATCGGCAACGACCCCAAAAGCTCGGTGGCGAACAAATATCACCGCGCCCATGACGTGCCCAACCTGTTCATCGTGGACGGCTCCAGCTTGGTCACCGGCGGGCGCAACCATCCCACCATGACCATCTCGGCGCTGGCCTATCGCTGCGCCGAGCATCTGGTCAAAGCCGCCAAGGCCGGCAACGTCACGATCTAAGCGAGGGATTTTGCGCCGTGAGTTCGTCGCGCCGTCGCTCATGCACGTTTACGTGCACATCGCTCGGCGCTCCTGCTCACGGCACAAAATCCCTCGCTTAGAGGCGTCTTCTTCTTTGGTTCTGGGCATGCAATTCTGACCTGCTCATGAGAATCCTGTTCTTCAATCCCAGCACCATGGCGTTCAATGTCGCCACGCCCGAGCGCGAGCCGCTGGGCGGCATCGCCTCGTGCCTGTGTTACCTGGCGCGGCACCTGGCGGCGCGCGGCCATGATGTCACCCTGGTGTCGCTGCTGCCGGCAGGAACGCCGCCGACCCTGATGGGCGTCCACCATCTTCCCATCCAGCCGCTGCTGTCCGATCCGGCGGGGTTTTTCCGCAGCCGCAATTACGACGCCGTCATCGCCGTCAATTATCCCGACATTGCGCCCTATATAAGAAGCGGCAGCCCCCGCACCCTCAACATCGCCTGGCCGCATGTCTATGCCAACCAGCCGGCGCTGGCGCTGTTGCCGCAGGTCCAGCATCAGCTCGATTTCATCGTCTATGTCAGCGAGACCCAGCGCGCCGACTTCCGCCTCGCCACCACGGGTGTGGTGATCGGCAACGCCATCAGCCCCTGCTTCGAGAACATGTTTTCCAGTGCCGATGATTTGCTGGCCGCCAAGCAGAACCGCGCCGTCTATGCCTCCATGCCGTTTCGCGGGCTGGACGAACTGGTCGAGGTAATGAGCCGCACCAAAGCGCGCACCGAGCTCGATGTGTTTTCGTCCATGCAGGCCTACCAGACATCGGACGACCGCTTCGCCGCGCTCTTCGCCGCGATGGGGCGAAATCCGCGCATCCACCATCATGGCGGGGTGGGGCAGGCGGAACTGGCGCGGCAATTCCGTAGGTGCGCTTTCCTCGTCTATCCTTCCACCTTCGTCGAGACCTATTGCATCGTGGCGCAGGAGGCCTTGGCCGCCGGCCTTAAGGTCATCAGCAACACGTTCGGCGCCCTGCCGGAAACCACCATGGGCTTTGCCGACCTGCTACCGGTGGCGGGCAATTTCACGCGGCAAACCCATGTCGGCGGCATCACCGCGCTGCTGGACAGGAACGAAGCCGATTTCCTGCGCGCCCCGGCCGAATGGGCGCAGGCGCGCTTTGCGCAAGTCCAGGCCGTCAACCGCATCAGCACCTGGGCGGCGCGGGCCGCGCAGTGGGAAGCGCTGCTTCAGCCCGTCATTCGCCGCGCCTGAGCCGTTCGCAGTTGCATAATTGACGCCTGCGGCGCCCAGGCCCTAGCATCGCGCGCATGATCACCGACAGCGACATCGCGCGCTATCATGAAACCGGCTATCTGGTTGTTCCCGACGTGATCGCGCCGGAACTGCTGGCGCGGCTGCGCGGCGCGCTGGACACGCTGGTGGCCGATGCGGCTTCCGTGTCCGAACACACCGATGTCTATGACCTGGAGCCCGGCCACACACCGCAAAATCCCAAGGTCCGCCGCATCAAGCTGCCCCACAGCCATACACCGGTGTTCTGGGAACTGGCGCAGTATCCGCGCATGGTCGGCATACTGGAAAAGCTGCTGGGCCCGTCGGGCGTGCGGCTGCAAAGCTCCAAGATCAACCTGAAGTCGCCGCATTACGGCTCGCCGGTGGAATGGCACCAGGACTGGGCCTTCTATCCCCATACCAATGACGACATGCTGGCCGTCGGCGTGATGCTGGATGACGCCTTCATGGAAAACGGCCCGCTGATGGTGGTACCCGGCTCGCACAAGGGACCCGCCTGGGACCATCATTCGGACGGGTACTTCTGCGGCGCCATGGACCCGACCCGCAAGGACGTGGATTTTGAAAGCGCCGTGCCGCTGATCGGCAAGGCCGGTTCGATGAGCTTTCATCATGTCCGCCTGGTGCATGGCTCGGCGCAGAATGTCTCGGACAAGCCGCGCCGGCTGCTGCTCTATGAATTCTCCGCCGGCGACGCCTTTCCGCTGATGGGCATCAAGGATTGGGAACAGTATAATCGCCATCTGGTGTCGGGCACGCCGACCAACACGCCGCGTATCGTACCTGCTCCCGTGCGGATGCCGCTGCCGCCGTCACCGCGCCAGGGTTCGATCTACGAAAACCAGAGCACGGCGCAGAACAAGTATTTCTCGCATCGCGAGCCTGTAAAAGTCTAAGCGGCGCATTCAAGACGCCGCGTTTAATAAGAAATGGGGAACAGTGTGACGGACGCCAGCGCCCCATCGCCGACATCTCCCACGCGCTTGCGCCATGTGATGCTCGCCGCGGGCATCGGTTCGGCGCTGGAATGGTACGACTATTTCATCTACGGCATGGCCTCGGCGCTGGTGTTCGGGCCGCTATTCTTTCCCGCCTATGATCCCGCCATCGGCGTGATGGCCTCCTTCACCACCTTCGCGATGGGCTTCCTGGCGCGGCCCTTCGGCGGGTTGTTCTTCGGCCATTTCGGCGACAAGTGGGGCCGCAAGCCCATGCTGGTGGCGACCCTGCTGCTGGTGGGCGGCAGCACCTTTTTGATCGGATTGCTGCCGACCTATGCCCAGATCGGCATCTGGGCGCCGATCCTGCTTTTGACCCTGCGCCTGTGCCAGGGCTTCGGCGCCGGGGCGGAGTATGGTGGCGCGGTGGTGATGGCGGTGGAGTTCGCACCTGAAGGCAAGCGCGGCGTGTACGGCGCCTTTGCGCCCTTCGGCGTCACGGTTGGCAACGCGCTGGCCGGGGCGACCTTCTGGGCGACCGGCATGCTGGCTGCCGACGACCTGATGAGTTGGGGCTGGCGCGTGCCGTTCCTGGGTTCGGTATTGCTGCTGGGACTGGGTGTCTATATCCGCGCCAAGGTGACGGAGACGCCGGTATTCCTGGAAGCCGCCGCCAAGCGCCTGCCGCTGAAGATTCCGGCGCTGGAGGCGATCCGGCGCAGCCCGCGCAATTTCTTGGTCGTGGTCGGCGCGCGACTTGCCGAGAATGCGCTCGGTTATCTCTATCCGGTTTTCGGCCTGTCTTACCTGATCACCACGCTGGACGTGCCGCGCAATGTCGCGGTGTTCGGCGTCATCTGCGGCAACATCGCTCTGGCCTGCGGCTTGTTCTTCTTCGCCTGGCTGTCGGACCGCATTGGCCGCCGCCCGGTCTATATCTTCGGGGCGCTGTTCTCGGCGGCCTGTGCCGTGCCCTTCTTCCTGATGGTGGGCACCAAGGACCCGACGTTGATCGCGCTGGCCTTCATCATCGAGATGGGCATCGGCAGCGGCGCCATGTTCGGGCCGCAGGCGGTCTATTTCGCCGAACTGTTCGGGCCGCGGCTGCGCTATTCGGGTTTCGCCTTCGCCCGCGAGTTGGGCTCGATCATCGCCGGCGGGCCGGCGCCGTTGATCGCCGCCACCTTGGTCGCCTGGATGGCGGGCGCGCCCTGGGGCGTGTGCATTTATGTCGTGGCGATCTCATTTGTCACCGCCTTTGCGGTGTGGTGCGGCCCGGAGACCTACAAGAACGACATCCGTAAAGACGATGTGCAGGATCAGACCTAGTCGATCCGCTTCCACAACTCGCAGATCATCTCCTTCATCTGCAAAGATTCCTGCCAGCGGTCGGACAGTTCATATCCGTCGGCGCCGGTGATGGCATAGGGCGGCGGCCCGAACTCGCACAGGAAGGTCAGGGTCTCGTCCGGCCCGGCGCGGTTCTTCCAGGAACGGATGCCGTATTCCCACCAGCCCATGAACAGCTCCAGCCAGTCCTGGTGCTGGGGGAAATTGAACTGCACCTGGACCTGTTCGCGGCTGGCGATCCTGCCATGGATGCCCCAGCTATTGTCCAGGATGCGCTTCATCATGGCGTGGTTCTCGGGGGCGATCGGCCAGGCGAATTCGCGTCCCACCACATAATGCGACAGGTCGGCGGTGAAGCGCAGGTCGGGGAAACGGTCGAGCAGGTGCAGGGTGTGGAACAGGTCGGTGGTCATGCGGTCGCGATGGGTTTCGATATGCAGCTCGATCCCCGCATCCACCGCCAGTTTGCGCCAGCCGTCGATATAGGGAACGCATTCCTCCAGCGTATAGGGCCGCACGTCCGGCTGCAGGTTGAGATGATCGGCGCCCAGCTCCTGGACCAGCGCCAGCACCGGCTTCAGGTCGTCGACCGTCTGGGGATAGCATTGCGCCTGCCAGGTCATACCGTGCTGGCGCAGGAAGCCTGTCACGGTGCGCGCATAATCGGCATCAATGAAGCGAACGCCGCAGCCGTCAAAGCCCGCATCGCGGATCATCGCCAGCTTTTCGTCCAGTTCCCATTCCGCGCCATCGGGGCGGCGCCGCTCCATCGCCCATAATGATTGATAGACCAGCAATGTCTGCGCCATGCCCCACCCCGTTTTGCGCAAGGCTAGCGGGGCAGGGGACCGGACGCCAGCCTATTTCAGGTTGGAGGAGATGTTGGTGAAGGTGGTGCTGAGGCTGGTGCCCACGGCGGTGACGCCGGTGATGATCACCACCGCGATCAATGCGGCGATCAGCCCATACTTAATGGCGGTCGCCCCATCTTCGTTCTTCCAGAAATTCTTCAAAATCATGATCAAGCCCCTTGTTTCAATACGCGTACCCTAGCGGGCAGACTTTTCTGGGGCGTTACGGCAATGCCTAAAGGTGCGTAATTCTACCGTTTGATTCCAGTTTGAGACGAATGTGTCATCATGCTAGGAAACACTGTGTTTTGTGGCGTTGCGCACCGTCCCGCCCTCAAGAAAGAACAACCATGAATAGCTCCAGGCCTCTTGCCACACTTTTCGCGGCGCTGTTTTTTTCGTCCCCCGCCATGGCGCAAACGATTACGCAGGGCGCGCAGGTCACGACCGGGGATTATCGCCGCCAGGCGCAAGCCGAACTGGCGCGGCTCAAGGCCAGCGTGCCGATCAACGGGCGGGCGCGCAACGTCATCATCTTCATCGGCGACGGCATGGGGATCAGCACCCTGACGGCGGCGCGCATCTATCAGGGCCAGAAGCTGGGGCGGGACGGGGAATCCTTCACCACCGCCATGGACGGCCTGTCCAATGCCGCGCTGGTGAAAACCTATTCCCATGACGCCCAGGTGTCGGATTCCGCGCCCACCGCCAGCGCCATCATGGCCGGGGTCAAGCTGCGCAACGGCATTATCGGCCTGGGGCCGGAAGCCCTGGAGGATGATTGCGCCGGATCGAAGGACAAGGCGATCCCGTCGATCTTCGCCTTCGCGCAAGGCACCGGCCGCGCCACCGGCGTCATCTCCACCGCCCGCATCACCCATGCCACGCCGGCGGCCGCCTATGCCCACACGCCGCAGCGCGACTGGGAGGCGGACAGTGACATGCCGGTCGCGGCGAAAAGCGCCGGCTGCCTCGATATCGCGCGCCAGATGATCGAACAGCCGGTCGGCAGCAAGCTCGACGTCATCCTGGGCGGCGGGCGCAGCAATTTCCTGCCCTCCACCATGGCCGACATGGAATATACGAATAAGACCGGCCGGCGCACCGACGGGCGCGATCTTGTCGCCGCCTGGCGCAAGGCCAATCCCACGGGCGCCTATGTCTGGAACGCTGCCGATTTCGCCAAGCTGAATCTGAAGGGCACCGGCAAGCTGCTCGGCCTCTTCGAGCCGGACCATATGCGCTATGAAGCCGACCGCGCGGGCGACAAGGGCGGCGAGCCGTCGCTGGCCGACATGACCCGCACCGCCATCACCCGGCTGGGCAATCGCAAGACCGGCTACATCCTGCTGGTCGAAGGCGGCCGCGTCGATCACGGCCATCATGCCGGCAATGCCAAACGGGCGCTGGAAGATGCCGTCGCGCTGGACGGCGCGGTGCGCGCGGCGCTGGACATGGTGAACCTGAAAGACACGCTGGTGCTGGTCACCGCCGATCACAGCCACACCCTGGTGATGAGCGGATATCCCATCCGCGGCAATCCGATCCTGGGCATCACGCGGGGCGTGGACGGCCAGGTGGTCAAGGCGAAGGACGGCAAGGCCTACACCACGCTGGGCTATGCCAATGGCCCCGGCGCCACCACCGACACACCGCGCAGCGATCCCGCTGCCACCGACACCATGGCTTTGGAGTACCGCCAGCAGGCGCTGGTGCCGCTGGCGGGCGAGACCCATGGCGGCGAGGATGTCGCGGTGCGCGCCTCAGGCCCCATGGCGCACCTGTTCAAGGGCACGATCGAGCAGCACAGCATCTATCACATCGTCCGCGCAGCGATGACGGCGAAGTAGGAAACTTGTCATTCCCGCGAGTTCATAGCGGCAGCGTATGAACGGGGATCCAACTTTCCATCCAGCGGCGATTGCTTGAAGCTGGATTCCCGCGTTCGCGGGAATGACAAGATGGTTCGATCTGGTTCAGCCTGAAAGCACTTTGCTTTAGCCGACCGGATTCTCGTGCCAGATCTCGAATTTCTTGTTGGTGATGAACAGCACGGTCACGTCTTCGGTCTGCGTGGCGCCGTGCTGCATCCGCATGCCATCGGCAAACCAGACGAAATGGCCCGGCCCGAATGATCCCTCATGGGTGACCAGCGTGCCTTCCAGCACATAGATGCCATGGGCGCAGGGATGGGTGTGCCAGGTGTTCATGAAGCCGGCGGGATACTTCGCCATCCGCACCGTGACGCCGGTCTCCGGGTCTTCGACAAACGGCTTGACGAAAATCGTCTTGCCCAGTGCCGGCAACAGGCTTTCCTTCCACGGCATCGCCTTGGTATCGAAAACCTGGAGTTTGTGTTCGGTCATTCTGTTCTCCCCGGCATTGTTTTGACGCAGTCAGCCACAACCGGCGCTGATGGGCAAATCATGCAGGGGGCGGGTGTGATCCGGGCCAACGGCACCTTCCCAAACCGAAGGTTAGCGCGATATAACCGCCGCCGGGCGCGGGTGTAGTTCAATGGTAGAACGGCAGCTTCCCAAGCTGCATACGTGGGTTCGATTCCCATCACCCGCTCCAATCTTTTAGAGCGAAACCCGTTTTGACCACCGGCTTGCAAAAGAGATCACCATGGCACTTCTACGCCGGCACCTGCTTTTCACCCCCGTCGCCTTTGCCGTGGCGAGCGCTGCTGCACGGGCGCAGGTTCCGGTGAGCAGTCGCGAAAAGACAACTGAAGCAGCACGAAGCCTGGCCCCCGGCGGTGTCCTGAGGGTGGCCATCAATGTTGGGAACGGTGTGTTGGCGCAACGCAACGCCCAGGGCGAAATTGGCGGCGTATCCGTTATCCTGGCGCGGGCGCTGGCAGCTCGCCTCAAGCTGCCGCTTACCCTCATTCCCTTCGATGGCGCAGGCGCCATCTTCAATGTCGGGGACAAGGACGTGTGGGACCTGGCCTTCCTCGCCATCGAGCCGGAGCGGGCAGCGAAGATTGATTTTTCACCGCCCTACATCACGATCGACGGAACCTATCTGGTTCGCATCGACGCGCCCTTCCGAAATGTTTCTGATCTCGACCAGCCTGGCGTGCGCATCGCCGTCGGGCGCGGCGCGGCCTACGATCTGTTCCTGACGCGCACGCTGAAGCGGGCAGAACTCAGGCGCGCGCCGACTGCGGCAGCGTCCGTGGACATGTTTGTCTCTGAGGGTCTGGAGGCTGCCGCGGGGGTGCGCCAGTATCTGGTGGAACGGGCGCAGGCAATCCCGGGGCTGCGCGTGCTGCCGGATCGCTTCACCGGCATCGAACAGGCGATGGGCGTGCCCAAGGGGCGGCAGGCAGGCGCCGCCTATGTAAGTGCGTTCATCGAAGACATGAAAGCGTCCGGAGAGGTCCGCAAGGCCCTCGACGCCACGGGCCAAGCCAGCGTGGTGGTAGCGCCAATGGTTGGCGGGTCTCGATAAGAGCAAGTTTCACAACTAAGATACTGACAGAGCGGAAAAGGATCGGGCTTCCCCAGCTGCATACGGGGGCCACAGATCCGCAAGGAGAGGGGTAAGTATGTCATTCCTGACACGGCGCACGATGCTGTCTTCAACGGCCATGACGCTGGTGCTGACCGGGCTGCCGGCGCAGGCGCAGACCGCGCCCGATACCGAGTGGCGCAACTATGCCGCCGACCTAGCCAATACCCGCTACGCGCAGCTGGACCAGATCAACGCCACCAATTTCGACAAGCTGGAAGTCGCCTGGCGGCTGCCCTCCCACATGCTGGGATCGCGCCCGGAATATACCTGGGAGGCGACGCCCCTGGTCATCAAGGGGCGGCTCTACACCACCGCCGGTTCGCGCCGCGATGTCGTCTGCGTCGATGCCGCCAATGGTGAGCTGCTGTGGATGTTCCGCAAGGATGAAGGCCAGCGCGCCAGCATCGCCCCGCGCCAATATTCCGGCCGCGGCCTGGCCTATTGGAGCGACGGCGAGGAGGAGCGCATCCTCTATGTCACGCCCGGCTATCAGCTGGTGGCGCTGGATGCCAGGACCGGCTTGCCGGTCGCGGGCTTCGGCGACAAGGGCGTGGTCGATCTCAAGCTGAACATGGACCAGGTCATCGATTCGCTTGGCGGCGAGATCGGTCTGCATGCCACGCCGTGCGTGGCGCGCAATGTGGTGATCGTGGGCGCGGCCCATGCCTCGGGCAGCATTCCGGGCAACAAGCCGCGCACCAAGGGTTATGTCCGCGGCTTCGACGTGAAGACGGGCAAGCGGCTCTGGATCTTCCACACCATCCCGCTGAAGGGCGAGTACGGCTACGACAGCTGGATTCGTCCCGGCGAGGCCGAGGCGGCCACCAATACCGGCTGCTGGGCGCAGATCTCGGTCGATGAGGAATTGGGCCTGGCCTATCTGGGCATCGAAATCCCTTCCGCCGACGAATCCGGCGTTCGCCGCCAGGGCAACACCCTGTTCAGCAATTGCATCGTCGCGGTCGATCTGGAAACCGGCAAGCGCCGCTGGCATTACCAGATGGTCCATCACGACATCTGGGATCGTGACGTGCCCTGCGCGGCGATCCTCTGCGATATCCCCCACAACGGAAAAATCGTGAAGGCGCTGGCCCAGCCCAGCAAGCAGTGCTTCCTCTATGTCCTGAATCGCGAAACCGGCAAGCCGATCTGGCCGATCGTGGAAAAGCGGGTGCCCAAGGGCGATGTGCCGGGCGAATGGTATTCGCCCACCCAGCCTTTCCCCACCAGGCCTCCCGCCTATGACGTGCAGAATGTCGATGCCTCCACCGTCATCGATTTCACGCCCGAGCTTCATGCCAAGGCGCTGCGGCTGTTGTCGCGCTATCGCTCCGGGCCACTCTATACCCCGCCCTCGCTCTCCCGGGCCGACGGCACCTGGGGCACCTTGATCGCGCTGGCCACCCAGGGCGGCACCAACTGGGCCGGCGGCTGCTACGACCCGGAAACCCACACCGTCTACACCTTCTCCGAGAATGTCGTGGCGGTGGGGGGATTGTTGCCCGGCAATCCCAGCTTCACGGACTCCGACTATGTGCGCGGCGTCTTTGCCGCAGCACCCACCAGGGCGGCCCCGATCCAGGGCGGCGAAAATTATCTCGCACCGCCCACGGCGGTCGCCAACGCGGCAGGATCACCCGCAATAGCAGGCAGCGTGGAGGAATTCCGCCCCGGCGTGATTACCATTGACGGTCTGCCGCTGATGAAGCCGCCTTATGGCCGCATCACCGCGACCGATCTCACCAAAGGCGATATCGCCTGGCAGGTCGCCCATGGCGACACGCCGGACGCCGTCAAGAACCATCCGGCGCTGAAAGGCCTGAAGATTCCGCGCACCGGCCGGCCCGGGCTGATCGGTCCCACGGTAACCAAATCGCTGGTGATCTGCGGCGAGTCCGGTTTTGTCACCACGCCAGGCGGCAGGCGCGGCGCCCTGCTGCGCGCCTATGACAAGAAAACCGGCGAGGATCGCGGCGCCGTCTATATGCCCGCGCCGCAGGTCGGCTCTCCCATGACCTACATGCTGGGCGGCCGCCAGTATATCGTGCTGACCATCGGCGGCCCGGGCTTCCCGGCCGAAATGCTCGCCTTCCGCCTGCCGCAATCTGCTTAAGGAAAATTGAACCTTCATCTTCGAGAGGCACCCATGAATTCTCGCAAAGCCGCTTTCGCCTTCTGCGCAAGTATTCTTCTGTGTCTGGCCGGCAGTGCCCAGGCGCAGAAAGCGCCTTATCCTGTGGTGCAGGGCAAATACTACAAGTTCGAAAAGATCGCCGACGGCGTCTATTACGCCTCGCCGGAATTGAACGGCACGTCATTTCCATTCGGCAGCAATCCCTTCTTCGGCTCCAATCTTGTCGTGATCGTCAACAAGGATGACGTTGTCCTTGTCGACAGCCCCACCACGCCAAGGGCGGCGCACGCACTTCTGGCGGATATAAAGATTCTGACCAGCAAGCCCGTCCGCACCGTGATCAACACACACTGGCACTATGATCACACCGACGCCAATTCGGTCTTCGGGCCGGAAGTCCAGATCATCGCGCACGACTATGTCCGCCAGGCCATCGAAAAATTCGACATCCTCAACAACGAACCCTTCCGCAGCTCACATCGCAATTCCGGGCCGACGCTGATCGCCCGCTTCACGAAGCAGATTGCGGCGGAGAAGGATCAGGTGCGAAAAGCCGCCCTGCAAAAGAACCTGGTGGATGCGCAGGCCGCCCTGAAGGAATTTGTCGGCGATATCAAGGCGATCAAGCCCACGCCGCCCAACGTGACTTATAATAACAGGCTTGTCCTTCACCGCGGCAGCCGCGAGATCCAGCTCCACTTTCTCGGCCGTGGCCATACCGGCGGCGATACCGTGGTCTTCCTGCCGAAGGAGCGCATCGTCGCCACCGGCGACCTGATGGAAAGCCGCCTTGCCTATATGGGCAGCGCTTTTTTCGACGAATGGATCAAGACCCTGGGCGCGCTCAATCGGCTGGACTGGGCCGTTACCCTGCCGGGCCATGGCGTGCCTTTCACTGACAAGGGGCTGGTGACCGCATATCAGGCCTATCTGCGCGATGTCATGGCGCAGGTCGCCAAATTGCGCGCGGCGGGCGTGTCCGCCGACGAGGCCGCCAAACGGGTGGACATGAGGGCGCACGCCAAATCCTTCCCGGATATTGAGGATGTGGGCGCGGAAGTGCGCGGCATCCGCCGTCTCTATGCCTGGATGGACGAAACCGGCCGGAAATAGAGGGCTGGCCAGAACGCTCAGATCGTTAAAATTTTAAGTATCAGGTTAAGCCAAGCCCAAGCGCATTCCCCGTAAAGTTCCATGACCCGGTGCGGGGCGGGTAACTCCCTGCCGGGCCGTCCCAGGATCAGCTGGTCGGGGTGGACGAAATTCGAGGGGGGGCACAATGCATAATCGGTTTGGTTTGAAGATTTCCGTGCTGGTCGTGGACGATTGCGCGCCGATGCAGAAGCTGCTTCGGGTATTGCTGACGAATTACGGGGCGACGGAGATTGTTGAGGCAGACAATGGCCGCACTGCTCTTGAGGTTCTTCAGGGCAGGTCCTTCGACCTGATCATCACTGACGTGGCGATGCGACCCATGGATGGCCTGGAGTTCAGCCGGCAAATCCGCAAGCCGGGCAGCCGGGTGCGGCCCACTGTTCCCGTGCTGATGATTTCAAGCCACTCGGACCTTCCCACCATCAAGGCCGCACTCGATGCTGGCGTGACAGAATTTCTCGTAAAGCCGATCACTTCAGCCAATTTTTATCTGAGGTTGGACGAAGCCCTCCTCAGCACAGGCTCCCACATACAGGCTGACGATTACACGGGACCGGACCGCAGGCGGCTGGAAAACAAACTCTTAACGTCCAAACGACGCAAAGTGGATGCGGTCCATAGCTAAGCCCGGCAGAATGCTTCGCCAGGCCGCTCTTACCGCTTCAACCGCAATTTTCCCGCCATGGCGCATTCGCGCAGCACCGTGAAATAGCGGTCCACCGCTTCTGTGCCGATCACAAAGGGACTGTCCTCGCCCGGCTTGCGTGTCACGCGGCTGCGGGTCCAGGCATGGTCGTACATCGAGTGGTTGGAGAAGACGATGCTGGCGCCGGCGGACCTTGCCGCGTCGCGCATTTTCTCCGCCGATTTGATGTAGGTGTCGAAACGTTCCGGGCTGCGCGGGAAATTGAATCCCATGCCGCCGGAATAGGCCGCCGTCAGCGTCTTGCCATTGTCCTTGATCGGAATCAGGTACGACAGCGTGCCCAGCGTATGGCCCGGCGTCTGGACGATGGTGATCGTTGTGTCGCCCAGGGTCAGCTTCTGGCCGTCGCTCGCGTCCATGTCGCGCCTGGGCACCCCGCCCGGCATGTTGGTCGCCTTCATGGTGGCATCCCAGTCGGGCGCGGCCATGATGATCCGCGCGCCATAACGGTCCTGCAGCAGCTTGGCGCCCTGGTCATGATCGCCATGGGCGTGGCTGATGATCACATATTTGATGTCAGCCGGATTGAGGCCCAGCTTCTTGAGGCCGCCCACGATTTCATCTTCAACGGCATAGTTGAACATGGTGTCGATCAGGATGATCCCGGCGCTGGTCTTGATCGCCCAGCTCGAATGAAATTTTGTGCCCAGCCAATAGACATTGTCGAACAACTTGGCGGGCTCGGCATACCAGGTGTCGCGGGCCGGGATGGGCCTGGGCTTTCCGGCATTGGCGGTGCGTCCCGCAGCGCCGGGGTCCGACCCGTCCGAGGGCTGGATGCAGAGCACGCTCAAAGTGCCGGCGAAATCTGTTCCCGCCGCTGTCTGGGCGGCCAGCACATGCGTGTCCACCTCGGTTTGCGCCACCGCGCCCGTCAGGCCAAGGCTTGCCGCCATCACCAATGCCGTTCCAAACCGCATTTTCATGATCTTCTCCCCTTGTTGTCGGCTGCGCCGTTGCCGGACGTTATAGCGGGTGTTGGGGTGGCGTGCGACCGGGGCGCTTGCGATCCCTGCACCCGCTCCGATATCCTTTATCCAGTGACAGGGGTTCAGGGGGCGGATTTGAATAGCAAAAACACCGAAATCAACATGCTGATGTTTGCCCGCAATGCCGGCACCACCATGTCTTTCCCGGCGGGCAGCGTCGTCTTCAGCGAGGGCGACACGGGCAACTGCGTCTATGTCGTGCAGTCCGGCGTGGTCGAGATTTTGACCGATGACAAAGTGGCCGATGTCTGCGGTGTAAACGACGCGCTCGGTTTCATGACCGTGATCGATGGGGGCAAACACACCGCCACTGCGCGGGTCCGGGAGGCGGCGGAGCTTTCGATCATCGATGAACGCAAGTTCCGTTTCATGATCGATGAAGTGCCGAACTTCGCCTATTACATCATGCAGGCGATGGCACACCGCATCTGGGGCATGCGCGAAGTCATCTAGGGCGGACCCACGGGACCTGCCGCCTGCCACCGCGCGATGAAATCCGGTGTCCAGGCAAAGCCGATGATGTTCAGCAGTAGGCCATCGCGGATCATGTATCCGGTGAACAACTCGAACCCGATCCCCAGCGCCACCACCGTCCAAACGGGCATTCGCGCCGCCAGCACGAATCCGGTCGCCATCATCCCCGTGTCCATCACCGAATTGAGGATGCTGTCGCCGGCATAGCCCACCGCCAGCGCCTGTTGGCGATAATGCTGGATCGCCATCGGCGTGTTCTCCAGGACTTCCCAGCCGATCTCGAAGCCGGTCGCGATCAACAGGCGCGTGGCCAGCGGCAGGCGAGGTGTCAGAAAATGCAGCAAGCCGTATAGCAGGAAGCCGTGGATGATGTGCGAGAAGCTGTACCAGTCACTGATCTGTTGCGAGGTATCGGGGCTTAAGGGATTTCCCGCCCATAGCAGGATCTGGCCGCTGGCTGAGATCCAGGGATGACTCAATCCCCACAGCACTGCGATCTGCGCACTCACCAACGCAGCGGCGCAGAGCGCAAAGTGCATTACAGACGTGTCATCGCGGGGGGGCGCATCGCTCGCAAATTATCCGCAAACCGACAAAGTTTGTGACTATTAAATGGGCCTTGTTTTTGCTGCGCCTGCTCACTTTTCCCAGCCTTGTCAATGCGCGTCGCCGGTCCTAAAACCTGCGCTCCGGGCCACCCGACAGGGTCGTGCCGCGCATAGAAGGAAAATGGAATGAAGTCGAAATTGTATCTCGCCGCCGCAGCGATGGCGTTGCTGGTGCCCATGGCGGCCTCGGCCCAGTTCCTGGGCAAGAACGAGGAAAAAACGACCAGCAATGCCTATCCGCAGAATTTCTGGTCGGCCAAGCCCACCAGGATGACGCCCTATGTCGCGCCGAACAGGCCGCACTGGAAGCTGTCTGAAATCCTGGCCTCGCATAAGGGCCAGACCGACTGGGTGCAGCCCATCGTGCGCAACCGCGAGCAGGAAGCCGATTACATCTCGCTGGGGGCCGGCAAGGTCACCAAGAAGAAGATGTATGCCGACGACCGCGTTGTCTTCATCGTCTGGGACGGTGCCATCAAGGTGAGCATCGACGGCAAGGAGCCGTTCACGGCCACCAAGGGCTTCTTCGTCAACGTCCCCTTCCGCCACATGTACACGCTGGAAACCACCAGCAGCACGCCGTCCCTGCGCTTTGAAGTGCGCGCGGCCGGCTCGCCGCCGCTGTACGCGTTGACCGAAACCCCCGACGCCTATCCCGGCAGGACCTATGTGAAGGTCCGCGGCACGCCGGGCCCGGCCAAGGAAGACGCCAACCCGCTCTATGTCGACTACATGAAGGAGTTTAACGGCTCCGAGAAAACCTATGGCGGCAAGTTCGTGTGGGACGATCACTTCACGTCCAACATCCTGCGCGGCAAGGCGGCGGCGTCCGTGCCGCCGGATACCGCTCTGGGCCACTTCCATGTCGATTTCACCGAGTTCTGGTTCATCATGGAAGGCAAGATCGGCATCAAGATCGAAGGCATGCCCTACTTCACCACCGAACCGGGCGACATCATGAACGCCGCCCAGGGCCGCTGGCACCGCGCCGGCAACGATCCGGGCGCGCCTTGGTCGACCCGCGTTCCGTTCAATCCGCGTCCGCCGATCCTGCACAATTTCGAGCCGGAATAAGCGGCTGATAAAGACAAAAACCCCCGCGCCAAAAGCGCGGGGGTTTTTCTTTGTCCGGACGACTCAGCACCTTCCGCCCCCGGATCGCCAGGTTCCCAGCTGCGGCACGATGCGCATTGTTGCAGTGCACAATGACCGAAGCCCAAGGCTTTGGCGGGTGATGTGTGCCGGCCTGTGGCGGCGGTGGTTTTGCCCCTTTGCCAAAATTTACACTAAGCCAAAACTCTGATTATTTGTCGGCGTTTAGGCCAGCATTGCTGGCCCGGGGGAATACCGCGCGCGTGCGCGGATCAAAAGCAAAAGAGTTGTGTCCATGAGACTGTCGGTTTTCGCCATCCTTGCATGCGCTGTCGCCACCCCGACTTTGGCGGCGGAACCTGTCGATCTGCAAAAACAGTTTCACGACACGGTGCAGCCCTTTGCCGCCAAATATTGCGCGGGCTGCCACAGCGGCGCCACGCCCGCAGCCCAGTTCGACATCAAGTCCTATGACAGCCTCGCCAAGGTGAAGGCGGAATTCCCGCGCTGGGCGCTGGTGTCCGAGCGCCTGCACGCCAAGGAAATGCCGCCCAAGCCGATGAAGGCGCCGCCGCAGGACGAGATGGACAAGATCATTTCCTTCGTCGAAGCGGTCCGCGCCGAGGAGATCAAGCGCGCCGCCGGCGATCCGGGCATCGTGCTCGCCCGCCGGCTGAGCAATGCGGAATATGGTTACACCATCCGCGACCTCACCGGTCAGGACCTCAAGATCGCCCGCCAGTTTCCGGTCGATCCCGCCAACCCGGCCGGCTTCGACAATTCCGGCGAGTCCCTCACCATGTCGCCGGCGCTGCTGAGCAAGTATCTGCAGGCGGCACGGCAGATCGCCGATCACCTGGTGCTCAAGCCCGACGGCTTCGATTTCGCCTCGCATCTGGTGCAGGTCGATAGCGACCGCGACAAATACACGATCGGCCGCATCATGGCCTTCTACAAGGCGCAGCCCACCGACACTGCCAAGTATTTCGAAGCCGCCTGGCGCTATCGCCATCGCGCCGCGCTGGGCAATGCCGAAGTGACGCTGGCCTCCATCGCCGCCAGCATGAAGATCAGCGCCAAATACCTGCCGCTGGTCTGGGGCATCCTGAACGAACAGGGCGCTGTTGGCCCGGTCGCCACCTTGCAGAAGATGTGGCTCGCCATGCCGGCGCCGTCCGCGAAGAACCCCGCCGCCGGGCTGGCGCCGCAGGTCCAGGCCAAGGCGATACTGATGCGCGACTTCACGGTGCGCATCCGCAAGAATACCGCCATGCAGTTCACCTCGCTCAAGATCGAGGGACTGCCGGGCCAGACCCAGGTGCTGCAAAACTGGCGCCTCATGACCTATGCCGCCAACCATCGCAAGAGCGATCCGGCCGCGCTGCGCGCCGACAATGAGCCGCCGGCCGCGCTGCCGCAGATTCCGAAGTATCCGGGCTTGCATATGGACGCTACGCCGCGCTGGAACGCGGTGATGGCCCATGCCCGCGCCGCCGACAGCGATCTTGTCTATCCCGCCGGACAGAAGGCCCAATATCAGAATGCATTTGAGCGTTTCGCCTTGGTATTTCCGGACACGTTTGTGGTCAGCGAGCGTGGCCGCTACTGGCCGGACGAGTCCGAAGACAAGGGCCGTCTTCTCAGCGCCGGCTATCACAATTCGGGCGGCTATTACCGCGACGACACGGCGTTGATGCAGCTGATCCTGGACGAAAAGGGCCAGCGCCAGATCAACAGGTTGTGGGACGAGTTCGACTATATCGCCGACCACACCCAGCGCACCTACACCCAGTGGTTCTTCAACAATAGCGGCGTGGTTGACGGGTTGGGCGCAGAATCCGGCTCGCAGCGCCCGCTGGGCCATGAGATCACCGAGAGTTTTGTGATCAACCAGATGCGCGACAAGTATGTCGCCAAGGCGCTGGCCGACAAGACCAACGATCCGGGCGCGGCCGATGCCATGCGCTCCGAGTTTGCGCGGGTGAACCACACGCTGCGGTACCTGGAGCGGGAGCGCAAAGCCGCCGAGCCCAAGCATCTTGCGGCGCTGGTCAACTTCGCCGAGCGCGCCTATCGCCGTCCGCTGGTCCAGGCCGAACGCGACAGCCTTTTGGCCTATTACAAGACGGTGCGCGCCAGGAACCGGCTGTCACACAACGACGCCGTGCGCGATTCCATTGTCAGCGTGCTGATGTCGCCGGACTTCCTCTACCGCTTCGATCTTTCCCGCTCGGCGTCGTCGCAAGCCCAAAGCCCGCTGGTGAAGGTCGCGACTGCTGCGCCCGCCAAGCCCGCCAAGCCTTTCGTCAGCGAGCGTCTTTCCAGCTACAGCCTGGCCAACCGGCTGAGCTATTTCATCTGGTCTTCGATGCCGGATGTCGAGCTGTTGCGCCATGCCGCATCGGGCGATCTGCAAAATCCCAAGGTGCTGGCGGCCCAGGCCCGCCGCATGCTGAAGGATCCCAAGGCCAAGGGCCTCGCCACCGAGTTCACCGGCAACTGGCTGGTCTTCCGCCAGTTCGAGACCAACAATTCGGTTGACCGCCAGCGCTTCCCCACCTTCAACGACGATCTGCGCGAAGCCATGTTCCAGGAGCCCATCCGGCTGGTGCAGGACAATATGGCCAATGACCGGTCCGTGCTCGACCTGCTCTACGGCAAATACACCTTCGTCAATCCGCCGCTGGCCAAGCATTACGGCATGCCCGACGTGCCGGGTGATGTGAACAACTGGGTGCGGGTCAACGATGCGGACAAGTATGGCCGCGGCGGAATCCTGCCCATGGCGGTGTTCATGACCCAGAACTCGCCCGGCCTGCGCACCAGCCCGGTGAAGCGCGGCAACTGGGTGGTGCAGAAGGTGCTCGGCATCCGGGTGCCGCCGCCGCCGCCGGTGGTGCCGGAACTGCCCAATGATGAAGCCAAGACGGATCGGCCGATCCGCGAAATGCTGGCCCAGCATCGCTCGGTGCCGATGTGCGCCGCCTGTCACTCCAAGTTCGATTCCTTCGGCCTGGTGTTCGAGGGCTTCGGCCCGGTGGGCGATGCCCGCGCCAAGGACGGCGCCGGCCGCCCCGTGGACACCTCGGCCAGCTTCCCGGGCGGCGTCGAGGGCGTCGGTGTGGCGGGCTTGCAGGCCTTCATCCGCGATCACCGCCAGGACCGGTTCGTCGACAATCTGAGCCGCAAGCTGCTGGCCTTTGCGCTCAATCGCTCGCTGCAGCTGTCCGATGAATCGCTGGTCGACAAGATGAACCTGCACCTGGCGGCCAACGGCTACCGCTTCAGCGCCCTGGTGGAAACCATTGTCCTGAGCCCGCAATTCATCAACCGGCGCCTGCCGGAGAGGGTGGAACTGCAAAAAGCCGAATTGCAACCCGCACTGAAACTCGTCAAAACTGCCTTCCAGAAGGGGAATTGATATGACCCGCGAACCGACATCTCCCAAATCCCGTGCTTTTTCCCGCCGCGCCGTGTTGCGCGGAACCGGATGCGCCATGGCCTTGCCTTGGCTGGAATCGGTCAGCGCCATGGCCCAGGCGCCGACGCCGGCGGATTTCCCCAAGCGCTTCGGCGTGGTGTTCATGGGCTGCGGCATCAACGAGGACCATTGGAGCGCCACCGGCTCCGGCGCCGAGATGAAGCTCAGCCGCACGCTTTCGTCTCTCGAACCGCTGAAGAAGAAGATCAACGTCATTGACGGTTTGCAGGTCAAATCGCTGATGGGCCAGGGCATCCATCCCGCCCAGACCGGCAGCCTGTTGTCGGGTGTGCAGATCGCCAAGGGCGCCCTGATCCATTCCGGTATCAGCGTTGACCAGATGATCGCCAATCATGTCGGCCAGGACACGCCGCAATCGTCCATCGTCCTGTCCTGCGAGCAGCCGATGACCGGCTATCACGAGACCAATTTTTCGCTCGCCTACAGTTCGCACCTGTCGTGGCAGACGGCCGATTCCCCCGTGCCGGTCGAGGTCTATCCCGCCTTGGCCTGGGACGGCTTGTTCGACAATCGCGGCAGCCTGCTGAACATTTCGGTGCTGGACCGCGTCAACGATCGCGCCAAGGACCTGTCGCGCAGGATCAGTGCCACCGATCGCGGCAAGCTGGACGAGTTCATGACCAGTGTGCGTGAGATCGAGCGCCGCGTGGAAGTCATGCGCAAGGGTGCCAATGATGCGAGCGAGAAGGCCGGCCTGAAGAATGCCTCGCTGGCGTCGATGGACCGTCCCGTCAACGGGTTGCCGGAAGACCTGCGCGAACATTCCAGGCTGATGTGCGATATCATCGCCATCGCCTTCCAGACCAACAAGAGCCGGGTCGCCTCGCTGCTGATCTCACGCGACCTGTCGGCGATGTATTACCCGTTCATCAACGTCAAGGACGGCCACCATTCCGCGTCCCACAACAACAATTCGGACGATTATGAGCGCGTCGCCAATTTCCATGTCAGCCAGTATGCCTATCTGGCGTCGAAGCTGGACAGCATGAAGGAAGGCGAGGGCACGGTGCTGGACAATAGCTGCCTGATGTTCATGTCCAACATGTGGGTCGGCCGCACGCACGACAATTCGCGCCTGCCGCTGGTGCTGGCGGGCGGTCTGGGCGGCACGCTGGAAACCGGCAGGACGCTGAATTACCTGAGCGAAAAAGACGACAGGCGCAAAATGTGCAGCCTGTATCTGTCGCTGATGGACCGCTTCGGCATGAAGCTGGACCAGTTCGGCGACTCCCAGACGCGGCTGGCCCGCATCTGATCCAAGACAAAACGGCTTGCCGGCGAAATGCCGGCAAGCCGTTTCTCAATCGGTATTCGTCCGGCCTAGGCGGTGGGGACGAAGTTCACCTTGCCCATTTTCTCGATGCTGAAGGTGCCCAGGATGCCGCCCTTGTTGGCAGTACCGGTCCACAAGCCGTCCGCGCCCTTTTCCATCCTGCGCAGGCGGGTATAGCCGCGCTGTTCCACATGGGTGCGGGCCTGGGCCTCGCTGAAAACGGTGGTGCCGGGAAGATTGCTCTCGGCGGCGGCGGACGCCGCAGCTGCCGCTACAGGGGTCTCCTGGGCCAGGGCAACGGAAGCAAAAAGGCTGCACGCGGCAGCGGTTAGTGCAACAAGGCGCATAAGATCTCCTAGTTAATGTCCCGTGTTATAAGGATATGTGCCCGCCAATGTACACCGCAGTGGCTTTTCGGCGTTCCGGCGGCAGGAAGGCGAAAGTGCGGCGCAGCAAAGCGGAACTGACCGCCGGAAGGTTGCGCCTTGCGGTGCGAGGGTGTAGCAGCTTCATCCGATGCCGCTCTGGATCAGCCAAAGCGCATCATTTTGACAAGGCACGCGCAATGACAATTGGTACCGTGAAATTCTTCAACACCGACAAGGGCTTTGGCTTTATCGCACCGGAAGGCGGCAGCAAGGACGTATTCGTTCATGCCACCGCGCTGGAAGCGGCGGGCCTGCGTTCGCTCAGCGAAGGCCAGAAAGTCTCCTTTGACGAACAGCCCGATTCCAAGGGCACCAAGGCCGTGAACCTCAAGCTCGTCTAGCGCGCCGAAGAAAGTCCGGCGGAGGCGCGATGCCTCCGCCGCCTTCCTGTTGACCTGACCGACGAGGCTGAATCCATGGCGCCAAGGCCTCCCAATTACGCGCATGACCGACTGCAGCGCGAACGCGCCCAGGCGGCGAAAGCAAACGAAAAGGCTGAGCGGCGTGCTCAGGACGCCGCGTTGCGCAAGGCGGAAAAAGATAAAGAGCCGCCGACGGACGGCGATCGCTGACCTGTCACTGATACAGGTCAGCCTCCGGCTATTTCGGCGTGCGTGACTCAGTGATCATCCGCATCAGCTGGTTGGAAAGCGCCCGGCCCGCCAGGGCCTGGGTGCTGTTCGCATATCCTTCTGCAGCCAGCTGCGCCTGCAAGGCCGAGACATTCTCAACCTTGCCGCTTTTGGCGATTTGAAAGGCGCGTTCCACAACGCTGGGACGGTCTTCCATTCGTGCCGGGGTATCGCTCATCCCGATATTCTAGCAGACGCCCCCCTTGATTGACACGGGCGTTCTGCCGCTGCCCGGCCATGCGTCCCCAACAAGGCAGTTCCCATAAGGGGTTAGCCTTCGTCCTGGAGCCGTTTGCGCAGCTCGGGCGAGGGCACTTCGTCAAAGCGGTAGCTTCGGAGGAACTGTAGGCCCATTTCCGGGGATTTCTGCCATATCACGCGGGCCTCATAGGCAAGCCGGTTGCGCATATCCAGGAAATACAGGCGATCGCAGACATATTGCTGATCTTCCAGGAAGATGCGCACGCCGGCGACCGAAATGTCGCGGGTTTCGCATTTGGTGTAGCGGCTGCCGTCGAGATGGGCGATCCGGCTGCCCCACAAGACGCGCCGGCGCTCGGCCAGGCGCCGGCTGCCCAGGGTATTTTCGCGGGAATTTGACAGGGTTGTGGCCTTGGTCATCTGCGCCAGGTTGCTCGTTTTGCGGTGACGCAGCTTGGGCCCGGCCCCATTGCCTCGGGCTTAAAAAGACCTTTCGAGTTTTAATGATCAGTTCAGAAGCTGATCTGGCTGCGCAGGCCGATGGCATCGGCTGAAATATCGGTGGCCGGCGCATTGCCGTGCGCAACATGAATATTGTCGTAATCCAGCATGAAGCGCAGGCCGCTGGTCGGGTACCAGTTCACGCCCATGCTCCACACATTCTGCACCCCACCGGCGATGCCGCCCGACGCCGTGGCTGCCCCGGGCATGTAATCAAGATCGATCCGGCTGTAGCGC
This sequence comes from Pseudomonadota bacterium, assembly GCA_041192105.1. Taxonomy (GTDB): domain Bacteria; phylum Pseudomonadota; class Alphaproteobacteria; order Micropepsales; family Micropepsaceae; genus Rhizomicrobium. The sequence continues at coordinate 16,012 of JBEENS010000013.1, read as the reverse complement.
GCTTTTATTTCCCATGCGCCCGTGCCGCCGGGCGATCCCAGGGGGTGGGCAGGCTGCAAGCCCCGAAAGGCGGCCACGGAAGAATCATAGACGCGGTTTTCACCGGTCAGTGAAAAAGTGGCCAGCCCATACCATCCGCTGAAATGGGGATCGGGCGCGGTCATGCGGTCGATGCCGTAGTGGAACCAGCCGCCCTGACCATAGAAACGGTCCAGCGTGGCGGCGCTCTCAAAACCGAACGCCGTCACTTTGCGGGCATCCACCGCGCCGGTGTTGACGGTGCGGAATGAATCGAGTGCCAGTTCCGGCCCGTTGCTGAAGTTGAAGCTGTTTGGGGGATCGGCGCCCGGCGCCGCATCCGCGATCTTGAAGACATGAGTCAGGTTGGCGTCCACCACCCATTTGAGCCTGTTACTGTCGGCCACCAGGTAAGCAGCGCGGGCGACCAATGCCTGCTGCTCGTCGAAGGTGGCGGCATCGCTGGTCCGCCCGCCGGTATAGGCCAGCGAGACGAAGTATTTCTGACCCTGCGCATACATGCTGACACCTTCGCGCCCGCCGGCCCCGGCGATGCCGCGCGCGATATTGGTGGCGCTGGCCCGTTCCATGAAGACGATATTGTTGGACCCGGTGGCGTCTTCCAGGCCGGCGGACGGGGCGAAGGCGCCAATGCGAAAGCCGAACGGCTTGAGGCCGTCATATTGCAGATAGGCGCGGTAGATATAGCCGCTGCGCGGCGCGCTGAGGCCGCCAAACTCGTATGTGAAATTGTAGGACCAGTCGCGCCACGCCGTACCCGCCAGGGTGAACTGGGCGCGGCGGAAATTGGTGCCGCTATTCAGGTCGACGCCCGTCGGGTTGCTGCCTTCCGCGAAATAGGCGGCGTCGAAATGCACCGTGCCGCGCAGCGACAGGCTGAAATCGCCATCGGCGGAGGAAACGGTCAGGCGGCCATTGTCCAGGCTGACCCAGGGCTGTGCCGCGAGGCGGCTGCCCAGCCGGGCATGGTGGTCGGCATTGTCATTACGGATCTGGGCCAATGTTTCGGCGTTGGCGCCTCCGGCGCCCTGAAGCGCCGCCAGCTGGCGCTGCACATCGCGAAGCTGGCGCTCCAGCGTCTCAATGCGGGCAGGGGGCGCGCTATCAGGACCCGCGGCATGGGCAGGCGCGCCCGCCAGCAGCGCCGCAGCCAGCACAAATCCCGTATGTGGATAACGCACCACGCCCAAGCCCTTTCGCCCGCGCCTGATAAGCGCGGCAGGCCACTGGATCAACCCGCATTCCTGCACTACCTTCCCTGCGCTGTTGTTATAAGAAGATAAAAACCATGCTCCAGCAGGTCCCAGGCACCGCTTTCGAGCCTGACGTCGTGGTCGTCGGCTCCGGCGCGGGCGGCGGCATGGCCGCCTATGTGCTCACCCGGGCGGGCATCAAGACCCTGGTGCTGGAAGCGGGCCGCAATTACGATCCCGTCGCGGAAAACGCCATGCTGAAGTGGAATCATGAAGCGCCGCTGCGCGCCGGCTCCACCCCCGACAAGCATTTCGGCTTTTACGACGCCACCGCCAATGGCGGCTGGACCGTGCCGGGCCAGCCTTACACCGTCGCGCCGGGGTCCAAGTTTCGCTGGTGGCGGTCGCGCATGCTGGGCGGGCGCACCAATCACTGGGGCCGGCACTCGCCGCGCTTCGGGCCTTACGACTTCAAGCCGCACAGCCGCGACGGCCTCGGCATGGACTGGCCGATGTCCTATGACGAGGTTGCGCCCTGGTACGACCGCACCGAAAAGCTGGTCGGCGTCATGGGCGCCAACAATGGGCTGGAGAACCATCCCAGTTCATCGCCCGGCGTGCTGATGCCGGCGCCCAAGCCGCGCGTCACCGAACTGATGATTGCGGCGGCGGCCAACGATCTGGGCATCCCCTGCATCCCCTCGCACTATGCCGTGCTGTCGCGAGACATCGACCATCCCGATGTGCCGCGCCAGGCCTGTTTCAATGCCTCGCCCTGCGGACGCGGCTGCGCCATCGGTGCGGCGTTCCAGACCACCACCTCGCTGCTGCCCATGGCGATGGCGACGGGGAAATTGCGGATACAGACCGACGCCACCGTCACCCGCGTTCTGACCGGCGCCGACGGCAAGGCGACCGGCGTGGAATATTTCGATCACGCCGGCAAGGCGCAGGTGGTGCGCGCCCGCGTCGTGGTCATGGCCGCCAGCGCCTGCGACACCGCCAAGATCCTGCTCAATTCCCGGCAAGGCGGCCTGGCCAATTCCAGCGGTCAGGTCGGGCGCAACCTGCTCGACACCACCGGCACCAATGTGCGGGGCCATATTCCCGAACTGGAAGGCCGCCCGCGTTACAATGAAGACGGGCTGGATGTGGCGCATCTCTATATCCCCTGGTGGCTTTACAAGGAGCAGGCGGCGGGCAAGCTCGATTTCCCGCGCGGCTATCACTATGAGATCGGCGGGCGCTTTAATGCCCCTGGCGCTAGTTTGTCGCTAGGTGGCATGGAAGATGGCTATGGCGCTTCGCTGAAGGAAGATGCGCGGCGCTATTACGGGGCGCAGCTATCCTACACCGTGCGCGGCGAGATGATTCCCAATGCGGGCTCCTTCTGCGAACTCGATCCGGCGGTGAAGGACAAGTACGGCATGCCTGTGCTGCGCTTCCACTGGAAATGGACCCAGCACGAAATCCGCCAGATTGCGCACGGCATCAAGACGGCCAAGGAGATGATCGCGCGGCTGGGCGGTACGGTGATGACGCCGGACCGCCCACCCGAAGAAGCGATCGAGGATGGCGGCGTCATCATCCATGAACTGGGCACCACCCGCATGGGCGACAAGGCGAGCAATTCCGTCGTCGACGGCTTCGGCAAGGCCTGGGACGTGGACAATCTGGTGATCGTGGATGGCAGCGTTTTCACATCGAATGCACACAAGAACCCGACCCTGACCATCATGGCGCTGGCCTGGCGCAGCACCGACCGGCTGGTCGAACGCATGAAGAAGGGCGAGATATGACCGATCAAGTCTCGCGGCGCGTCACGCTCGCCTGGATCGCCGCGGCGTCCACCACCACCGCGCTTGCCACGGCGGGCTGCGATTCTGAAACCCCGAAAGGCCCGCAGATCGGGCGCTGGAAAGACATCGCGCTGGAGCCCCTGACGGCGCCGGGCTACGGTCAGGACCCCAATCTGGTCGAGCCGGTGACGCCCTGGCCGCTGACCTTGAGCCCGTCGCAGCGCGAAAATCTGCGCATCGCCGCCGACCTGATGCTGCCCGCCGATGCCCATTCCCCGTCCGGCGCCACGCTGTATCTGGACGCCTTCATCGATGAATGGATCAGCGCGCCCTATCCCGTCATGCAGGCCGACCGGTCGCTGATCGTATCGGGCCTGGCCTGGCTGGATGCGGAAAGCAGCCATCGCTCCGGCAAGACATTCGCCCAGGCCAGCGACGCCCAGCGGCGCACCGTATTCGACACAGTTGCCTTCAAGGACAAGGTAAAGCCCGATTACACGCGACCCGCCGAGTTCTTCGTGCGCCTGCGGTCCCTGATGATCGGCGGCTTTTATTCACTGCCTGAGGGCATGAAGGACATCGGCTATATGGGCAACGCGCCCAGCGTCGGGGAATATCCCGGCCCGACGCCCGAAGCGCTGGCACATCTGAATGCCGCCCTCGCCAGGCTGAAGCTCAAGCCGGTTTAGCGGGCGGCATTTTTAACGAGAACTGAGGCGCCGCACCCAGATATTGCGGAAGGCGACCAGGCTTTCGATATTGCCGTGATCCTGTATCGCCAGCGGCAGCTCCGCTGCATGGGGCGCATATTGCGCCACCTTGCCGTGGATGGTCGCGCCGATCAGGACGGTATCGTCTTGGACCAAGACGCCATTCAGCAGCGCTGTGATCCGGGCCGGACTCACCACTTTCTCGCCCTCGAAGCGCGGTGCGCGGAAGACGATATCATAGCATTGCCAGACGCCGGGCGGCCGCGTCGCATTCGCCAGCGGCGGCGACTGGCTGTAGATGCTGCCCGCCGCGCCATCGGGATAGGTATCGGCGCCGTGGGAATCCAGGATCTGGAGCTCATAAAGCCCCATCGGGAAGACGCCGCTATTGCCGCGGCGCTGCGGATTGACTGGCGGATTGGCCTGGGGCGGCGTCTTCCATTCCAGATGGATCTGCACATCGCCGTAAGAGGCCTTGGTGCGCAGGAAATTGTAGACCTTGCCGCCGGCGGTGACTTCGCCATTCTTCAGCGTCCACTGGTCCATGCGGTCGCTGGTCCATTTCGACAGGTCGCGGCCGTCAAACAGCACTTCGGCATCGCCCGGCGGCGGCGCGGCGCAGGCCTTGCCCGTCTCCACGCGCGGCGGCTGGGGGCGGCGGATGTCGGCGACCCGCCAGTTGGAGTTCGGCATCTTCGGCCCCGCCAGAGCCAGCTTGGCTAGGGCCGGGTCGGCCAGCCAGGCGGCCCATGCGGGATGCTCGGCCATGATCCGCTGCAGCTCGGCCGGATCGACATTCGTATCCTGCGTCAGTGCCGGCGCGGCAAAGCCGCAGGCAGCAACGGCGCCTAGCGCGACCCAATATCTGTTTTTCATTATTTTCCCCCGGTTATGGGAGCAGACTAGCCCAAGGCGTGGGCCTTGCGTAGCGCGTCAGTGGACGGTGAGCTTTTTCAGCCGCGCCAGCAGGCGGATGTCCTGCCACAGTTCGACGCTGTGATGTTCGCGTTCGGCTTTCTGCAAGGCGTCGAGATCGTCCTGGCATTGCAGGTCCTGCGCCGCAACGATGCGCCCGGTCTGGTTCAGGTGATAAAGCCGGTAGTGCTGCATGGCGCCAGTGTCCTTCGCCCTGTCCTGTCTGGTCAATGGTATTATCGGTATCGCCCCGGCCGTCCCAAGTGGGGAATTTCCAATGTATGTTTTGAAACAGAGGCTTATACAGCCGCGGCCAGGGCTGGGCTGGATAGCGAAAAACCGCGCCAGCATTGCGGCGTCAGCCGGCGGTTCTGGGAAGAGGCGGCCGGGCCATGTTGTTCAGTGCTGCGATCACCAGCAGCAGCGCCACCCAGGCGCCGCCACCCTCCAGGAAATCGCTTTCCATGAAATTGTGCAGCACCATGAAGACGAACAGCGCGAACAGCATCGGCTTAAAGGCGCTGTTGTCGTCATCCAGCGCCCAGAAACGCTGGAAGGGCCGGATCACCAGCGCCGTCATGGTCAGGGCAAAGCCGATGCCCCCGATGGTGACCAGGAGTTGCAGATAACCGTTATGGCCGTGGCTCACCGCGGCCACCCAGCTGCCGCTGACATAGCCCTGCAGCGGTGACCCGCCCTTGGTGTCGGTGAAGGTGCCAAACCCGGCCCCCAGCAGCGGATGATCGCGGATATAGGCCAGCTCGGCCGCCCAGATCGCGGCGCGGCCGGTGAACTCGTCGGGATTTTGCAGCAGCCGGGTCAGGGCCTCGGCGTCGAGTACTGCCACGGCGGCGAGGGCGAACAGCAGAACGATGGTGCTGACGATCAGGATGGCGCGGCTCAGCCCGTCCCGCCAGCTCAGGTGATAGAACAGGCCCGCTAGCAGGGCGGGAATGAGAAAGCCCATGCTGGACTTGGAACGCGTCATCACCAGGAAAAAAGCGGCGGCCAGCGCGATGGCGATGCCGATCCAGTTGCGCGAGCCGGTCCGGATGAAAAGGAACACGATGATCGTCATGGCGGCGACCGCGCCGGCGATGTTCTTGTGGCCGTACAGGCCGCGCCAGTTGCCGATCAGCGCCGTATCGATTTCACCCGCGCCGTGCCGCGCGGCGCCGATCAGCGGAATGGAGACCAGATTCACCACCAGCACGATGGCCAGTATGATGCGCCAGATTTCGAAGGCGCGGCGCGACCCCACGGTCTCCACGCTCAGCAGCGCCGAGCAGACGATGATCACCTGCAGGCCGGCGCGGCGCACCACCACGCTGGAATCCGGCGACCACAAGGCGCTGGCCAGGCACCAGCCCAGCAGCAGCATCATGCTGACTGGCAGGGCGCGCAGCAGGCCCAGCCCAAAACGCTGATAGGCGGTGAAGGCGATGAATACGGCCGTGGCCAGGAAGCACATCTGGCGAAACATGTCGCCGCGCGAGGCTTCCTGCACGCCGCCGAAACGCGACACCGCGGCCGGGGGCGAAAAGGCGTCCAGCCCGACAAAGATCAGCAGCAGGAATGCGATATAGGCCAGCGAGGCAAGCAGGCTGCGCTCGGCGGAGCGATGGGCGGCATAGCCGGGGGCGTAGTCGACCGTCATGGCGCGTGGGCCGTTCGATGATTCGGATCAGCGCAGAGATTGGCGCTCCGGCGCGGCCATAACAAGCGGCCCATTACTGCGCGGGCAGCGCCGGGGTCCGCGTCCAGCGCTTGCTCAGTGCGCGGCCCAGAGCAATGCCCGGCTGCTCGATCCAGCGATAGGTCAGCCGCGCGACGGCCAGGGTGGCGAGCACGGTCAGGGGCAGGGCAATCGCCAGGAATTTCCAGCCGCCCATATGCGGGTTCATCTTGGTGACGGCGCGGAACACGACATACAGAATGGGAATGTGGACCAGATAGACCGAATAGGAGATTTCGCCCAGCCGCTGCAGCAGGGGGCGCTCCAGAATCCAGGATGGTACCGCGGTGAGCAGGCTTCGCATGCCGGCGCGCTGGACAAGGATCACATCCAGCACCACCAGCCACACCAGAAGCGGCAGCGGTTCGCGGACCGTCAGGTAAATCAGGCCGCCGCATAGCAGCAGGCCCGCATCATGCAGGCGGCTGTCCACCTTCGCCAGAAGATGCGCATGGCGCCAGGCGTAAAACGACGCGATGCCAACGGCGAAATAGCCAAGCTGGTTGGGCAGGAAGCCGATGCTTGGGACATTGAGGGACCACAGCGCCAGCAGCGCCGCGCCGGCGAGGGCCAGCAGAAGATAATGCCGCCGTACCGCCAGCGTGAACAGTATCGGCGCCAGCAGGTAGAACTGCCATTCCAGCGAAATGCTCCAACCCTGGCTCAGGAAGGTAAAGTTCGCGTCCGCCAGCCAGGTCTCGGGGATCATCCCCTGCACCAGCAGGGCATGGGCCGCGAAATACTGCCAGAAATAATCCAGTGTCTCGTGATGGATCTTGATGCTGTCGGTGACATGCGTGTTGCGCCAGAAAAGATTGTCCAGAGTGCGCAGCTCGAAGCCGGTCATGCTTGCCGCGACGATCAGCACCAGGAAATAGAGCGGCGCCAGCCGGAAGAAGCGGCGCAGGACGAATGCGCCATAGGAAGGATGTTCACGCTGCAGCAGCGCGAAGATCACAAAACCGCTGAGGATCATGAAGACCATCACCGGAATCAGCGGCTCCAGCAGCGCCTGGAAATGCGCATTGCGAATGGTGGCGTCGCTGATGATGCGCGATGTGACATGGCAAACCACCACCCAAAGGGCGAGAAGGCCGCGCAGGGCTTCCAGGCTGGCAATCTTGGCTTGCGGTTGGGACATGATCTGGCGAGCCTAGCCACGGTGCCTTAATAATTGGAAACGCTAGATGATTTTAAGTCGCAACAAGTTGCGGCTTATCGGCGGAACCATCTCGTACAGTTCCGCGTTTTTCCTGTCACAACATAACGGGAGCCAGACATGCGCACGACAGTGATATTGGGATTTGCGGCGGCCTTGCTGGTCTCCGGTTGCGGCACCAGCCAGGGTGATCGCGCGGCCAGCTGTGCCCTGATTGGCGCCGGTGCCGGCGCTGTTCTTGGCGCGGCGGCTGGCAACCCCGGCTTAGGCGCTGCGGCCGGCGCAGTGGCCGGCGGCGTGATCGGTGCGGCCACCGACCCCTGCGACTTGAACCTCGGCGATCCGGTGTGGCGCGATGGTGGCGGCCGTGACGGTTATCAGCGCCGCTGCGGTCGTCCGTATCGCGACCGCTAGACCTTCTGCCTGAAGCACGGGCCCGCATGAAAATGCGGGCCTGTTGCTATGTCAGCATCGCGGCAAGCGCCGCTTCCATATTCCGCCGGAAACGGTCGCCATCGAACAGCGGCGCCGTGGCGCGATTTTTCTTGAGCCTGTCCTTTAATGATTGCAGCAGCAGCGGCTCCTGCACCAGGCGCAGAGCCTGCACTTCATACTCGCCGAGCGAAGCCGTGATCAGTTCCGGCAGGTCCACCGCGTGCAGCAGGCTGGCGGAAACGCGCCCCGCAAAGGCTTCACCCTGGCAGGTCAGCACCGGCAGCCCCGCCCACAAGGCATGGGCGGCGGTGGCATGGGCATTATAGGGCAGGGTATCGACAAACAGGTCGGCCAGCGCATGGCGGGCGAGATGATCCGCCAGCGACGGCACATCCTTGGCGAAAACCAGCCGGCCTGCGTCCACGCCGCGCGCCGCGGCTTCACGCTCCAGGTTTTGCCGCGCCGTGGCGTTGGGCTGTTTCAGCCACAGCACGCTGCCGGGCGCCGCTTTCAGCAGCCGCATCCAGACCTCGAACACCGGCGCGGTGATCTTCCACGGCGCATTGAAGCTGCAGAAGACAAAGCCCGTCTCGGGCAGGCCGGCTTCGGTTCGGCTCGGCACCGCGCCGATTTCCAGTGCGGCATCGGTGGGAAAATAGCTATCGGGCAGGTTCATCAGCTTTTCGGTGAAGAATGGCTGGTGGGCCGTGGGCGTCACCACAGCATCGCCGATCAGATGGTCGATGAAATCCGCGCCGGTGGTGCCGGGATAGCCCAGCCAGCTCACCTGCACCGGGGCGGGCCGGTGCGCGAATATCTGCAGCCGCGACAGCCCGGTATGGCCGCCCAGGTCAATGGCGATGTCGATTTCCATCTCCCGCATCCGCCGCGCGATCTCGTCGCTGTTCAGGGCGGCGAAATCGTGAAATCGGTCGAAACCCTTCATCAGGCGGGCGCGCGCGGCGCTGTCGTCGCGCCGGCCGGTGGCGATGCCGATCACCTGGAAGCGGCTGCGGTCATGCGTCTCGATCAGCGGCGCAATCTGCGCGGCCACCGCATGGTCGTTGAAATCCGCCGAGACATAGGCCAGCCGGATGCGGTCATGGCGGTATTTTTCCCCGCGCCACAGCGGCGGGTGCGGTGCCGGCACCAGCGCGCGCACGGCGGCGGCGGCGCATTGCAACTGAAGCTGTTTGTCCTCGCTATAGCCCATCAGGGTCAAAGGCGGGCCGGTGCTGGCGGCACTTTCCGGCGAAATCTGCGCCGCGCGCGTCCAGTCGCACATGTTCAGTATCACCATGGCGCGGTTGGCCAGGGCGGGCGCATAGCCAGGGTCCGCCGCCAGCACCTCGTCGTAACAGGCCAGGGCTTCGGGATAACGCTCAAGCTCCGCCAGCACCACGGCGCGGTTGTATATTGCGGTGAGGAAGCCCGGCTGCAGCGCCAGCGCCTGGTCCAGCGCGCCCAGCGCGTCCGCAAAGCGTTGCAGCTGGGAGAGGATGACGCCGCGATTGTACAGCGACTCGAAATGATATGGCTGGATCACCAGCACGCGGTCATAACTCGCCAGCGCCGCTTCAACGCGCTGCGCCGCCAGCAGGGCATGGGCGTAGTGGGTGAGGATCGTGAGGTCGCCCGGTTTCTGCTTCACCGCCTTGTGCAGCAGGGTGATGGCATCGTCGTAATCGCCCTGCTGCGCCCGCACGAAGCCCAGCATGTGCAGCGCCGGGACGTTCACGGCATCGGCGCGCAGGACCTGGCGGAAAAGTCCTTCGGCCCTGGCCAGCTGGCCCGCGCGATGCGCCGCCACGCCCTGTTCGAACAATTGTTGCAATTCCATCAGGCGCGGCTCACAGGTCTTTCAGTAGCCAGCGCACGGCACGTTTTTGCAAGTTCAGATGCTGTTCATTCCACATCGCATGGTTGGTGTGGCCGACGGCGGTGAAGACGACCCGGCCTTTGCCGAAGTCATAGGCCCAGCCCGCCGGTGACCTGGTGCCGCGCCCCTCATAGGTCAGCCCGTCGAGATTGACCGATTCCAGGCTCACGAAGCGCGGGTCCTTGTCGTAATCGACATAATGCTGCTCGTCATTGACCACGAACGGCTTCAGCTCGGCGGTGATGGGATGGACGTTGGCGGCGGCATGGACCTGGAAGGGCCGCAGCGGCGGGTGGCCGAAATAGGCGCCGCCCATCACTTCGCGATAGTCCTTGGATGACAGCGAGATGTGGCTGGAATTGTGCAGGGCATAGAAGCCGCCGCCATTGGTGACGAAATTCTTGATCGCTGCGCCTTGCGCCTCGGTGATCCAGGTCACCGGCTTGGGCGCGGGAAAGGGGTCTTGCAGATTGGCTTCGTAATTATACGCGTCGGGGCCAAGATAGCCGTCCGGCCATACCATGCCGTCGCGCAGTATCAGCAAAAGTTGATACGGCTTGAGTTGTGCCGCTGACAGCGCGGCATAGTCGATCGTGTAGTCGATGGCGATGTTCAGGTCCTGGAACACCTTGTCCAGGCTGACGCGGATATAGTCCGGATTGTGATAGCGGTCACCGATCAGCGCCAAAGCCCGTGGAGCTGCGCGGGGCCTTGTGCCCTGCGCCAGGGCGGGAACCATGGATGCGCCGGCGGCAGCGCTCGCGATCAGGCTGCGGCGTGAGATATTTCGCGGAAAAAGCTGCATCGTTCCCCCTCTATATTATGCGTTCGTTGCACTGCGCCGGGCACAAACCTGTAGACGCCCCGACGGGCAGCCGCCAATATACTGTATATAAAATAAATGGCGGGGCAGGGGACCAGAAGAGTCTCCGGGCGAAAAACAGGATAGGGCAAGATGCCGAAAACCGGAAATCGCGGTCGATGGCGTGCGGCGCTTGCGCTGCTGACGCTATGCGCCATAGCGGGTTGTGACGATGCCAAGCGCCATGATTCCACGGGCGGCGTGGTCGATGGCTGGCCGGTTTGGGGCCACACCCAGTCGGGCCAGCGCTATTCCGCCAATACCCAGATCACGCCCGAAAATGTCAAAGACCTGAAAGTCGCCTGGACCTATCGCACCGGCGATCTGGCCAAGCCGGGCGAATCCCTGCGCCTCGCCTTCGAGGCGACGCCCATTCTCGCCAACAACACGCTCTATCTTTGTTCGCCGCGCAGCCGCATCTCGGCGCTCGATCCCGTCACGGGTAAAGAAAAATGGATGCGCGACCTCAAGCCCGACACCAACGGCTCCACCGTGATCGTCTGCCGCGGCGTTTCCTATTGGAAGGACGCGCAGGCCAAAGCAGGCGCCCTGTGTTCGCAGCGCATTTTCGCCGGCACCATCGACGGCAAGATGTGGGCGCTGGATGCGAATACCGGCAAACCCTGCCCCGATTTCGGCCAGGGCGGGCGGGTGGACCTGCACGACAATCTCGGCTTCATCGCCAAGCCCGGTCTGTATGGCGTCTCGTCGGCGCCCACCATCGTGGGCGACAAGGTGATCACCGGTTCCAAGATCATCGACTTCCACAATGTCGACATGCCCTCGGGCGTGGTCCGCGCCCTGGATGCGCGCACCGGCGCGGTGGTCTGGGCCTTCACCGCCGCTTCGCCCAATGCGCCGATCTCCGATGTCAAAGAGGGAGATGACAAAATCTATCCGCGCAGCACGCCCAATGTCTGGGCGCCGATGTCGGTCGATACCGATCGCAAGCTGATCTACCTGCCCACCGGCACGCCGCAGATCGACGCGGTGATTGGCAAGGGCGACTGGGATTATTACGGCAGCGCGCTAGTGGCGCTGAACACCGACACCGGCACGCCGGTGTGGCGCTATCAGTTCGTGCGCAAGGACATCTGGGATTACGACACGCCGGCCCAGCCGCTGCTGTTCGATTACAAGTCGCCGGGCGGCGGTTCCGTTCCGGCGGTCGCCCAGGCCACCAAGATGGGCTACATCTTCGTCCTCAACCGCGAGACCGGCGCACCGATTTTTCCGGTGAAGGAAATTGCGGTTTCCACCGCCGGCGCGCAGAAGGGCCTGTCGCCCACCCAGCCTTTCCCGACCTTGCCGGAACACCAGATCACCACCACCAGGCTGTCCGAAAAGGACATGTTCGGTTTCGCGCTGATCGACCAATGGGATTGCCAGCGCCGTTTCCGCAAATTGAAGAATGACGGCATCTTCACGCCCTTCTATGCCGAGTCCAGCGTCGACTATCCGGTCAGCATCGGCGGCATGGACTGGGGCGGTCTGGCCTACGACCCCCAGCGCAATATCCTGGTGGTCAATTCCAACAGCATTGTGGGCGCCCATCATCTGTCGCCCCATGCCGGTCCCAACGGCTATTCGCCTCTGATCGGCACGCCCTTCAGCCAGGTCTATGACAACATGATGTCGATGTTCGGCGCGCCCTGTAACGCGCCGCCCTGGGGCAAGCTGGCGGGCATCGACATGACCAGCGGCAAGAAAGTCTGGGAGGTGCCGCTGGGCACATCGCGCGACGAAGCGCCCTGGCCCCTCTGGTTCAATACCGGCGTTCCCAACCAGGGCGGCGCCATCACCACCGCTTCGGGCGTCACCTTCATCGCCGCCACCACCGACCGCTACTTCCGCGCCTTCGCCACGCAGACGGGCAAGGAATTGTGGCGGGTTTCGCTGCCGGCGGCGGGACAGTCCATGCCCATGACGTATCGCCTCAATGCCAACGGCAAGCAGTATGTGGTGCTGTCGGCGGGTGGCCATTCGGCGTTGCGTAACAAGCAGGGCGATTCCGTCATCGCCTATGCACTGCCATAAGGGGACCAGACGTGGAACATATCGAACCCGGCCTTCCAGTCGTGCGTCCCAACGCGCCGTCCACTTTGCGGGCGCATGTCGTCAAGATGCTGTCGGCCGACATACTGGCGGGTAAGTACAAGCCGGGCGACCGGCTGAACGAAAGCAAGATCGCGCGCGAACTCAATATCAGCCGCATTCCGGTGCGCGAGGCGCTGTCGCAGCTTCATGAGCAGGGCCTGGTGCAGAACCGCGAGCGTCGCGGCATGTTCGTCACCAGTATCGGGCCTGAGGAAGTGCTGCAGATTTCCTCGCTGCGCATCGTCTTGGAAACCGAGGCGCTGCGCCTGGCCAAGACGCGCATGACGCCCGAGATCATCCGCAAGCTGGAAGCATTTGTCGCCCAGATGGACGCCTGGAACGGCACCCTGCTGGAAGCCGCCGCCCTGGGCCTGGAATTCCACCGCGAAATCTGGAAGGCGACGGGCAATCCCTATCTGGAGCGGGCGCTCAACGCCCTGATGGTGCCGCTCTTCGCGCACAAGACGCTGGAGCATGTCACCCAGGAAATCCGCCGCTGGCGGCTGTCGCATCACCGTATCATCCTGGATGCGGTTGCGGGACGCAGCGACACCGATCCGCAGGATACGCTGCTCACCCATGTGCGCATGTCCTATACCGGGCCGGAACGCTATTCGACGCTGGCCAAGCGCACATCTTAAAAAGGAATCCGATCATGACGTTCAAGAAAACATTGCTGGCCGGCGCCGCGCTGGCGCTGCTTTCGTCGCTGGCACTGGCACTGGCGCAGAGCGCCGGTGATTACAGCCGCTATAACGGGTACACCGCGCCCAAGGCGCAGGGCCAGAATGCCGGCGGCTTGCGCATCTTCATGCTGTCGGGCCTCAAGAGCCACGGCGCCGGGGCGCATGACTATCCGCGCTGGCTGGACACCTGGAGCAAGCTGCTCACCGAGCATGGCGCGGTGGTGGATGGCGCCTTCTCCTTTCCCAGCGCCGCACAGCTCGCCAACACCGATGTGATGGTGATCTATCGCGGTGATGCCGGCTACATGACGCCGGAACAGCGCGCGCTGTTGCAGGCCTATGTGAAACGCGGCGGTGGCCTCGTCACCTTCCACGACTCGCTGTGCGGTCCCGATCCGTCCGACATGGCGACGCTTGTCGGCGCGGGCAAGAAACATGGCGAGGTCAATTACACCTGGACCGCGACGCTGAACTACGAGGTGGTGGACAAGGGCAATCCCATCATCGCCGGCATGCCGATGGAGATTTACGACGAGGCTTTCTACAAGCTGAACTTCGCCCCCGAGGTGAAGCCCATCCTCTCCGTCACCATGCCCGACACGCCGGCGGCGCGCCGCGGCGGCGGCGTTGGCCAGACCATTCCGCAGATGTGGACCTATGAGCACAGCTTGCCCGGCGGGGTGCCGGCGCGCGCCTTTGTCTGGATGCAGGGCCATATGGTGGACAATCTGGATGATCCCAGGATGCGCGCGGTGATGCTGCGCGGCATTGCCTGGGCAGGCAAAAAGCCGGTCGGCGAACTGGCGGATTACGTCCCGCCGCCGCCGCGCCCAGGTCAGTAGTCAGGCCAGTAGTTAAGAACAGCAATCAGGAAGGCCCGGCCGGGGCCGCAAAATGGCGGTTTGCCGCGTTCCCGCCCCAAATGGGGGTTCCGATAGCCGCCAATTTGTGGCAATCAACGCCCCCGATGGGGCCACCGATCATGTGTTCCAGAAATAAGGAGTTTCCTTTGCGTCCTGTTTTGATCGCTCTTCTGCTTGCTTCCGTCTCCACCCCTGCTTTGGCCCAGGACGACTTCAAGGCGCTGCCAGCAGGCGCCGGCCGCGCCGAAGCCGTGAAGGTCTGCTCCCAGTGCCATTCGCCCGAACTGGTCGCCAACCAGCGCCTGGACGAGCCAGGCTGGCGGGCCATGGTCAATCAAATGGCCAACAACGGCGCCCAGGGCACCGATGCGGAATTTGAGACCATCATCAAGTATCTCACCCAGACCTTCCCACCCAACTAAGACTGGGCCCGCCCAACTAGCCTTTCAAGGACAAGAACAATGAAGCTTTTGCGCTATGGCCCCAAGGGCCAGGAGAAGCCCGGCATCCTAGACAAGGACGGCCAGATCCGCGACCTGTCTGGCGTGGTCAAGGACATTGACGGCAAGGTGCTGACGGATCTTTCCGCCATCCGCGCCGCCAATCTCGAAAGCCTGCCGCTGGTGGGCAAGGGCGTGCGCATCGCTGAGCCGGTCGGCAAGGTCGGCAAGTTCCTCTGCATCGGTCTCAACTATTCCGACCATGCCAAGGAATCGGGCATGCCCGAGCCGGCCGAGCCCATCATCTTCATGAAGGCGACCTCGGCCATCATCGGCCCCAATGACGATGTCTACCTGCCGCCCACCGCCAAGAAGGGCGACTGGGAAGTCGAGCTGGGCATCGTGATCGGCAAGGAAGCGCGCTACGTCACCAAGGAAACGGCGCTGGATTATGTCGCGGGCGCCTGCGTGGTGAACGACCTGTCGGAACGCGAATTCCAGCTGGAGCGCCTGGGCACCTGGGACAAGGGCAAGGGCTGCGATACGTTTGGCCCGTTCGGTCCCTATCTGGTTACGCTGGACGAAGTGGGCGATCTCAACAGCCTCGGCCTGTGGCTGGATGTGAACGGCAAGCGCATGCAGACCGGCTCCACCGCCGCGCTGATCTTCGATGTGCCGACCATCGTTTCCTATGTCAGCCAGTTCATGAGCCTGCAGCCGGGCGACATCATCTCCACCGGCACGCCGCCGGGTGTTGGCCTGGGCATGAAGCCGCCGGTCTTCCTGAAGGAAGGCGATGTCATTGAACTGGGCATCGACAAGCTGGGAAGCCAGAAGCAGAACGTGAAGCGCACCAAGATTTAGCCCTATCCCTCAATCGTCATGGCCCGCGAATGCGGGCCATCCAGTTTCCTTTGCGAAACAAACTGGATCGCCCGGACGCGCCGGGCGATGACAAAGTGGAAAATAAAACGGCGCCGGAGTGATCCGGCGCCGTTTTTCTTTGCCATGCTTCGACAGGCTCAGCATGAAGACTTGCGAAACGTCCTCACCCTGGTCGCACGACGCTGTCGCTAACGACTGTCGAAGGGTGAGACCGCGCTAGGGCGTGTCTTCAATTGAGCCAAATGATAGCAGCAGCGAGCTGGATAGCGGCGAGGAAGTTTCTGGCGGTTTTGTCATAACGGGTCGCGATGGCGC
>JBEENS010000012.1:0-71421 GCA_041192105.1 Pseudomonadota bacterium | reverse complement strand
TCGATTTCCTTGGCGACCGTCACGCCGTCCTTGGTGGTGCGCGGGGCACCGAACGACTTGTCGATCACGACGTTGCGGCCCTTGGGGCCCAGCGTCACCTGCACGGCGTCGGCGAGGATGTCGATGCCGCGAAGCATCTTCTCGCGGGCGTCGGCGCCGAATTTCACGTCCTTGGCTGCCATTGTCTTAGTCTCCTAAATTCTGTTTTTGGATTGTTGGGAAGTCAGCGCTTGCGCGGCTTACTTCTTGGCTTTCTTGCCTTCGAGCACGCCCATGACGTCGCTCTCCTTCATGATCAGGAGCTCCTCGCCATCAAGCTTGACCTCGGTGCCCGACCACTTGCCGAACAGCACATAGTCGCCAGCCTTCACTTCCAGCGGGGTGCGCTTGCCGGTCTTCTCGTCGATGGCGCCGGGGCCGACCGAGATGATTTCGCCTTCCTGGGGCTTCTCCGCGACGGTGTCGGGAATGATGATGCCGCCAGCGGTCTTCTGATCTTCCTTGATGCGGCGGACCACAACGCGGTCGCCAAGCGGACGGAATTTCATGGGGATCCTCTTTCTTAAGAATTTGAATTTATTGGGTTATTTACGAAACGCAGCACTCGCACTCTCTGAGTGCCAGCGGTTGCGACCGATATTTAGGAAGGCTGGGGGCGGCGGTCAAGGCCGGGCGGGTTACTGAGGCGGCAGGCAGGCCGGGTTGGCGGGTAATTTTTGAGGTTTTTGAGCCCCTCGCGGCAACGTCAAGGCTGGCTCAACGTTGTTCATCTGAGGTTCAGTCAGTACTTCCCATGATTGTCTCAGCAGAGGGGAGCCTGCAGAATCGGAAGGAGAGACCAGATGAACAAGTTTGCGAAAATCGTCCTCGGCGCGCTGATGCTGACATGTGTTGGCACCGCCGCGAACGTTGCGACCAGTACGTCCGCTGCCGCCCAGGTGTCGGTGGGCCTGAACTTCGGCTACCCGGGTTATGGTTATGGCGGTGGTTATGGTGGTGGTTATGGTGGTGGTTATGGCGGCTACGGTTATGGCGGCGGCTATTACGATCCCTATTTCGCCGGTGGTGGCTATTACGGCTACCCCAGTTACGATCCCTATTACTATGGCTATCGCCGCTCCTATGGCCCGCGTTACGGCTATGGCGGTTATCGCGGCGGTTACTACCGCAGCAACCACGGCTATCGCGGCGGTTACAATCGCGGCCATCGCGGTGGATATGGTGGCGGTCGGAACTGGCGCTAAACGCATCGCATAGCGATTTCTAAAGCGGCGGCGGATTTCTCCGGTGCCGTTTTCTTTTTTGACGCCCCCTTCCGGCCTTCGCATTGCAGGCGCTGCCATGTTCGTACGCTGTCGCTCACACTTCCCTTCGATGCGCTCGCGCGCACGAAGGGTGGCGGGCCTGTGGAACTCGCACACAATCTGTTCAGCTTCAGTTCAGCGCGCGGGCACCATTGTGATCCTCAAGCGCGGATCTTCGCGCGTGAAGGAGGCCTTTGGAAGCGGCAGGCCCAGCGGAGTGAAACGAATGAAAAATTTTACCAAAGCGGTAATCGTCGCCTTCGGTGTGGCGGGCGCGTTCGCCGCCGTTCCGGCCAGCGCGCAGACTTACAATCCTTACGCTGGTGACCCTTCCTATGGCGGCTATGACCAAGAAGACTACGGCAACGGGTATGATGATGCCTATGCCCGGGGCGCTTATGGCGAAGAGGGTGCTTACGGCGACGAGTACGCCATTGGCTATTGCGACCAGTACGGGTGCCCGGAAGATTACTATGATCTGCCGATTTATGACGGCCAAGTCTACTACGACAATGGCTGGCTGACCGGTCCGCTTTATTATCGCGACTGGGGCGGCCGCCGGCAGTTCTGGATCCGTGGCGGCTGGCGCCATTCGCAATATCGCGGCGGTAATTTCCGCCGGGCGCTGGGCCGCAGCTGGTATCAGCAGAATCGCGGCTATCGCCGTGGCTATGGCAACCGTAATGCCTGGCGCGGCAACTATGGCGGCTATCGCCAGCGCAACTATGATGGCTTCAGCCAGCAGCGCAATTTCGGCGGCCGCAGCAGCTTCGCGCCGAACAGCAGCGGCCAGAATTTCCGTGGCAACAATGACTGGCGCTCGCAATGGGGCAATCGTCAGGGCTTTGGACAGAATGGCGGCGGCGGTTTCCGTCAACGCAATTTCCAGAGCCAGCAGCAGCAGCAGACCTTGGTGGCGCCGCAGCAGCAGCGCTCGTTCGGTGGCGGTGGTTTGCGTCAGCGCAACTTCGGCGCGCAGCAGTCGTTCGGTGGTGACCGCCGTAGCTGGCGCCAGAATCAGGCGGCGCAGCAGCAGGCCGCGCCCCAGGTCCGGGCTGCACCGCAAGCCCAGGTCGCGCCGTAAGGCAATGTCGGCGAGCGCAACTGGGGCGGCCGTGGTGATCGCGGCGAGCGCGGTGACCGTGGGGGCTGGCGGAACCGTCAGTAATTAAGTGGAACGTCGACAACGGCCCCGGCAGCAATGCCGGGGCTTTTGTTTGCGCCGCCTGATGAGCCCCTTGATTTTGATCAAGTTCCTGCCCGCAATTCGCAATCTTTGGCATCCCTCATGCGCTCGGGCTCGGGCGCGTTGTTGAGGAGATGACGATGTATCGAGTCCTTCTTCTGCGCTGCTGAGCGCGACGTTTCTGGCCGCCTGTTCCGCCAACCCGTCCAAGGCGCCTGACGCCACCGCCGATGCCGCGCCGTATGTTTCGACGCGCGAGGTCGATGCTAGAATCGAATATGCGGTGCCGGGGCCAGCTTCTGTTCGCCACCGCTTCGGCCGAAGTCCTGCCCGCCGGTCACAAGATCCTGGCCGCCATTGCCGCCGCCGCACAGCGCCGCGGCGCCGCGCCGGTGGAAGTGAACGGCTATGCCGACACCACGGGCCGCAAGTCGCACAACCAGAAACTTTCCGAGGCGCGTGCTCAAGCGGTGGCCGGCGAACTGGCCGGCTACGGCGTCGAGACAGGGCGCACCAAGGCGTAGGGCTTTGGCGAAGCCGAACTGGCGGTCGCGACCCCGGATTCGGTGGACGAGGCCAAGAACCGCCGCGTGGTCGTGCGTATCGCCAGCAATTAACCCCTCATTAACCGGCGGGGCCCCGTTTACCGGGAAATGAGAGCTCCGCCGGTTTTTCGTGGTTAAGGAATTGGAAACGGCATGACGGCAAAATCGCCGTCATGACCGACCGTATCTCCGCCGTCACCAAGGTGCTGATTTCCCTCAGCGTGTTCTTCGCCTGCGACACCCTGGCTGCGGCGCTGGCGCTGTTCACCGGCTGGCCGGTGGCCATCCTGTCGGGGATCGTGGGCTTCATTTCCGTTCAGCAAGTCTTAGCCGGATTCACCCGCCGCCGCGACAAGCGGATGGTCGCCAAGGAACTGGCGCATCTGCGCAAGAGCCACATGGAATTCGAGACCGCCCTGCACGAGACCCGTTCGTGGCTCGGCGACCTGGGCGGGCTGATCGAGGAACGCACCAGCACCCAGAGCAAGAAGATCGTCGCCGAGCTGCAGGTGCTGGAAACCCTGATGCGCGATTTCGCGGGCAAGATTTCCCGCACCGCCGCTGCCGTTCCCGTGCCGGCGCAAAAGGCCCAGCGCGGTCCGGCCACTGCCTATCTCAACACATTGGGCGAGAAGGGCGAGCTGCTGGAAACCATCCGCTCCAGCCTGGAAGAAAACCGCGTCGACCTCTACCTGCAGCCCATCGTAAGCCTGCCGCAGCGCAAGTTGCGCTATTACGAGGCGCTGTCGCGCCTGCGCGCCGAGAATGGCGACATCATTATGCCCGCCCAGTATATGCAGGTGGCGGGCGCTGCCGGGTTGATGAGCGTGGTGGACAATCTTCTGCTGTTCCGTTGCGTGCAGATTGTCCGCCGCCTGACCCAGAAGAACCGCGGCATCGGCATCTTCTGCAACATCTCGGGCGAGACCCTGGCCGACAAGGAATTCTTCCCGCAATTCATTGATTATATGCAGACCAACCGCGACCTGGCCGGTCAGATAATTTTCGAATTCAGCCAGGATGCGGTGCTGCAGGCCGGCATCGAAGGCGAAAAGAACCTCACCTCGTTGGCCACGATGGGCTTTGCCCTCAGCATGGACCATGTCGAAACCCTGAAGCTGGATTTCCTGCGTCTCAAAGCCATCGGCTTCCGGCACCTCAAGGTGCGCTCTTCCACCCTGACGCGCGGCATGAACGGCGCCGGTGCCTATGTCGCGGCGGAAGATTTCAAGAAGCTGCTGACCCGTCATGGCCTCAACCTGATCGCCGAGCGGGTCGAGGACGAGAAAACCGTGGTGCAGCTGCTGGACTATGCCGTGGACTATGCCCAGGGCTATCTGTTCGGCGAGCCGCGCGCCGTGCGCGAGGATTCGCTTAAGCCGATCAGTGCGCTGGAACCCGCCGCGATCCTGCCATTTAGAAAAGCCGGCTGATCACCGCGATGCCGCATTGACCCGGCGGGCAGAGCGGCATACCGCTTGGCCTGTTATGTCCCTTCCCCGCCTGATTTCCGGCCTTTCCGAGATAGCTTCCGGCCATGACGCGCTGATCTGCGATGTCTGGGGCGTGATCCATGATGGCGTGCGCCACCACCCCGCCGCCGCCGACGCCTTGTTCCGCTTCAAGGAAAAACACGGGCCTGTGGTGCTGCTGACCAATGCCCCGCGCGTGCCCGAAGAGGTCGCCGCCCAGTGCGCCAGCTACGGCCTACCGCCCGGCTGTTATGACGCCATTGTCAGTTCGGGCGGCGCCGCCCGTGACGAACTGGCTCGCCGCAGTGCCGACAAAACTTTAGCTCTTTATTATATCGGTCCCGAGCGCGACCTGCCGATGATCCACGGACTGGATGTCCGCCGCACCGGCCTCGAAGAGGCTGAGCTGGTCCTTTGCATCGGGCTGGTGGATGACATGGCCGAGACGCCCGCCGACTATGCCGACATCCTGGCGACGATGAAGGCGCGGGGGCAGGCTATGCTCTGCGCCAATCCCGACCTGGTGGTGCATCGCGGGTCGCGGCTGCTCTATTGCGCCGGCTCCCTGGCTCAGGCGTATGAAGCGCTGGGCGGGGCAGTCATCTATTACGGCAAGCCGCACCTGCCAGTTTATGCTGCCGCCTTGGCTGCGGCCGCCGCCGCGACCGGTCAGGCAGCGGGCAATTTAATACTTCCCAAAAAGCCGTTGGCGGTGGGCGATGGGCTGGTCACCGACATACGGGGCGCCAATGCCGCGGGGCTGGACGTCCTATTCATCGCCGATGGGGTTCATGGCGAGGACGTCGCCCCCTATACTGCCGAACATCTTGCCGCCTTGTTCGCGCGCTTCGGAGCCCATGCCGGCTCCGCAACGCGTGCCCTGAAATGGTAACGCCATGACCAGTGTCTATCTCGATGAACTCAAGCCCGGCCTGTCGGCGCAGATCGTGCGCACCGTCACCGAGCACGACATCCAGATGTTCGGCGAAGCCACCGGCGACATGAATCCGGTGCATTTCGACGAAGACTTCGCCCGCAAGACTATCTTTCGCGGGCGCGTGGCGCATGGCGCGCTGTCGATTGGCTATCTCTCCGGCGTGATCGGGACCCAGCTTCCGGGCGCCGGTTCGATTTTCGTGTCCGCCAGAATCGTGTTCAAAAGTCCGGTCCGTATCGGCGATACGGTGACCACCTCGGTCACGGTGCGCGAGGTCAACGGCCGCGCCGTGGTGCTGGACTGTGTCTGCAAGGTGGATGACCGGCTGGTGCTGGAATCCGAGGCGCATGTGCTGGCGCCCCGGCGTCCTGCGAAGGAATAGCATTGCGGATTTTCCGGCATTTCGAGGATGTTCCCGCCGGGCTGCGCGGCGCGGTGGTGGCGGTCGGCAATTTCGACGGGGTCCATCGCGGTCACCGCGCCCTGATCGCGGAAGCCAAGGTCCAGGCCGAAGCCCGCAAGGCGCCGCTGGCGGTGCTGTCCTTCGAGCCGCATCCGCAGGAATATTTCCGCCCCAGCCCTGAAAGTTTTCGCCTCACCCCGCTGCGCGCCAAGGCACGGCTGCTGGCCGATCTGGGCGTGGACGCGCTGTTCGCGCTCAACTTCGACGGCGAGATGGCAAGCCGCAGCCCGCAGGATTTCGTGCAGACCGTGTTGCTCGATGGCCTGAGCCTCAGCGGCGTGGTGGTGGGCCATGATTTTGAATTCGGCAAGGGCCGCGCCGGAAACCTGGCGGCGCTGTCCTACATGGGCGAGATGGAGGGCTTCACCGTCACCGCTTTCGACACCGTCACGGCGTCCGGCGCCGAGAAGATTTCCTCCACCCTGATTCGCCAGCTGCTGAAGGCGGCCAAGCCGGAAGAGGCGGCGCGGCTGCTGGGTCACTGGTGGGCGGTGGAAGCGCGGGTCGAGCATGGCGATGCGCGGGGCCGCACCATGGGCTTTCCCACCGCCAACATGCATCTGGGTCACTGCCTGGCGCCGGCCTTCGGCGTCTATGCGGTGCGGGTGAGTATCCTGGACAATGACAGGGTGGTGTCGCGCCATGACGGCGTCGCCAATTTCGGCATCCGGCCGATGTACCAGGTGAACGTGCCGCTGATGGAAACCCATCTGTTCGATTTCGACGGCGACCTGTACGGCAAATATCTCTCGGTCGAGCTGGTGAGCTGGATCCGCGCCGAGGCGAAATTCCCCAGCCTAGAGGCGCTGATCGCCCAGATCGGTGCCGATGCCGCCAAGGCGCGGGAAATCTTCGCCAAAACGCCTTAACTGGACGGTTCCGGGTACCCCTGTTAGAAGCGGTCACCCATGTCTGAAACTCCTGAAAAACCCGCTGAATCCCCCGATTACCGGGCGACTCTGTTCCTGCCCGCCACCGATTTTCCCATGAAGGCGGGCCTGCCCGAGGCTGAGCCCAGATGGCTGGCCCGCTGGGCGGAAATGGACCTGTACGCAAAGCTGCGGGCACGGGCCAAGGGCCGCCCCCTTTTCGTGCTGCATGACGGCCCGATCTATGCGAACGGCGACATTCATTCGGGCACTGGCCTGAACCACATCCTGAAGGATTTTGTCGTCCGCAGTCAGGGGATGCTGGGCAAGGACGCACCCTATGTTCCGGGCTGGGACTGTCACGGCCTTCCCATCGAATGGAAGGTCGAGGAGGCGTTTCGCGCCCAGGGCCGCAACAAGGATGAGACCCCCAAGGACGAGCTGCGCCGCGAATGCCGCAAATTCGCCGGCCACTGGCTGAATGTGCAGCGCGAACAGATTCAGCGGCTGGGCCAGATCGGCGACTTCGCCCATCCCTACACCACCATGAACTTCAAGGCCGAGGCGGCGATCGCGCGCGAGGCGATGAAGTTCGTGGAGAACGGCCTTCTGTATCGCGGCTTCCGCCCGGTGATGTGGTCGCCGGTGGAGAAGACCGCGCTGGCCGATGCCGAGGTCGAGTATCACGAGAAACAGTCGCCCACGATTTACGTGAAATTCCCGCTGGTGAAGTCGTCGCCAGAACTGGCGCACACCTTCATCGTGATCTGGACCACCACGCCCTGGACAATCCCGGGCAACCGCGCCATCGCCTTCTCGCCGGAGATTTCTTACGGCCTTTATGAGGTCGCGGACGCCAGCGACGGTTCTCTGGCGCGGCCCAGCGAGCATTTGCTGCTGGCCGATACCCTGGCCGAGCAGGTCGCCAAGAACGCCAAGATGATGCTGAGCCGCGTTCGCACCGTGCCGGCGGATGAACTCAAGTCGCTGGTGGCGGCGCATCCGCTGCGCAGTGTCGGCTACACGTTCGAAGTGCCGGTGCTGCCGGCCGGTTTTGTCACCGCCGATACCGGCACCGGCTTTGTGCACAACGCGCCGGGCCACGGCGAAGATGATTTCGAATTGCTGGTGGGCGCCGACCGCGACTATCCGCGCAAGAATCCCGAAGCCTTCAGCATGATACAGCCCGACGGTTCCTATGCGCCGCATGTGCCGGTGTTCGCGGGCAAGCGCATCCTGACGCCGGAAGGCAAGGACGGCGACGCCAATGGCGCGGTGATCAAGGAACTGATCGCCCATGGCAAGTTGCTGGCCAAAGGCACATTGCGCCATTCCTATCCGCATAGCTGGCGGTCCAAGGCGCCGGTGATCTTCCGCGCCACGCCGCAATGGTTCGTCGCCATCGACAAGGTTTTTCACGACGGCAAGACCTTGCGCGAGCTGGCGCTGAAAGCCATCGGCGAAACCCAATGGTATCCGCCGCGCGGCCAGAACCGTATCGGCTCAATGGTGGAAAGCCGGCCCGACTGGGTTCTGTCGCGCCAGCGCGCCTGGGGCGTGCCGCTGGCGATCTTTGTCGAAAAGAAGTCGGGCGCGGTGTTGAACGACAAGGATGTCTTCCGCCGCATCGAACATGCGTTCGAGGCCGAAGGCGCCGATGCCTGGTTCACTTCGCCGCCCGCGCGTTTCCTGGGCGAAGGGCGCAACCCCGACGATTACGAGCAGGTGACGGACATCCTGGATGTCTGGTTCGATTCCGGCTCGACCCATGTTTTTGTGGTGGAAAATCCCATCGACCCGAATTGGCCAAAGGCCGAGCGCGCCAATCTGTATCTGGAAGGCTCCGACCAGCATCGCGGCTGGTTCCAGTCGTCGCTGCTGGAAAGCGTCGGCACCAGCGGCCATGCGCCCTATCGCGGCGTGCTGACCCACGGCTTCGTCCTCGACAAGGATGGCCGCAAAATGTCCAAGTCGCTGGGCAATACGCTGGCGCCGAAGGTGATCGCGGAAAAGAACGGTGCTGAAATCCTGCGGCTGTGGGCGGCCTCGTCGGACTTCACCGAAGACCTGCGCATCGGCGATGACATCATCAAGGCCAATGTCGAGGCCTATCGCCGCTTGCGCAATACCATCCGTTTCATGCTGGCCAATCTGGCGGGCTTTGACGAGAAGGAACGCATCGATCATTCCCAGATGCCGGAGCTGGAACGCTTCATGCTGGCGCGACTGGTCGAGCTCGATGCCACGGTCCGCAAAGCCTATGAGGCATACGATTTCGGGCTGGTGAACTCCACCCTGTTCAATTTCTGCACCAACGACCTGTCGGCCTTCTATTTCGATATCCGCAAGGACGCGCTCTATTGCGATCCCAAGGACAGCGTGCGCCGCCGCAGCACCCGCACCGTCACCGACGAAATCTTCTGCCGCATCGTTACCTGGTTCGCGCCCATCCTCTGCTTCACCATGGAGGAAGCCTGGACCCTGCGCTTCGGCATGGGCGAAAGCGTTCACCTGAACGATTTCCTTCCCGCGCCGAAGGAATGGGCCAATCCCGATCTGGTCAAGAAGTGGACCCGCATCCGCGAACTTCGCAAGGTGGTCACTGGCGCTTTAGAGATCGTGCGAGCAGACAAGGTTATAGGGTCAAGCCTCGAAGCCAGTATCGTTTTGGACGTACCCAATGAGTCTGACAAAGAGCTTTTTAATACCGTTGACCTTGCGGAATTGACGATCACCTCGAAAGCGAGTGTCGATGTGGGGGGCACTAGCCCAGCTGTTCATTTCAGGAAGGCAACGGGGGGGAAATGCGCCCGCTGCTGGATGGTGCTGGAAGAGACCCAACCCCAGACACATCTCTGCCACCGCTGCACCGCTGCGGTGGCCGCCAGCAAGACGGTGCCGGCATGACCGCGCTCCAGCCGCGCGAGGCGGGCCTGATTGCCGCCACCCTGGCCCTGGCCGCTGACCAGGGTACCAAGCTGCTGATGCTCTATGGCCTGGGCTTCGCCCAGAGGGGGCCGGGCGATAACGTCCCGATTTTGCCATTTTTCGACCTTGTAATGGTGTGGAACCCGGGCATTTCCTACGGCCTGTTTCCGGCTTCGGGGCGGCTGGGAACTTTCCTGCTGATCGGCCTGTCGGTGGTCGCCGTGGCCGTGCTGAGCTGGCTTTTGTGGCGCGCCACCAGCCGGTCCCTGGCCATCGGCTATGGGCTGATTATCGGGGGGGCGCTGGGGAACAATCTGGTGGACCGGGTCATCTACGGCAAGGTTGCGGATTTTTTCCACTTTTACGGCTTCGGCTATGACTGGTATGTTTTCAATATAGCCGATCTGGCGATTACCCTGGGCGCCGTGGCCATCATCTTTGATGTGGTCAAGCCCGAAACGCCGCCGGAGCATGGTCCATGAGGTTTGAAATGAGACGGTTGAACGCGGCGCTGGCCGTGGCTTTGTGCGGATTTGTCTTGGCGGGTTGCAGCGCCATGCGCGACCTGGCGGGTCTGCAAAAGAAATCGCCCGATGAGTTCGCCGTCAGCACCAAGGCGCCGCTGGTGATTCCGCCCGACTTCAACCTGCGTCCACCGATGCCCGGCGCGCCACCGGCCAACACGCTGGACCCGTCCAGCAACGCCCAGCAGGCGCTGTTCAACAATTCTGATCCCCAGACCGTGGCCAACGGCATGCGCGGCAATTATTCGCCCTCCGAAAAGCTGCTGCTGGCCAATGCAGGGTCGCAGAACAGCGATCCGGCGGTGCGTGCCCGCCTAGGCGCTGAAGAACGCGCCCGGCAGAATGCCGACCGCAGCTTCACCGACCGCATCCTGCGCACCACCGCCACGCGCGACACCGGCCAGCCGGTCAATGCCGACGCGGCCGTCACCACCACCACGCGCAGCGGCCGCAAAACTACCACGACCGCAGCACCCAAAAAAGAAGAGAGCGGCGGCTGGTTTGACTGGTTCTAGACTCGCGACCTTTGCCGCCGCCTGTCTGATTGCCGCCGCGCCCTTCGCGGCTTTGGCGCAGTCGCAAGACCGCAGCAAATTGTCGGCGCCAGCGCCGGTCAATCCGCGCCAGACCGGTAACAACACTTTCCAGTTCGCCCTGCAGAACGGCATGCAGGTGCTGGTGATCCCCGATCATCGTGCGCCGGTTGTGACTCAGATGTTGTGGTTTCGGGTCGGCGGCGTGGACGATCCGCCCGGCATCTCGGGCATCGCGCATTTCTTCGAGCATATGATGTTCCGGGGCACCAAGTCGGTGCCCGGCGATCTTTTCTCGCAGACCGTCGCCAAGAATGGCGGCGAGCTCAACGCCTTCACCAGCCATGACTACACCGCCTATTACGAGCAGATCGCCAAGGACCGGCTGCCGCTGGTGATGCGGCTGGAAGCCGACCGTCTGACCAACCTGATCCTGACCGATGCCAGCGTGGGTCCGGAGCGCGACGTGGTGCTGGAAGAGCGCCGCATGCGGGTGGAGAACGATCCCCAGTCACTGATGAGCGAACAGATGCGCGCCGCGCTGCATCTCACCCATCCTTATGGCCGGCCGGTGATCGGCTGGGCCGAAGAGATCCGCCGCATCGACCGCGTCTCGGCGCAGCGTTTCTACAATGCGCACTATGCGCCCAACAACGCCATCCTGGTGGTGGCGGGCGATGTCACGCCCGAAGACGTGCGCAAGATGGCGCAGGACGCCTATGGCAAGCTGCCGGCGCGCAATCTTGAGCCCCGCGCCGAAGCTGCCGAGCCGCCGCGCATGGCGGAAACCCGCATGACCATCACCCGCGCCGATGCGCGTGTACCGATCTTCTCGCGGATCTACCGCGTGCCGTCCTATGCGCAAGGGCGCCCGGGCCAGGCGCAAGCCTTGGAAACCTATGGCCAGCTGCTGGGCGGTGGCCAGACTTCGACCTTGTATCGCGTGCTGGTGGAACAGAAGAAACTCGCGAGCGATGCCGGCGCCGGCTATGACGGCAACAACCGCGATGCGGGCGAGTTCTCGGTCTATGCCGTGCCGCGCCCGGGCGTCAGCCTGCAGGCGCTGGAAAAGGCGGTCGACCAGGTCTTGCAATCGACCCGCAGCAATCTGCCAGAGGGTGCCGATCTGACCCGCGCCAAGATCGGCCTGGTGGCCAGCGTTACCTATCGCCGCGACAGCCAGATGGCGCTGGCCATGGCCTATGGCCAGGCGCTGACGATCGGATTGACGGTGGACGACGTCAATGAGTGGCCGGCACGCATTCGCGCCGTCACGGCCGAGAATGTGCGCCGCGCGGCGCAGAGTCTTTCGCGCAACCAGGCGGTGACGGGCTATCTGTTGCCGGGAGGCGCGAAATGATCCGCCGGGTTCTTTGCACTTTCGCTTTTGCGCTGCTTGCCGCATCGCCGGTGCGCGCTGCGACCATTGAAAACATCGACCTCGGCAAAAACGCGACGGTCTGGTTCGCCGAAGACCACACCGTGCCCGTTATCGCCTTCAACATATCGCTGCCAGCGGGTTCGGCCTATGATCCGGCCGGCAAAGCGGGGCTTGCCTCTTTTGCCGCCTCGATGATGGACGAGGGGGCGGGCGATCTCAGCTCCAAGGCTTTTCACGAAGCCGTGGCCAACCGCGCCATCGGTTTTTCGGCGCGCGTCGACCGCGACCATCTGGTGATTTCCATCACTACCCTGAAGGAAAACGCGCCCGAGGCGATGCGCCTGCTGCAGATGGCCCTGACCAGGCCGCGCTTCGAAGCTGATGCCCTGGCGCGGGTTCGCACCCAGATTATCCAGGCGCTGCAGCAGGACCAGGCCGAGCCGCCGCGTGTGGCGGGCCGCGCCTTTACCCGCGCCTTTTTCGGCGCCCATCCCTATGGCCATTCCAGCATCGGCGAAATCGGCACCATTTCCAGCATCACCGCCGCCGATCTCAAAGCCTTTGCCCGCAAGTATTGGGTGAAGCATGGCCTGAAAATCGCCGTCGCCGGCGATATCACCAAGCCGGCACTCACCAAGCTGCTGGCGGCGACCTTCAAGCCGGTCTCCAACCATCCCGTCCCGGCGCTGCCCAATATCGGGCGGCTGGGCCGGCCAGGGGTGCAGATCGTGCCGCTGCCGGTGCCGCAGCCCACCGCCATTTTTGGCCTGCCTGGAATTATGCGCGCCGATCCCGATTTCATTCCCGGCTATGTCGCCAACTACATCCTGGGCGGTGGCGGCTTTTCCTCGCGCCTGACCGACGAAGTCCGCGTCAAGCGCGGGTTGACCTATGGCGTTTCGACCTCGCTGACCGCCTACAGCAAGGCCAGCGTGATGATGGGATCAGTCGCTACCCGCGCCAATGCGATCACCCAGACCGTGCAGGTGGTCAAGGACACGATGGCCACTTTCGCCAAGGACGGCCCCACCCAGACCGAACTGGATGAT
This sequence comes from Pseudomonadota bacterium, assembly GCA_041192105.1. GTDB lineage: Bacteria > Pseudomonadota > Alphaproteobacteria > Micropepsales > Micropepsaceae > Rhizomicrobium. The sequence goes on along the minus strand of JBEENS010000012.1, from coordinate 58,230 downwards.
GCCAAGACCTATCTGACCGGCTCGTTCCCGATGGCGTTTGCCTCTAATGGCGGCACGGCCTCGCAGCTCGGTACCTTCCAGCGCCAGAATCTGGATATCGGCTATGTCGCGCGGCGCAATTCGCTGATCCAGGCCGTGACGATTGCCGATGTGCGCCGGGTGGCCAAACGGCTTTACGATCCGGCCAAGCTGACGGTGGTGATCGCCGGCACCCCGTCGGATGGCCGCCCCGCGCCACAGGTCCCGCGCCCGCCAGTGCGCCCGGCCCCGCCGGCTGCGGCCACCAATCCGCCCACGGGCGCGCCCGCGCCGGCCAGCCAGCCCGAGCGCTCGGCCGACAAGCCTTTGACGGGGGCCGTGACCTCGCCCCAGACCGGCAAGAAGCCCTAGAAACTGTTGATGGACGCAGGCGTTGCGCCGCTGGCGGGCCGGTGGTGCTAGGCTGGCGCATGAGCAGAATCCGCCAACTTTTGGAAGGTACCGTCAACCGCATCGCGGCGGGCGAGGTGGTGGAGCGCCCGGCGGCGGCGATCAAGGAACTGGTGGAAAATGCGATGGATGCGGGCGCCACCCGCATCGACATTGCCGCCTCCAATGGCGGCGCAGACCTGCTGCTCGTGGAAGATGACGGCATCGGCATGAGCGCCGATGATCTCAGCCTCGCGATCCGGCGCCACGCCACATCCAAGCTGCCGCTGGCGGGCGGCGAAGACGATCTTTCGCATATCGTGACCATGGGCTTTCGCGGCGAGGCACTGCCATCCATCGGCGCGGTGGCGCGGCTGTCCATCGCCAGCCGGACCAGGGAGGGCGAAGCTTCGGAAATCAAAGTCGATGGCGGACGCGTCCAGGGGCCTATGCCGGCTGCCTTTCGCGCAACCGGCCAGCACGGCACCCGCGCGCAAGTGCGCGAACTGTTCTATGCCACCCCGGCACGGCTGAAATTCCTGAAATCGTCGCGCTCGGAAGACCTGGCGATCATCGATATCGTCAAGCGGCTGGCAATGGCGCGGCCCGACATCGCTTTCATGCTCACCCTGGACGGGCGCAAGGCGCTCGACCTGGCGGCAGAGCCGGACCTGATGGACGGACGCCTGCCGCGTCTCGCCCGGATCATGGGCCGCGAGTTCGGCGACAATGCCGCCCGCGTGGAAGCGGTGCGCGAGGGCGTCAGGCTGAGCGGTTACGCCGGTCTTCCCACTTACAACCGCGCCAATGCCGCAATGCAGTTCCTGTTCGTCAATGGCCGCCCGGTGCGCGACAAGCTGCTGGTGGGGTCGGTGCGCGGCGCCTATGCTGATTTCCTGGCGCGCGACCGCCATCCCGCGCTCGCGCTGTTCCTGGAGTGCGATCCCGATTTCGTGGATGTGAATGTCCATCCCGCCAAGACCGAGGTGCGCTTCCGCGATGCCGGACTGGTGCGGGGATTGATCGTGGGCGCGCTGAAACACGCACTGACCGATGCCGGGCATCGCGCCTCGACCACGGTGGCGGGCGGTGCGTTGGCGGCGTTTCAAAGACAGGCGCCGTCGCCATTCCAGTCGCCGAACATTTTTTCCGCTGTGCGGGAGGCGGCACCGTCCTACGCCGCATCCTTGCCGATGTCGGTGCGGATGGAAGAGGCGCCGATGGAAGCCGCGGCGAACACGCCGCTGGGTGTGGCACCTTTAGGCGTTGCAAGGGCCCAGCTGCATGAAACCTATGTCGTGGCCCAGACCGCCGACGGTATTGTCATCGTCGACCAGCATGCTGCCCATGAGCGGCTGGTCTATGAGCGGATGAAAAAGGCGCTGGCCAATGGCGGCATCGCGCGCCAGCCGCTGCTGATCCCCGAAGTGGTGGACCTCGATCCCAGCGAAGTGGCGCGCGTTGCCGGCCGCGCCGCCGAACTGGCCGAACTGGGGCTGGTGATCGAAGCCTTCGGCCCGGATGCGGTCGTGGTGCGTGAAGTCCCCGCCATGCTGGGCAAGCTGGATGTGAAAGGCCTGGTGCGCGACCTGGCGGATGAGATCGCCGAAACCGGCAACGCGCTTTCGCTGAAGGAACGGCTGGAAGAAGTATCGGGCACGCTGGCCTGCCATATGAGTGTGCGGGCGGGCCGCCGCCTCAATGCCGAGGAGATGAACGCCCTGCTGCGCGAGATGGAATCCACACCACATTCCGGCCAGTGCAATCACGGCCGCCCGACCTATGTCGAACTCAAACTGGCCGATATCGAAAAGCTATTTGGGCGAAGATAGCCAAGCTTCTCACTCACCATGGGCGGGCTCCCCCGGCCCGCGCGAAGCGCGGCCGGAGGGTAAACTTCACGACCCGCCCATCCAGAGCAGCGGTCACCATGGCCGGGTTAAACCCGGCCATGGTGAGTTAGGGAGTTGGCGTTAAAAACCGCATCCGCGTCTCGCCATAATCGCGTTCGTCGAGCAGCATGAAACCCGCGAGATCAACCTCTTCGCTGGCGTTGGTCTCGGCCACGATCAGGGCCTTGTCGGCCAGCCAGCCACCGTCCTTCAGGCTCTTGAGTGCGGGCGGGATCAGGTTCTTGCGATAGGGCGGATCCATGAACACCAGGTTGAATGGCCCGCCCGCGCTGGGCCCCAGCGGACCTAGATCGCAGGCATCGCGCCGCCAGATGCGGGTGACGCCGGTCAGGCCCAGGGCTTCGATATTCTCGCGCTGGATGGCGCGGCTGTCGGCGTTGTCGTCCACCAAAAGGCACCAGCGCGCCCCTTGTGACAAAGCCTCAATGCCCAGCGCGCCGGTGCCGGCGAACAGATCGGCGACCGCCGCGCCTTCCAGCGCAAAGCCGATACCGAAATCCTTGTGCCGCAGGATATTAAAGATCGCCTGGCGGGAGCGGTCGCTGGTGGGGCGCACACTGACATCCTCGGGCGCAATCAGCCGCCGTCCGCCCAGTTTTCCGCCCGTGATCCGCATATCCTGCCTGTAACCGTTTGCCGTTACTGGCGAATAGCATGGCGAACCGGTATAGGGCAGGGGCATGAAGCACATACTTCTCTTTCTGGCCCTGTTCATGGCCGCGCCCGCCATGGCGCAGGACTCCCAACCCAAGGTCCAGGCCCGGCTGATCGCCGAGGACAAGGCCGTCGCTCCCGGCGGCAGCATCACCGTCGCGCTGGAAGAACAGATCGCGCCCGAATGGCACACCTATTGGAAGAATCCCGGCGATGCCGGTGCGCCCACCATCATTGAATGGACCTTGCCGCCGGGCTGGAAGGCTGATGCCATCCAGTGGCCGCGCCCCATGCGCGTGCCGGTCGGGCCGCTGATGGATTACGGCTATGAAGGCAAGCTCTGGCTGCTGAGCAAGATCACCACCCCTGCCGACGCAAAGGCCGGCGAGACGGTGACGATCGAGGCGTCCGCCAGCTGGCTGGTGTGCAAGAATATCTGCATTCCGGAAGAACGATCGCTGAGCATCACCGTCCCGATCGGTGCCCAGGCGCCCGATCCGGCGGTGGCCAGGGACTTCGCGGCGGCGCGCGCGCTGCTGCCTGTGGTATCACCCTGGAAGATCACCTATGCGCTGGGCAATGTGCTCGACCTGTATGTCGCCGCGCCTAACTTGGTGTCGGCGCGTCCCATAGGTGCAGATTTCTTTCCGGCGCGTCCCGGACTGATCAAGAATCCCGCGCCCCAGCTTGTCGGCTATGCCAAGGATGGGTTGGTGCTGCGCCTGACGCCCGGTGCCAAAGTCAGCGCGCCGCTGGAAGGCCTGCTGGTTCTTACCTCGTCCGATGGGTCGGTCCAGGCGCTGGAAGTGAATGCCCAGCCTGGACCGGTGCCGGCCGCAGAATTCACGCAAGTTGCCGCCGAGGGTGATCTCACTTTGTGGCTGGCGATCCTGTTCGCACTGCTGGGCGGGTTGATCCTGAACGTGATGCCCTGCGTGCTGCCGATCCTGGCGATGAAGGCGCTGGCGGTGGCGCAGCATGGCAGCGAAGGCCGCCGCGAAAGCTTCTCCTATGCGCTGGGTGCGATTGTCAGCTTCGCAGCCCTGGGGCTTCTGGTCCTGTTGCTGCGTCAGGGCGGCGCGACCATCGGCTGGGGCTTTCAGTTGCAGTCGCCCATGGTGGTGGCGGGCTTCGCGCTGCTGGTGTTTGCGGTGGGCCTCAATCTTTCCGGCCTGTTCGAGGTCGGCAGCATCACGGCGGGCGAAGGGCTGACGCGCAAGAATGGTCCGCTTGGCGCTTTCTTCACCGGCGTGCTGGCCGTTGCGGTGGCCGCGCCCTGCACCGCGCCCTTCATGGCGGCGGCACTGGGCTTTGCGCTGTCGCAAGGCGCAGCTGCGGCCCTGGCGGTGTTCGTGGCGCTGGGTGTCGGCTTTGCCTCGCCCTTCATCCTGCTGGGCCTGTGGCCGCAGGCGCTGTCCTTCATGCCTAGGCCCGGCACCTGGATGCTGCGCCTGAAGCAGTTCCTGGCTTTCCCCATGTACATGGCCGCGGCCTGGCTGGTCTGGGTGCTGGCGCAGCAGGCCGGCCCGCGCGGTGTCGCCATCGTCTCGGCGGCGATGATTTTTGTGGCGATGGCCGCATGGCTGTGGAACGTGACACGCGATCTTGCCAAACGCGGCCGCACTTTTGGGGCCATTACGGCGCTGGTGCTGCTGCTGGCGGCGCTGTGGGGGTTAAGCCAGCTTCGCGGCGCCACACCGGCGCCGTTGGCCCAGGTGACGCGGGGCGAAGCCTACAGCGCCGCAAAACTTGCATCATACCGCGCCGAGAGCCGTGCCGTGTTTGTGGATGCCACCGCGGCCTGGTGCATCACCTGTCTGGTGAATGAGGAAGCGGTGCTGAACAAGCAGCCCGTCCAAAGCGCCTTCGCGCAGAAGAATGTGGTTTACATGGTGGCGGACTGGACCAACCAGAATCCCGAAATCACTGCGCTGCTGAAAGAAAATGGCCGTTCGGGCGTGCCGCTGTATCTGTATTACGCCCCGGGCGGGGCCGCGCCGAAAATCCTGCCCCAGATTCTCACCGAGGCCGGTGTCCTGGCGGCGCTGGAAAGCTAGTGCAGTAGCGTGCCGAGGTCGCCGCGCAGCGGCCTGGCGGAGGCGCGCAGGCCTTCCAGGCCTTCGCTTTCATAATGCCGTTCCCATTCCAGGAACTCCTCCGTCGAAATGGCATAGCGGTGGCAGGCTTCCGGCATGGTCAGCAATCCGCCTTTCACCGCGGCAATGATTTCGGCTTTTCGGCGTGCCACCCAGCGCTTCAGATTGGCGGGCGGCAGGTTCGCTCTCGTCAGCACCGACCCATCCGGTCCGATCACTTGCGTGCCGTGTTTGTTTTCTCTCATAAGCGGCTCACTCCTGAGTGCGCCCCCGCGCAAAGCCTAGGCTCCGTGCGGTTAAGGGAGAGACAAACAATGGCGGCGTTTTGACGGCACGCGTGGAACTTCCGGCCGCAAAAGTCAGTATGTGTGCGGCTTCTTGGCGTCGCCGGTTTTGACTTTCTTTTCGGCCGCGACAACCTCCGGCGCTTCAGCCGTCGGAGACTCGCTTTCGCGATCCGTTGGCGCGCCGATGATGTGATTGCCGCCCGAGAAGGATGGCGGATCGCTGGCCGGGAAGGAATCTTCTATCTGGGCGTCTATCTTTTCTTCCTTGGTCACGGGCTGCTTGTCGGTGCTGTGATGCTCCGACATTTCTTCATGGGGCTTGAGTTTGTCGGCCTTGGTCATGACATCGCTCCTTGTTGTTGGTCGCTCCGGCTCTCGCCGATGCTCCTATTGCTAGCCGCTTCGGCTTTCGCCGACGCGCCTACGTCGCGGTGGTGAAAGTGAAGAGTTGGGGGAAGAGCCCGCTCAGCCCGATAAAGATCAAATAGATCGCGATCAGATAATTCAGCAGCCGCGGCAGGACCAGAATCAGGATTCCGAAAATCAGCGCGACCAGCGGCTGGATCAGGATGATATTGGCGGACATGCAGGCCCTCCCGGCCAGTTGGTCTTGGACAGAGGGAACGCGCGAGGCGGTCGCCGGTGGCAGTAAAAGTTCCGCATTCCGCAAAAATCGTGAGAAAACCACGGTTTGCGCGGTTACCCGCCTCTGTGTTAGTGCGCGCCATGGTCTTCGGTTCCCTGTTCAGAAGCGCCCCCAAGCCCGGCGGCAAGATTCTGGTCGCCTTCGCCAGCCAGACGGGGGCTGCCGAAACCATTGCCTGGCGCAGCGCCAATGCCCTGGCCGGGGCAAGCCTGGTGCGGGTCGCCGCTCTGTGCAGCCTGACTGCGTCTGAGATCGCGGAGGCCGGTACGCTGCTGGTCGTGACCAGCACCTATGGTGCGGGTGAGGCGCCCGATTCGGCGCGAGCCTTCGAGCGCAAGCAGATGGCCCAGCCGGCTTCTCTCAAGGGGCTGAATTATGCCGTGCTGGCGCGCGGCGACAGGAAATACGACGCCACGTTTTGCGGCTTCGGCCAAAGTGTGGATCGCTGGCTGGCGGCCAGCAAAGCGCGGCGGCTGTTCGATACCATCTGCGTCGACGGCGATGACGACATCGCGGCGATGACCAAATGGTGTGAGCAGCTCACCCGGCTAGGCGCCACCACCAGCGTCGAGCAGCTGATGCCCGAGCCGCCGCAGGACTGGATCTTGGCCGAGCGCCGGTTGCTGAATCCGGGCAGCACGGGCGGCGAGGCCTGGCATATCGCGCTGACGCCGCGCGAGCCGTCGCAGTTGGTCTGGACCGCCGGCGACATTGCGGAGATCTGGCCGCGCAACAGCGAAGCGGCGGTGGAAAGTTTTTTGCGCGATCACAGGCTGAACGGGGAGTTGAGCTTCCGCTGGCATGGCCACTGGACATTCCTGCGCGACATCATCGCCCATAGCCGCTTGCCGCGCCCGCACGAGGTCGAAGGCATTGCGCTGGAGTGGCTGGTGGAACGGCTGGAATCTTTCCCGCCCCGCGAATATTCCATCGCCTCGCTGCCGCAAAGCGGGCGCATGGAGCTTCTGGTGCGCAAGGCGGTCAAGGATGATGGCAGCCTAGGTCTGGGCTCGGGCTGGCTGACCCAGACCGCCGCGCCGGGCGGCGTGGTGAAGTTGCGCCTGCGGCCCAACCCCAATTTTCAGCCCCCTAGCGATGGTTCCCAGATTTTGATCGGTGCAGGCACCGGCATGGCGGGGCTGCGCGCCCATCTCCAATACCGGCAGGCCAGGAAGCTGGCTGGCGGCTGGCTGCTGTTCGGTGAGCGCGGCGAAAAGACCGATCTGTATTATGCCGATGACATACGCGCATGGCAGGCCGACGGCACGCTGGCGAAAACCGATCTGGTATTCTCGCGTGATGTTTCTCCCAAACGCTATGTCCAGAACCTGGTGACGGAGCAGGGCGGAGAGATCCGCAGCTGGATCGAAGCCGGGGCATCGGTCCTGGTGTGCGGCGGCCTTCAGATGGCGGCGGGCGTGCAGGACGCGCTGGTCGCCCTTGTCGGAGAGGAAAAGCTCGACCAGATGACGCAGGACGGCTTGTATCGGCGCGACATCTATTGACGGTCAGTGCGCCTGTGATGCGCTGGTGGTCAGGTGATGCAGCATCAGCGCGGCGGCCTTATCGGCATATCCCGCTTCCAGCGCCGCCAGGATTTCCAGATGGTCGTCGATGGCGCTGTGCACCTGATCCACCGGATAGTCCCACTGACCGCTGAGAAAGCGGCGCAACTGGATCTGGTTTTGCACCGCCCTCAGCATGGCGCGATTGCCCGAACAGTGCGCCAGCTGCTCGTGAAAATCGGCGTTGATGTCGTGAAAATCGGCGCCGTCGCCGGCCCGCCAGGGCTTCTTGCGCAATTTTTCGTGGCTGGCGCGGGCCTTTTCCGCCCAGGCGCGGTCCAGCCGGAAGCCCTGTTGCAGCAGCATCTGCGGCTCCAGCGCGCGGCGGAAGGCATAACTTTCGTTCAGCACCCGCGCGGCATCGGCTATGAAGGCCCAGCCATTGCCGCGCCGGCGCTCGACAAGTCCAAGTTCGGCCAGCAGCCGCAGCACCCGCATCACGCTGGACAGCCGCGCATCAAAGGCGCGCACGACTTCCTGCTGGGTGAACTGGTCGGCAAGCTTTCCCCTGGCGCGCGCCTCGGCTAGGCCAGCGAACAGGCGATTGTCGTCCTCGTCCTCGCCGTTGGCGTCTTCGGGTGCGTCCTGGATGGTTTTGGCCAGCACGTAACCGCGCCCCTCGCGCGCGGTGATCAAGCCATCCGCCGCCAGCAATTGCAGCGCGCCGCGAACGGGGGTGCGCGAGACATCAAAGGCGGCGCACAGGTCCAGTTCCACCAGGCGGTGGCCGGCGGGCGCGTTCTGCGCTTTCAGCGCGCGCAGGATGCCGCGCGCCAGTTCGGCTTGCAGGCGACTGGGTGCTTGTTTGACGGCCATAATGCCAATTTGGTCTCTCGTGCCCGAAAATACAATAATACAAAGAAAAAAGGCCCGGTGGTACGCTGGCGCTAGCCAACTTCCACCGGGCCTTCTTGTTTTTAAGCGGCGTGGTTAGCGCTGCTTGTTCTGCTGGTCGCTCGACTTGTTTTGCTGGCCGCTCGAGGACTTGTCGTCATTGTCCGACTTCTGGTTCTGCTGGCGCTGCTGCTGGCCGGCCTTCTGGCCCGACTGCGGCTGGTTCTGGTGCTTCTGCTGACCTTTGGTCTGGTCATTCTGATTCTGGTTATTCGCCATTACGGTTTGTCCTCCAAAAGGTTATCCCAGCCGCCCTTACTGAACCCAGCCCGCCGACCATCGTTTCTGATAAAATCCATGGTTCCCTGGGTTTCTTGGTTCCGTTGCTGATTTTGCGCAGTTCCTCGCCTTGCCATCTTTCGCGGCTGCAAAATTGCTCCCGGCGGAACTCGCGCATAGGATCATCGCAACAAGAACAAGAATCGCGGTTGGGGAATCGGGAATGTCAGAACAGCGCGCGCTGAGCCGCCGCCGGTTGCTTGCATCGGTCGCGGCGTTGCCGATCCTGGCCGCCACCGCCGATGGCGCAAGTATATCCGGACATCTTCCCTGGTCGCCCTTTGCGGGCGAACCGCCCAAGCCGGTCAATCCGCTGGGCTGGTATTTCTTCACGCCCGGCGAGGTCGTCACCATCGAAGCCGTGGTGGACCGCCTGATCCTCGGCGACAATCTTTCGCCCGGCGGCAAGGCGAGTGGCTGCGCCGTTTATATCGACCGCCAGCTGGCGGGTGCATTCGGCCATGCGCAGCGCCTTTACATGAAAGGCCCTTTCATGCCCGGCCTGCCGAGCCAGGGTTACCAGGGCGATCTGACACCCGCCGGGCGCTATCGCCTGGGCCTTCGCGCCCTGAACGACTACGCCCACGCCACCCACAAGCGCGGCTTCGCGCAGCTTGCACCGGCGCAGCAGGATGCGGTGCTGGCCGGCATGGATGGCGGCAAGATCGCGCTCAGGCTCAAGCCCGGTTTCAGCACCAAGGAATTCTTCGAGATGATGCTGCAGAACACGATGGAGGGCTTCTTCGCCGATCCCCTTTATGGCGGTAACCGCAACATGGCCTCGTGGAAGATGATCGGCTTTCCTGGCGCGCGCTATGACTATCGCGACCATATCGACAAGCACAATGTGCCTTATCCTCGCCCGCCGGTTTCCATCTATTCGGCGGAGGGCTAACGGCATGGCCAAGCTGCTTCCCAAGCGTGACGCGGTCATCATCGGCCTGGGCTGGACCGGCGCCATCCTAGCGCAGCAACTGACCGAGGCGGGGCTGAATGTCGTCGCCATCGAGCGCGGGCCGTGGCGCGACACCTCCACCGATTTCAATGTCGCCTATATGCAGGACGAGCTGCGCTACGCCATCCGCAAGGAGCTGTTCCTCAAGCCCAGCGTCGAAGCCATGACCATGCGCAACACCGTCGCCCAGACCGCGATGCCGATGCGCGATTACGGCTCTTTCCTGCCCGGCGACGGGGTCGGCGGCGCCGGCGTGCACTGGAACGGCCAAACATGGCGCTTTTGGAGCAGCGATTTTTCGATCCGCAGCCATCTGGCGCAGCGTTACGGCGCCGCCAAGATGAACGGGCTGATGCTGCAGGACTGGGGCGTCACCTGGAACGAGATCGAGCCCAGCTTCGACAAGTTCGAATATCTTTGTGGCATTTCCGGCAAGGCCGGCAATCTCAAGGGCCGGGTCGTGCCGGGCGGCAATCCCTTTGAAAGCGCGCGCAGCCGCGACTATCCCACGCCGCCGATGAAAATGAGCTATGCGCCCACGCTCTTTGCCCAGATGGTGAAAGAGCAGGGGTATCATCCGTTCCCCACGCCGTCAGCGAATCTTTCGACGGCGTATGTCAATCCGCTGGGTGTGCGGATGGGGCAATGCACCTATTGCGGTTTCTGCGAACGATTCGCCTGCGGCAATTATTCCAAGGCCAGCGCCCAGACCACCATCCTGCCGGTGCTGATGAAAAAGTCCAATTTCGAACTGCGCACCGAATGCGAGGTGCTGAAGGTCAATCTGGCGCCGGACGGCAAGATGGCCAAAAGCGTCACCTATATCGACGCCAAGGGCGTGGAGTATGAACAGCCCGGCGACATTGTGGTGATCTGCGCCTACGCGTTGATGAATGTGCGCATGATGCTGCTGTCGAAGATCGGCGCACAGTATGACCCGGTGACGGGCAAGGGCACCGTGGGCCGCAATTACTGCTACCAGACCGGCAGCGGCGCCCGCATGTTCTTCGAGGGCAAGCACTTCAATCCCTTCATCGGCGCCGGCACGCTGGGCCAGACGATGGACGATTTCAACGGCGATGCCTTCGATCACGGGCCGCTGGATTTCCTCGGCGGCGGCGGCATCAATTGCGTGGTCACCAATGGACGGCCGATCAGCAACCGGCCCACCGCGCCGGGCAGCCCGCGCTGGGGTGCGGGTTGGAAGAAGGCGACGATAGAGGGCTACAACAGCTCGATGGGTTTCTCGGCCCAGGGCTCGTCTTATCCGGTGCGGGAGAATTATCTCGACCTCGATCCCACCTATACCGACCGGCACGGCCGGCCGCTGCTGCGCATCACCTTCGACTTCCCGGACAACGACATCCGCATGTCGCACTTCATGTCGGACCAGCTGGAAAAAATCTCCAAGCCGTTCGGCGCCAAACTCACCACCGTGTCGCGGGCCAAAAAGGGCTGGGACGCGGTGCCGTATCAGAGCACCCACAATACCGGCGGCGCGGTCATGGGCAGCGATCCCAAAACCAGCGCGGTGAACAAGTATCTGCAGAGCTGGGACGTGCCCAATGTCTTTGTGGTCGGTGCATCCGCCTTCGCCCACAATGCCGGCATGAATCCCACCGGCACGGTGGGGGCGCTGGCATTTTGGGCGGCGCAAGCCATCACCACCAAGTATATCAAAAGCCCCGGCAAGCTGGTGCGGGCATGAGGAAGCTTTTTCTCGCTGCCGCCCTTGCAGCTGTGTCCTCCGCCGCCAGCGCCGCTGGCGTGGATGCCGGCCGTTACCAGTCGGTGCTGGGAGACTGCGAAGGCTGTCACGGCAAGAATCTGGCGGGCGGGGTCGAATTGATGACTCCGTTCGGAAAGCTGGTGGCGCCCAACATCACGCCGGACAGGCAAACCGGCATCGGAAAATATTCGGCGGAGGATTTCCGCCTAGCCATGAAGGCCGGCATCGCGCCAGGTGGCAAGCGGCTTTATCCCGCCATGCCCTATCCGGCCTATGCGAAGATGAGCGATGCCGATGTCGCGTCGCTCTGGGCCTATTTCCAAACGGTGAAACCGGTGCGCCGTGCGGTGGATGTCAACCAGCTGCGCTTTCCCTTCAATCTGCGCTTTATTATGCGCGGCTGGAACATGCTGTTTTTCCGCCCCGCGCTGTACGCCCACAATGCGGGCAAGGGCGCGGCCTGGAATCGCGGCGCTTACATTGCCACCGGCCCGGCCCATTGCGGCACCTGTCACACGCCCAAGACAGTGATGGGCTCCGACAAGGGTATGGCGCTGTCGGGCGCATCGCTGCAGGGCTGGTTCGCCCCCGATCTCACTGGCGACCGCAATGCGGGCTTGGGCGGCTGGAGCGCCGCGCATGTGGTGGAGTATCTCAAGACCGGCCGGAACACACATTCCATCGCATCGGGTCCCATGTCGGAAGTGGTCGAGCATTCCACCGCGCAGATGAACGATGCCGATCTCCGGGCGGTTGCGGTCTATCTGAAGGATCTGCCGGCATCGGACGGCAATGGCGGCGGCGCATCGGGCGTGGAGGCCCAGATGAAATCGGGCGCAGGTGTGTTTCGGATGAATTGTGCCGCCTGTCACAGCTTCAATGGCCGGGGCGACAATGTCCTGTTCCCGCCGCTGGCGGGCAACGCGCTGGTGCGCCAGAGCAGCGCCGAGACCTTGGCGCGGGTGGTGCTGGCCGGCTCAAAGGCGGTGGCGACGCCCGCCGCGCCCACCGGCCCCGGCATGCCCAGTTTTGCCTGGAAGCTGAACGACGCGCAGGTCGCCAATGTCCTGACTTACATTCGCAACAATTGGGGTAATCGCGCGCCCGCTGTTTCCGCCGATACGGTGGCGAAGATCAGGACGTCTTTGCAGCCAGCATCTCACTGAAGAGCGCTTCGATGTCGCGTGCGAAGCGCGGCGTGTCGAACAGTGCTGAATTCCGGCCCGCCAGCTTCTCCCGCAAAGATTTCAATCGCGCCGGATCTTGCGCCAGTTCCAGCGCCCGATTTTCGTAATCTTGCGCATTTTCCGTCACCAGTTCCGGCAGACCCGCCGCGTGCAACATGCTGGCCGCGACCCGCCCGGCATAGGCCTTTCCCTTGCAGGTCAGGACCGGCAGTCCCGCCCACAGCGCGTCGCAGGCGGTGGCATGGGCATTGTAGGGCAGGGTGTCGAGGAACAGGTCGGCCAGGGCGTGACGGGCGAAATGCACGTCCGGCGGCGCGACTGCCACGAACACCAGGCGCTGCGGATCGATGCCCTGTTCGCGCGCCGCGCGCCGAAGATTTTTCGCCGCCGCATCGCCGGGCTTCTTCAGCCACAAGACGCTGCCCGGCACCTGTTCCAGAAGCCGCATCCATACGGCAAAGACCGGCGCGGTGAACTTCCAGTTGTTGTTAAAGGAGCAGAAAACGAATCCATCCTCCGGCAAGCCCGCCTGGGCGCGCGAGGGGGGCGTGCCGATGGCATTGCCGGTGTCGGTGGGAAAAAAACAGTTGGGCAGATAAGCCAGCTTTTCCGAAAAGGCTTCGGCGTTGGGCGCCACCACGCGGTCCGCGATCAGATAGTCAATGAAAGGTGCGCCGGTGGTTCCGGCATAACCCAGCCAGGTCGCCTGCGCTGGCGCCGGACGGTGGCTGAGAATATCGAAATTGTCGCCCTGGGTATGGCCGTTAAGGTCCACCAGCACATCGACTTCCAGCCCGCGCACCATTTCCGCCACGGCGCGGGACGGATGATTTTTCACATCGTAGAACTGGTCGAACGCCGATGTCAGCCGCCGGCGTTGAGCACTGCCGTCATCGGGGCCGGTGGAAATTCCCAGCACATCGAACCGTTCGCGGTCATGGGTCTCGATCAGTTGTGCGATCTGGGCCGCCACCGGATGATGGACAAAATCCGAGGAAATATAGGCAAGGCGGAGCCTGTCATGCCTGTAACCGCCTTTCGCCATCGCGAGAGGAAAATGCGCAAAGCGGGACTGGATCACGTTGCGCGCGCATTGGAGCTGCAAGGCCTCGTCGCCGCTATAGCCCAGCAGCACCCATGGGGGCACGGCTTCACCGGCCGCGATCCGGGCCGGCATCTGCGCCCCGATGATCGCTGTGCGTTTCCAGTCGCACAGATTCAGCGCCGCCATCGCTGCGCCGCCAAAGGCGTGCGGCTGGCCGCCCGCCTGCTCGAAGCTGGCCAGCGCTTCTTCGTGGCGCTTGAGCTGCTGCAGGGCGCCGCCGCGATTGCTCTGGGCTTCAGGATAATCGGGGCGCAGCGCCAGCGCCCGGTCATAGCTGGTGACCGCTTCGTCATAGCGCATCAGGCCCTGCAATGCGTTGCCGCGATTGTTGAAGGCCTCCGCATCACCGGGCCGCAAGGCAAGTGCGCGGTCGAAGCAGCCCAGCGCATCGGCGAAGCGCCGAAGATCGAGCAGGGCGCTGCCGCGATTGTTGAAGGCGCTCGAATATTGTGGCGCCAGCCGCAAGGCGCGGTCATATGCTGCCAGCGCCTCTGCCGGCCGTTTGAGGTCCTGCAGCACGCTGCCGCGATTGTTCAGCGCCTCGACATAGTCCGGGGTCGCGGCCAGCGCCGCGTCGTAATCGGCCAGCGCCTCGTCGAACCGTCCCAGGCTCTGCAGCACGGTGCCGCGATTGTTCAGCGCCTGTGGCCAGCCGGGCCGTCCATCTAGGGCGCGGGTGAAGCCGGTTAAGGCCTCATCGGTGCGGCCCAAGGTCTTGAGGATATTGGCATGGTTGAGCAGGGCATCGACGTCGCCCGGACGAAGGTCCAGTGCGGCGGCGATCTCTTTGAGGGCGTCGTCCCCACGCCCCTGCTGGGCCATCGCCACGCCCAGCAGATGGCGCGCCGTGAAATCGCGCGGGTCCGCGTCCAGCGCCAGCCGGTAAAGCCGTTCGGCTTCCGGCAGGTTGCCGCTGCGGTGCAGCGTCACCGCCTGGTCGATCAAGGTCTGCGTATTCATGAACCGCTTTGCCGTCCCCGGACGGCAGTATCGCTGCTGACAGAGCAAAGGTTAAGCCGTATTTGCCGCGGCTTTTGGGCGTGGTATCTCTTGGCCCGTGTCACAAGAACAATGGGGATGGACATGGAAAAGACCAGCCGTCGGGACATCTTTGCCCTCATGGGCGGCGCGGCTGTTGCGGCCGCCACGCCCGCCTTGGCGCAGTCCACCCCGGTGGTCGAATGGAATGCGCATATGTTCAGTTCCAATACGGCGCGCTTTCCGTTCCACGCCAAGGCGACCTACAAGCCCGATGCCGGCACATTTCCGGCCGATCCGCTGGCGCCTTACCAGCGCCATTTGAAAGAATTCGGCATCGACAAGGCGGTTGTGGTCCAGCCCGAGCCTTATGGCGACGATCACAGCCTGGTGCTGGACTGCCTGCGCCGCGCGCCGGCGTCCCAGCTGAAAGCCACCAGTCTGTTCTATCCCAAGGACCCCCAGGCGCCCAAAAAGCTGGCGGCGCTGGTTAAGAAAGAGCCGCGCATTGTCGCCACCCGCATTCACGCTCATCGTGGCAAGGAAATGTATATCGAATCCTTTGCCGCGCCCTATGTCCGGGCGCTGTGGAAGCAGGCCGCCGATCTGGGCGTGATCATGGAGCTGCATATCGGCCCCAATTATGCGCGCCAGGCCGCCGCTGCCGTCCGCGCTTTTCCCGGCTGCAAGGTGCTGATCGACCATATGGCCGAACCCAAGCTGGGCAATCCCTATGAGTTCGCCGATGTGCTGGAGATGGCCAAACTGCCCAACGTCTATATGAAGCTGTCGGGCGTGGACTATATCGCCGCCGACAAGCCCTATTTCCAGAGCGTGCTGCCGTTTACCTCCCGGCTGATCCGGGAATTCGGCCCCGACCGCATGGTGTGGGGCGGCGGTTCGCACCGCATCGTCGATATTCACATGAAGGGCTATTCGGCGGCCGATATCGCCAAGGTCAAGGGCGGCAATCTGCAAAAGCTGCTGAACTGGTAGGAGACGTCATGCGCCGCGTTTTTTTGATTTCAGGACTGATGGCTCTGGCCGCGCTGCCGGCGCTGGCCGAGCCGACCCGCGACGAAGTCATGGCGGGGGCGGAAAGGTGCGACGGCATTGCCGACAATCGCGTCTGGCTGGATTGTTTCTATGGTTCGGCCCAGCCGATGCGGTCGGTGCTCAACCTTCCGCCGGCCAATCCGGCCCAGGTGCGGCTGGTGCCGCCACCGGGCGCCGAGCCACGCCGCATTCCAGCTACCGCGGCCCTGCGTGCGCGCCAGTCCGAACGGTCCGGCGGCTTCTGGTCCGACGTTGTCGGTTCAACCAGGCCCGAAGCGTCCAACATCGCGATGACAAAATATGAATTTGATCGTAGCGGCGCGTTCACGGTGACATTGGCGGACGGTCAGGTGTGGCGGCAGCTGGAATCCGATCTGGTCCGCGCCAGATGGAACAAGCCTGCGAGCACTTACCGCGTCACCGTCGCATCGGGCCTGGGAGATACGTTCGACCTGAAGGTGAACGGCGAAAAGGTCACCATCTACCGGATGCGCCGCATGACGGCCCGGCGTTAGTAGCCGTAATTGTAATAGGAGCCGTAGTCGCCTTCATCGCCGTAACCAGCGCTGAAACCTGCGCTGTAGCCGCCGCCGTAACCGCCAGCATGGCCGCCGGCGTAACCACCGCCATAGCCACCACTGTAATAGGCGGACGGACCGTAATTTCCGTAAAAGACCGGCCGGTCATAGCCCTTATGGCCATAGTCATAGGTGAAGTCGTAATTCGCCCAGGCGCCATTCGCGGCGGGGCCGGGACCATATACGGTGCAGGCGCCCAACGGCAGCAGCACGGCAAGGCAGATCGCGGTGGCGAGTTTCTTCATGGCCTGGTCCCGGTTGTTAGCCGTTCCAAAATGGCACAGCCGGCCGCGCGCCGCGAGCCAAGGCCGCGATTAGGGTAAATGGCGCACCCAGGCCTTCCGTCCGCCATGGCGTTAACGCTAGCGTGGGGCACGAAACAACAAGGCCAATCCGCATGAGCAAGAATGACAGGCGCGATTTCCTTGTGGCGGCTGGGCTCAGTTCCGCCGCGCTGGCCTTTGCGGCCGGCGATGTCAGGGCGGAAACGCTGGCGCCCACGCCGGAGGAGACGCCCCAGCATCACATCCGCTTCGCGGTCTGCGGCATCAGCCACGATCACATCCATGGCATGATCGAAGCCATTACGCGCGGCGGTGGCGAGCTGGTGGCGGGCTGGGGTCTGGAGCCGGACAGACTGGCGGTGTTCCGCCGCCGCTATCCCGATGTGAAAATCGCCGCCACCCAAGACGAGATCATCAACCGGACCGACATACAGCTGATCCTGTCGTCCCACATCGCCAACGAGCGCGCCGGGATCGGGGTGCGCGCGATGAAGGCGGGCAAGGACTTTTTGGCCGACAAGCCCGGCATCACCACGCTTGAGGACCTGGCGCTGGTGCGAAAGACCATCGCCGAGACGGCGCGGATCTACGGCATCCTCTATTCCGAGCGGCTGGAAGTGCGCGCGGCCGTCCATGCCGGCGACCTGATCAGGCAGGGCGCCATCGGCAAGGTAATCCAGACTATCAACATCGCGCCGCACCAGGTTGTGCAGAATGGCGGGCTTGCCGGCGGCGGCAGCGGGCGGCCGGACTGGTTCTGGAACGACGTCCAGTTCGGCGGCATCCTGTGCGACATCGGCTCGCATCAGGTCGACCAGTTCTTGTATTACACTGGTTCGACCAGTGCGGAGGTGGTGGCATCGCAGGTCGCCAATCTGCGCCATCCGGATCGTCCGCACTTTCAGGATTTCGGCGACATGATGCTGCGGGGCGACAAGGGTTTCGGCTATGTCCGCCTGGACTGGTTCACACCCGCCGGGCTGGGCACCTGGGGCGATGGCCGGCTCTTCGTGCTGGGAAACGACGGCTATATCGAAATCCGCAAATACATCGACGTTGCCGTCGCCAGGCGCGGCAACAATCTCTTTGTGGTGGATGGCAAAAGCGCGCGCGCTATCGATTGCGCCAACGGGCCGTTGCCGTTCGGGTCGCAATTCGTCGCCGATATTGTGCGGCGCACACATACGGCGCAGGATCAGGCCCAGTGCCTGCTGGCGGCGGAATTGTCGATCCTGGCGCAGAAGAATGCCGTCCGCGCCACGATAACCGGCTGAAAAACGCCCCGCCCGCGCCATTACGGGCTTTTCATGCCGCGATTTTAATAGCAACCTGTGGTCACTAGGAAGACGCAACGTCGTCAGCCGACCAAACCAAGACAACGGGGAAGATTCATGAAGATGAAAACCATTTTGCTGGCAGGCATGGCGGCGGCCTTGCTGACCAGCCTGTCAGTCAGTGCGCAGCAGCCGTCGCAGCCGCCGAACGCGACGATACCGGAAATGCCCAAGCAGACCACCCGCACCGGCAAGCATGTCAATCGTATCATCGACATGTGGATGAAGGGCCAGCCCGTCTATTACGCGCAGATCAGCGGCGGCGGCTATGAGAAGGGCAAGGAGATGGTGGCCACCAAGGCCGACTACATCACATATGAAATGGAACACGGCCCGCTCGATTTCAAGGAACTGCAGGAGTTTATGCGCGGCTTGGTCGAAGCCGGCCCGACTCGCACCGGTCACAAGACCCCGGCGGTGATCGTCACCCTGCCGATCTCGGGCACCACCGACGCGGTGCGCGCCAATGCCTGGATGATCCAGCAGACCCTGGCCGCCGGCGTGCACGGCATCCTGCTGTGCAATGCGGAAAGCCCGGAAGCGGCCCGCCTGATGATCGAAGCCTCGCGCTATCCGTTTGCGCCGCGCGTTGACGGTCTGGCCCAGGGCACCCGTGGCAATGGCTCGCAGGGTTATGCTTCGCGCATGTGGGGCGTGACAGCGCAGGAATATCTGCGCATCGCCGAGCCGTGGCCGATGAATCCGGATGGCGAGCTGCTGTTTGGCCTGAAGATCGAGAACCCGCGCGCCGACGCCAATGTCGAAGCTTCGGTTCGCGTTCCGGGCATTTCCTTCGCGGAATGGGGTCCCGGCGATCACGGCTTCTTCATCCTGGGCCGCCCCGGCACCTATAAGAGCGGCGTCGGCGTGGAAGCGATGCAGGCGGTGCGTTCGCGTGTCCTGGCCGCCACCAAAGCGTCCAAGACCATGTTCCTCAATTCCTGCAGCGATGATCCCAAGAGCGACAGCTATGTGATCAACATGATCAAGGACGGCACCATGATCTGCACCGGCGGCGACTCGCCGGCGGCGGATACCGGCCGCAAGTTCACCAAGCGCACCGACCCGTTCTGATCTGAATGAGCAAGAAAGCCCCCGCCCCAAAAGCGCGGGGGCTTTTTCTTTGCCTTACGGGTTATTCCGGCAGCGCGAAGACATAGACCATGTTGCCGCCGGGAGGCTGGTCGATGCCCTGGGTCAGGCCAAGCGGGTGGGGATTGTAGCCGCCGCCCGCCGCCACCGCGATATACTGACGCCCATTGATGCGGAAGGTGGTGGTGGCGCCGAACACCTGCGAGCCCAGCCGCGTCTGCCACAGCACCTTGCCATTCGTCTGGTCGAAGGCGCGCAGATAGCGGTCCATGCCGCCGTTGAACAGCAGCCCACCGGCGGTGGCCAGCACCGGCGAATAGTTCGACGCCATTGTTTCCCAGCTCCACAGCGTCTTGCCGGTTTCCACCGAGACCGCGTCCAGCCGTCCTGCCTTGTCATGGCCGTCGGCGAACACCACCGGACCGACCTTGTTGTACTGGTCGCGCGGCTTGGAGGGGATATTGTCGGCGCGCACGCGATAGTTGGCGCAGAGATTCTGCATCTGGACAAACAGGGCATTGGTCTGTGGACTATAGGCCGAGAAAGGCCAGTCGCGGCCCCCCGCATGGGTGGGGCATTGGTGATAGGTCTTTTTGAGGTCGGTCATCAACAGTTCGGGATTGACCGTGACCTTGCCCCTGGCATCGATGCTCTTGACGAGGTTCTGGACGCCGGTTGTCTTGGCCCAGAGGAAATCGCCCCTGGCGCGGTCGAAGCTCCAGACGATCGAGTTCTTGCAGGGTGCGCCGATCAGGATCTTGCGGCTGGGCGCGGCGGCGCGGCGGCCGATCGCCATCATCCCGTCTGCCTTGGGGTCGGGATTGACCGGCGTGGTGATGGACATCATCTCGAAGGTGCATTCCTGGTCCCAATTGTCCTGGGGCAGCACCTGGTGCTTCCAGATGATCTTTCCCGTCCGGGGCTCGACCGCATAGCGGGTGTTGGTGCCGGCCAGGCTGGCATTGCCCTTGACGCCGCGCTGCACGTCCGCCGCCGGGCCGACGCCGCTGGAGCCGTAGAATGCCATGTTCAGGTCTGGGTCATAAGTGATCGGGCCCCACACGCCGGTCATCCAGCGCTGGTCGAACGGCATGCCGCCCCAGGTTTCGTCGCCCGGCTCGCCCTTGTTGGGGATCAGCATGTTGCGCCACAATTCCTTGCCGGTGCGCGCGTCATGACCGGTGACGTAACAGCCGAAAGGCGCTTCCTGGCAGGTGGAGCCGGCGATCACCACGCCGTCGACCACGATCGGTCCGGTGGTGTTGGTGACAAAACCGTCCTGGCCGCGGCTGGTTTCCCAGACGACCTTTCCGGTCTTGGCGTCCAGCGCCACGACGGAATTGTCCCAGGTCAGGGTGTAGATCTTGTCTTCATACAGGAAGACACTGCGCTTGCGCTGGCCCCAATGAGGGCGGGCCGGATCGCGCGGGGGCAGGGTGCGGCGGTACTGCCAGAGCAGTTCGCCGGTCGCCGTATCCAGCGCCTGGATCACGTCGCCGGGATTGCCCAGGAACATCACCCCTTTGTAGACAATGGGCGTGGCTTCATTGACGCCCGGCTCCATCAGCCGCGACCAGACCAGCTGCAGGCCCTTCACATTCGTCTTGTTGATCTGGTCCAGGGCGCTGAACCCCCAACCCTGGTAATTGCCGCGCATCATGATCCAGTCTGACGAATCCGGATTGCGCAGCACCGCGTCGGTGACGGGCTGGTATTCGGTGAGGGGATGTGGCGCGAGCGTGACGCCCGTTGTCGGTGCAGGCACGGTGGCCTGGTTTTGCGCGACAGCCGCGCCGCAGGTCAGAGCCGCAACAGCGCCAGCCAGAATCAGGCCTTGCCACTTTCTTGATGTCATCCTGCCCCGCTTTCGGCGTTGTTTTTGCAATGCGCCATTTTAAGTTACTTTATATACGAACTTTTTGGGACGCGCGCCCGGATTGTGGGCGGTCCGGGGAAGATCTACGCTTCGGGGGAAGGGGCGTACCACACAGGAATTCTGATGCGCCTCGACGATCTCAGACCCAGCGAAAATATGGACGACCGCCTAGGTCAGGGCGGTGGCGGATTTGGTCCCCGCCTGGCCTTTGGCGGCGGCGGGCTGGGCTTGGTCGCCGTGCTGGCGATTTCGCTCATATTCGGGGTGGACCCGCGCCAGCTGTTGGAAGGCGGCGGCCCGGTGCCAGCGCAACGCGCCGAGCGTGCCGTCAATAGTGACTGTACCGATCAGGATTGTAATTTTGTCAGCCGGGTTACCGGTTCGGCGGAAGATATCTGGGCGCCCCTGATGCAGGAGCGCGGAGTACGCTTCTCGCCCGCCATCACGACCACCTATGACGATGTCACCCCGACCGGTTGCGGCACCGGCCAGTCGGCTGCCGGGCCTTTCTATTGCCCCAGCGACGGGCACATCTATCTTGATCTCACCTTCTTCAATGAATTGGGCCAGCGGTTTGGTGCGCCGGGCCAGTTCGCCCGGGCCTATGTTATCGCCCATGAATATGGTCACCACATCCAGAACCTGCTGGGGGCCCTGGACGGGCGTGGCGGACGAGGGCGCGGGGCCGACAGCGATGCCGTCCGCGTCGAACTTCAGGCCGACTGCTATGCCGGGGTCTGGGCCTATCGCGCCGACCGGCAGTTCAACATGCTGGAAAGTGGTGATGTCGAAAGCGGGATGCAGGCGGCTTCGGCGGTGGGCGACGACACGTTGCAGAAGCAAAGCCAGGGCTATGTCGTTCCGGACTCCTTCACCCACGGCTCCAGCGCCCAGCGCATCCGCTGGTTCCGGCGCGGGTTGAACGGCGGCGATGTCGCGGCCTGCGATACATTTTCGACCGCCAGCCTGTAGCGGCGCGTCCGCCGCCATGCCAGTTTGGCGCGCATGCGCATCCTGATCGCCGGCTTCCAGCACGAGACCAACACCTTCGCGCCATCCAAAACGGCGTATGACGACTTTGTGCGGGGCGGGGCTTTTCCCGCCATGGCATGGGGCGCCGACATACTGGCGATGCGGGATGTCAACATTCCCATCGGCGGCTTCATTCGGGCCATGGAAGGACCGCGCACCGAACTGGTGCCGGTGATCTGGGCCGGGGCAACGCCGGCGGCGCATGTCGAAAAGGCCGCCTTTGAACGCATCGCCGGGGAAATCGTGGCGGCGGCGGGGGCGCAGGATTTCGGCGGCATCTATCTCGACCTGCATGGCGCCATGGTCTGCGAGCATGACGATGATGGCGAGGGCGAGCTGCTGGCGCGGCTGCGCGCGGTGGTGGGTCCGCGCGTGCCGATCGTCGCCAGCCTGGACCTGCATGCCAATGTCACGCGGCGCATGCTCGAGGTTGCCGACGCGCTGGTGGCCTATCGCACCTATCCCCATGAAGACATGGCCGAGGCGGGCGAGCGCGCGAGCGGCCTGATGATGCGTCTGCTGACGCGGGGCGCGCGGCTGCATCGCGCCGCCAGCCGCCTGCCGTTCCTGATTCCGATCAACGGCATGTGCACCATGGTCGAGCCGGCACAGGGCACCTACCGGGCGCTGGCTTCGGCGGAAGCCGCGCACAATGCCGCGCTATCCTTCGCGCCGGGTTTTCCCGCCGCCGATTTCCCCGAATGCGGCGGCGTGGTCTGGGGTTATGGCGAGGATGCACGGATCGACGGCGTGGTGGCCGGCCTGATCGATCACATTGTCAGCCGGGAAGCGCAATGGATGGTGCCGTTTCTGGCACCCGAAGAAGCGGTGCGTGAGGCGCAGCGAATCGCGGCCCATGCGACGCGGCCGGTGGTAATCGCCGATACCCAGGACAATCCCGGCGGCGGTGGCGATTCCAACACCACGGGCATGCTGCAGGCGCTGGTGCATTGCGACGCGCAGGGCGCCGCTATCGGCTTGATGGTGGACGGTGCGGCGGCGAAAGCGGCGCATCATGCCGGCGCGGGCCATGACATCACCATCGCCCTGGGCGGACAGTCGGGCGGCGACCCGCCATTGCAGGCGACCTTCCGGGTCGAGCAATTGTCGGACGGCCGCTGCCGCTATGACGGACCGATGATGAACGGCAAGCTGACCGATGCGGGCCCGTCGGCGCGGTTGTCGCTGGGCGGGGTGCAAATCGTGGTCAGCACGTACAAAGACCAGATGCTGGACCGCAATCTCTACCGCATGGCGGGCGTGCAGCCCGAGCGGATGAAAATCCTGGTCAATAAAAGCTCTGTGCATTTCCGCGCCGACTTCCAGCCGATTGCCGAGGCCATCCTGGTGGCCAAGGCGCCGGGGCCGCTGCGGGCCGACCCGGCCGACTTTCCCTGGACGCGCTTGGCGCCGGGCATGCGGTTGCGGCCTCTGGGTCCTGCCTTTCAGGCGCCTTGATCCGCGGCTAAGCTGGCGGCAACAAGAACGCAGGAAGAGGCGCCGATGGTCCATCTCAGCCGCAGGAATGCCCTGATCGCCACAGGAGGGGCCGCCGCCATGGCGGGCGCTGCCAACCTTACTGGCGCCAGCGCCGCCACCCGTCCGCAAGGCAATCTGTCCGGCTATGCCGTCAATCTGGATTGCTGGTTCCGGGACATGCCGTTCGAGCGGCGCTTTGCGCTGGCGCGGGAGGCCGGTTTCAAGACCATCGAATTCTGGCGGGCAGCGCGGGCCCCGGGGCTGGACGCCAGCGCGATCCGCCGCCTCGCGGATGAGAACGGGCTGGCGACGGTGCAGTTCGCGCCCGAAGCGCCCTGGTTCTCCGATCCTGCCCGCCACGGCGAACTGGTGAAAATGATCGAGACCACCATCGCCGATGCGCGCATTTTGGGTTGCACGCAATTCACGCTAGTCGGCCATCACAATGTCGAGGGCATAACGCGCGAAGCCATGCTGGCGGGCTACACCACCGGCCTGATGCGCATCGCCCCCATGCTGGAAGCCGCCGGGATCACTGCGCTGGTGGAGCCGTTCAACACCGTCAACCACCTAAATCATCTGCTCAACGGGTCGCGGCCCGCTTACGCCATGGTCAAGGCGGTGAATTCGCCGTGCGTGAAGCTGCTCTGGGATTTTTATCATATGCAGCTGGAAGACGGCGACCTGATCCAGAAATTCAAGGCGGGCTTCGACCAGATGGCCTATGTGCAGGTCGGCGATGTGCCGGGACGGCACGAACCGGGCACTGGCGAGGTCAACCACGCCAATCTCATCCACGCCATCCGTGCTTTCGGCTATAAAGGCAAGATCGGGCTGGAATTCATGCCCCTGAATGATAATTGGCGCGCGGCTGTCAAGGCGGTTGCCGGGCTGGATACCGGTGGCTGACCTGCTAGAGTCGCTGGGCATGGTCGAGGGAAGCGGTATGAATATCGTCGCGCTTGTTCTGGTTGTTTTGGCCGCGATCATCCTGTTCCGGGCGATCAAGATCGTGCCGCAGGGCCGGGAATTCACCGTGGAGCGGTTCGGCCGCTACACCCGCACCCTCAAGCCCGGTATCGCCTTCCTCACGCCTTTCGTCGAAGTCGTTGGGCGCCGCGTCAACATGATGGAGCAGGTGCTGGATGTGCCCCAGCAGGATGTCATCACCAAGGATAACGTCTCGGTACGGGTCGATGGCATCGTCTTCATCCAGGTGATGGACGCCTCCCAGGCGGCCTATCGCGTCGACAATCTGACCTACGCCATCACGCAATTGTCACAGACCAACCTGCGCACCGTGGTCGGCTCGATGGACCTTGACGAGGTCCTGTCGCAGCGCGACCAGATCAACACCAGGCTGCTGTCGACCATCGACCATGCCACCAATCCCTGGGGCGTGAAGGTAACGCGCATCGAGATCAAGGATCTGGTGCCGCCGCCCGACATCACCAACGCCATGGCGCGCCAGATGAAGGCCGAGCGCGAACGCCGCGCCGTACTGCTGGAAGCCGATGGCGAGAAACAGGCGGCGATCACCCGGGCCGAAGGGGCCAAGCAGGCCGCCATCCTGGAAGCCGAGGGCCGCCGCGAAGCCGCCTATCGCGATGCCGAAGCGCGCGAACGCGAGGCGGAAGCCGAAGCCAAGGCGACCGCCATGGTGTCCGACGCCATAGCCAAGGGCGACGTCAACGCTATCAATTACTTCGTCGCCCAAAAGTATGTCGCCGCCTTCGCCGAGCTGGCCCGCAGCCCACAGCAGAAGACCGTCATCATTCCGGCCGACATGGCGGGGATCACCGGCTCCATCGCCGGCATTGGCGAACTGATCAAGACCATCGGGAGGGATGATTCCAAACCCACGCCGCCGCCGCGCCGCGGTCCTTCCGTTCCCGTCGCCGGGGGCTGAGATGGACTGGCTGCTGCAAAATTCGCTGGCGCTCTGGTTGGTGATCGCGGCCGTGCTGCTGGCTTTCGAGGTTGGTACGGGTTCGGGCTGGCTGTTGTGGCCGGCCGGTTCAGCGGCCGCGACCGGGGTGGCTACCCTGGTTTTTCATTTCGATCTGCAGATGCAGCTGGTGGTGTTTGCCCTGCTGACCATCGGCACGACCCTGGCGGGCCGGCGGTTTTTTCCGCGAATCTCTGCCGCGGGCGGTGACATCAACGACACGGCCTCGCGGCTGGCGGGGAGTGAAGGTGTGGCAGCGGAGGAATTCCAGGCCGGGAGCGGCCGTGTGCTGGTCGACGGCCAAGAATGGGCGGCCGAACTGGAAGGCGGGGGATCGCTTGCCTATGGCGCCAGGGTGATCGTCACCCATGTCGGCGGCTCGCGGCTGACGGTCCGGCCGCGCTAGTCCGGCAGAATCAGCTTGCGCTGCTCGACCAGCAGTTCTTCCAGGGCTTTGCGCTTGCCTTCATTGGGTTCACGGTCCAGCTGAGCCTGAAACCGCGCGATATTGCCGTGCGTAACCCACTCTGCCTGCACTTGCGCGGCGGTCTTGTCTGCCATCGTTCGACCGTCTGCTTATGCAAGACTTGTGTCAATTGAGGTGCATTTGGTTGCGGCAGGGTGCTATCCTGCCGCATGACAGAAACCAGCATTCGCCGCGACATGGTCGAATATCGTGGCTATTCCCTGCTCGTGACCTATGCCGAGCCGCAATGGCAGGTGATGATCGCCACCGTGCTGATGGATAGGCCGCCGCTTGCAATCGAGAAACAGATCGTCCGCGGTTGGGACGAAGAAGAAACCATGAAGCGCGCGAAAATGCGCATCGACCTTCTGATTGAAAGTCCGAGCCTTCACTAGAGACGCCATCGGCGCAAAGGAAATGACATGAGCAAAGAGCAGAAAAGCAACCGCGAGAAGAAGAAGCCCAAGCAGGACAAGGCCGCCAAGGGTTCAGCGGCGCCCACGGCTTACGCCCAGGCCAAAATGTCCGCCAAGGGCTTTATGAAATAGCGCCTTCGCGGCGCTAGGCGATCCGCGTCGTGACCGCCTTGGTTTCCAGATAGTTCGACAGCACCGCCTGGCCCATTTCCCGGCCCCAGCCCGACTGTTTGTAGCCGCCGAATGGCAGGGCGGAGTCGAACACGTGATAGCAATTGATCCAGACGGTACCCGCCTTGATCCGGTTGGCGATCTGCTGCGCCTTGGCCAGGTCGCGCGACCAGACGCCGGCGGCTAGGCCATAGACTGTGTCATTGGCGGCGGCGATCAGGTTGTCATCGGCCTCCTTGAACGGCGTGGCGACCAGAACCGGCCCGAAGATTTCTTCCCGCACCACTTTCATATTGGGGTGGGTGTCCACCAGCACGGTCGGCTTGATGAAAAAGCCCGGCGCATTGAGCGGCGCGCCGCCGGTCAGGGCGCGCGCACCTTCCTCCAGGCCCGCCTTGAGATAGCCCGTGACCCGGCCATGCTGAACGGGGGACACCAGCGGTCCCATCTCGGTTTCCGGGTCCATGCCGACGCCAAGCCGGATTTTTTCCGCATTGGCGGCGATGCCGGCGGTGACTTTGTCGAAAATATTTTCCTGCACGAACAGCCGCGAGCCGGCGTTGCAGCACTGGCCATGGTTGAAGAAGATGCCGGCGGTGGCGCCGGCGATGGCTTCCTCGATGTCGGCATCGCCCAGAATGATGTTGGGTGATTTTCCGCCCAGCTCCAGGCTGACCTTGCGCAGGTCGCGCGAGGCGGCCTGCACGATCAGCTTGCCGACCTCGGTGGAGCCGGTGAAGGCGATCTTGTCGACATCGGGATGGGCGGCCAATGCCGCGCCCGCGGTCTCGCCGAAACCTGGAATGATGTTGACCACGCCGTTTGGAAGTCCGGCTTCCATCAGCAGTTCGCCCAGCCGCAGCGCCGATAGCGGGGTTTCTTCCGCCATTTTCAGAACGACGGTGCAGCCGGTTGCCAGCGCGGGCGCCAGCTTCCAGGCCGCCATCAGCAGCGGGAAATTCCACGGAATGATCTGGCCGACTACGCCGACAGGCTCGGGGCGGGTGAAGGACAGGAACTGGCCCGATGCGGCCAAGGCCGAGAGCGGGATATACTTGCCCTCGATCTTGGTGGCCCAGCCCGACATGTAATGGAACATGTCGGCGGACAGCGGCACGTCGGCGACGCGCGCCACACTGAAAGGCTTGCCGTTGTCGAGACTTTCCAGCTGCGCCAGCTCATCTAGATTTTCCAGGATCAGGTCGCCGATCTTGTGAATAATGCGTCCGCGCGCGGAAGGGCTCATGCGGCTCCAGGGGCCATGTTCCAGCGCCTTGCGTGCGGCCTTCACCGCCGCGTCGATATCGGCGGCGTCACCTTCCGCCACCCGGGCCAGCAGCATTTCGGTGGCGGGGTCCTGCACATCGAAGACCTTGCCCGACTTGGCCTGAACCCATTTGCCGTCGATCAGCATGGGGCGCGGCTTGGACAACCAGTCGCGCAGGGGCGCGGGCACGCGATCAATGGTGGTGGTGAGGGTCATGGTCGTCTCCCTGTTTTTGTTTTGGCCGCCGCTTGCGGGCGGGCATTGCGGCAAGCCTAGCAGGACTTGCCGGGACAGGGAGCCTGCCGATGCAAAAATTCGCGCTGTGCAACTGCGAAGTGAGGATTTGTCAGTTTGGCGGCTCGGATGACGCAAGTGCAGCATCGGCCTGCGGGCGCCGCGCCGCCCGCCTTGTCCGCCAGTCGCCCAGGAACAACAGGATGGGCGCGGCAATGAACACCGAGGAACTGGCCGCAATGAAGACGCCGAACACCATGGGAATGGCGAAGCTTTCGACCGCGCTGCCGCCCCAGATCGCCATGAGCAGCATGGCTAGGAAGGCGGTGACGGAGGTGTACAGGCTTCGTGCCAGCGTCTCGTTGATGCTGCGGTCGATCATTTCGCGCAGCGGCATCTTCTTGTACAGGCGCATATTCTCGCGCATCCGGTCATAGACCACGACCTTGTCATTGACCGAATAACCGATCAGCGTCAGCAGCGCCGCGATGGCGGTGAGGTTGAATTCCAGTCCGGTGATGGCGAAGAAGCCGACGGTTTTGGTCACATCCAGCACCAGCGTAACGATCGCGCCGACGGCGAATGGCCATTCAAACCGCACCCAGATGTAGATCAGCATCGCCAGGCTGGCCAGAACCACCGACAGGATACCGGCAGTGGCGAGTTCGCCGCTGACCTTGGGGCCGACCACTTCGGTGCGCTCGATCTTCGCGGTCTTGTCCAAGGCTGTCACCTCGGCGCGGATTTTCTACAAGGCCGCGGTTTGCGCGGTTTCGCCGCCCGGCTGACGTTCGGCACGGATCAGGACGTGTGAGCCGCCATCGGCTTCCTGCAGGGTGACTTCACCCAGATTGAGGGATTCGAAGTTCTGCCGCCATGCGCCCAGATCAGGTTGTCTGGAAGTGGAAACTTCCAGCTGCAGGCCGCCCTTGAAGTCCACGCCGTAGTTCAGGCCGGGATTGAAGAACAGCACGACCGAAGCCACCGACAGGAATATCGACATGCCGATGCCCAGAAAGCGGCCGCGCATGAAGGGAATGCTGGTGCCGTCCGGAATGAACTTCATTCCGAACAGCGCCTCGATGCGGAAGGTCTGCAGACGTCCGTATTTGACGATGCCGACCATCACCGCGCGCACGACGGACACCGCCGAGAACATCGAGATCGCGATGCCCAGCTCTATCGTGATGGCGAAGCCGCGTACCGGTCCGCTACCGACATAGAACAGCAGGGCGGTGGCGATCAGCGCCGTCAGGTTGGAATCGACCACGGTCGCATAGGCGCGCTTGAAACCCAGGTCCAAGGCCACAACGGCGCGGCTTCTGCCAAACCACTCGGTACAAAAAGAGCCAGGCGAGTCATGATCGCCAGCCGGTAAGTCGAAGTGCGTTGGGCACATAGTTGACAAGCTAGGGACGGCGAGACGCTAATATCAAGAAATAGGGACCAGAAAGAACCGGATCAACCGGAACGGGGAAAGCTATGAATACCGTCGCGAGATATGTGTCCGCTGTCGTCATCATCGCCTGCGTATATTCCAGTCCGGCATGGCCCGCCGGCGATCACGCCAAGACGTTGATCGACGTACCCAGTAACCTAGCCATCGCCAACTGGAAAGTCTGCGCGGCTGACTGGGGCGACAGGAACGGTCCGGCCTGGAGCGTGGAGCTGCGCACCCTGCATGGTGGCCGCCAGGAAGGCGTGCAAGTCATTGACGTTAATAACGGGGTGATGAAATTCACCATCGTTCCCACTCGCGGCTTCGCGATCTGGAAAGCCAGCGTCGGCGACCTGCGACTAGGCTGGGAATCGCCTGTGAAGGAAATCATCCACCCTTCCTTTGTCCGTCTGAACGACAATGGTGGCCGGGGCTGGGTGGCGGGCTTTGGCGGTTTGATGGTGCGCGGAGGCCTGGCCTCCTTCGGCAACCCCGTGCAGGACGGCGACCAGCAGCTCACCCTGCATGGCCGTGTCGATTACATTCCCGCCAGTCATGTCGATGTCCGTTACGAAGCGGGTCCGGTGCCGCGCCTGGTGTTTCGTGGCGTGGTCAATGACTTCCAGACTTTCGGACCGCAGCTGCAACTGACCTCAGAAATCTCCACCGTGATCGGCAAACCAGAAGTCGTATTCAACGATACCGTTACTAACCTGTCGGATGTACCGCAGGAAATTCAGCTTCTTTATCACACCAATTTCGGCACACCGCTATTGGGCGCGGGCGCAGAATTCGTCGCGCCGGTCAAAAAGGTGCAGCCGATCAATGCGGCCTCCGCGGCCGGCGAACTAGTGGGCTGGAACCGCTATAGCGGCCCGCATGCCGTCGGCTATGCTGCGCAGGTATTCAACATGGCTCTATACAGCGATACATCCGGCATGACTAAGGCGATGCTGAAGTCGTCGGGCGGCGGGCGCGGTGTGCTGATGAGCTTCGACACCCACGGATTGCCCTACATGTCGCTATGGAAAAATGAAGTGACCACGAAGGGCGGTTATGTGACCGGGCTGGAACCGGGTACCGGCTTTCCCAACGCCCGCCCCGAGGAACGCGCCGCCGGACGTGTGCCCATTTTGAAGGGTGGGGAGATTTATCGCACCCACCTTTCGATCGCGGGGCTAACCAGCAAGAGTGAAGTCGATCAGGCTGCCGCCGCGATCCAGGCACTGGCCAGCTCGCCTCCGGTGGTCGACAAGACGACGACGGGACCTTAAGGCGCCTGAGACAGGGCTGGATGATTTTGGTCTGCCGGATATGTACCAACGTGATTGAGACTATTGCTCCGAGCCAATTTCTATCAATTCGCTTGGTACAATAAGAGCCAAGCATGTCAATCTGGCCAAGAACGTTTTCCAGGTCCATGCGATTAACAGCGCCAGCGAAGTTGTTGTGAAGAAGGCGCTTCGCCGTGTGCAGTTGCGAGGGTTTTTCGAGCAGCTCGATCCCTGCCTTGTCGGCATCGAGGCGTGCGGGACCAGCCATTACTGGGCGCGCGAGATTACCAGGCTGGGTCACGAGGTGCGCCTGATGCCTCCTGCCTATGTGAAGCCTTACGTCAAGCGCGGGAAGACCGATGCGGGCGATGCCGAGGCGATCTGCGAGGCGGTGACGCGCCCCACGATGCGGTTCGTCGCGATCAAGTCGTCCGAGCAGCAGGCGGCGCTGGCGCTGCACCGCACGCGGGACCTGTTCGTCAAACAGCGCACCCAGCTGGTCAACATGATCCGCGGCCTGCTGGCGGAGTTCGGCATTGAGATCCGCCGTGGCATCGGGCAGGCGCTGATGCTCGCCAAGCGCATCGCTGCGGACGACGTGCCGAACATACCGCCACTGGCCGCAAAGGTGGTGGCCGGCGGCCTCTGCGTGGTCGGCGCGATGTCGTATCTGTTCCTTGTGGACAAGGTCGAACCGCTGCCGCCGCTTCCAGCCAGGGGCTAGTTAAGGTCGCGCATCCAGCCCAGGCCCTCCAGCGTGCCGGCGGCGGGATTGTATTCGCAGCCGATATGGCCGACATAGTTCAGCCGTTCGATAGTTCGAAAAATGCGCCGATCGTCGAGTTCGCCGCTCAGTGGCTCGTGGCGCGCGGGCGCGGATGAAATCTGGATATGGCCGGTGATCGGCATCAGTGTTTCGAGGCCGCGCGTCACATCGCCGTGAATGATCTGGCGGTGATAGACGTCGAACTGCAATTTCAGGTTTGGCAGCTTCAGTTCGCCGATCAATCGCGCAGCCAGGTCGAAATTGTTCATCAGATAGCCGGGCACATCGCGATTGTTGATCGGCTCGAGCAGGATTTCGATCCCGTCGGCGGCCTCGCAAGCCCAGCGAATCGAATCCCGATACGCCTCCAGCGCGCGCGTTTTATCCGTGGGCACAATGCCGGACATCAGGTGCAGGCGCGGCGTGCCGGTGGCGCGCGCATAGGCGAGGGCGGTCGCCATCGAGGCGCGGAATTCTTCCCGGCGGCCGGGCAGGCAGGCCAATCCCTTTTCGCCCGCGGCCCAGTCGCCCGGCGGCAGGTTGAAGAGAACCTGCTGCAGCTTGTGGCGCGACAACAGCCGGGCGATGTCCTCGGGCTTGTGCTCATAGGGGAAGAGATACTCGACCGCCCGGAAGCCGGCGTCGGCGGCGGCGGCGAAGCGATCCAGGAAGGACCATTCCTTGAACATCCAGGACAGGTTGGCGGCGAATTTCAGCATGACCTTCGTCCTTGTGCCCCGTATCGCGGCTTTTGTCGCCTGCTGCGTTGCCGCCGGGCAGTCATCGTTCGCATCTGCACAATAATCACGACAAATTGTCGAGCAGAAAAGCGATAGACTCAGCTTGTCCTTGCGGGCCAACCTGCGCTCATAAGCGAAGGAAAAAGGGCGAAGCATGCTGAATGCCAACCGGCGCGACCTTCTGGTCGGCATCGCCGCGCTGTTCGGATCATCCCTGGTCGCGCCATTGGCCCAAGCAGCTACGGCGGCGGCGACGGCGGCCGGCGAAGCGGCGGGCTTCACCGCCTCGCGCGCCGTCTTTACCAAAGAGCAGCGCGCGCTGGTCGCAGCCCTCAGCGAGCGCATCATCCCCACCACCGATACGCCGGGCGCCATCGCCGCCGGCGTTCCCGCCTTCATCGAAATGATGCTGGCCGACTGGTACGAGCCGACCGACCGCAATGAATTCATGGCGGGGATTGGAATCGTGGATGGCTATGCCCGTGTGCGCTACGCCAAGCCCTTCGCCTTGCTGGCGCCGGATGCGCAGGATGCGATCCTCACCCTGGCGATGGAAAATGCGGTGCCAGGCCTGTCGGGCAGGTTCTTCGAACATTGCCGCCAGATGGTGATCTTGGGTTATTACTCCTCCGAGATCGGCAGCAAGCAGGAGCGCATCTATTTGCCGGTGCCCGGCCGCTATGACGGCGCTTATCCTTATGCCGAAGTCCGGCGCGTCTTCTCTTCCTGATCGAAAAGCACACACATGGCGACCTACGATTTTGACGCGATTGTCATCGGCTCCGGCGTCAGCGGCGGCTGGGCGGCGAAGGAATTGTGCGAAAAGGGCATGAAGGTGTTGATGCTGGAGCGCGGCCGCATGGTCGAGCACCAGACCGACTATGTCACCGAAGGCCTGGGCCCCTGGGAGCTGCCCTATCGCGGCACCCTGCCGCCGGCCGAAGTCGACCGCGATTATCCGATGGCGAAATGGGGCGGCGCCGCCAGCACCGCACAGACCCATTATTACAGCAACGACCGCCTCAATCCGTTCGATTTCGAAGGCAGCAAGCCTTACCGCTGGGTGCGGCCCAACCAGGTCGGCGGCAAGTCGCTGATCTGGGGCCGCGTCTCGCTGCGCTGGAGCAAGATAGATTTCCAGGCCAACCAGCGCGACGGAAATGGCAGCCCCTGGCCGATTGACTATGACGAAATCGCGCCCTGGTATTCCTATGTCGAGAAATACGCCGGCATCGCGGGCTCGAAAGAAGGTCTGCCGCAATTGCCCGACGGCGAATTTCAGCCGCCGCATCCGCTGAACGTGGCTGAGATCTGGACAAAGGAACGGCTGGAAAAAGCCATGCCGGGCCGCAAGCTGATCTCCACCCGCACCGCCAACATGACGGAAGACAAGCCGGAACAGGGGCGGATGCGCTGCCAGAGCCGCTCGCAATGCGCGCGCGGCTGTTCCTTTGGCGCTTATTTCTCCACCCAGGCAGTCACCTTGCCGGCGGCGCGCAAGACCAACAACCTGACCCTGCTGTCAGACCAGGTGGTCACCAACCTGGAATATGACCCGGTGACAAAACGTGTCACCGGCGTGCGGGTCGTGGATGCCAATACCAAGCAGGCCAAGGTCTATCGCTCGCGCATTGTCTTCCTCTGTGCGTCCACCAATGCGTCGGTTCAGATTCTGCTCAATTCCCGCCTGCCGGGCAGCAATCGCAGCTTTGCCGATTCCAGCGGTACGCTGGGGCGCTATATGATGGACCATGCCATCCGCACATCCTTCTGGGGTGCGGTGCCGCAAGGCGAGCTTGATCCCTATGTCGCCTATGGCCGCCGTCCCAACGGCGTCTATATCCCGCGCTTCCGCAATCTGAGCGGCCAGGATCCCGATGCCGATTTTGTGCGCGGCTACGGCATGCAGGGCGCCGCCGGCCGCAACGTCGCCAACCCGGTCGGTTTCGGCAAAGGAATGAAGGAGGGCTTGCGCGAATATGGTCCCTGGACCCTGCGTTTCACCACCTTCGCCGAATGCCTGCCGTACCGCGACAACACACTGACCTTGCATCCCACCAAGGTGGACCGTTTCGGCGTGCCGCTGGCCGTATTCAATGTCACCTTCCGCGACAATGAAATGAAGTTGCTGCGCGACTCCGCCATCGAGGGCCAGAAGATGATGCGCGCCGCCGGCCTGGTGAATGTCGGTTCCTCAAGCGACGAACATGTGCCGGGCGACGCCATCCATGAAATGGGCGGGGCCTGCATGGGCGCCGATCCTACATCGTCGGTGGCCAACCGCTGGAGCCAGGCGCATGACGCGCCGAACCTGTTCATCACCGACGGCTCGCAGATGGCCTCGACCAGCTGCGTCAATCCGTCGATGACCTTCATGGCGCTGACCGCGCGCGCCGCCGACTATGCCGTCAAGCAGGTCAGGGCGAACGCCATCTGACGTGCATTTCAGAAAATCGTTGCAACAATGGGGACTTACATGGGCTGGGCTGACAAACGCATTCTTTTTGCCGCCGGATTTTTGCTGACGGCCGCCGCCGCGATGGCGCAGACGCCGCCGTCAACGCCAGTGGCCGGCGGGCAGGGAATTCCCAAGCCGGGTCCGATGGTGAAGGGCAACCCCTATCAGCCGCAGACCTTGCTGCCGGGCGGCATCGTCATGCCGCTCTATCCGGCAGGCTCGCCCTTCCTGAATGCCAAGCGGGTGTCAGAGGCCGAGGTTTACACCATGGACCTGTTCGTGCCGGGCCGGGTCGAGCGCATCATCAACATCCACAATCCCTCCATCGAAGTGCATCTGGCGCGGCAGGGCGACAATACCGGCGCGGCGATCATCCTGGTGCCAGGCGGCGGTCACAACACGCTGGTGGTCGGGATCGAAGGCATCGATCCGGTGCCGTTCTTCTTCAACTATGGGGTCACCACTGTCATCCTGCGCAACCGCCTGCGCAAGGATGGCTATGACGCCAAGATCGACGCGGTGTACGATCTACAGCAGGCCATCCGCCTAGTGCGTGCGCATGCGGCGGAATGGAAGCTCGATCCCAAGAAGATTGGCGTGATGGGCTTTTCGGCGGGCGCCGAGCTGACTATGGCGGCGGCGATCCAGTATCCGGAGTTCGACGCCAGGAATAACGGCGCCGGCGATCCGCTGGCCGGCATCACCTCGCGTCCTGATTTCGTGGGCTCGATCTATCCCGGTCCCTCGCTCTTCACCAAGGGTGGCACGCCGCCGATCCCCAAGGATGCGCCGCCGTCCTTCATCATCTGTCCGGGCTGGGGCGACAAGGTGCATGCGGTGTGGGCGGATGAATATTTCTCTGCCATGCTGGGCGCCGGCATCCCCAATCTGGAGATGCACATCTATGCCATCGGCACGCATGGCCGGGGCCTGAGCTATCGCGAGGGTACCGCGCTGGGTACCTGGCCGACCCGCTTCACCGACTGGTTCCGCGATCTGGGCTTCCTGAACAAGGCGGGTGTGCAGACCCTGGCGGCGCGCGATGTCGAGGCATTCGTCAAGCAACCGCCGAAGTGAATCGTCTGCGGAGCGTCCTGACCGGTTTGTCGCTGGCATTGCTGGCGGCGATCCCGGGCAGGACGCAGGGGCCGGAGCCGGCGCGCTTCGACTGGTTCGAATATGCCGGCGATGACACGACGTTCAACTTTCCGGCGGGTTCGTCGGAATACCGCAATCCTATCCTGTCGGGCTTTTATTCCGATCCCAGCATCACCCGGGTGGGCGATGGCTATTATCTCACCGCCTCCACCTTCACCTATTTTCCCGGCCTTCCGGTGTTTCGCAGCCGCGACCTAGTGCACTGGACCCAGATCGGCAACGCTATCGACCGGCCCAGCCAGCTGAACTTTGACGGGCTGGGCCTGTCGCGCGGTGTCTTTGCGCCGTCCATTTCGCATCACGACGGCACTTTCTATATCGTCAATACCTGCGTGGATTGCGGCGGCAACTTCATCATCACGGCGAAAAATGCTGCTGGACCCTGGTCCGATCCGGTCTGGATCAAGGACGTCAGCGGCATCGATCCATCATTGTTCGTCGATGACGATGGTTCGGCCTGGCTGATGAACAATGCCGCGCCCGCCGGCCCCTCGCTCTATGAAGGTCATCGCGCCATCTGGATACGGCGCTTCGATCTCAAGTCGCTTCGGACCAGTGGTCCGGCCAAGATGATCGTCGATGGCGGCGTGGATATTTCGCAAAAACCGATCTGGGCCGAAGGACCGCACATCTTCAAACGCGATCGCCGCTATTACCTGATCACCGCCGAGGGCGGCACCGCCATCAACCATTCCCAGGTCGTGTATCGCGGCGACAGTCCCGAAGGCCCATGGACGGCCTATCCCCGACCGATTCTCACCCAGCGCGATCTCGAGCCCTTGCGGCGCTATCCCGTCACCTCCGCCGGCCATGCCGACATTGTCGAAACCCAGAATGGCGAATGGTGGGCGACCTTCCTGGCCATCCGTCCCTATGGCGACGACCTTTACAATACCGGGCGCGAGACCTTCCTGCTGCCGGTGCACTGGCGCGACGGCTGGCCCATCATCACCGCGCCCGGACAGGGGATCGCGCCGGTGGTGCGCTATCCCGATCTGCCGCGCGAAAAGGCGCCCGCCATTCCCACCAGCGGCAACTTTGTCCTGCGCGAAGAATTCGGTGGCAAGGCGCTGGCGCCCTACTGGATGACGCCGCGCGTGCCCAAATCCGCCTGGCACCATCTGCGCGCCGGAACGCTGGAGTTGACGCCGCGCGCGGCCCGCATCGGCGAGAAGCTGCAACCCAGCTTCATCGCCCGCCGCCAGCAGCATCTCGCCATGACCGCGTCCACCAGCCTGCGCTTTGCCGCGTCCAAAGCCGGCGACAAGGCGGGGCTCGCCGTCTATCAGGACGATGCGCATTACTATTTCATCGGCATCGTCAATGACGCCGGGCAGCGGGTTCTGCGGGTGGAACGCCGCGCCGGTCCCGGCGATCCGGTCGATGGCGCGGTGCTGGCTTCCATCCCGCTGGCGAATGACGCGCCGGTGCGGCTGCGCATCGCGGCGCGCGGCGGCCGCTATGATTTCAGCTATGGCACGGACGCGCAAAGCTGGACGAATCTGCTTGCGGATGCCGATGGCACTATCCTCAGCACAAGGATAGCGGGCGGCTTTGTCGGCGCCATGATCGGGCCGTATGCCCATGCGCCGTCCGGGCCGAACTAGGCATCAGACAATATAGCGGTTGAACCGGCGCGCTTTGCCGGGATAGCTGCCTGTCATGTCCCCCGTAAAACATTCCCATCCCGATTTGGTGCATTTCGCGCTGGCGGTGGGCGGCTTTGCCATCGGCACCACCGAATTCGCCACCATGAGCCTGCTGCCCTATTTCGCCCGCGATCTGGGCATCGACGCCCCGACCGCCGGGCATGTCATCAGCGCCTATGCCCTGGGCGTGGTGCTGGGCGCGCCGCTGATCGCGGTGCTGTCGGCCAAGATCGCGCGGCGCACGCTGCTGATCGGGCTGATGGTCGTGTTCGCGCTGGCCAACGGCCTCACAGGTTTGGTGCCGTCCTATCGCGCGATGCTGGTGTTGCGCTTTCTCAGCGGCTTGCCGCATGGTGCCTATTTCGGGGTGGCGATGCTTGTGGCGGCGTCGCTGGTGACACACGACCGCCGGGCTCAGGCTTCGGCACGGGTGCTGATGGGGCTGACGGTCGCCACCATCATCGGGGTGCCGGCGGCCAACTGGCTGGGAATGGCGATCGGCTGGCGCTGGTGTTTCGCAATCGTCGCTGTGCTGTCGCTGCTGACCGCGACACTGGTGGCGCTGTACGCGCCGCATCAGCCGCCGGCCAAGGGGGCAAGCCCGTTGACCGAACTGGGCGCGCTCAAAAACAAGCAGGTCTGGCTGACCCTGGCGATCGGCGCGGTCGGCTTCGGCGGATTGTTCACCGTCTATACCTATCTGGCCGACACATTGCTGACGGTGACACAGGCGCCAGAGGCGCTGATACCGCTGGTCTTTGCCGTGTTCGGTTCGGGGATGATGACGGGGCTGGTGGTGGTGCCGCGCTTCGCCAATCTGGGCCTGATGAATATAGCGGGCTGGCTGCTGCTGTGGTTCTCCGCCACCCTGGCGCTCTACAGTTTCATGACCGGAAATATCTGGACCATCACGCTCGCCGTATTCCTGATCGGGCTGGGCGGCGCGATGGGGCCGGTGCTGCAGACCCGGTTGATGGACGTGGCGGGCGAGGCGCAGACGCTGGCGGCGGCGCTGAATCATTCCGCTTTCAATGTCGCCAATGCGCTTGGTCCGCTGCTCGGCGGCATCGCCATCGCGCATGGACTGGGCCTGTCTTCCACCGGCTTTGTCGGCGCTGGCCTGGCGCTGGCGGGATTGACGATCTGGGCGCTGGCGCGCAAATAGGCAGTGCGCCGCAAAAATGCCGTGCGGAATTTCATTCTTTGCAATGGATGGCCGGCACCTTCAATGCTAGCCTGATGGGATCAGGGAGGAACGCTCGCCACCATGCGCGGAGTGTTCCATGACGGACCAGAAAGAAAGCAATATCCTGTGGCTGATGGTGCTGCTGGTCGGCGCTGTCTCGGTCTGCCTGTCGGTCTCCGGAGGCTGGCCGACCAATCTGTTCTATGCGATTTTTGGTGTCAGCCTGTCGGTGATCGCCGGGTGGAAACTGTGGCAGGCACGCCGTCGCAGGATTGCCGAACGCCACCATCGTGCGCATGCCAGCCGTGATAGGGTCACTCAGAGATAGAGCATGAGCAATCGCGCGGCGGCGTTGCGCAGCCGCAAGCCTACCCGCTCCGCCGCCAGACAAGCCGGGTCCAGCCGCGCGCCCCTGGCGATTTTCCCGTCGATGATCGCGTCCAGCCGGGCGGTGAGATCGCGGCTGGCGCATTCCAGGTCCAGCTCGAAGTTCAGACGCAGGCTGCGCGCGTCCCAGTTCGACGAACCGATCAGGCTCCATTCCCCGTCCACGGTGCAGAGCTTGGAATGATCAAAGGGCGTCGGCGTCGTGATGATGCAGCACTTGATGCGGCGGAAGAAGCGCAGGTGTCCCCGCATCGCCCAGTCCATCAAATGCTGATCGCTTTTCCGGGGCAGCACGATCTGCACCTCCACGCCGCGCAGGCCGGCCTGGGCAATGGCGAATTGCAGGCGCGGATCGGGCAGGAAATAAGGAGTCACGATGCGGATGCGCTTGCGCGCCAGCGACAGTGCCGCGCCCAGGATCATTTCCGATTTGTAGAGATCGGCATCTGGGCCGGAACGCACGCCGCGCGCAAAGACATCGCCCGCGGCTTCCAGTTTCGGCCACCAGCACGCATCATCCAGCAGTTCTTCGGTGGTGAAGGTCCAGTCGCGGGCAAACGCATCCATCACCACCCGCACCACCGGTCCCTCAATGCGGAAATGAACATCCCGGATGGCGCGCGGGCCAACGCAGCGGGGCAGATTTTCGGCCCCCACATTCATGCCGCCAGTGAAGGCGAGGCGTCCGTCCAGCACCAGAACCTTGCGGTGATTGCGCATGTTGAGGAACGGCATGCGCCAGGGCAGGAAGGTGTGCAGGAAACGGGCAGCGCCGACGCCGCCGGCCCGCATCCGAAAAAAGATCCGCGGGCAGAAATAGCCGGCGCCGACACTGTCCAGCAGAACCCGCACCTTCACACCGCGCCCGGCGGCCGCGATCAGGGCGTCGGCGAATTCACATCCCGCCGCATCGTTGCGGAAAATATAGGAGGACATGGCGATACAGTGTTTGGCGCTGCGGATCGCCTCCAGCATGACGGGATAAGCTTCTTCCCCGCTGTTCAGGACTGTCAGAGCATTTCCTGCGGTCAGGGGCTCGCCGGTCACGCGCTCGCTGACATCGCACAGCAGGGCGATGTTCTCCGCGCAGTCGGGCCGGGAGCTGCCGGGTCCGCCGGAGCGGGCGTTCCGCCAGCGCATTTTCAGGGCGCGCCGCGTCACCCGGTTGATCCCGAACAGGTAGTAAAGCAGCGAGCCGAAGATTGGCGCCAGCCAGACCAGCCCGATCCAGCCCAGCGCCCGGTGGACATCGTTTTTCTTCAGCAGGACGTCGGTGGTGACCAGCCCGGCCAGCAGGACATAGAGCGCCAGCGCCAGCCCTTCGAGCAGCGGCGTGGACCATTCGATAGATATTGGAAACATTTTCCCGTGAGACCGTTTTTCTTATGCTATTCGAAGGATATGGACTTGAAACTTGTTCGCAATTCGTCAGTTTAAATAAGCACAGTCTTTATAACGCATCACAGGCCGAATATGGCGCCTTTTTTCCTCAACCATTCCTTCGACCATTCCTTGCGCGTGGTGAGCTGGAATCTGCTGCGCCGGGTCGGCGCGGGCGTGGACGATGTCGCCAGGCTGGTGAAGAGTCACCATCCCGACCTGCTGCTGCTGCAGGAATGCACCGAGGATATCGTCACCCTGCCGTCGCTGGTGGGCGGGCATTTCTTCCGCCATCCCATGCAGTCGCGCATTTATGGCCTGGCGGCGTGGAGCCCGCACCCGTTTCCCGCCTCCACCGAAATACGCCTGCCGGGGTCCATACTGCCGGGCCGGGTACCGCCGCGCCTGGCGCAGCTCATCGCCTTCCGCGGCATCACCTTCGCCAATGTGCATCTCAGCCACGGCCAGTTTCTCAACCGCTTCCAGTTGCGTCACATCATCGAACAGATGGAAGGCCCCGCCGCCATCATCGGTGACTTCAATGCGGTGGGTCCAGTCGGCTTGCAGGGCTTTGCCGATATCGGCCCGCGCCGGCGCACCCATCGCGCCGGCAAGATCGTCAATCTGCGGCTCGACCGCTGCATCGCGCGCGGTCTTGTCTGTTCGGCGTCCGAGGTGCTGACCAAGGGCCCCAGCGACCATCATCCGATGG
Organism: Pseudomonadota bacterium; assembly: GCA_041192105.1. Taxonomy (GTDB): domain Bacteria; phylum Pseudomonadota; class Alphaproteobacteria; order Micropepsales; family Micropepsaceae; genus Rhizomicrobium. The sequence continues at coordinate 17,153 of JBEENS010000012.1, read as the reverse complement.
TGCTGGACATGGCGGTGTCGGGGGCATTCCACACGCCGTCGCTGGAGGACAGCGCCTTTCTCGGCGTTTACTAGATCTCCAGCTTCGCTGCAGTCTTTTCCAGATTGACGGCGGTGTTGGCCAGCATCTCGGCCAGTGGCCGTTCTTCGCTGTTGATGCAATAGGCCGCTTTCAGTCCGATCTCCCGGACCTGGTCCGGCGTGGCGGAAAGTTTGCCGCTCAGCGCGATCACCGGTGTTTTTCCGGCGCGGCCGCACAGGCCCTGGATCAGTTTGCCCTGGGCGCTCTGGCCGTCGAGATGGCCTTCGCCCGTGATGATGAGGTCGGCGTCCTTGGCGGCGGCGTCGAAGCTTGTCATGTCCAGCACGATTTCGATTCCGCGCCGCAAACTCGCGCCGAAAAACGCCATCGCCCCGAAGCCGAGGCCGCCCGCCGCGCCTGCGCCCAGTGTCTGGGCGATGTCGCGGCCCAATTGCGCCGAAACCAGCGCCGCGATGTGATGCAGGCCTTCGTCGAGGAATGTCAGGCTCTCCGTCGTTCCGCCCTTTTGCGGGCCATAGACCCAGGCCGCGCCTTTGGGTCCGAACAGCGGATTGGTGACGTCGCACAACACGTCCATGCTTTCGAACGGTGCTGCAGCAGGCACCAGGCGGACGATGTTCTTCAGATGCCCGCCGTCCGGTGGCACGGCGTTGCCGTCCGCATCCAGAAAACCCCAGCCCAGCGCCGCCGCCGCGCCGATGCCCCCATCATTGGTGGCGCTGCCGCCGATGGCCAGGATGGCGCGCCTGGCGCCATGCGCTTTGGCGTCGGCCAGCAACTGGCCGGTGCCGAAGGTTGACGCCTTCAGCGGATCGCGCTCCGCCAGGGTCAGGCGTTGCAACCCGCTGGCCTCCGCCATTTCCACCACACAGGTCTGGCGATCCGCCGACAGGCCATAGCGGCCCTTGACGGGGCGGCCCAGCGGATCGGCGACCTCGGATTCGATCCAGTTCAAACCGAGGGGCGCGCGCAACACGTCCAGCAGCCCTTCGCCGCCATCCGACAACGGCATTTCGGTGACGCGTGCGCCGGGATGCCTTTTCTTCAATCCCGCAGCGATGGCGCGGCACACCGCGTCGGCGGCAAGCGCGTCTTTGAAGGAATCACAGGCGATCAGGATATTCATGGCGGGCGGTTATAGAGGGATGTTTCAGCCCGCGAAACTGCCCTGTGCCAGATAGGCGGTTTCTTCTTCGGTCGGACCCCGGCTCAGCACCGCGTTGCGCGCCAGAATGCGATTATCGCACCGGGATACATGCTGGCCATGATCTGTCTTTATCTGTAAGCCAAAACACGTTGCAAGCCAGCGCGTTCCTGCTCTTATGCAGGCCATGATTTGGTTGCGCATCACCCTCTTGCTGGCCGTCGTTCTGCTGCTGGGCGGGCAGGGCAAGGAAGACCGCAATTTCACCGAATGTCCCGAATGTCCTCAGATGGTGGCCATCCCGGCGGGAAAATTCCTGATGGGCAGCCCGGCGCGCGAGCCGGGGCGGTTCGATTCCGAAGGGCCGCAACATGCGGTGACGGTGAAGGCCTTTGCGCTGGGAAAATTCCCCGTCACCAGCGCGCAGTTTCTCACCTTCCTCAATGTCACAGGCTATCGGCCCAAGCCCTGCAACGAATTGCTGGGCCTGGGCTGGAAGCAGCTGCATCGCGGCCAGGCCGCCACGCCCACCGATGTCGAGCCGCCGCTATGGCCCGCCGTCTGCCTAGACTGGAAGGACGCCGAAGCCTTTGTCGACTGGATCAACAGCCGCGCCCGGGCCGCCCGCCCGCTATTGAGCAATCGCAATCCCTATCGCTTGCCCAGCGAGGCGGAATGGGAATATGCCGCCCGTGCCGGCACCAGCACTGCGCGCTGGTGGGGCGAGGAGATCGGCACCGGCAACGCCAACTGCAATGGTTGCGGCAGCAAATGGGACAACCGGTTGCTGGCGCCGGTGGAGAGTTTTGCGCCCAATCCCTTCGGCGTCAGCGGCATGCTGGGCAATGCCTGGGAATGGACGGCGGATTGCTGGCACCCTTCCTATGTCGGCGCGCCCGCTGACGGCCGCGCCTGGACGGATTCCTTCTGCATCCGGCGCAGCATTCGCGGTGGCTCGTGGAACAATGTGCCGATCTTCATCCGTAGTGCCGCGCGGGCAGGGGCCGCGGAAAACGGCACGGGCGATTATGATTATTCGACGCTGACGGGTTTCCGGCTGGCGCGTGATTTACCGTAAGACCGCCTTGGGATCGAGATCGATGGTCAGTACCGTCACCCGCTCATAGCGTCCCGGCGGCAACTGGATGGGCGAGGCCAGCAGCGCCGCATCCCGCGCGCTGAGCGCCATGTTGCGAAAGGCGCTGTCGCTGTGAAAACGCGCCTGGTCCACCACGGTGACTTCGTCGATCACGCCGCTGCTCAGCAGCCGCACCTGAACCAGAACCGGCAGGTTGCGCGCGCCGCGAAGGCTGAGATCGGGCAGCCAGCGCCGCAGGATTTGCGCCCGGATGAAATCCTTCAGGGCATAATTGCCCTCACCGCCCCCGGCGCCGCCGCTGTTGGGGGCGCCGCTGGTGTCGGCATTTGGAAGGACCGCATCGGGGACTTTCAACTGCGCCAGGGCGCGCAGCCTGGCGGAGAAGGCATCCACCGGCGCACGTATGCTCTCGGGATTCGTTCCGGTCCGGACCGGCGCGCTGTCGGGGCGGGGCCGCGCCACCTGCATCTGGGCGGCGGGCGTGGCGCTGCCCTGGCCCAGGGCGCCGCCGATCACCAGTTCGACCGGCAGGGTGCGAAACATCGTCTTTTGCATGGGCGGGCGGTGCGCGAGATACCAGAGGGCGGCCAGCAGCATCGCGCCGTGCAGCAGCAGCGAAAAGGCAATCCCGCCCCATCGCTCCCGCATTTGCCCGGCCTGACTGGTCTCCATCGGCCCAGCCTATGAATTTAACGCTTCCTGCGCTATTGAGCCGTCATGAAGATAAAGCTTTATCAGAACGACCTGCCGGACGGCCTGAACCTGGGGCCTGTGGTGGCGATCGATACCGAAACGCTGGGCCTTAATCCCTTCCGCGACCGGCTCTGCCTGGCGCAATTGTCGGCGGGGGATGGCGTCTGTCATGCGGTGCAGTTCGCGGCCGACAGCTATGCGGCGCCCAATCTGAAAAAGCTGCTGACCGATCCTGGCACCACCAAGCTGTTCCATTTCGCCCGTTTCGACATCGCCATGTTCCGCCGTTACCTGAATGTCGACTGCAAGCCGGTCTATTGCACCAAGATCGCCTCCAAGCTGGTGCGCACCTATACCGACAAGCATGGGCTCAAGGATCTGGTGCGCGAACTGCTGGGCGTCGAACTGTCGAAAGAGCAGCAATCGTCGGACTGGGGCGCCAAGACCCTTTCGGAAAAGCAGCTGGCCTATGCCGCCAGCGACGTCGCCCATCTGCATCAGTTGAAAACCATACTGGATGCCATGCTGGCACGCGAAAGCCGCACCCATCTGGCCAAGGCCTGTTTCGATTTCCTGCCGGGCCGCGTCGAGCTGGACCTGGCCGGCTGGGAAGATGTAGACATCTTCGCCCACTGAGTAATGCACCGTGTACGGAGCGTTTGCACCGTAAACCTGTCCGCCTTGCGGTCGGTGCCATTTCGCGCGAAACTTGGCACGAAATTCGCTTAACGCCGCCGTAACTTGCGGTGGACTAGGCTGTTGGGCGTAGAAACGCTTAATATTATCAAAGGCTTGAATGGCCCCCTCCAAGGCAAATCTCACTCCTGTCACCGGCGATTCCGCGGCCTGCGATCTGGCCGCTGCCCGCCGCGTGCTGACCACGGCCAGCGCCGCGCTGGCAAACCTTGCCGACTGCCTGGATGGCGATTTCACCAGCGCGGTGGGCCTCATGCTGGCCGCCAAGGGCCGCATCATCGTCAGCGGCATGGGCAAGTCGGGCCATATCGCCCGCAAGCTCGCCGCCACCCTGTCATCGACCGGCACGCCCGCCTATTTCGTCCATCCCGCCGAAGCCAGCCATGGCGACATGGGCGCCATCACCCGCCAGGACGCGCTGCTGCTGCTGTCCTGGGGCGGCGAGACGGCGGAACTGTCCGATCTCGTCACCTATGCCAAGCGCCATCGCATTCCCATCATCGCCATCGGCGCCAATCCGGACTCCACCCTGATCAAGGCGGCCGATGTGAAGCTGCTGCTGCCGCGCGCACCTGAGGCCTGCCCGATGGGCCTGGCGCCCACCACCTCGACCACCATGATGCTCAGCCTGGGCGACGCGCTGGCCGTGGCGCTGATGGAACGCAAGGGCTTTTCGCCCGACCAGTATCGCGACTTTCATCCCGGCGGCAGCCTTGGCCGCGCCCTGATCCGCGTCTGCGACCTGATGCATGGCGGTGCCGAAACCCCGCTGATCCGCGATGATGTTGCCATGCGCAACGTGCTGCTGGTGATGGCGGAGCGCCGCTTTGGCTGCGTCGGACTGGTGGACGCTGAGGGTGGCCTGACCGGCATCATCACCGACGGCGACCTGTCGCGTCACATCAACGGCGACGATTTCCTGGGGCGCAAGGCGTCCGACATCATGACGCGCAATCCCAAGATCGCGGCCCCCGGCCAACTGGCCGCCGAGGCGCTGACCTTCATGAATGAAAACAAGATCACCCGCCTCTTTGTTCTGGAGGTCGGTGATAAGAAGCCGGTCGGCATCCTGCACATCCATGACTGCCTGCGTGCGGGAATAGCATGAGCATGGCAGCAAGTAACGGCGCCCCGCAATATGACTGGTCGGCGCGCGTCCGCACCACGGCGATCGAGGCCCTGCGCTATTCCAAATTCGTCCATCTGATGAAGCGGGTTCTGTCGCTGGGTGCCTTCCTGATCATCGCGGCGGTGCTGGCCTTCTTTTTCGTGCAGCGCCAACCGCGCCAGCTCGCCATGTCCTATGAAAAACTGGGCCGCATCGAGAACGATCTGGCCATGGTCAAGCCCCGGCTCACCGGCGCCGACGATCGCGGCAATCCCTTTGTCATCACCGCCGACATGGCGGTGCAGGATTCCAAAAATACCAGGAAGGCCAGCCTGAAAAACCTGGAAGCCGATCTGGCGCTGGACAAGAACAGCTGGATCAACGCCCGCGCTCGCGCCGGCATGGTGGACATGGCGGCGGGAAAGCTGGAACTGACCGGCGGCATCGATGTCTTCACCGACACCGGTTATGAACTGCACAGCAAGACGGCGGCGATGGATCTCAAGCAGAGCGTGGTGCACGGCCATGAGCCGGTGACCGGGCAGGGACCCGACGGCACCCTGCGGGCCGACAGCTTTCACGCCGACCGCAATACCAACCTTCTCACCCTCAGCGGCAATGTCCAGATGACGCTTCACGGATCCGGCAAATGAAAAAACTTCTGGTTTTCACTTTGGCTTTTGCGTTTGGCGCCGTGGTCAGCGGCGGCCTCAACGCCCAGCAGGCGGCCAAGCCCGCCGCCGCGAAACCCGCCGCCAAGCGCAACAATTCCAATGCTGACATCAATATTTCGTCGGATGCCTTCCTGGCCGATCTCAATGGCAAGACCGGTACATGGCAGGGCAATGTCGTGGTGGTGCAGGGCGACATGAAATTGCGCGCCAATTCGGTGCGCGTCACCACCGTGAAGGGCGATCCCGAAAAGGTCATCGCCACCGGCAATGTGGTGGTGGATTCGCCGACCGTCGGCACCGTCACGGGCGAAAATGGCGTCTATGCGGTCGGCCCCAAGACCGTGACCATGAATGGCAATGTCGTGCTCAAGAAGGGCAAGGATGTGATGCGCGGCTCGCAGCTTACCGCCAATCTTGTCACCGGCCAGGCCACATTGGGCGGCGCGAAAGCGGCGGGCACATCCGGCCGCGTGCAGGCCGTTTTCCACCCCGGCGGCGGAAATACCCAGTAATTCACGGTTCCTTAAACACGAACAGGCATGATTTTTGCCAATGACCGACAAGAGCACAGAAAACGAGCAAACAGACGGCGAGGCCGACTCTCTGCGTCTTGTTGAAGGCGGCAAGGGGCTGGTGGTCACGCGCATCGGCAAGAGCTTCAACAAGCGTCCGGTGGTGCGATCGGTTTCCCTTTCGTTAAAGCGCGGCGAAGTGGTGGGGCTGCTCGGCCCCAATGGCGCCGGCAAGACCACCTGCTTCTACATGATCACCGGCCTGATTGCGGCCGACACCGGCAGCATCGAAGTGGACGGCCATGACGTGACGCGGCTGCCCATGTATCGCCGCGCCCGGCTGGGCATCGGCTACCTGCCGCAGGAAGCCTCGATCTTCCGCGGCCTCACCGCCGAACAGAATATCCGCGCCACTGCCGAACTGCTGGAGCCCGATGGCGCACGGCTCGAAGCCATGGTCGAAGCCCTGCTGGCGGAATTCGGCATCACCCATGTCCGCAACACGCCCGCCGTGGCGCTGTCCGGCGGCGAACGCCGCCGTGTCGAGATCGCGCGCTGCCTGGCGACGCATCCCTCTTATATCCTGCTGGACGAACCGTTCGCCGGCATCGACCCCATCGCGGTTGGGGAAATCCGCGACCTGGTCCGCCAGCTCAAGGACCGTGGCATCGGTGTGCTGATCACGGACCATAACGTCCGCGACGCGCTGGATGTGATTGACCGCGCCTATATTCTCCATGATGGCCGCGTGCTGAAGGAAGGCACGCCCACCGAGATCGTCAGCGACCGCGATGTGCGGCGCGTCTATCTCGGCGAAAAATTCTCGCTGTGAGATGATCTGATGGCGGGCGTGGGGCAAAGACTCGAAATCCGGCAGGGCCAGTCGCTCGTCATGACGCCGCAATTGCAGCAGGCGATCAAGCTGCTGCAATTGTCGAATATTGAGCTGGCGGAATATTGCGAATCCGAACTGGAAAAGAACCCACTGCTAGAGCGCGACGACCGCGAAGCCGGACCTGCCCAGGAAACCGCCGACACCGCCGCCGACACGTCCGGCGAGCGCGCCGACGAGGCCCTGTCCCGCGAGGATTTCTCCAAGACCGCCGATATGGACCAGGCGGCGCACGACAATATGTATGACAGCGAGATTCCCACCAGCCGCGTCGCCGAAGGGCCGCAGTCCGGCTCGCTGACGGATTGGACCACGGTGAAGTCCGGCAATGCCTATGAAGGCGAGGACGATTTGGAATCGTCGGTCGCGGCGCAACTGTCGCTGAAGGATCATCTGGAAGGTCAGCTTTCCATCGCCGCCCTGCTGCCGGAGGATCGCATGATCCTGCTGGCGCTGATCGATGCGGTGGACGAAACCGGCTATCTGCGCACCGATCTGATGGACGTCGCCAATCGCCTGGGCTGCGAAATCGAGGACGTGCAGGCCGTGCTGGGCGTGCTACAGGGTTTCGATCCGGTCGGCGTTGGCGCCCGCGATCTTGCCGAATGCCTGTCCTTGCAACTCAAGGCGAAAGACCGCTTCGATCCCGCCATGGAAGCGCTGATGACCCGCCTCGACCTGGTGGCCCGCCGTGACATGAGCCAGTTGACCGCGCTGTGCGGCGTGGACGCGGAAGATATCGGCGACATGATTTCCGAAATCCGCCAGCTTAATCCCAAGCCCGGCCTGGCCTTCGGCTCGGAACCGGTGACGCCGGTCGTGCCCGACGTGTTCGTCAAGGTCGGCCCCGATGGCGGCTGGCTGATTGAACTCAATTCCGACACGCTGCCGCGCCTTCTGGTCAACAACCAGTATTACGGCACGGTGTCGAAAACCGCGCGCGACAAGGACAGCAAGAATTATCTCGCCGACTGCCTCAACACCGCCAACTGGCTGGTCAAGAGCCTGGACCAGCGCGCCCGCACCATCCTGAAGGTCGCCAGCGAGATCGTGCGCCACCAGGACGCCTTCCTCACCCATGGCGTGCGCCACCTGCGGCCGCTGAACCTGCGCATCATCGCCGACGCGATCTCGATGCATGAATCCACGGTCAGCCGCGTCACCTCCAACAAGTATATCTCCACCCCGCGCGGGCTGTTCGAGCTGAAATACTTCTTCACCGCCTCGATCCAGTCGGTGAACGGCGCCGAATCGCATAGCGCCGAAGCGGTGCGCGACCGCATCCGCGAGATGATCGAGAATGAGGAACCGCGCGAGATCCTGTCGGATGACCGCATCGTTTGCCTGCTGACCGCGGACGGTGTGAACATCGCGCGCCGCACCGTGGCCAAATACCGCGAAGCCCTGCGGATACCCTCTTCTGTGGAACGCCGCCGGCTTAAAGCAGGCGAGACTTCGCAGGCCGCGGGCTATCGCTGAAACGCCGAACCTCTCCTTTATTTACCGGTGTTTATGTCAAGATTGACATTGCCGGGGCACCGGCCTATGAACCCGCCGCTTTTGAGCGGGGCCCTGCCGGACGCAGGGCGGTACATACTCTCCGCGCGGAACTATCACGCACGCGGACCTCACCGGGACTGTTGATGAACATCGCCGACCTGCTCGCGCCCGACGCCGTTTTGCCGGCGCTGAAGGCACAGTCCAAGAAGCAGTTGCTGCAGGAACTCGCGGCGCGCAGCCACGGCCTGACTCGCATTTCCGAACGCCGTATCTTTGAAACCCTGGTCGAACGCGAGCGGCTTGGTACCACCGGCGTCGGCGCCGGCATCGCCATTCCGCACGGCCGCATGACCGAAGTGAAAACCATTATCGGTATCTTTGCGCGGCTGGAAAACGCCATCGATTATGAAGCGGTGGACAGCCAGCCGGTCGATCTGGTGTTCATGCTGCTGGCCCCGGAAAATGCAGGCGCCGATCATCTCAAGGCGCTGGCCCGGGTCTCGCGCCTGCTGCGCGACAAGGCGGTCTGCGAAAAATTGCGCTCGGCCTCCACCGGGGAAGCCCTGTACGCCATCCTCACGGGCGAAAAGAACGGTGCTGCCTCCTCGGCAGCCTAGCCGTTATTTCACGATCGCGACTCTCTTGATCAGGATGGGCGTGACGGGCGCCTGGCCCGGCATCGGGCCATTGTCGCCCACCGGCACATTGCCGATCGCCTCCACCACAGCCATGCCCGAGATCACCTGGCCGAATACGGCATAGCCGGTGTTGTTGCCCGGATCGCTGGGATTGTGGTTCAGCCGCACATTGTCGACCAGGTTGATGAAGAACTCGGCCTTGGCGGTGTTGGGGGCTTCTTCGCGCGCCAGCGCGACGGTGCCGCGCAAGTTGGAAAGACCATTATTGGCTTCCAGCGGCACCGGCGCGGGACGGACGCCGCGCCCTTTGCCGCCCGCTTCCCAGCTTCCCATCTGGATCACAAAGCCGGGCGCGACGCGGTAGACGATGGTGCCGTCATAATGCTTGGCGCGCGCATAGCCCAGAATGTTGGCGACGCTTTTGGGCGCGCGCACCGAATCCAGCTGCAGCGTGATGTCACCCATGGCGGTGGAGATCAGCAGCTTTGGCCCGGTCATGGGCGGATTGCTGGGTGCGAGCTCGACAGCGACGGGCTGCGGCGGCGCAGGGTTGACGGCCTCCGGCTCGGCGTTCTGGGCCAAGGCAGGGGCAGTGAAGAGAAGGGCGAGGGCGGTGAGGCCGAAGAATGTGTTGCGCATGACGCCACTCTAGCAATCTTTGCCAAACAAAAAAGCCGGCCGCGTGAGCGCCCGGCCTTTTTGTGCACCGTCAGCCCACCGTCAGTGCAGGCTGACGGGGGTGAGTTCGTTCTGGACCGCCGCGCCATAGGCGCTGGCATAGCCATCGGTGAAGCCCAGCACGCTGCCGTCCTCGGCATGCAGCACATACAGCTTCATGCCGGCGGGCAGCTCGATGTTGGCCGGGATCAGGCCCAGGCGGTGCGCTTCGTCGCTGCCGGTCGGCTTGATATAGGTGATGCGGCCCGCGAGCAGCTGGGTGTCGTCCATATCGTCGCTTTCAAATCTGTTCGTCATCATAAACCTCATGTCTTGATTTCTACGGTGCGCAGGCGGGGTTGGACCTGTCGGCGGACCAAATCAATCTTCAGCAATCCGTTTTCCAACGCGGCTGCGCTGACTTCCATGCGTCCGCCAGGACGAAGCTGCGCAAAAATTGTCGTGCCGCGATGCCACGGTGAAGGAACGTTTTGCCGTCTGGCTCCGCCTGCTTGCCGCGGACCACCAGCTGGTGGTCCTCTTCGGTGACGCTGAGTTCGTCTTTCGAGAAGCCCGCAACCGCCAGCGCAATGCGGATTCCGCCGGCTTGTCCAAGGGCTCCTCCGTCGCCGGGAAGCTCTTCGATGTTATAGGGCGGATAGGAATCGCCGCCGGTTCGTGCGGTGCGTTCCAGCAGCCTTTCCAGATGTTCAAAGCCCAACAGATATGGGCTTGAGAAAATCATATGCCTGTTCATGTCAGCCCCCTTGAGCGGCTGCCGGGACCGTTTTGTACCCCTCACGTCTGCTGGTCTCTGATCTGATATGGTGCCGCTTCGTTCTCGTTCAAGGCGCTGCTTCAGCCGAGAACAACCTAGGGTTGCATATGCTGGTACTCCTCGATGACGGTCCCGGGCGGCAGGTTTTTGCCGATCCCTGCCACGTCATCCGGGCTGACACGACCACCGAAGTGCCGGCTGCCCTGGCTGCCCTGGAGACGGCGCTGGCGGCGGGAAAGCATGTCGCCGGCTGGCTGGGTTATGAGTTGGGCACCGTTCTGGAGCCGAAACTGGCCGGCCTGACGCCTGAGGCCGGGCCACTGCTGCGGCTGGGGGTGTTCGATGGCCCCGGGCAGGCGCCGCCGGCTGCGGGCAGGGCCTATGCCGGTCCGCTGACGCTGGAATGGGATGCCGCCGCCTATGGCGCGCGGTTTGCGGCGGTGAAGGATTATATCGCCGCCGGCGATATCTATCAGGCCAATCTCAGCTTCAGAGCCCACTTCGCCTTCCTGGGCGAACCGCGCGCGCTATACGAGCAACTGCGGGCGCAGAGCGGCGCGCCGCATTGCGGCTTTGTCGATGATGGCGCGCGCCAGATTTTGAGTCTGTCGCCGGAATTGTTTTTTGATCTTTCCCCGGACGGCAGGCTGACCACCCGCCCCATGAAAGGCACCATATCGCGCAGCGGGAGCGATGAGGCCGAACGCGCCCAGCTTTCCGCCAGTGTCAAGGATCGCGCCGAGAACCTGATGATCGTGGACCTGATCCGCAACGATCTCAGCCGTATTGCCGAAGGCGGCAGTGTGGAGGTGTCCGACCTGTTCCGGATAGAAACCTATCCCACCCTGCACACGATGGTATCGACGGTGACGGCGCAAAAACGCGACGATGTGAGCGCAACCGATATCCTGCGCGCTTTGTTTCCCTGTGGCTCGGTCACCGGCGCCCCCAAGATACGCGCCATGGAGATCTTGCACGAACTGGAGACATCGCCGCGCCAGGCCTATTGCGGCGCCATCGGGCATTTCGCGCCGGATGGGTCGGCGCGTTTCAATGTCGCCATCCGCACGCTTGCGATTGCCGGCAACGAAGGCGAACTCGGAATCGGCGGCGGTGTGGTGCAGGATTCGCAGCTGGAAAGCGAATATGCCGAGTGTCTGCTCAAGGCGCGGTTTTTTGAAAGCGTCCGGCAACCGCTGGAACTGATCGAAACCCTGCGCTGGGAAAACAGTTTTATCCGGCTGGATCGTCATTTCGCCCGCATGGAAGCCTCGGCCAAGGCCTTGGGCCTGCATTTCGACTCCTGCACCGCCCGGATCGCGCTGCATCACGCCGTGGCGGGCAAGTCCAGCGCCCAGCGAGTCCGTCTCACTCTGGATGAGCAGGGTAGCCATCTCGCTACCGCGCACGACCTGGCTCCCAATCCGGCGCACTGGACCTATGCGATCTCGCCGCAGCGCACCAACAGCAGCGACCTGTTCCTGCGCCACAAGACCAGCGGGCGGGACCTGTACGAAAGCGAAGTCACACGCCTGGGCACCGATGAAGTCGTTTTCTGCAACGAACGCGGCGAGCTCACCGAAGGCGCGCGCAGTAATCTTTTTGTCGAGCGCGATAGTGTGCTGCTGACGCCGCCGCTCACCGCCGGTGTGCTGGGCGGCTGCCTGCGCGCCGAACTAATCGCTGAGGGCAGGGCGCGTGAAGTGACGCTGATGCCGAATGATCTGGAAAATGGATTTTACTTCGGCAATTCGCTGCGCGGCCTGATTCCGGCCAAACCTGCCTAGGTCTTGGCCGCAAGCGCCGCCAGCAGCACGACGGTCGCCGGCAGCAGCCAGCCATTCACTTCCGTCAGCCGTCCCGCCGCGATATCGGCCTGCGCCGCCGCCGCCAGGCCATCCGGCATGATTGTCCGTAGCCGCGCCGTCAGAACCTGTGCGTCGGGTGCGCCTTGCACCAAGGCGCCCAGCCGGGCCGCCTGCTGCCGGTCCGCCAGTTGCCCCAGTACATCGTCATAGGGCGTGGGCGGGTAATGCTTCACGAAAATGTCCGTGAAACGATACAGGCCAGCCGCCATCGCCGCGCCTGCTGCCACCAGTCCGGCCAAGACGGCTCTGCGCTTCATGCCGCCACCTTTTTCAGATGATCGGCCAGCTTCAGCGTCAGGGCGATCAGGTTCAAGGTCGGATTGGATGCGCCATAGGTGGGAAACACCGCGCTACCCGCGACAAACAGATTGCCGATATCGTGCACCTTGCCGTTGGCATCCACCACGCCCTGTTTGGGATCGATATGCATCCGCACGGTGCCCAGATGGTGATGGCCCCAGTCCATATTCTTCAGCCAGTCCTCGCGCGCGGCGCAGTTGAGCCGTAGCAGGCCGGTGCCGGACGCCAGGAACTGCCGTCCTAGCTCGGCCAGTGTCTGCCGATACTTGGCGAAATCGGCATCGGTGACGCGCATGTGAAGCTTCAGGCGCGGCAAGCCCAGCGCATCTTTTTCGCCGGTAAGGGTCAGGCGCCGGTCGGGATCGGGCATCAGCTCCATGCCGCAGCCCACCGAATAGGCGCTGGCGTTCGATGCATCCACTCCCAGCGCGATGGCGGTGGTGATGACCGCAGCCTTGCCGGTCTCATCCAGTTCCACCGGCTGCTCCATGGTGGTGAGCGAGCCCATCACATGCCGGCGCCGCGCAAAGGCGGCGGTGGGCGCGAAAACGGCGCGCATAACCGCGCCATTGCCCATGTTGAGATTGTTTCCGTAATAGGGCGCGCGCTTGCCGCCGAACAACACTAGCGTCGCGACATCGCGCGGAACGGGATTGTCGCCGAAAAAGCGCCCCACCAGGTCGTTCTGGTTGCCCACGCCGGTCTTCATCACATCGTTCGAGGCCAGCAACAGCCGCGCATTCTCCATGCCGCCCGCCGCCAGCACGACATGACGGGGCTTCACCGTGAAACGCTTGCCGCCCAAGGTGGCGATATCCAGCCGGTCCACGCGTTTTGCGTCCGGCGCCAGGCGAATGGCGGTGACATTGGCATTCAGCAGCGGCTTGATGTTCGCCGCCACCTTCAGGTCGCCCTGATAGCGGGTGCCGAAAGGTGTAGGCAGCACGCCGTCGCGGGTCTTGGAGAATTGGAACCAGCTTGTGTAAAGCCCACCTGCGCCGAGGGGTAGCATGGGGGTCTTGGCTGAAGCGACGCTGTCGCCCTTGTCATAGATCCACGGCCCGGCCTCGATCAGCGCCTGGGCGCGCGGATAATAAGGCTCCAGCGCGGTGCGCGCGAATGGCCAGCCGGAATTGGGCACCCAGTCGCGCTTTTCGAAATCGAGCGCGTCCAGTGGCCGCGACCAGCCGCCCCAGTGATTGGTGCCGCCGCCCAGGAAGCGCAGCCGGCCCGCCTCCAGCGCGGCATAGTCGTCGCCGCTTTGCGTTCCGGAATAGAGGGCCTGCACCGCCGGATCGAAATTCGCGCCGCCCGATTCCAGCAGCAGGATATCGAGCTTGGTATTCGCCAGCGCCAGCGCGAGGCTGATGCCCGCCGGCCCGCCGCCGACAATGGCGATATCGGGCGTCAGCACCGTGCCGGAGGGAAGCGTGCGGGCGTCGACAAAGGCGCTCAAGGCAAAATCCTAGATGTCTTCGCTGTGGCCGACATTATAGCCGCCATCCACCGCGATGGCCTGGCCGGTGATCCATGATCCCTGATCGGAAATCAGGAACAGCGCCATATGCGCGATGTCCTCGGGCTCGCCCATCCGGCCCAGCGGATGCAGAGCGGTCAGCTTGGCGCGGCGCTCCGGCGTCAGGCTGGCCAGCAGCGGCGTGTTGACGAAGCCTGGACAGATGCAATTCACCCGCACTTTGTCCGCAGCATAGTCCAGCGCCATGTTTTTGGTCAGCGAAATGATGGCGCCCTTGCTGGCGCTGTAGGCGGCGCGGTTGCGTGTGCCGGTGGTGGCGACGCCCGACGACAGGTGCAGCACCGATCCGCCAAAGGCGCGTAGATGGGGCAGGGCGTGTTTGGAGATCAGGAAGGCGCCGCGCACATTGACCGCCATCACCGAGTCATAATCGGCCATGTCGGTCTCATCGACCTTGGCGCGGCGCGCGATGCCGGCGCTGTTAACCACGGCGTCGATGCGCGACAGGCCTGACAGCGCCCGCTTGACCTGGTCCTCATCACTGATGTCGCAGATGCGGCTGGTGGTGAATGGCGCGGTGACGCGGTCGATGGCGGTGATGGTGGCGCCCTCGGCTTCCGCCGCTTGGGCGATGGCCAAACCCAGCCCGGAGGCCGCGCCGGTGACGACAACGTGTTTGTTGGTGAAGCGCATGGGCGGGAGAGTAGCGACAGAGATAGATCGAGTCACCCTCGCGGCGATTGTTTTAGCAGGGTGCCTGCGCGCTTCGCGCCCCTTACTGCGCGCGGGCACTACGCTGACGCTAGCCCGCCGCGGGGCGTTCAGCCGCTTGGCTCCACCAATTCCCGCCCCGTGAGGGCGGTGCAGATTCGGTGATGCTGGTGATAGGCGGGGATTGGTGGAGCCAAGCTCCCCCGCAATCGAACTTTACCCCGTCTCACAACATCTCAAAAATCCATATTTGACAGTGTTTATCGCGATTTTATCATCTCATGCGGACGCTTGACATCGCACCTAATCGCATAGCTATTGGCGGGTAGGTATGGGGTCAGTTGAGAGGCGGAAGGATGCCACGTAAAGCGAAAGAGCTAGGGGCCTTGGCGGTATCGCGTTTGACGGAACCGGGCGCGCACGCTGTGGTCGGCGTTGACGGCCTCACCCTACAAGTGACTAAGGGCGGAGCGCGGTCATGGCTGCTGCGCTACACGGCAGGCGATAAACGCCGAGAGATGGGGTTAGGCAGCTTACCCACAGTAACGCTTGCAGGGGCGCGAGAGGCGGCCCGCCTGGCCCGCGAGAAGATACGGGCGGGTATTGACCCCATCGCAGAGAAGCGGGCCGCACGGAGCGCCCTGAAAGCCGCTCAGGGCAAGGCGCTAACCTTCAAGGCGAGCGCCGAAGCCTTCATCGCCGCCCATGAGGCGGGGTGGCGCAATGCCAAGCACCGTGAACAGTGGGCAAATAGCTTAGCCAGTTTTGCCTACCCCAAAATCGGGCACCTGTTGGTGCAGGATGTTGAGCTTTCGCACGTCATGGCCATTCTGGAGCCGATTTGGCAGACGAAGACCGAGACCGCCACGCGCCTTCGAGGTCGAATTGAACAGGTATTGGACTGGGCGACGGCGCGCGGGCATCCCCGAAGGCGGGCGGGGCCGATAAATGCCCTCGCTGGTAAATAGCAAGAATTAAAGTATTCTGCGCGCGGGGCTTGCAGGGGAAAACAATGGCGCACCGTGTCACAATTCAGCATCCGGTCAATGGGCTAACTCGCAACGGCTATTTTGGATTTAGCTGGACCTATCTTTTTTTCGGTTGGTTTGTTCCGCTCTTTCGCGGCGAATTGGGCGTTGCCGCACTGCATTTGATTTTTTCGATTTGCACGCTTGGCCTTTGGCAATTCATAGTCTCGTTCCTCTACAACAAGCAGTACATGACCCGGATGATTGAGAAGGGTTATGTCTTAAGGGATAACGAAGACCTGATGGCCCGAGCACGCATGAAGCTTGGCATTGTAAATCTCCAGCCCGCTTAAGCGGGCCGATTCTGCTAAAAATTAGCGACCGCAGAATTAGTCGCCCAGTACGATAGGCGTGACGATATCCGGATCGACTTGGCTCGTTACGAACGATGGAATTGAATTTGGCGACAATGAGATCGCTCCTCGAGTGAGAGCGCCAGCGCGCCGCAGCTTGCCTCCCTTGCCACCTCGCTGGCGGACTGGGCGCGCAAGTCGGGCGAGGACATGCCCACTGACCGGCCCCCACTGAGTGGTCCAGTTGCAATGTTAGTTTATGAGCGGCGTTTGCGCTAGCTGGCCGTCAGCGGACTGCCCCGGCGGCCAGCAGATTGCTTCTGGTGCTGGCGGGCGGTAGCGGAGCGACGAGTGCGGCCTGACGGTATTGTAGTGCCGTCTCCAGGCTTCGATCATGATCTTTGCCTCTTTCAGCGTGTAGAAGATCTCACCATTGAGCAGCTCATCACGAAGCTTTCCGTTGAAGCTCTCGCAGTAGCCATTTTCCCAGGGACTGCCTGGTTCTATGTAAGCGGTCTTGGCGCCCACAGCTGCAATCCATTGCCTGAGCGCCAGGGCAACGAACTCCGGGCCGTTGTCAGAACGTATGTGGGCTGGGACGCCCCGTTCGACGAAGAGATCGCACAGCGCCTCGATGACCTCGGTGGACTTCAGGCTTCTGGCCACACGGATGGCAATCGCTTCGCGTGTGAACTCATCGATAATACAGAGCATCCGGAATGCCTTTCCGTCGTGGGTGCGGTCGGCGACGAAGTCGTAGGACCACACATGGTTGGGGCGTTCTGGCCGCAGACGGATGCACGATCCGTCGTTGAGCCAGAGCCGCCCCCGTTTGGGCTGTTTTGCTGGGACTTTCAGCCCCTCACGACGCCAGATGCGCTCAACACGCTTCCTGTTCACCATCCACCCAGATGCCCGCAAAAGCGCCGTGATCCGGCGGTATCCGTAGCGGCCATACTGGCGGGCGAACTCGATGATGTCGGCTGTCAAAGCCTCTTCATCGTCGGGCGTTGTCGGCATCCTGCGCTGCGTGGACCGATGCT